>NZ_JAVDWK010000006.1:0-268048 GCF_031457335.1 Arthrobacter sp. BE255 | reverse complement strand
CTGAACCCGGGGGATGTGATCGCGACCGGCACCCCGGGCGGGGTGGGCCACGCGCAGGACCCCAAGCGGTACCTGCAGGACGGCCAGGTCCTGGTCACCACCATCGACGGACTCGGCACCCTGAACAACCGTGTGGTCAAGGAAGCCTGATGGCCGCCCGCACCGACCAGACCACCGACCCGGCGCTCCTGCAGTCCCTGCTGCAGGCGCGCCGGGGCACCGCGTTCTTCGCCCGCAAACTCAACGAACTCACCGACGCGGACCTGGACGGGCCCTCGCTGCTGCCGGGCTGGACCCGCCGCCACATCACCGCCCATGTCGGCTACAACGCCCGCGCGATCGCCCGGCTGATCGAATGGGCGGCCACCGGTATCGAAACACCCATGTACTCCTCCCCCGAAGCCCGCAACCAGGAAATCAACTTCGGCGCCACCCTCTCCCCGATCGCGCTCCGGCACCTCTTCGACCACTCCGCCGTGCACCTCAACGTCGAATGGCGCGACCTCCCCGCCGACGCCTGGCACCACAAAGTCAAAACAGCCCAGGGCCGCACCGTCCCGGCGGAGGAAACAGTCTGGATGCGCACCCGCGAAGTCTGGATCCACGCCATCGACCTCGACAACGGCGCCACTTTCAGCGATATCCCGGCCCCCGTCCTGGAACGCCTGCTCAAGGACGTAACCGGCGCCTGGCACGCCCGCGGCACGGACATCGGGCTGCTCGTCAAAGTCACGGGCACCGACCCGGCGCTCGGCGACACCAACGCCGCAAACCAAACAACCATCACCGGACCCCTGCCCGCCCTCGTCCAATGGGCCACCGGCCGCGGGACCACCGGCGTCACCGCCGCCCGGGACAACCAGGTACTGGAACAGGTGCCGGCCGCCCCGAAATGGATTTGAGCCGAGCCCGCAAATACAAAGCCGGCTGAGCCTGGCTAGCCTTCGTCGCAGAGCAGGTGGTACCAGCTGTCGGCTGGCACCTCGAGCGCGTGGTCACGGTTGGGCTCGAAGTTTCGTCGAAGGACAACGAATTCCACCCCGCGCCGTCCGGGCAGTCGGCAATTCACTGATGCCAAAGTACAAGGCCGGCCTCCGGGCCCGCCTTGTGCTCATCGGATACGCGCCTTGATGGACAGTCGTGAGCGTCAGGCAGCCATCATTGCTGAGACGGACCGCCGCGCCCGCTGCTCTGGCGCTATGGTGCCGACGGAGCTGTGGTGCCGACGGAGTGGTCAGGCGCGGGCGGTCTGCGTGGCGGGTGAGAAGTCATTGGCCCGTGCCTGGAAGTCGGCGATCCTGAGCCACATTTCCGGGGCGTTGGAGTACATGGGGAAGTGGCCGCTGTTCGGTATCTCGGCGAGTTCCACGCCATGTGCTGCAAGCTGGGGAAGGTAGCTGAGGGTCTTGTTCTGCTCGCCGTACATGAACATCCGTGGGAACGGCAGGGCCAGGAACTTCTTCATCAGGTCTGCGTTGTCGGACAGGTCCACCATGGATTCGAAGATGCCTCGGACCGCTCCGGCCCGCACTTTGTAGCGGACGCTTGTGGCGTACAGCGGGCTCGAATAGAAGGGGGCGGCCCAGTTCCGGGCAATGAAGTCCTCCTGGAACTGGTCCGGGTCCTCGTGCGGGTGAAGGAAGATCTGGCGGCTGAGGAAGCAGTCTTCGGGTGCGACATTTCCTTCGATGTCGGTGAAGCTGGCCACCCGTTCGGGTTCCTGGTGAGCGAGCATGAGCGAGGTCAGTCCGCCCATTGAATGCCCCACGAGGTCGAACCGGTCGATGCCTTGCGCGGCCAATGCGGCCAATGCCGTCCGAACAAGGAACGGGATGGAGATCCTGTCCAGCTCGGAGCACTCGGACTCGCCGCAGCCCGGGGCGTCGTAAGCGAATAACGGCCTGCCGGCGAAAGCCGGATGCAGCGCAGCGTCAGCGTAGTCTTCCTTGGTGGAACCGAAGCCGTGCAGGAACACGATGGGAAGACCCGCGCCGTCCCTGCTGAAACAGGAAAGCCGCACGTCCGTGCCGTCGATAGTCAGCGGCATCCAGCGCCTGGTCAGCGTGTTGGTGATGGTCAAGGCTACTTCCTTCAAATTATGGTGTTTCGCGGATCAAGGCCCGGCGGGCCGTCCAGCCCAAAGTATCGGTGCTCGTGCGTAGGGCCTGTTTTGGGCCGGCGCTTCACACCAGGTCCTTCAGCGTTGAGGCGAAGCGGGCGAGGCCTTCCTTCAGGCTTTCGACGTCGGTGGCGAAGGAGATGCGGATGTGGCCTTCGCCGGAGGGGCCGAACTCGCTGCCGGACCGGACCAGGACCCCGGCCTCGGCAAAACGCGCCGCCATCTCGTCAGAGGTCAGGGATGAGTTGATTTTGGGGAAGGCGTAGAAGGCACCTTGGGGCGGAAGCATTTCGACCGCGGGTAGTCCGGACAGGAGGTCGAGGACGATGTCCCGCCGTTGCTGGTAGGAGGCGGCGGCCTGGAGGTCTGCGTCGGGGATTTCCAGTGCGGTCAGGGCGGCGTCCTGGATGAAGGTGCTCAGTGGCCCGTTGATGGTGCGGTGGATGGTGTTGATCCTGTTGGCCAGTTCCACCGGTGCGACCACGTGGCCCAGGCGCCAGCCGGTCATGGCGTAGGTTTTGGAGAACGTGCTGCAGCAGATGACCTGGCCCCGGGCGCGGGCCAGCGTCAGGGCCGAGGTGAAGGTACCGCCGTCGAAGGTGATGTCTGCGTAGGCTTCGTCGGCCAGGAGCAGCAGGTTGGGGGTGTCCTGGAGGAGCTGTTCGAGCCGGTGCAGGTCGGTGTCAGGGTAGACGCGGCCGGTGGGGTTTCCGGGGTTGCACAGGACGATCATCCGGGCGTCCGCCGCCTGTTGATGGAGGGTGTCCAGGTCCAGGGAGCCGTCGGCGAGGTTGGGGACCCAGATGACTTCGGCCCCGATCATGGCTGCGTGGTCGGCGTAGAGGGAGTAGGTCGGTTCCGGGATCAGGATCCTGTCCCCGGGGTTGATCAGGGCGAGCATGGTCGCTGCGAGTCCCGCGCTGCCGCCGTGGGTGAGCACGATCTCCTCCGCGGAAGTGGGGCGGGCGTACTTGGCGGAGGTGTGCTGCGCGATGGCGTGCTGCAGCTCGGGCGAGCCGGCCATCGGTGCGTAGCGGGTCCGGCCCGAGGTTAAGGCGTTCACGGCTGCTTCGACGATGGCTGTAGGGGTGCCGGAGTCCGGTTCGCCCATGGCCAGGGAAATGGCCCCGGGCTTGCCGGCGCCCAGGGTTTTGGGCCGGCGGCTGCTGCTGATGATCCGTTCCACGGCGATGCTCATGCCCTCCAGTTCCCTTCAGCGCGCAGGTTGTAGAGCTCGAGGCTGGTTTTGCCGGCGCGGATGTCGGCGATGATCCGGTGTTCGTCGGCGACGCGCTGGTCGGCGCGGCTGATGATGGCGTTGGCGGAGTCCTGGGGCAGGACGACGACGCCGTCGGCGTCGCCGACGACCAGGTCGCCGGTGTGGACCACGACGCCGCCAACGCGGACCGGAGAGCCCAGGTCGCCGGGGTAGTCCTTGACGGTCCCGACGACGGTGACGTGCCGGGCGAAAACGGGGAAGTTCATGGCTGCCATTTCTTCGGAGTCGCGGACACCGCCGTCGACGACGAGCCCGGCGATGCCGCGGTGCTGCGCGGCGACGGCGAGCACTTCGCCCCAATGGCCGTGGGCGGCACCTTGGAGGTCGACGACCAGGACGCTGCCCGCGGGTGCGGCGAGGACGGCGTTGTGGAGGGCGAGGTTGTCCCCGCCGATGCCGCGGACGGTGTACGCCGGGCCGGCGACTTTGGCTCCGAGCCAGGCTGCGCGCAGGCCGGGGTCGCAGGCGCACGGCAGTTTGGCGGCTTCATACAGGGTGGCTGCGGAGTGTCCTCCGGCTGCGTTGGTCATGATTTCCTCGTCTGCAGGTCGTGGTAGCCGAGGTCGGCGCGGGCCTGGACCAGGGTTGATCCGGCCTTCACCGCCTCGATGATGCGGGCTTCGATATCTTCGATGCGTTCGGCGATCCCGGCGATCTCTTCGGCGCGGGCTGCGGGGACGGCGAGGGCGCCGTCGGCGTCTCCGCAGATGATGTCCAGCGGGGAAATTTCGACGTCGTTGATGGTCACCGGGGTGTTGATCGCGACGAGCCGGACGCGGTCCTTGCCGGTGCGCATGAACCGGCCGCGGCTGAACAGCGGGTAGTCCTGGCGCAGGGCCGCGTTCAGGTCGCGGCAGACGCCGTTGATGACTGTTCCGCCGATGCCGCGGGCTGCGGCGATTTCGGTCATGATGCCGCCCCAGACGGTGACGTCGGTGCGGGCCTGGTTGTCGATGAGCACGACGGCGCCGGGCGGGACGTCGTCCAGGAAGTCACCGACGCTGCCGCGTTCGGAGCCGGCCGGTTCGTACTGGACGGTGAAGGCGGGCCCGCCGATGCGGAAGTCGTAGGTCAGCGGGGCCAGGCCGTGCAGGGTGCCGTGGATGCCGAGGGAATCCATGGCGTCGGAAATGGAGGCTGTGGGGATCGCCTTCAGGCGGGCGGCGATGTCGGAGGTGGTGGTGGTCATCAGTGTTCCTCGGTGGTTCCGGCCAGGCGCGCGTCGCGCATGGCTTCATGGAGTGCGACGCCGGCGCGCAGGTCCGCGGCGATGCCGCGTTCCCGTTCCGCCACGGCCTGGGCCTTTTCCAGGACTTCTTCGGCGTGGGCGCGGGGCACGACGACGACGCCGGTTTCGTCAGCGAACACCACATCCCCCGGGGTGACGGTGACGTTGCCGAGCCGGACGGGTTCGCCGGTGGATTTCTGCTGCAGCCGGCCGCGCGCGGTGGCCGGGATCCGTCCCTTGGCGAAAACGGGGAAGCCCATCTCGCGGGCTTCGTTCACGTCGCGGCAGGCGCCGTCGGCCACCACACCGCGGACCCCGTTCAGGGCCGCGCCCAGGCTCAGGAGCCCGCCCCAGCAGGAGACATCGGTCCGGCCCTCATTGTTCACCACGATCACGTTCTCATCGGACGCAGCGGCGACCGCGGCAGAGCCGATGTGCGCACCGGACGGTCCGGGGACGTACGGCTCAAGCTGGACCGTGACAGCAAAACCGACAATTTTCGGGTGGCCCCAGACCGGCAGGAAACCGGCCTGGCCCGGCTGGAGCTCCAGGGCGTCCAGGGCGTCCGAAACGGCCGCGGAATCAAGCTCCGCGTACCCGGCAAGCAGGGAGGTGTTTGAAAGGGTCATGCCCCAAGTACACCTGACACCGTTGATAGAGTGAAGGTCTAATCAGGTATAGCTGGAAGACGAAAGGCGACTAGATCCAGTGGTGGAAGTAAGGCAGGCCCGGTACTTCATCGC
Organism: Arthrobacter sp. BE255; assembly: GCF_031457335.1. Lineage (NCBI taxonomy): Bacteria > Bacillati > Actinomycetota > Actinomycetes > Micrococcales > Micrococcaceae > Arthrobacter > Arthrobacter sp. BE255. Next base: position 262,679 of record NZ_JAVDWK010000006.1, on the reverse strand, counting down.
CGTGGCCGAAGAACTGAACTTCAGCCGCGCAGCGGACAGACTCAAAATGTCCCAGCCACCCCTAAGCCAGGCCATCCTGCAACTGGAACGCCAGCTGGGCCTCACACTGTTGAACAGGTCAAGCCGCAGCGTGCTGCTCACTGACGCCGGGCAGCTGTTCCTGGAGCAATGCAGACTGCTCGTGGGAGCATCCGAACGTGCCCGCGAAATCGCGGCCCTCGCCACCGGCGGCCTGGCCGGGACGCTGCGCATAGGCGCCGTCACCTCGGCGTTCACCGAAACATTGCCCCTGATCCTGCACCGCTTCCGCGCATCCCGGCCGCTCGTGGAACTGCAGGTCCGGGAAATCGACTCCCACCACGGGCGCGACGCGCTGGAGCGACGGGAACTGGACGTAGCCATCATCCGTCAAACCGCCACGGGCCGGCGCCTCAAATCGGTGCCCCTGCGCCGGGACCACTTCGTCGTCGCCATGCCCCAACACCACCCACTCGCGGACGGCGAGGGACCTGTCAGCCTCGCAGACTTCCGTGACGAGCCATGGGTGTGGCTGCCACGGCACATCTCCCCGGACTACCACGACGAACTGGTGGCCGCCTGCCGCCAGGCAGGCTTCAGCCCGGAAGCCCAGCACTACGCCAACTCCATCAACTCCCAACTGGCCATGGTCCAATGCGGCCTCGGAGTCACCCTCGCCCCCGAATCCTCCGCCCGGCAGCAGCCCCCCGGCCTCGCCTGGCGGGAACTGCGCAAACGCGTCGACCTCGTAGAACTCTCCGTCGTGGTCCGCGCAGGAGGCCACGAACCCCTCGTCGAACACTTCATCGCGTGCTCCCGGCCTGAGGGCGACGCCGACACGATCGGGCCCCGGGGTCCAGCCCAGGCGCCCGAGATCTCCGGCCGCGTCCCCCGCGTGTAGCGGGTGGCGGAGGCTTTGCGATCATCCACCCACGCCAGCCCCTGCAAATACTGGGCTCCCGCGGAAAGATGCGGGATCCAGCCCGATCCGACCGACGTACGACCCGGTACGACGACCAAAACTGTTGACAGTGTCAATAGCCCAAAAAATGGCAGCAGACTACGATCTCCCCGCTGACTGGCTCACCTCAAACAGAAACACACTTGTCGTACGCAAACACCCAACCGATCCGCGCACGACGGCTTCGCCCATGACACAGGCAGGCTCGCCCCGCACGCGCGTGGATCGGGGCGATCGGCTTCCTCTTCCTCGCTCCGGCATCACCACTGGCGGCTCCCCCGTCTCCCCTGGCGAGCGGTTCAACGGCGCGTTCGCACTTGGTCTCGTCGCCGCCTTCATTCCGCGACGCGATGTGCGCAGCGAACACCTTGCCCCGGATGTGCACCCGCACGCCCGCTCTCCGGCCCCCCTACAGAAAGCGACCATCATGACCGGTTCAACGAATTCACCCCGCGAGATCCTGATTGCGCTAGTAAACGCCGTGGACGGCAAGGATGCCGAGTTCAACGAGTGGTACTCCGACACACACATCCCTGAGGTGGTTGCCCTACCAGGGTTCGTCAGCGCGCAGCGCTATGAATATGCCAGCGACGCGCCGACCCCCTACCGGTACGCCACGGTGTACGAGATCGAAGGTTCCGCAGCAGAAGCGCAGACCGTCCTGTTCGGCGCGGGACTAGGCGGCACCGAAACGCAGGATCTGCTGCAGATGTTCTTCGGCGCATTCGCCCCCATAGGCGGTCCACATAGCAATAACCCACGCGCGCTCGATGGATAATTTGAGCCGAACCGCCCCGCAAAGGTCACCGAAACCAGCTCAGGACGCGAAAAAATAGGCCACATTCACGACTTCCTAAAGCCTGGGAACTATCTCAGCCTGCGTGTGGGCTCAGAAATCCTGACCGGTGTCGTCGACGCAGTGATGCCTGATAAGTCGTGGTTTTGGATCTGGGCTGACGGCGGCATGGGCCGACGCATGATTGACGCCGGTGGAAGTTGTATCCACCTTCGGTGACGGTAAGCGAGACGATACGGATGGCAGGCGAGGCCATCTTCTCAATTACTGCTTCAGGATTGTCCGGGGCGAAGAGGTAGCTGGTGATGGAGCCAATGATCCTGGCCTGCCTGGTCCCGTCCGCATGCTTCACAGTAAGGGTGTAATGGCAGTCCTGGCTGTCCATTACTTTCTTCATGTGGGCGTGACTGGGCAGGACCCCGACGCCGCAGATGGCCCAGTCATGGGCTTTTCCGGCATTCATGAGCCGGTCCAGGTACATGGCCTGGTGGGCGCGGTGGAAGCCGCCTACTCCGAAGTGGACGATGCCCTCTGTCAGCCGTGACCTGTTGTACGCAGGTTGGCTGACCGGACCGGGAACGCTGGGCAGGCTGTAGTTGCTCAGGGTTGGCATGATGTGTGTCTATCCTTCGAGGATGGACGATGGGATTGTCAGCGGGCCGAGGTCGCCCAGTTCCGGGGGGTTCGCCCCCGGTCGGGAGCAAGTGATGCCGGCTGCTGTGTTGGCGTAGCGGGCTAAGGCATGGAGCTGGTCCTGAGTAAGCGCCTGGAGGCGCTTCCGGGCTGCTGCGCCGAGTGCGTCCAACTGCATGAGCCCGGAGATCAGCGCGGCCATAAAGGAGTCTCCTGCTCCGACAGTGTCTGCCACAGTGACCGTTTCACCCGGAATGGAAACTCTCCCGGACCGGTTGAGGAGGACGGGGCCGCTGGCCCCGCGCGTCAATGCCACCAGGGCAGGCCCCAGAGCCAACCATGCGTTCATCGAATCCTCCAGAGTCCTGTCAGGGTATAGCCAGCGCAGGTCTTCATCACTGGCTTTAACGATGTCGCTGGAGGCAACGAAGTCCTCTGCCTGTTTCCGGGCAGCTGCTTTGTCCGGGCTGATTGCCGGCCTGCAGTTGGGGTCAAAGCTGATGGTGGCCTGATGCTTGGCGCCTTCAATCAGGCCCATCACCGATTTACTCCCCGGCGGCAGAACCGTGGCGATCGAGCCGGTGTGGACGTGCATGGAACTTTCTGCTGCTGCCAGGGCGGGGATGGAGGCTGCGTTAATGTCCCAGCTGATACCGAAGGTGTACCGGGCGGCTCCTGTGTCATCCAAAGTCGCCACCGCTGTTGAGGTGGGGTGGGAACCACCGACGATAGTTTCGACACCGTTGCCCTCCAGGTGCGTGGCGATCAATTGGCCGTAGGGGTCCTCGGCGAAGTGCGTGACGAGTTTGGTCTGAAGGCCCAGCCGGGCGCAGCCGACGGCCACGTTCAGGGGGCTGCCGCCCGGGTGTGTCTCGGGTGCGGTGTTCCCCTGCCGGGGATCTTCGATGATGTCGACGAGTGATTCGCCGATGACAGTGATCCGGGCTTTGCTGCCGGAAATTCCTGGTTGGGGACCGGTACCTTGTGTTGACATGGCTGCTTCCTCGCAGGTCAGATTTGGATGGTGCTTTGGGTGCTGCGGGGTTCAGCGGCCCGGGTAGACCACGGCCTTGAGCTGGCCGGCCTGTTTGCCCGCTTTGAGGGCCTCTTCGGACTCAGCCAGGGCGAACCTGCCGGTTACCAGGATGTCCAGGTCCACTTTCCCGTCAGCGATGAGCTGGATGGCCAGCGGCCAGGTGTTCGTGTACCGGAAGACGCCGGACAGCCAGATCTCCCGGTTCTGGATGAAGGAGACGGGGAGTTCGACGTCGTCCGCCCCCAACCCAACGAGGATGACCCGCCCGGCCGGACCCACGGCCTTGATCCCGGAACGGACCGCCTGCGGTGCGCCGGACGCGTCAATGAACGCATCGACGTCGAGCCCTTCCGCACTGTCCGTCCTGGCGTTGAGCGCGTGCGTGGCGCCGTGCTCCAAAGCGAATGCCAGCCGGTCTTCGGCGATGTCCGAGATGTAGATTTCGGTGGCACCGAACGCACGTGCCGCCTGGGCGGCGATGATGCCGATCGGCCCGGCTCCCGCGATCAGCACCCTGCTGCCCGGCTTGATTTCCGCGCGTTCGCAGGCCCAGAGGCCCACGGAGAGCGGTTCGATGAGGGCGGCCGCCTCGTCACTGACGCTGTCCGGGATGTCGTAGGCGAAGTCGGACTGGATGGTCACGTATTCGGCGAACGCACCGTCCACAGGCGGGGTGGCGTAGAACTCGATGTCCGGGCAGAGGTTGTAGCGGCCGGCCTTGCATTGCTTGCACGTGCGGCAGGGACGCTGGGGTTCGACGGCGACCCGATTGCCGACACGGGCAGGGTCAACGGCGCTTCCGACGGCGGCGATCCGGCCGGAGAGTTCGTGGCCCAAGACCAGCGGGTGGTCCACCACGTACGGGCCGATCCGGCCGTGCTCGTAGTAGTGGACGTCGCTGCCGCAGACGCCGACGGCGGCCACCTGAACCAGGACCTGGTCGGCGTCGAGCTGCGGGAGCGGCAGGGTTTCCATGGCCATGTCGCCCTGGCGCTTCAGGACCGAGGCGCGCATGGTGGGGGGCAGCTCCGGGTGTGCCAGCGTGTGGGTCTGTGCGGTGGGTGTTGTCATCGAAGTGTTCCTTTGGAGTGTGCGGAGGGCCGGTTGCTTGACGGCGCTATTTCACGGCGCCCAGGGAGAGGCCCTGGACGAGTTTGTCCTGGGCGGCGAAGCCGGCGAACAGCACTGGCAGGGAGATCACGACGGCGGCCGCGCACACCTTGGCGAGGAAGAGGCCCTGGCCTGAGACGAAGCCGGTCAGGAATACCGGGGCAGTGCCTGCCACCACGCCGGTCAGGACCCGGGCCAGGAGCAGTTCGTTCCAGCTGAAAATAAAGCAGATCAGGGCGGTCGCGGCGATGCCTGGCATGGCCACGGGGGCAATGATCTTGCGGAGGGTCAGGAGGAGGTTGGCGCCGTCGATCTGGGCGGCTTCCAGCATTTCAACCGGCACCTCGGCGAGGAAGGACCGCATCATCCACACCGCGATGGGGAGGTTCATGGACGTGTACATCAGGATCAGGAACCAGATGTTGTCCAGGGCTCCGACGGTCCTGGCGAACAGGTACAGCGGCAGGATGGCCGCCACCACCGGCATCATCTTGGTGGAGAGGAAGAAGAACATCACGTCGGTCCACTTCTTCACCGGCCGGATGGACAGGGCATAGGCTGCGGGGATGGCCAGGACCAGGACGAGGACCGTGGACAGGACCGAGGCGGTGGCGGAGTTGATCAGGGACGGCCAGGGGCTGACGCCGGACGTTTCGCCGAAGAACTCCCGGTACGCGTCCAGGGTCAGGTTCGCGGCGATCGACGGCGGGTTTGTTGCCGCGTCCGTTTCGGAGTGGAAGGACGTCAGGATCATCCACACGACGGGGGCTGCGAACAGCAGGGCGAGCAGCCAGGCCGCGAGGCCCGCGGCGGTGTTGTTGCGGGTGGGGTCCATCCGGGACTTGCCGCGCCGGAGTGATCCGGCGGTCGATGTGGAGCGGGCGGGTGCTGCCTTGCGGGGTGCGGCGGGGGTGAGGGTGCTCATCGTGCTGCCTCCTTCTTGAAGAGTGAAAAGACGGTGCGGAGGGCGAAGGTGGCCACGATGATGGTGCCGATGACCACCACGACGCCGGCGGCGGATGCCAGGCCGTATTCGTTGGCGAAGTAGAACGTCTGGTAGATGGCATAGGGCAGGTTGGCCGTGCCCAGTCCGCCGGCGGTGAGGGTGAAGACGGCGTCGAAGTTCTGGACGATGTAGATGGCGCCCAGGAGCCCGCCGAGTTCCAGGTACTGGCGCAGGTGCGGCAGGGTCAGGTGGCGGAAGATGGCCCAAGGCGTGGCGCCGTCCATCTGTGCTGCTTCAACGGTGTCCATGGGGCGGGACTGCAGGCCGGCCAGCAGGATGAGCATCATGAACGGGGTCCACTGCCAGACCAGCGAGACGATCACGGCCATCATCGGTGCCTGGGACAGCAGGTCCAGCTGGGGCGCCGTGGCACTGCCAAAGAGGGACCAGATCCAGGTCAGGATGCCGTTGATCAGCCCGTAGGTGGGGTTAAGCAGGGCGTGCTTCCAGATGAGGGCGGCTGCGACGGGGACCACGAGGAAGGGTGCGATCAGCAGCGTGCGTGCCAGGCCGCGGCCAATGAACTTCTTGTCCAGCAGCAGTGCCAGTCCCAGGCCGATGAGCAGGCTGGCCAGGACCACGGAGACGGTGAGTAGGATGGTGGTGAAGATTGCCTGGCGAAGGTCCGGGTCCGTGAGGACCGTGGCGTAGTTCTCGAAACCGGCGAAGGCGGTCTTGTCCGGGCTCAGGCTGTTCCAGTTCAGGAACGAGATGATCAGGGTCACCACAAACGGAAGCTGGGTGACGATGATGAGGAAGACCAGGGCCGGGAGCAGCGGTGCGCGGCGGGCCCAGGCCAGGGCGCGTTCGCGCGACCGGCTGTCTCGTGAGGGTGTGGCTGCATTGCGTCCCGGGCGGGAGATGCGCGCCGTTGCGGTAGTCATGATGTTCTCCTGCGGTTCGGTTAGGGCTGCTTGTACTTGTCGGCGACTTTTTGGGCGGCTGCCTGCCCCTTGGCCAGCGCGTCGGCCACGGTGCCCTGGCCTGCGATGGCGGAGCTGACACTCTGGGAGACGTTGGTGCCCAGTGCGGCGAATTCGGGGATGCCCACAAACTGGATTCCGACAGCGGGACGCTCCTGCGCGCCGGGGTTCTTCGGATCGGCGTTCTCAATGGCGAAGCGTTCGGCCTCGAAGAACGGCGCCGCCTTCTGGAATTCAGCGTTCTCGTACGTGGAGATCCGCTTTCCGGAAGGGACCTTCGCCCAGCCCAGCTCGGACGCGACGAGTTCTTCATAGTCCTTTGAACTGGCCCAGGCGATGAACTTTTCTGCAGCGTCCTGCTTCTTGGACGCGGCCTGCATGGCCCAGGACCAGGTCCACAGCCAGCCGGAGGACTTGGTTTCCTTCACGGGGGCCTGGGCGTAGCCGATCTTCCCCTTCACGGGTGAGGCGTCTGCTTCCAGCGCGCCTGCGGCCGAGGTGGCGTCGTACCACATGGCCACTTTGCTCTGGCTCATGTTGTTCAGGCACTCGGTGAAGCCGGCCTGCGCGGCGCCAGCTTCACCGTGCTCGCGGACCAGTTTGGTGTAAAACTCGGTAGCCGCGGTGAACTCCGGGGAATTGACCTGCGCGTTCCAGTCCTTGTCGAACCAGGTCCCGCCGAAGGTGTTCACCACGGTGGTCAGCGGCGCGAAGACCTGGCCCCAGCCCGGCTGGCCGCGGAGGCAGATGCCTTTCATGCCCGGGGCCGCGCCGTCGGCCTTTGCCGCGATATCGGCCACCTCGTCCCAGGTGGGCTTCGCCGGCATGGTCAGGCCCTTGGCTTCCAGGATGTCCTTGCGGTACATCAGGAACGAGGACTCGCCGTAGAACGGTTCGCCGTAAAGCTTGCCGTCCTCCCCGGTCAGGGACGCCGTGTAGGCGGGCAGGATGTCGTCCTGGTCAAAGCCGGGGTCCCCGGCCACGTCGTCCAGCGGCGCGAGCCAGCCGTTCGCGGAGTAGAACGGGATCTCGTAGTTGGACAGCGACGCGACGTCGTACTGGCCGGCCTGGCTGGAGAACTCCTGGCTGATCTTGGCCCGGACATCGTTCTCCGGCAGGATCGTGTAGTTGACCTGGATGCCGGTTTCCTTGGTGAAGTGATCCGCAGTGAGCCGCTGCAGGTCCTCCATCTGCGGGTTGTTCACCATCAGGACATTGATACTGTTCGGGTTTCCCGCGGAATTGCCTCCGCCGGCACCTGCACAGGCCGAGGCACTCAGCGCGACGCACAAAGCGCCGGCGGCCAGGGTCGCTGCACGCATTTTTGGGCGCATTAAGGACTCCTTTGTTCTTCAAGGGTGCACAGTCCCGGCACGTCGACTGCTGCGTCGATGGGCCGGACCGGGGCGGGGCGAGTGACCGGGAATTCCGGTGCGCCCCTCTGGTGTTCCTCAAGATTAGGCCCGTGGGACGGGGCACAACTAGCGCCCTGGTTGCCAATTTCTGATACTTATTTTCCGTATCGGTCCTGGGCGGTACGCGCTAATCTGGGGGAAGGCTGCTTACGGGCCGTCCAGATTTCATAACCCCCCGATCCACGGAGAAACACCATGACAGCCGCCGACACAGCCGCCGACACAGCCGACGGAGCAACGGCCAGGCTGGCCGAACGGCTGCTCGGGATGCGTGCCAACAGGGAAGTGATCCCGCCGGATCCCAACCATTCGGTGCGGTGGGTTGAGCACAGCTACCCCAGCCCGGTGGCCCGCTGGAATTACCACCCCGAGTACGAGATCCACCTGATCCGCAAGGGCACCGGAAAGTTCATCGTCGGAGACCACATCGGCACGTTCGAAGCCGGCCACGTGTCCCTTGTCGGTTCGGGGCTGCCGCACGACTGGGTCAGCGACCTGGAGCCCGGCGAAGTGCTGGAGAACCGGGATGCCGTGATCCAGTTCGACGGAAATTGGGTCGAACAGACCGCCTCCCTCGTCCCCGAGCTGACCGAAGTGAAGCCCCTGCTGGAGCAGTCGGCCCGGGGAATTGAGTTCCTGGGCGAGTCAGCGGTGGAGGCGGCCGGCGCCATCGAGGCGATGGGCACGGCCACAGGGCTGGAGCGGCTCCAGCACCTGTTTGCCCTGTTCGGGATCCTGACGCGGGCACCCCAGGAGGAACGGCGCTACCTTGCCGAGGAATGGTTCCGGCCGCAGCTCGACGGCCAGGCCGCCGCCGTCGTCGACCTCGTCCTGGAGTATGTGTTCAGCAACCACGCCGGCAGCGTTTCGATGGCCGAGGCCGCCGCGCTGGTGGGAATGCCGGAACCGACGTTTTCGAAGTACTTCAAACGGGCCACAGGACAGAACTTCAGCGACCTGGTCCGCAAGCTCCGGCTGGCGCACGCCCGACGCCTGCTCGAGAGCACCGACAAACCCATCTCCGAGATCTGCTACGAGGTGGGCTTCTCCAACCTGTCCAACTTCAACCGGCACTTTCTCAACGACGCGGGAGAAACCCCGCGGCATTACCGCCAACGCACGGGAACGGGCAGCCGACCTGATCCAGCGCGCCGATAGCGGAGGTTCAAAAGCCGTCCTTGCCCGTGACTACGGGATCAGCCCGGAGACCGTCTACCAGTATTTGCGCCACGCGAAGCTGGGGTGAAGCACTCCCCCGCCGCGCGCCCGTAATGCCGGATCTCAAGCGGCGATTACTGACAAACGTGGATATCGGCCTTTAGCCAAGCGGGGAAGAGCCTGCAAAATTTCGCTGCGTGATGGCAGCGTGCCGACCCGCAGCTTCTTCCTCGTCTTGGGTGCCATAGTCAGCACCGAAAGCACGGCCAGGCCAGCCCCACCCCGATCGGGCATCGAGTACTACAGTGGATGCATGGCTCCCAGCCGCCATCCGCTCGAGGACCTGCGCGAAACCATCGGCCATCTGGCCGATCAGCTCAAGCTGCCCGGTTCGGAGCGCGTCGATGACCTGGTTGGCGATCTCATCGGTGCCAGGCCCGGCCCGGCCCGGCCGCTATCCGAGGTGCAGGCCGAGCTCGACGCGCTGGTCGGACTGGAGACCGTAAAGGAACAAGTGCGGGCCCTCGTCGCACTGCTCCAGGTCCAGGCCCGCCGTAAGGCGCACGGCCTGCCGGAGGTGGCCACATCACAGCATCTGGTGTTCCTCGGAAACCCCGGCACGGGCAAGACCACCGTGGCCCGGCTCCTGGCCGAGATGTACCGCGCGGTCGGACTGCTGCAGAAAGGCCACCTGGTCGAGGTCGACCGTTCGGGCCTCGTGGGGCAGTACGTCGGCGCGACCGCCATCAAGACAGACCGGGTGATCCGGCGTGCCCTGGATGGAGTCCTGTTCATCGACGAGGCCTACGCACTGGCCCCGGAGGACGGCCGAATGGACTTCGGCCCCGAGGCGATCGAGATCCTGCTCAAGCGCATGGAGGACCACCGCCACCGCCTGGTCGTGATCGTGGCCGGGTACCCGCGGCTGATGGAGTCCTTCTTACTCTCGAACCCCGGACTGCGCTCCCGGTTCGCCCGCGAGATCACGTTCCCCGACTACTCCGTTGACGCACTCCAGACGATCTTCCACCAGATGCTGGCCCAGCACGAGTACACACTGGAGCCAGGCGCAGACCAGATGCTGCGCCGCATCCTCGCCGGGCTCCACGCGGGCGAGGACTCCGGCAACGCACGGTTCGCCCGCACGCTGTTCGAACAGGCCCTCAACCGCCAGGCACTGCGGCTCTCCCTCGACGGGGAACAAAGTCTCGACGCGCTCGATCGCGAAGCCGTCATGACACTCACCGCGGACGACATCGTCAAGGCCGCGCTGGCCCTGGGCGAAGAGCCGGAACCGGAACCAACGCCGGAACCGGAGAAGCCACGCTGGTGGCGCTGGCTTCTCTGACCGGATCTGCGGCTACAGTCAGGCAATGGCCCTTCCCGCCCCCGAGCGGGAAAAAACACAACCATTCCCCTGCATCCAGCCGGAAGGCAGCTTTCCCACCCACCCCAAGGTTGCCCGCCGCGCAGCGGATGGATTGCGGGAGGAAATAAGCGCAGCGCCGACACAAGGAACCCACCGCGCAGCCGTCCGCAGGACCGTTGAAGCGGTAGAGCGGGTACCAGCGTTGACCCATTCAAGGATCAGCTCGAGCTCATACTCGGCGAGGATGGCCAGCATGTTCAGCATCAGCGGGCCGTCGGGGTCGCCGCGTCGATGCTCGAACGCGAAATCATCTCCGAACACACCATCGCTCCCCTGGCCTGGCCGGCACCGGCGGACGATCTGGCTGAGGCTATCGACGGGTTTCTTGACCGCTGGAGCTGACTATGCCCTCGCCGATGATCCCTGCGGCCATTGCTGTCATCGCTCGGACCGTTCTCTCAGCATGGTTTTGACAAAAGCCAAACCGTGTTCCGAGAGGCTTTCCATCGATGGCGCCACGGGACGCCACAGGGAGACGGCTCGGGCGATCTCCTTCACTGTGGGCAGGAATGACTCGACCACAATCTGACCTGAGTAATTGATGTCCTTCAGCGAATCGAAAAAACTGTCCCAAGGGACGTGGCCCGATCCAGGGGTACCCCTGTCATTTTCTGACACCTGCACGTGGAAGATCCGCGATCCGGCCCGCCGGACCGCATCGGCGATGTCTTTTTCTTCGATGTTCATGTGGAACGTGTCGACAAGAAGTCCGACGTTTTGCCTGCCAATGTCATCGCACAGGTTCAGCCCCTGCTCGATGGTGTTGACCATGTCCGTTTCGAAGCGGTTGAGCGGCTCGATGGCGAGACGCACTCCGCGGTCGCCGGCGTAGTCGGCCACAGCGCGGAGGCTTTCCACGGCGTTTTGCCACCGGGCCTGGCGCTCACCGGGCTCCAAGAGCTCCGCCCGGCCCGTCGCCGAGAACATGGGCCCGGCAACATGGGGGGAACCGACTACTGCTGCTACGTCAACGCAGCCGCGAAGGTAGGCCATGCCGTTCTCACGTCGGCGGGGATCGGGATCCGACACGTCGCGGTCCGGGCCAAACGCGCCGCAGATTCCGACGGCAGTCCCTGTCCTCTGGGATTCGTGGACGAGCCATTCTGACGTGATCCTCTGCGGGTCTTCGATACACACTTCAATGACGTCATAGCCGAGCTCCGCCACGCGGTCGAAGGCCCACGCGTCCTCAAAGGAGAAGGGCGAGGCGAGGATGAAGGTGCTGAGCCCAATGGGATTGGCCGGCATTTACAGACCTCCCAACCGACGTTCAATCGCCTGCGTGTGCTGGATTGCCGCTGTTGTGTATTCGTCTTTGAACTCCGGCGCTCCGCCACCGCTCAGCACTCCCCAAACGTCTCCTGCTGCGGGCAGCAGCTCATAGGAGATCCAGCCCTTGTAGCCGGCGTCGACGATGGCCTGGATGATGGGTTCAAAGTCCAAGTGCCCGTATCCTGGAGCGGCCCGGTTGCTGTCGGCGAGGTGCACGTGCGCCAAGCGATTTCCGGCTTTGCGGATGGACTCCGCGATGTCCCGTTCTTCAATGGACATGTGGAAGGTGTCGACCATGTAACCGATATGGGGGCTGCCAACTTCGTCCAAGAACTGCAGAGCCTGTTCGGTCCGGTTGATGAGGTACGTCTCGTAGCGGTTCCACGGCTCGAGGGCCAGGCGCACGCCGTTCTCCCCGGCATATGCCGCGAGTTCGCCCGCGGCGTCAACGGCCCAAGCCCATTCTTGTTTGATGTCTGCTTCCGGCACGATCTTCATGCACGCTGTGGGGGTGAACGTTACGACTTCCGCACCCAGCCTTGCCGCGTAATCGATGTTTCCCCTGACGTACTTGATGGCGTTCGCGCGGACCTCCGGGGACGAACTGACGATGTCACGTTCCGGCGTGTAGATGCTGACGATTGACGAGGCAGCTACCTGGTGCTGGTTGAGGGCAGAACGGAGAGCAGCTTCGTCCTGTTGTTCTGGTTCTCCGACCAGTTCGACACCGCTATAGCCAGCTTTGGCGATGCGCTCAATGCCGGTCTCGATGGCTTCGCCGCCGTAGACAAGGGTGTTGTACGTGTAACGGAACATGATTGATCTGCCTTTCAAGCTGGGTATAGAGGGGGGCGTTATTTGACCGCGCCGAGGGAGAGACCGCGGACGAGGTATTTCTGGGCAGCCAAGGCCGCCAGCCATACCGGCACCGCAACTACGGTGCCCGCCGCCATGATCAAGGTCCACTCCGTCCCCACGGGGGTCACATACTGGGTCAGGGCCACGGTGACGGTTTGGCTGCCGGCGTTGGACAGGACGCTTGCAAAGAGAAACTCGTTCCACGAAAAGACGAAGCACAGCAGCGCGGTTGAGGCGACGCCTGGCATGGCCAATGGAAGGACCATCCGGAAAAAGATCACGATGTTGCCCAGGCCGTCGATAGCCCCCGCTTCCTCGATTTCCTTGGGAACGTCTTCGTAGAAGCCGCGCAGCAGCCAGACAGCCAGCGGCAAATTCATGAAGACGTGAAGAATAATGATGGAGAGCAGCGAACCGTTCAGGCCGATCGTCCGCATGACCAGGAACAGCGGGATGATGGTCACGATGGGAGGAACGATACGCAGGGACAAGATTGTTCCCGCGATCTGGTCCCGGCCCCTGAACTCGTATCGGGCCAGTGGGTACGCGATGCCTGAGGCGAGCAAGATCGCCACGATAGAGGAAATCACTGATACCTGCAGGCTGTTTATTAACGCATAGGTGAGCCTGGTACCGCCAAGCACTTCAGCGAAGTTCTCGAGGGTCGGTGTGAAGAACCACTGGATTTCTCCGGAGAATGCCTGGTTTCCGGTCTTAAAGGCCGTCGTGACCATCCACAGGACTGGGGCGATGAAGAGAAACGTGCAGATGACGGCGACGGCAGCTCGCACTCCCACATTCCAGTTGATGTTGCGGCGTTTCGCTACGGACATGACTGAACCCTTCAAGAGCGTGCGACCATTCGCCGGATGAGCGAATTGACGGCTAGTAGAACGAGCAGGAGCAGCAGCCACGAGAACGCGGCAGCATACGAGATATTAAAGGCGCGGAACCCCACGTTGTAGATCTGCCAGGACATGGTCGAAGTTGCATCGACCGGTCCGCCACGGGTCGTCATGTAGACGATGTCGTAGACACGGAATGAGTCAATGAGCCGCAGGAGCACGCCGACAAGGATCGGGTAGCGCAGGAGCGGAAGGAACTGATGCCAGATGATGCGGGGCCACGAAGCGCCGTCGATTTTGGATGCCTCGATGACCTCCTCGGGGAGGCCCTGCATCGCGGCGAGAAGGATGAGGAACAGGAACGGGGACCACTGCCAAACATCAATAGCTATCAGCGTTGGCAGCGCCAGGTCGACGTTCCCAAGGAATTCCGTGGTTGGAAGACCGATGCTGCGCATAAGTTGATTGACGATCCCGTACGTAGGTTCAAGGCTGAAGCGGGCTAGCAGGCCCACCACCACCGGCGCGCAGAGCATGGGCATCATGACCAAGGCCCGGAGCAACTTGTCCCCCGGAAAGCCGCGGAAAAAGAGGAGAGCCAACCCAAAGGCGAGAACGACCTCTATGAGAACCGAGAAGAACACAAACACCAGGGTCACGCGAACCGAGTTCCAGAACAGGCCGTCGGTCAGCAGACCGACAAAGTTGTCCACGCCGGCGAAGCGAGCGGCTTCACCGCTCGACAGATTCCAGCGCATGAAGGAGACGACGAGAGAATAGAGCGTGGGGTAAAGGGAGATCGCGGCCAAAAAGAGCAGGCCGGGAGACATCGCGAGGTAGCGTCCGAGCTTCTTGGGCCTGCGCCCCCCGGGAGTCCCGGAAGGCCGTGCGGCCTTCCGGGACACCCGAGACTCTTTGATTGATGTAGTCATTACTGCGAGAGGTTCTTGTCTATGGCTTCGTTGGCGCGCGAGAGGCCATCTTGTGCACCGCGCTGGCCCAGCGAAATGGCGCTGAGTTCGGTACTCAGGGCCGTTTCCCACGTTTCTTCGCCGGGGAAGAACGGCCTGGGCTGTGCCGTCTTCATGGCCTCCAGAGTCACGGGCAAACGCCGGAACCGGGCCGCTCCGTTGCCTTCGAGCTTCTGCTCAGTCAGCGTCGGATCGGAGTAGCTGGAGACTCGCACGGGGTCGCCGCCGCCATTGGTTGCCTGCAGGACGTCGTTCTTCTTCGACTCGAGCCAAACAGCGAACTTCGTGGCTTCATCGGTGTTCTTCGAGTACTTGGACACCGAGATCACCCATTCTGCAAGATGAGCCGAACTGAGCCCGGTCGGGCCGGTCGGAATCGTCGTCATCTGCCAGTCCCCGACGGTCTTGGACGCGGATGGGTTGTCGGTGGCGAACTGGCCCCAGGACCACTGGATGGCGGTGGCGATCGAACCCTGCTGGGCCGCTGTGGTAACGCTGTCGTACGTGAAGTCGTTGGCTCCCGCCGGCATGTACTTCATCATCTCGGACCACCGCTCGGTGGCCCCAATGCACTCAGGCGTCGTCAATGTCGATTTTGTGAAGTCGGCGTTGAACGGCTTGCAGCCGAAGGAATAGGCGAAGCTCAGCCACGTATGCACGTTGCCAAAGCCTTTGGCGGCCTGGGCGGCCCAGCCCGAAAGGTTCTGGCCCTTGAAGGTCTTGCCGTTGAAGAACTTAACCTGGGTCAGCCACTCGTCCATCGTCTTCGGTACAGCTAACGCGTTCCCGGTTTCCGCCTGGTACTGGTCTTTCATCGTCTGGTCGCCATAGAGTGCGCCGTTATACCAAAGCGTCGCCGGGTGGACCGTCTGCGGAATTCCCAGGAGCTTGTTATCCCAAGTGGCGACCTTGAGGCTCAACGGCAGAAAGTCCTCTTTGTCCTGGAGGGCATCGTCCAGGGGAACCAGATGCCCGCCCTTACCGAATTCCGGGATCCAGTTGTAGTCAACGTTGAAGATGTCGTAGCTGGAGTCCTGTCCAGCGAACAGGGTGGCCATCTTTTCGTGGATCGCATCACGACCCACGAGCTCGACGTTCACTTTGACCCCGGTCTCCTTCTCATACTCGGGAGCGAGTTTCTCCTGGACAACCTTGCCCCAGTCGGCAGGGAGGAAAATGGCATTCAGCGTCTTCTTGCCTGAGTCGTTCTGGGGTGCGCCGGCAGCGCAGCCGCTCAACGCAACCGCCGCAGCGGTAATCACGCCGAGAGCCCCGATTCGCAGCTTTGCGCTTCGTTTCTGGCTAGCTTTCATGTTGTTCTCTTTCTTCATCGAAATAGGACGGTTGGTAGGAGAGTTAAGAGGGGATAGGGCTCATTTGGATGTGGACCTTAACAATCGATTTGTCCGTCTCCAGGCCGCGGATGGCCTCGATGGCTTCGCTAAGCGGTCGGACGGAGTCAACAATCAGCGCCGGGTCGAATCGCCCTGAAGCGAGAAGCTCTATGGCCCGGGGCCAAGTGTCGTAGGTGCCCGCGTACGAGCCAACGATGGTGAGCTCTTTGGAATAGATATCGAAGGGCCGCAGAGACATGGAGGCCGTTTGAGGTGCCGCACCGTAGGCAAGCACCCGGCCACCGCGGCGCACGAGGGAAATCGCCGCTTCGTAGGTGGGGATGGAGCCGACGGCTTCGATGACCACGTCGGGCCCCACACCGTCGGTCATGCAGGCGACCTCGTCGGCGAAGCCGCTGTCGAAAGGGCTAAGAACGTTGTCGGCACCGAGTCGTTGGGCAACTTCTCGACGGTCCGGATCCGGTTCCGAGACGATCACATTGCTTGCCCCGCCGAGTTTGGCCAAGGCAATGTGAGCAAGCCCCATCGGGCCGCCCCCGATGATGAGTACGCGCTCACCGGACTTGATCCCGATCCGGTCCTGGCCATGAATTGCGCAGGCAAGCGGTTCAACGTATGCCGCCGCGTCCAAGCTCAGGGATTGCGGCAGAACGTAAACGTTTGACACAGGTACGACGACGTATTCCGCGAGTCCGCCCGAGGAATGGACTCCGAGTTGCGAGACCCCCGGGCAGAAGAGTTTTTGGCTCCGTCGGCAGAAAAAACATTGGCCACAAGCGATATTGATGTCGACGACCACGTTGTCATGCACCGCCAGAGAACCGGTGTTTGAACCGAGGGCTGCAATGGTTCCAGAAAATTCATGCCCCAGGGTCAGCGGCAGGTTGGGCGCGGGGAATGTGCCTTTGGCGATGTGCAGGTCGGTGCCGCAAATTCCGCTACGCCAAACCTTGACCAGGACTTCACCGGACCGAGGCTCGGGTATAGGAACTTCGTCAAGTCGGAGGTCTCCCGGCGCATGAAGTCGCACAGCTGTCATTGTGTTTGCCATAGGAATTTCTTTCTCGTTTCGCCTGGGGGACGGTATCTGCTGCTGGCTCTCGGATAGCCTCACGAGAGGTGGTCGGTAAAGTCGGTCATGTCGTCCTCGACGACGACTGGGTGGTCGCCTCTACGACGGCCGAGCAGTTGCGCGGGCGGCACTGGCGTGGCTGAATGATGCGCAGCCGGTATTTCCGCTTTGGCTGCCGACCGGCTCTGCTAGGAACCTGAGCCATAAAGTCGGCATCGACGGACCGACCCGTGCTGGAAGGGGCTACCTTGACTCCGTCGAATTCCATGCCGAAACAGTGACACGGACCAGCGGGCTTTCGTCAGCCAATCAACAAAAGTCTGCACCTTTTGACGCTCCTGGGCATGGAATGCACGCCAAAGCTGCACTTTTTGACGCAATGGCATCCACGAGTGGACGGGAGTGAGTGGGCACCTTGACACTGAGTGGAGATGAAGACCCATCGGGTCCTGTGAGCCTGATGTGAAAAGACTCACTCTCATCATTCCCTTTGTTTGAGACCCGAAATGGAGAGACATGGACGATGGCGGCCCCGGCGAACTTTTGCGTATCCTGCGGGACCGACGCCCGCGAACCAGGGCAGACCTTGCCCGGATAACGGGCTTGGGTCGGGCTGCCATCAGTTCTCGCCTCGAGCCGCTCCTGGAACTCGGGCTAGTCGTGCCCGTGTCGGATGCGGCTTCCACCGGGGGCCGCCCCTCGGCGCGCCTAGCCTTCAACCCCGGTGCCAGAGTGGCCGCTGCGGCCGACGTCGGAGCCACACACGCGACGATGGCTCTCACTGACCTGTCGGGAAGGGTACTCGTGGAAACCACTGAACGACTGGAGATTTCCTGCGGACCGGAAGTTGTTCTGGACTGGCTAACAATGACGCTGACGGGTCATTTGAAAGCGATGAAGCTTCAGGCGAGGGACATCATCGCTTTCGGCATCGGCCTACCCGGTCCTGTTGAACACTCCACCGGAAAGCCCACCAGCCCGCCGATCATGCCGGGATGGGACGGATTCGATGTTCCCGCTTACGTTCGGCAGACCTTAGACGTACCCGTACTCGTCGATAACGATGTCAATCTCATGGCCCTCGGCGAGCGGGCGACACGCTGGCCCAATGAAGACAACATGCTCTTCCTTAAAATCGCCACCGGTATCGGCTCGGGGGTGATCAGTGGAGGCATATTGCAGCGAGGCGCTGCAGGAGTCGCTGGAGATGTCGGCCATATTGCTGTTTCCAGAGGGGCAGGAATTCAATGCCGCTGTGGCAAGACTGCCTGCCTGGAAGCCATTGCAGGCGCTCCGGCCGTCGCCGCACGACTCCGCGAGAACGGACTCGAGGCCATCACCGCAAATGACGTCGTCGCGCTCGTCCGTTCCGGCGATTTAGCTGCCATTCAAGCCGTCCGACAGGCCGGCCGCGACATCGGAGAAATGCTCAACATGTGCGTGAGCTTCATCAACCCCTCCCTCATTGTCGTGGGCGGATCACTTGCACAGTCCGGTGAACATCTGATCGCCGGAATACGCGAAACGGTCTATTCACGCTCAACGCCGCTGGCAACCCAGCACCTGAATATCACGCAATCCGAAACCGGTCCGGAAGCTGGCGTGGTGGGGGCCAGCATCTTGGCCGTCGAGCACGTCCTCGCCCCTCACCGAGTCAACGACCTCGCAATCAGGCTGCATTCCGGTGGGCACGCAGATACTCACGGTCTTCAGAAAGTGGAGCACGTCGCCCGGACGTCCCACCCGCTCCCTGACGTGCTGGACCAGCAAATGCAGGACACATTTCCTTGACCGCGTCTCCAACTGAAGATGCGTAAGACAGCCACGCCAAGGGCGCAAAGCGACGGATTGGGTCATTTCTCCCAGTATCCACCGTATTCCAGGGCATGCTCACGCAGGGCCAGGCGGCGGCGCTAACACTCGTCGGGTGGTGTGCCGCTACCAAACTCACCAACGCCCCAATCAATGGGAGATAGAAGTAAACTGGCCTTAACAGCTGAGGTCCTTTCGGCCAGCCTTATGAGCCACCGCAACCGCTTCCTCAGGCGCCGCGGCAACTCCCAAGTCCGCCGTAATGGTTCAGCTGGTGAAGGAGGATGGCATGCCTCAATCTGGTAACGGGGACAGCGGCCGTCTGCGACGATATACAGTGCAGGAGGGGCTGAACCCCGAACAAAGGTTCGAACATTGGCGGGTGTGGTACGGCAGCGCCGTCGAAACCCCAATGCGGCTGGAAAAAGCGGTAAACAAGACTCCTGTGTCATTCAATCCGTCAGCCATTAATCTCGCGGGGCCGGGCTTCAGCCTCATAGAAATGCACAACGCCCCCGCATTGGGCGCGTGGGCGCCGAATCCTGACGCCGCGGACCTGCGTCTGGCCTACTTCCGCAAAGCGCCGGGGCTAACGCTCACTCTCAACGGTGTTCCTGAACCAGTATCACCAGGCTCCGTCAGGTTTATCGATACCTCGCTGGGCGGAAGTTTTGATGCGCCCGAAGGTTTTCACGCCTTACAGCTTAACATCGACCGCAGCAGCCTTAGAGTGAGCGAGGCCCAACTGCGCTCCCTACTTCGACTGCCTGACTTGGCAAAACACCCAATTGTGGGCACTTTCGTGGTCCCTGCGCTGATGAGTTGGAAGAGGCCGGGCATCGACCGGGCAGCAGCGGGTACCGCAGACATCTTCCGATCCGTGATGGCAACCCTGGTGGGCTCCCTGCTCGAAACGCCGGTCAGCGATGAGCTGCAGAAACCGGCCATAGGCCGGGCGGTGAAGAAATACCTTGAAGCCAGTTATGACGACCCTGATCTGGATGTGGCAATGGTCGCTGAGAGGTTCAACCTGTCCCGTCGTTCCCTGTTCTACTTTTTCGAGAACGAAGAACTCCGCCTGGGTGAGCGCATACGCGCTTTGAGAACGCGCAGAGCGCTGGAGCTACTCCTGCAGGCCGACGCTCAAAAGATAACTTACTCAGAAATTGCGGCATCGTGCGGATTCACCAACATGCAAAGCATGCGCCGTGCGGTGAAAGAGTTTACCGGGATGAATGTAAGGGAGATTCATCGATCCGAAAGCGACGTTCGCGTTGCCCTGCAACAACTGCGCGAGTCACTGAACCCCTAACCCCTGACCGTGCTGAATAGTAATCTTCCCCAGCACTCGTCAGACGCGCGTTCGACGTATCGGCTAAGTCATGTCCAACTTTGACCATGTCGCAGCACTGCCTTATGACAGGCATACCAGCAGCCGCATACCAACAGCCGCTTGGGAGACAAGGCAGCAACACACATGGCGGTGAGACTTTCAAGGACCGTTGGTGTTTCATTGAGCAGGTCTTGCAACCCGCGGCGTGCGCGGCTGGTGTCCCTTGCAGCGGAGCGGACAACAGCTTGAACTAACCCCAAACTGACATTAGGGACGTTGCTGAAGGTCGTCAGAATTGAGTCCAGATTTTTCTTTTCTGACATTGTCCTGGGGATGTCAGCGCTGGTCGAAGAATGAGCCATTTCGCGGGCAGCGTTTCTTGGAGGGGCGCCCCCGAACTTTCTTGATCCTTTCATGCCCGCTCATTGCAACTCGGGGGCGGCTTACGGCATTGGATATGACAACGAGCCGCTTCCTCCGGTGCCACCGATGGAATGGCCCTTGTCTCCGGTCAACATCCTTCAGCTCTCGCCTTGCGGAACTTACTCCGTTCTCCCACTTACCCGCGCTGATCCACCCTCCGTTACCGGTCATCCACGCCAGCCGGCTCATGGGCCTTCGAAGAGCAGACTCAGAGATGCATACACATGGACCGCCCGGCCGAGTTAGGCCACACATGACAGGCCAACTAAGCCAGGACAGCCCGCAAGAAAGTTAGGATCTCACACACCTGGACTTTGTCCACGGATCCGACGCCCCAGGCGCAAATTCACCAAAGGCGTTCCCGCTGAACCCGGCACGCCCAACGACGCCAAAGATAAAAACCGCAAAATCATGTCGCCTGAAACGGATAACTTCATGCCGTAGTGAAGGCAGAACCATGAGGGAGGGACCAAAATGCCGGTCCAAACACCGCCCGTGCACACCCCCATGTCGTCCACAATTCTTGGC
Organism: Arthrobacter sp. BE255; assembly: GCF_031457335.1. NCBI lineage: Bacteria > Bacillati > Actinomycetota > Actinomycetes > Micrococcales > Micrococcaceae > Arthrobacter > Arthrobacter sp. BE255. The sequence continues at coordinate 241,725 of NZ_JAVDWK010000006.1, read as the reverse complement.
CATGAATTTGTGAGGGCTGCGCCAAAAAGGGCCTGGCAGCTCTGCTCAAACTAACGTGTTGGTCGAGTTGTGACCCGATGTAGCGACGGCTGAACTTCCCCTGTCGCCCGTAGTTACCCTAACGGCACGGTCAACAGCCTGGCAGTTGACCCTGGGGACTAGTACTCGATTTCAAACTCCGTGACTAATTTTACGAGTCGATTCCGAACTTGGCGTGGTATCCCTCACGGCCACCAGCGGGCAGTCCTACCCGCCGTCAGCGAGCATTTTCGTGGCCGCCTGTAGGCAATTCTTCATGTTTGCTAGCAACAATCCGCCGAGGGGGGTGGTCGGTTTCCGGCTCCCATCCGCGATCGGCGCGGATTCGAGCTTGGGAAGCCCTGCCGGGTCATTCCAACCTGTCAACGTCAGTGTGCCAATCAGGATGGCGCATGCGTTCGGTAGCTGCTCTCGAGAACGTCGGTGATGAACATGTGCCCGGGAGCGTGGCTGATGGCGAACTCTGGCTTGGAAGCCATGACCGCGCTCTGCGGCGTTACGCCGCAGGCCCAGAAGACCGGAACCTCGCCCGGGCGTATCTCCACAGCATCACCGTAGTCCGGGCGGTTGATGTCCAGAATGCCGATCTTATCCGGAGAACCGACATGGACGGGTGCGCCGTGTACTTGCGGCACCTCACCCGTGATACGGGCTGCCGTCGCAACCAATTCCGGCGGCATCGGGCGCATTGAAACTACCATTGGGCCGTGTATCCGCCCGGCCGGGGTACATTCGATGGTGGTGCGGTACATCGGAACGTTCCGACCCATCTCGACATGGCGCAGGGGGATGCCTTCTTTGACCAACGCGGCCTCGAAGGTGAAGCTGCAACCGATGAGGATCCCGACCAGGTCATCGCGCCAGTCTAAAGTGACGTCATCGGTCTCCCCAGTCAGCTCGCCGTTCTGCCAGACCCGGTAGGCGGGAATGTCGGTGCGGATGTCGGAGCCAGCAGCCAGTGCGCTAGTAACTTCACCCGGCTGGATGACGTCAATAACCGGACAGGCCTGGGCATTGAGTGCACAGAACTCCAAAACTTCTTCGGCGTAGTCAGCGGGGACCGCGATTAAGTTGGCTTGAGTGAAACCGTCGCTCCATCCGGCCGTGGGGGTGACTAGCCCCCTGCGAAATTTTCCACGGGCTTTTGAGGGCGCCATGCGCGCGGGGAAGTTGGTCATGCTGCGAGTACCTTCGTTCCGTAGAGAGTTATTGTGCCATCGTCTGTGGTTAGCAGTCCTGTATGGTCCACCTTCGATACCTGAAACGGCAGGTACTCACCCCAGGAGTCTCGAATAAAACTTTCGTACCCGCGAGACGTGCCTGAGGGCCATCCGTAGCACCACCAAAGGGTGCCCTCAGCAGGGACGATAATCTCACTGGATATTGTTCCGCTGTCCTTGCCGTGAGCATCGACGGTCCGTGCCTCCTGGCTGTTGGCGTCTTCCTGGTCATCGTTTTGGGCAAGGGCCGAATGCAGGGCTTGACGGACATCCTGTACTTCGAGGAGCGGCGTGGACTGCACGACGGCGGCCTGGCCGAGGCGTTCTTTGGAAAAACTCTCTCCTACCCAAGCGTCATCGTCGGGCTCTTGTCCCGCGAACCAGGAATTGGTGCAGGCGATGTTTTGCCCGGGTGCAACTGTTCTCCGGGTCGAGCGTTGACCATTGACGGTGACCACAACAACCCCCTTGCCATCGGCTATCAGATAGTTCCCGTCGTTTAGTGTGGAAGCCCGCTGTTGCAGCAATGAAACGAATTCCTCCGCCGAAGCCGCCTGGCCCAGTGCATCGCGGGTTCCCCGCCGGTCTACCAGCTTCCTGTACCCATTGGATGCCGACTTTGATGCGGGCACGTAGGAATAAGTGAAAGCGACTCCAAGTGCATTCAGGCCCCTGGTCATCACCGAGTTCCAAGGGACCGCCTCAGCGGCCCTGTAGGTGGTCACTTCCGTTCCGATGAATGGATAGGCCCCGTCGGTTGATGCCAAGACCCGGCTGCCAACGAGATATGGATTGTCGCTGTTGCTGCCAAGTACCGGTCCGGCCGTAGATTGTGCGGCAAGGAGGGTGCACATTCGAGTTACCTGCTTTCAGCCCATGCGGCCCGGCAGGGCCGGTACGGTGACGGTCGGAAGTTCCCCGATTCGGCTGGGGTCGGGCATCGCATCGAGAAGGGCCTGCGAGTAGGGATTTCGCGGTTTGCGGTAGAACTCTTCGGCGGGAGTTGCTTCCATCAGCCGTCCCTTGTACATCGTTATTACTGTGTCGGTCATGTCCCTCACCAGTGCGAGGTCGTGGGACACCATGATCAGCGTGAGGTTGTTTTCGTCCACGAGTTCCTGGAACAGAGCCATGATGCGTTGCTGGTTGGTGACGTCCAGGGCGCTGACAGGCTCATCCGCAACGAGGATTTCCGGATTCGGCGCCAGCGCCCGCGCGATGGCGACGCGCTGGCGCTGGCCTCCGGAAAGATGGGTGGTGCGCAGTCCGAGAATGGTCCGGGGGAGGTGCACTCGATCGCACAGCTCGAGGACCGCAGACGGCGAAGCCATCCGGTCTGCGACGCCCAGTGCCTCGAGGAGGAGCTCTTCGGCTGTGTAGCGGGGGTCCAGGCTTCGGCTGGCATCCTGAAATACCAGCTGGACTTTACGTCGGAACTCCCGTTCTGACGCCGGATTAAGCCTCGCCATGTCTTGACCTGCTACGGTGACGCGGCCAGCTGTCGGTTTTTCGAGGCCTACCAGCAGACGCGTCAACGTTGACTTGCCTGATCCGGATTCGCCGACGATAGCGGTGGTGCTGCCGCGCGGGATCTCAAAACTGACGTCACTTAGGGCGTGAACAACTGCTCCTCGGCCGAAAATACCCCGAGTGCCGTACCGCTGGCTGGCGCCTTGAACGGAAATGGCAGCAGGTTCGTTCGTCCGGGCTGCATTGAGGGGAGCGCGCAGAACGTACGGCGACGAGAGGCGTGGCGAGGCATTGAGCAGCTCGATCGAGTAGGGGTGCTGCGGGTTCTCCAGGACCGGTGCAACGTCGCCCGATTCGACGATGAGCCCATGCTCCATGACGCTGACCTCGTCACAGAGTCCCGCCACGACGCCGAGGTTGTGCGTAACGAAGACAATACCGAGACCATCGTTGGCCAGCTGGCGCAGGAGACGGAGTACTCCTGCCTGAACTGTAGGATCCAGGGCGGTTGTAGGCTCGTCAGCGATCAGGAGACTGGGACGGTTGGCAAGTGCGAGGGCGATCATTGCCCGTTGGCGCATGCCACCAGACAACTGGTGCGGAAACCGGTTTGCCACCTTCTCTGGCTCAGGCAGTCGCGCCTGACCGAGCACCTCGAGCACCCTTGCCCGTGCGGATTCCTTGCCAACGCCATGATCCTGCAAGGAATGGACGATCTGCTTGCCTACGGTGAGCATCGGGTGGAAGCCGCTCAGCGGATCCTGCAGCACCATTGATACGACGGAGCCTCGGAGGCGGCGCTGTTCATTCGGGGCGAGATCCAGGATCGGCTGCCCCGCGACAAAGACCTCTCCACCCGTGCGCTCGATGCCCTGCGGCAGCATCCCGAGGCAACTCAGCCCGGTAAGCGTTTTGCCGCTGCCAGACTCACCGACAAGTCCCAGCACTCGACCGGGGGCGACCGAAAGTGAAACTCCTTTGACCAGGTCCCGGGCTCCCTGGGAGGCAGTTAGTCGGAGATCCTCGATTTTCAACACGTGCCTGCCCAGGTCCTCCCCCATTGGAGTGTGGAACTTGGTCATGATGTCCTCTCGGTTTGTCCGGTGGAAAGGGTGACTTCTTCGTTGGCAGCCGAACGTAGCCCAGCACCGGCGAGCCATTCCCTGACGGCCTCGCCGGTCAAGGCAAAGGAGACCACTGACAGGCACAGCACCAGACCGGGCATGAGGCTAATCCACCACTGGCCTGTGGCGACATAGTTGGCTCCCATGGAGATCACGTAGCCCCATTCGGGTGTGGGGGGACGGACACCGGCCCCTAGGAAGCTCAGTGCGGCGGTGAGGAGTACGGAGACACCGAGGCTGACCGAGATATTCGCCACTGCGCTGTCAACTGAATTGGGGAGGGCATGCCGCGTAAGTGTACGGATCGTTCCGAGGCCCAATATACGGCAGGATGCCACGAGGCCTCCCTGCACTACTGAATGCAAGGATGAGCGGATCAGCCGGGCGAAAATCGGGGTGGTCACAAAGACAACTGCAGTAATCACGGCACCGGTTCCTCGACCAAAAATCGCCGTTAGTGCCAACGCAAAGACGGTGACTGGAATCGACTGGAAAACATCGAGGGCAGCATCGACGATCCGGGCGAGTACCCTCCAGATCCGGCCGCCAGCGGCGGAAAAACCACTGATGGAACCGAGCAGGAGTCCGAGGACGAACGAAGCGCCGACGCCAAGCAGGGCGATCGAGAGGTCCGTACGGAAGGCCGCGATGACGACTGAGAAGATGTCGAGACCAGATGCGTCGGTTCCGAAGGGGTGCGTGAAGCTGGGTTCCTGGAGGACATCCACCGTCGGCTTTTCCGGGTCGTAGGGAGCGATCCAGGGGCCGATGACGGCAAGGATGACGGAGGTGAAGCTTCCAATGACGCCTACCTTCCCCGCAAGTGTGGTGGGTATCAGGGTTTTCATGCTTTCCTCAATTGCGGATCGATTGCGGCGTGTAGAAGGTCGTTGGCGAGGTAGACCATGGCTGTAAACAGTCCGGCAATGAGGACGAAGCCCTGCACGCCCACGTAGTCGGAGCGCGTCACAGCTGCCACTGCATACTGCCCTACACCGCCCCAGGAGAAGACGGTTTCGACGAGGACGGCTCCGCCGACGAGAAAGACGGTGGTGGAGGCGAGTGTCGTGACCATAGTTGGCGACGTGAAACGCAGAATGTACCGAACACGTCGCCAAGGAGAGATACCCCAGGAATCGGCGAAGCGGGCGAAATCCGAGCCGTTGACTTTCTCGGTCACTGCGGACATGATCCGGATGACAGGTGCCAGGTAGACAAAGATCAACGTGATGCAGGGCAAAACGAGATGTGCCATTGCGTTTGCGACAGCTGGTGGATCGCCGGCGATGGCAGCGTCGATCAGTCCGACGTTCGTTACCGGAGGTACGGTAATCCTCGCGTCCAGCTGGCCGCTCGGCGATGCGCCGATTCCGAGCTGCACGTAAAGTAGGGAAACCAGGCTGAGGCCAACCCAAAAATCGGGGACGACGCCAGCGAGAAACCCGTATCCGCTGACGACCTTGCGGGCGAGTCCCTGTGGCCGCCAGAGTAGCCACCCGACTAGCACTAGCGCCAGCAGGATGATCATGAGTAGGGAAAAGAACATCAGGAGCAGGGTTGCGGGCGCCCTCTGCACGAGGTCCCGTACGACGGGGCTGTTGGTTTGGATGGAGGTGCCCCAGTCCCCCTGGAGGACACCGGAGACGTAGTGCCAGAACTGGACCCACAGAGGCTGGTCCAGTCCCATCGACTGGCGAATTCGCTCCACCTGCTCGGCTGTTGCCTGACCCCCGGCGAGTGCATAGGCAGGATCGCCGGGTATCAGTCTAGTGAGGAAAAAAACAAGGACGAGCAAGCCAAAGAGCTGGACGGGTAGTAGGAAAAGACGTCGGAGGAGGAAACGGCCCACGACACGGCCCTACTTCACGAGCTTGAGATCAGCGAAGCGGACCCCATTATTCGGATACCACGTGACGTTGGAGACGCGCTTTGAATGCGCGACGTGCCACCCGGGGTTGGCTAGGAGCACCCAGGGCTGGTCCTGCATCCAGATTTGCTGGGCGCGGTCAGCCTTCAGGTTACGGGCTGATGGCTCGGGTTCGACCAGCATCTCTTCGATGAGCGTGTCGTACTCTGCGTTGTTCCAGGACCCGACGTTGAGGTAAGACGTGGACTTCCAGTAGACGCCGAGGGCATAGGCTGGGTCAGCGACGAAGGGCCAGAATGCGGCGAGATACGCTTGACCCCCGCGCTTGTACAGCTTGTCGAAATAGCTCGACGCCGGCAATCCTTCGAGCAGCACGTTGATCCCGATTTGCTTGAGGGCGGACGCAACGATGGGCGCTATCAGGGGATCCTCGTAGTTGTCGTTGGAAAAGGTCAACGTCAAGTTGAATCCGGACACGCCGGCCTCCGCCATGAGGATCTTGGCCTTGTCGAGGTTGGTCTTGTACTCGTTATGCTTTGGGGTGTGGCCCGGGTAGTCCTCCGGAAGGGGGCTGTTCAAGCCGGTTGCCGTGCCTAGATACACGCTGCTCAGGATGTCTGCGTAAGGCAAGGCGTAGGCGATTGCCTGGCGGATCCGGGGATCCTTCAAGTTCGGGTCGAGCGCGTTGAGCGGCATCACTTGGATCTTGTTCGACTTATAGGACGTGACGGTGAGCCCCGCCTTCTTGGCCGACTGCAGCTGGCTAGGGCTAAGGTTCATGGCGATGTCCGCTTCGCCGGACTGCAGCAACGCGAGCCGGTTGGCACTCGTCGGCACAGAGCGCCATACGACCTTGTCGAAGTCAGGCCTTGTCAAGGAATGCGGGTTGGCGGAGAGCGTGACCGTTTGGCCTTCTTGGAAAGCCGAAACGGTGTAAGCGCCGAAGCCGGCGGTGTTCTTTCCGAGCCAACCCTGCGCCCACGGATCGTCGGAGGTGGCGTGCTGCTTCGCGGCAACGGAGTCAAAGAGTCCTGCATAGAGCTTGGCCGCGTCGACTTTAAAGAAGATGCTATTCGGCTTATCGAGGGCGAACCTCACTGTGCGCTCGTCCAGGGCAACCACTTGGTCAGCACTGGTGATTCCCATCGAGTTGGCCATGAACAGGCCAGTTTGCTTGAGGGCGAAGTTGCGTTGAAAAGACCAGACGACATCGGCAGACGTCAACTTGTTGCCCAAATTCGAGACGATGTCGTCCCTGAGAGTAATGGTGATGGTTCGCTGATCAGCCGAGACGTCGATGGTCTTGGCAAATCCATTCTCGAGGCCGCCCATTACTCCACTCGCAAGGATATCGGCGATGGAGGTGCCATTAACCTGCGTCTTGCCGAATGCCACGATGTCACCGCCATAGGTGTTTCCGACTATGTTTTCACCGGCCACGTTCGCACCGGCAGCGCTGTCGGTATCAAAGTTGGCGGGGAAATCGGAGCCGACATATACAAGCGTGGAACTGGAACCGCCGCCCGCCGCAGCCCCGCGCGATGAACAGGACGCGAATAGTGGAGTCGCGCCAGCCAGAACACTCAGTGCAAGGAAGCCGCGCCTCGACAAATTAGTAGCCATTAGATCCATCCTCAGGATTTTGGGAGAGGGGACATGCCCAGACGGAAGCGGAAGCAGCCGTCGTTTTGCCCCATATTTATCTGAACCCGCAGCCGGGAAGCGGCTGTTGTGGTTCTGTCGTTTTCCATGCCAACAGTGACACGCACCACGTGGCTTTTTCAGTCAGCCAGCCAAAGTCTGCACCGTTTGACGCTCTTGGCGATGGAATGCGCACCGAAGCTGCACTTTATGATCCTGTGGGCAGCGAGGAGTGGACGGGAGTGAGTGGCGCCGTGACACTGAGTGGAGGTGAGGTCCCCCCGGGTCCTGCGAGCCTGATGCGTCAAGTCCTCAGTCTCCGTATGACAGAGCAAGCAGACCAGAATTGCCCGGAAGAGAGTCCGGATCCCACACACCATCATTCCTCACCGGCTCTGGGGCTCTGTTGCCTGCGGTCCACCAGGCCTGCGTCCTCAAGCCCTCCGCGCCAGGAACCACCAACCTGCAGGGCATCTAGCGAAGTGGCCATCCAGCCGCCTCATCGGGGCTTTCAGTGCGCGGCTTCGCCAACATCTCAACGTGATGTCATGTCGGCCCGGTCCGCGGCTCCCTAGAGAGATATCAAAGCACACACAACCCGAAGGGCCCGGCATGCCCACTCTTACAACCATTGGCGCACAGGCCCGTCAGCCCGAGTTGCGGCCCTCGACGGCACGTTTGCCACGACACCAGCACACTCTCCTTTGCCCAGGTTCCACGCAGGTCATGTACCCCGGGAGGGCCGGAAGCATGAACTGCCATCAGCAACAAAATCTGCGGAGGAGATCACGATGCGAGCCAGACAGTTGGCCGTCAACCAAGTGTTGACAGTGTCAACACCACCTTTGGCCGGACAAACAGGCGTTGCGCGCACTCGGCATGGTCCGAATGGAGCCCCACTACGCGGGAAATCCAGGACGGCAAATAGACCTTGGTCATGTCGTCAACACAACATCTGGCTATGAATGAGTGATGGCCAACAACGGCCACGACAACCAACCAGAAAAGAGGACGGATAACCCCAGATGCAGCAGGCGGAGGGCCCACCAGTCAAGGGTCCCTGACCCCGTCACCCACACAATTTCATAGGTAACCGCGGCGCCAGGCACAGACCGCGGCCAGAGTCAGAGGAACCCGCGGAGGGTCAATGTCAACACATTAAAAGCAAAACCCCCTCTGACGAGGGGGAATACGTGCCCGAGGTGGGACTCGAACCGCATTCCAGCCCTTGCAAACACTCGGATCCCGCGGAAACATGCGGAATCCGGGCCGGTCCGACCCATATACAACCCAGTCCGCCAGCAAAGGTGTGCACAATGTGCACACCCGAGAATGGTCGTTCTGGGCAGAGCCCACAACGCCAGCCGCGCTCCCTCTCTGAGGGAACGCGGTTTGTCTTTGCGTTGGCAACACGGCGACGATGCCCGAGTTCGCCACGGCCCCACGTCCCGGGTGAGGCCTTCCGCATGGAAGGCAGCACTCAGCGGCTGCCGCAACCGGCCAACGATGAAGACCATCATGTGACGACACCTCCTCACCCATCTCATGAGCTTCTGGGCCCACACCCACATGACTAGGCCAAAACGCTTCTGCCAACATGCTTCGCAGCAAAACCAGTGTCAGCTGTATCGGAGGCGTGCACGCGGCAGGTACAGGATCCTCGGTACGGGCGGCGCCCTCCTGGCTAGATGCACAAAACCAAGACAGCGTGCCGATACACTCGAATCACCGGATCCCAGGCCGCACCAATCCACGGACAATTCACTGACGCGGGCCGGCTCATGCGGGCGTTCATGGACAGCTGCTCCCGGGCCTTCTGTATAGCTCGGGCGCTTCCTGCCTTGGTCACGCTGCCCGGATCTCCCAAGCATCATTCGGCTAGCTGGGATCAACGCATTCATAGATGATTCCGGCAGGAACACGATGGCTGAGCTGGATACTGTAGGAACCTGAGCATAGCCACGTGCTGTCCTAGGGGCTGTACAAGTGTCCCGAGCTTTACTCTCGTCAAAGGAAGATTGGTGTGTGCTGTGTTGCTCCTGTGCACTCCATCCAGACTTCGAACCCCTCAGATTTTTCGAAGAGCTCTCGATGGCGGGCTCCATCGTGCTGGACCCAGAGAATTTCGTCATCCGCGGTGACCGCGTCCACGTGACCGGTTCGAACCACTCTCCCGTTGTGCCTTATCTCTACATCGTGGCCCACTGCTGGCCACCAGTCGTGCTGGAAGTGAAGTCCCATTTCGTAAGTCCTTCCGCGGTTTCGGTAGATTCGCCCTTCTTATGGCAGACGGCATCGAATGGCCGAGCCAGTGCTTTGCAGCCGATGACGCCGTCTACCCGGTACCGTCGCGGCCCAAGGGCTGCACATCTGACTTGCGGAGTTGCGATTGCGGGGTCCCTTCTACCGAGACCGGCGGCGTGAGCCGCAGAGCAGAGAGCCATATTCTTTGCTGTTGTAACCGCTCCAGGTTGCCAGCGGGTTGAGCTTCGGGCAGTGCGTTCTGCCCAGAACCACACAAATGACTGTTGGGAATCAATATCTTTGAACAAAGACGCCGTCCGACCTAAGAAAAGCCTGAGTCTTGGATCTCTCATCCATGATCCAGAGAACTCGGCCGCTTCCCGACACTTCTTCCACTTGGCCCCGGGCGATGATCTGTGCGTTCATCAAGATGTTCACCAGTTCACCGCATCGAAGTTCGCGCCAATCGGAAAGTGCGGCATGCTTTCTGTGCGTTTTGTAAGTTTGTCGAGCCTTCATTTCCCTCACCTTGATTCTGCGAATCATCTGCATCAACTCGCTAGAGCTGAGAGCCCCACTGGCTCGCTTCCAGCATCCGCTGCGGACCGCCGAACCCAACGTGTCAGTTTGATACAGCATTTTGGTGCACAGACTGCCGTCCGGAAGTGACTCCGTCACGAACACGAATAAACACTCGGCGGCCGTGCCGGAGCCCAGCCACACGAAGGCTGCCACGCACGCATCCCCGCAGTCTTGGCGGCTAAGAACCCGGGGACGGCCAGGGATTGGCATCGCGGATATCGCGACCCTCCACGATGTTCTGTCGAAGGCGATGGACGATCTTGCCGGAGCGCTTCGACTGCTGATCAGTCCGCTCTCCCAGATTCGTCTCGTCGTAGTGTGCCGACGCTCGCAGCCATTCAACGTGCCGTCCTTGTGCGAGCTTCCTGTTCATCATCGGGATCAACCCTCAAAAACTAGTTGTGCCTTTTGGTCACTCCCAGAATGCGCGGTGGGAAACAACGCCGATCGTGTCAGTTTGAGACACAACTGCTGATGAGCACGGGCTCATCGTGAGCTGATGCTCGTGACAAACATAAAGAACCCTGCCGCTGCGATTAAAAAAGCTGCTGCACCCGGTGGTACAAATGGGATGCCCCACATGTTGGCCATGTTTCGCGGTTGACGGGCGGGCTTGCCCACATGTGGGCCAACCAAGCCCAACCCGGCCGCCACCAAAATGAGGAAAATTCCGAAGTATTCCACCTACAGTTCCCCGCTGGCATTGTCAGGGTCCATCGCCACGGCGAGGTGCTTGCTCGAGCGCCGGGGGTCTATCTGCGAGACCTGCATGGCGCAACTGAAGCCGTCGGTGAGAACAAGGGCGTCTGCGTCGCCCTTCGAAAGGGCCGGTATGACGGAGTGCTCGGCAACTTTCATGGACATATCGAAGTGCTCGGCCTCAAAGCCGAAGTTACCGGCCACGCCACAGCAGGAGGACGATTCCACGAGGTGTCGAACTCCCCAGGCTTCCAGGACGCGTTTCTGGGCACCTGAACCGAACACTGCATGCTCATGGCAGTGGGTTTGCAGCACGGCTGTTACTGGCGGCATCGCCGTCGGCTTCCACCCCCGCTTGATGGCTTCATCCACAGCTACGGAGAATGACCGCACCCTTGCCGCGACCCTGGCAGCAGCCGCGCCGCCCACCAGTTTTGGACCTTCGTCGCGGATGGTCGCCGCGCAGCTGGGTTCGATGACGACGATATCCCGGTCCGTGCCGTCGTCGAGCTTCCTGATCAACCGGGCCAGTCGCCGCCTGGCCCCATCACGTTGCCCGGTGGAGATCCAAGTGAGGCCGCAGCAAACGTCCGGAGTGCACCCCACGGAGCTCCCGGAGTCGCGGAGCACCCGGGCTGCAGCCGGAACCACCTCGGGCCTGAATGCGCGTGTGAAGCTGTCGATGAACAAAAGGACGTCGGCGTTGTCCGCAAATTCGGCTTCCCGCACCCGTTTTCGGATCCTTCCGTTCGCCGCGAAGGCCGGGAGTCGTCGTCGGGCGCTGATGCCCAACCATTCCCCCACAAGCCGGAAGGGGCCGAAAGCTGTCCCCACATTAGCCAAGGGCGCCATGCGCGTCAGCAGCGGGAGCCACCGGGGCAACCAGCCAATGGAATAGTGCGTGAAGGGCCGGATGCGCCCGCGATAATGCTCGTCAATCAGTTCCGACTTGGCCTCAGCGATGTCCACGCCTGTGGGACAGTCAGTGGAACAGGCCTTGCAGGACAGGCAGAGGTCCAGTGCCTCCCGGACTTCCGCGCTCGACCAGCCGTCCTTGCTGCTGCCTTGGGTCCGGGTCAGTTCCTGCAACACCCGGGCCCGGCCGCGGGTCGAATCCTTTTCATCCTTCGTTGCCCGGTAACTTGGGCACATGAAGCCGCCGGTGGTGGACCGGCACCGTCCCACACCAATGCAGGCGTGGGTGTTCCCGACGAACGGACTCGCCACCGGGAGCAGGGCACGGTCTCCGGAGGAAGATACGACGGCGGCCGTCGGGGCTGCGGTCAGCTCATCGTGGGTGGGGCCGGGTTTTGCTACGCCTTCCAAAGCAAGCGAGGCAGAGAAAGGTGCCGGGTCGACGATGATCCCGGGGTTGAGGATTCCTGCCGGATCCCAGAGGTGTTTGAAGGCCTTGAAGATGCCAACCATCTCTTGGGAGTACATCACCTCCAGCAATTCGCTCCGCGCCCGACCGTCACCGTGTTCTCCTGACAGCGAACCGCCATGGGCCACCACCAGCTTGGCCGCCTCACGGGTGAAGTCGCTGAATACGCGTATCCCGGACTCAGTGCGCAGATCGTAATCCAACCGCATATGGACGCACCCTGCACCAAAGTGGCCATACATAAAAGCCGTATAGCCGTACCCGTTCACCAGTGGGAGCAAATCCGCCAAGTAGTCGGCAAGCCGCTCCGGGGCAACCGCTGAATCTTCCCACCCGGGCCACGTTTGCACTCCATCGATCCGACGTGATGAGAGCCCGGCGCCGTCTTCGCGCACCCGCCACAGCTTGGCCCGTTCCAGGGGCTCAGTGACGATCAAGTGGTCAACAACGCGGCCGTCGACGAGAAGCTTGCCAACCAGGTCTCCGCAGGAAGCGGCCACCTGCTGAAGGGTGTCATCCGAAAACTCGACCATGAGGAAAGCCTTGCCCTCCGGCAACGACTCCACGCTGGCCGCTCCGCGGCGGTGCCGCATGATGTCCACGATCGATGCGTCCAGGCCCTCGATGGCGCTCGGCTTTGCGGACAGGATGGTCATCACATCGCGTGCAGAATCGATGGTGTCCTTATAGCCAAGGCACAGCAGCGCTACGGTTCGGGGCTTCTGCACCAGGCCCAACTTCGCCCGTACAACAACGGCGCACGTACCTTCGCTGCCGGCCAGCGCACGTGCCACATCAAAGCCGTGCTCCGGCAACAGATGGCCAACGTGGTACCCGGAGACCTGCCGGGGAATGGTCTGCAGCTCCACACGAAGGGACGCCAGATTTGCCGCCGCCAGCGCTTTCAGACCCTCCAGAAGCTCCTGGGCCCGGGCAACGGAATGGGAATCGGTTTCGTCAACGGCGCGCAGGAAATCCCGCCCCGCCCTGAGGTACGCACCGTCAGCCGTGACCAGCTCCACTTCCCGGTAGTGATCGCTCATCCGGCCATAGGCCACCGAGTGATTTCCGCAGGCGTCATTCCCGATGGACCCGCCGATTGTGGCACGTGTTAGCGACGAAGGGTCCGGTGCAAACGTCAACGTCCCTGTGGTGGCTTTCTCAACGTGCACGCGCAGCTCGCCGAGGACAACCCCGGCGTCAGCCCAGACCGTCGCCTGGTCGGCGTCGAGGGTTCCAACCGTCTTCATCCGGCGGGAAAGGTCCAACACCAAACCGTCGCCTATAGCGTTCCCCGCCATCGAGGTACCCCCGCCGCGTGCGGTGGACGGCACCCCCATGGCCGAACATGCCCGCAAAACTGTCCGCACGTCGTGGACGTCTTTCGGGAAGGCGACGGCGGCAGGCCGTACCCGATAGTTGGATGCATCATAGGAGTACTCAGAGCGCCTTCGCCGGGAGTCGTCCACCTCGATGCCGTGATCCTTCAACCGGGAGAGCAACTGCCTCAGATTCGTGTCACCGTCGTCGCCATGGGGCATGGTCGCATTCTCCATTCGTAGTGGTCCGCAGGAAGTGTAGGCAGGCACGGAGCACGCTGGGGTGTGCCAAAACAGAACGGGCACAGCGGATGGATCCGCTGTGCCCGTTGGAATGATGGAACTGTCTACTTCAAGAACTCGGAAAGGTTGTCCTTGGTAATGAGTGTGAACGGCAGCGTGTAGCGGTTCTCCACGCTTCCGCCCTTGAGGAAGTCGGTTACAACCTCAACGGCCTTGGCGCCCTGCCCGGCAGAGTCCTGACGGACCGTTGCCGACATTGTGCCGGCCTTGATGTCCTGAAGTGCCGGTTCCGTACCGTCTACGCCGACCACGGCCTTGAACTCGGCTGTCCGGCCCGCGTCAGCAATGGCGGAGGCTGCGCCAATGGCCATCTCGTCGTTGTTGGCCACCACGGCGTCGATCTGGCCGGCGCCAAAGCGCTGGAGGGTGTCCTCCATATTGCGCTTGGCATCGTCACGGCTGCCCTTCGCCTGGAATTCCGCCACGACCTTGAAGTTCTTTTTGATCTTGCTGTCGAAGCCGTTCTTCCGGCGATCCGTCCAGGAGGCTCCGTAGATGCCAGCGGCGAACACGATGTTGCCGCCTTCCGGAAGTGTCTTGTTCAGGTATTCGGCCTGCATTTCGCCTGCCACGGTATCGTCCACGCCGATGTAGCTCTTGTATCCAACGTCCGCCCCCTCGGCGAACTCGGTGGAGAGGATGAACAGCGGGATGTTGGCGGCGATGACCCGTTTGGCCGCGTTTTGGCTGGCGTCGCCGTCCAACGGCTGCATGATGATGGCGTCAACCTGGCGGGTGAGGAGGTCCTCGACCTGGTTGAGTTCACTTCCGACGTCCTTCTTGGAGTCGGTGATGTTGAGTTGGACGCCCTTTTCATCAGCCGTCTTCTTCATGGCGTCCGTCATGTGGGCCAGGTCCGGGTCCTGCAGGTCAAGCACCACAACGCCGATGTTGTAGGTCTTCTCTGTCCCGCCGCTGCTGCTTGCATTGGTGCTACCGGCACACCCTGTCAGGGTGAGGGCTCCCGCAGCCATCATGGCGACCGCCGCGGCGATCTTACGTGGCATGCTCATGGTTGTTCCTTTCGGTGGTTTTGTTTGTGCTCAAGGAGATTTTTTTGTTGCGTGGTGGGGGTGCCGGTCAGTCCGACTTCCACCGATTCAGCAGGACGGCGAGCACCAAAATGACGCCCTGTACGCCTTGCTGGAAATAAGAGGACACGCCCAGCAGGTTCATGCCATTCATCACCACACCTAGCAGGAGGACCCCCACTACGGTTCCGCGGATGGTGCCGACGCCACCAAAGAGGCTCGTCCCGCCAATCACGACCGCGGCGATCACCTGAAGCTCGTAACCGGTACCGGCGACAGGGGCCGCACCATCCAGACGTGCAGTCAGGACAAGGCCACCCAGTGCGGCGGTGACACCGCCGATGAGGTACACGGTGAAAAGTACCCGGCTTGTGGAGATTCCCACCTTTTTGGCCGATTCCTCGTTTCCACCAACGGCGTAGACGTGCGAACCGAACTTGGTGCGGCTCAAAACGAAGTCACAGATCAGCGCGGCCAGCAAGAAGATGATCACGGGGACAGGAATGGGACCGACGAAGCCTGACCCCAGCCATTCGGCCGGCCCGCTCAGGCCGGAAACCACTTGCCCGTTCGTGATGACCAGGGCGGCCGTGCGGGCTATGGCCATAGTGGCCAGTGTTGCCAGGAAGGGCAGGATGGCTCCCCACACCACCATCGCCGCGCTGAGGAAACCCACCAGCAGGCCTACGCCCAGGCCCGCTATCAGCGGCAACCAGAACGCGCCACCGCTGGCTGGGGCAAGCAGGGCGAACGTCATCCCGGCGAGGCCCACGATGGAGCCGACCGAGAGGTCGATGCCGGCTGTGATCATGATGAACGTCATGCCCAAGGCGATAAGTCCGATGATGGACGACTGCCTGACAACGTTGACCAGGTTGTTCAGCGTGAGGAAGTTGGGAGCAGCAAAAGCCAGAAAGGCGACAATCAGCACGAAGAACACGAGTATGCCATAGTCCCCTATGAAGCGCTTCACCTTGGTGGCGGCGGACCCGCCTTTGAGGTCCGCAGGCCCCAGCTTTGCCTTGAGGTTATCCATTGTGAGGGTCACGAGTCGCTCCCGTTGATCGTCGTTCCACGTGCTGCCATTGCGTTGACAACGGGCAAGGATGAGGTGCTGCCGATCTTGCGTCGCTCTTCAGGGATACCGTTCCCGTCGTCGACATAGTCGTCCAAGGTGCCGTGGGAAATCAGGTGCGCCACTTGTGACTCGGTGACGTCTCCCACACGGAAACGTCCCACCACTCGTCCCTGGCGCATGACGGCGAATCGGTCGGCCACGGCAAAAGCCTCGTCCAGCCGGTGCGTGATGATGATGACGGCAATTCCCAGGTCCTTAAGACGCTGGGTCACCTCGATGAGCTTGTCCACTTTCGCGACGGAAAGGTTGGCGGTCGGCTCATCCATGATGATCAGCCGGGCATCAAAGGCCAGTGCTCGCCCAATCGCGACCGCCTGCCGCTGGCCACCGGAGAGCCGCTTGACCTTGAGCCGGGGGTTAATGGGGATGTCCAGGCGTTCAAGCACCCGTTTGGTCTCAATTTCCATTCTCTTGCGGTCGATGATGCGCAGGAATGGGCCGAGGATATTCTTTTGCGGTTCCCGCCCAAGGAAAATGTTGGTACGAACATCCAGGTTGTCTGCCAGGGCAAAGTCCTGGTAAACCATCTCCACCCCTTGGTCGCGGGAGGCGGACGGCGTGGGAAACTCCGTCCTTTTTCCATCCAGCTCGATGGAACCCTGATCGGGTTGGTAAACGCCGGTGAGTACCTTCATGAGCGTCGACTTGCCGGCGGCGTTGTCGCCAAGTAGCGCGAAGGTTTCGCCGGGCTGGACATCGATGCTGACGCCGCGTAATGCGGAGACCGCCCCGAATGTCTTATGTATGTCCTTAAGGGCGACCAGTGGAGGTGTCGCCGGTGGTGCATCGGTCATTTCATCCTCGATTGATAGGGCAAATGCAAACGAACCCGTGAATCACATTCAGCAAGGGTCAATCAAACTCTGATGTCTGATTTGTGCAGAACTGGGCTTTCTAAAGACGCCAAGTCCGCGTGACGCTCACCACACTTTTTCACTTACTTGAACTTTGACGGATTCGGCATTGCGGCATGTGTGCCACTTTGGAACACGACGAATGAATCGATTCAATTAGGTTTTACGATTTGTCCGGCTTAGAACTGCTTGCAAAAGTTTGGACTTATCTACAAACAATCAGGCTGTAACCGTCGGCTCTGTGGAATAGCCGAAGCTCACCCACCCGGACAACCCACACGATGTCCCCGTCGGGAGTCTTGTCGTCTACGTATCCCTCGTGCGGTGGCCAGCCCGGTTTTTGCAGGCGGACTGCATCCCCGCTTTCGGCTATCTCCCAAAAGGCCGCTGCTGGCGTCCAATCTGCCTGCATCTCTTCCTTTGCCCCATCAACTACCCCCATGCCGGCCTACTGCGCCTCTCGTCTTAGTTGGTTCTTCGCGATGCCTGAAAGAAAAAGGCCTGCTCTGGGCCGCAGATGTTGTTGCGAAACATCCGCGGCCCAGAGCAGGCGGCTTCATTGGCCGGTCACGTGAGGTCCACTGCTACCACAGCACCGGTCCGGGCAGATTGTTCAGCAGCGTCGGCAAGGATCAGCGCTGCGCGGCCGTCCTCAAATCCTGGGCTCCTCGAGGGCAGCCCGCGGACCGCGCGGAGAAATTCGGCTACCTCCAGGCGGTACGCCTCCGCATAGCGTTCCAGGAAGAAGTTTTGGTAGGGACCGGCCGATTCGACGGACCTGGACCCCCAGTGGCGCACCAGGCTGTCGTTCTTGTTGCCTACCTGGAGCAATCCGGCTGAACCGAACGCCTCGATGCGCTGGTCGTAGCCATACGCCGAGTGACGCGAGTTCAGGATCGTAATGAGTTCATTCTTGGAACCCCGCAAGGTGACTACCGCTGAGTCGAAGTCGCCCGCCTCGCGTATGCCCTCACTGAAGACGCCCGCGCCCCGTGCCGACACCTCAACAATGTCGGGAATGAAGTACCGCGCCATATCAAGGTCGTGGATGGTCATATCCCGGAAGATTCCGCCGGATTGTTGGAGGTAGGCTGCCGGGGGCTCCCCTGGGTCCCGGCTGGTGATGAGCAGCTGCTCCAAAACTCCGATTTCGTCGGCGGCCACACGGCGTTTCAGCTCCACGAAGTGCCGGTCAAAGCGCTTGTTGAATCCAAGTGCTACCGGAACGTCTGATGCTGCGGCCTTATCCCGGAAGGCATTCACCCGGGATATTTCCAGGTCGATGGGCTTTTCACAAAGCACGGGCACGTTGGCGTCGATCGCCTTCTCCACGAGGTCCAAATGAGTCGCCGTGGGAGAGGCAACGATAACAGCATCGATCTCGCCGGATTCGAACACTTCATCAGGATCGTCGGTCACCCGACCGCCGAATTCGGCAGCTGTTTGTTTTGCGCCTTCGATGAATGGATCACATACCCAGGACAGCGTTGCCTCGTCCAGGGTAGCCACGCTTATGGCATGTACTTGGCCTATACGTCCGGTTCCGAACAGGCCAATTCTGATCTGTTGCGTCATTGCAGATCTCCGATGCATTTGTATGCGGAAAAGGGAATGTTAGTCCAGATTTTGCCGGCCCAGGCGCGCATAAATGTCCGGGCGTTTGGACCGCAGCAGGAATGCATAAGCAATCCCGCCGAAGAACAAAGCAAAAGTGAAGGTCATGAAGATGGCTGTCATCAACGCGGAACCGCCGATGAGTTCGGGATAGTTAGTGATTGCCAAATATGAGATCAGGCCCAGGAAGACCACGCTGACTATGGGAGCGACGATGGTCTTCCAGACGGACTCCGGAGCGAAACTGCGGCGTCGGACAAAATACACGAGAACTGCAAAGCTGGTGATGAACATCAGGAGGAGTACCGCAAATGTTCCACTGCCACTGGCAATGGGGTATAGGAGCTCGGGAGCAACTCCCACCACGGTGAAGACCATTGTGGCCACGGCCCACACGAGGCCGACTGCCAGCGCGGAAACATAGGGCGACTTGTGGCGGGGGTGGACCCTGCCGAGCATGGAGGGCAGCGCCCCGTCAGCTGCCAGCGAGAAGCTGTACCGCGCGGCGATGTTCTGGATCGAGAGCATTGACGCCAGGATCGAGGTGATGAGAAGGACAACGGCGATGTCCGCAAAGATCTTGCCAACCAGGATCGTGGCACCATCATTGAAGAGGTTCACCGTATTGGCCGCAGCTTCACCCTGAACCTTGTCTGCCCCGATGAACGCGGTGTACGCCCAGGCCGCCACTGCGTAGAACAACCCGATTCCCACTACCGCGATGTAGGTGGCCCGGGGAATAGTGCGGTCCGGATTCTTGACTTCATCCCGGTAGATAACCGTCGCCTCGAACCCGAAGAAGTTTCCGACGGCGAACAGCAGTGCCAGCCCCAACCCGGCATCCGTGATCCACGGCATCGAGAATCCGATCCCCTGGACAACTACACCGGACCCTGTGGCGAAAGCCGCGAAGTCGAAGACGACGACAACTGCCGATTCCAGCAGCATGACGACCGTCAGGACCTTCGCCGAGAGATCAATGCGGTTATAGGCAAGGAGTGTGGTGATGGCGATAATGCCTAGCCCGTACCAGTACCACGGGATGTCGGGGCCGTTCAACGTGTTCACCACGAAGCTTTGGAGAGTCAACGCGAAAAGGGAGGGCGCAAAGAACCCAATGAAGACGTACCCGAAGAGGGCCAGCAGCGCCCCTCCGAGGCCTGCGGGTTTACCCAGGCCGGCAGTGACAAACGAGTAGAACCCGCCCGGCGCTTCAACGCTGCGGCTCATCTTCACGAAGCCAACGGAGAAAATCAGCAGCATCAGGGTCACCAGAAGGTAAATACCCGGCGCCGTGTGACCGCTGAAAAGGAGCATCACAGGCAAGGTGCCTGCAACTGTTGTCAGCGGGGAGGAGAAGGCGAGCACGTTCATCACCAGCTCACCCACTCCCATATTGCCGCTGAGCTTGTGTTCCTGGGTTTGGGTCGGCGTTTTCGTCGTAACTCTTATTGTGCTTGACATGTAATCCTCGTCACGAAATTTTTGAGTGCTGAATCACACTATCGACGGGGATCGTGGGAGCACTGTACCAGCTTGGGACACAGGATCCCATGGGGCATTCCGGCCTGTTTTCCGGTTCCCGGAATACCCCACGGGGGTGGCTTGGATCAGGGCGTTTCAGCCGACAGGGCAGGAGCAGCCAGACCAAGCTTCTTCAGGTCCACCACATCCTTTAGCGGCTCGTGCGCTTTCCACAACCTGAGATTCCGGGCGAAGCAGTCCACTACTCTCCCCCGCCAGCCGATGAGGTCACCAGAGGCATGCGGCGAGACCAGGATATTCCGACGGCTCCACAGCGGATTCCCGGCATCCAGCGGCTCATGTTCGAACACGTCCAACGCCGCCCCGGCCAGGTGTCCCTCGTCAAGGGCATCGAGCAGATCCTGCTCCACCACCACCGCTCCGCGGCCGACATTGACCAGGCGGGCCCCGGACCGCATCTTGCCGAACCGCAACGAGTTGAACAGGCCACGGGTTTCTTCTGTGAGTGGCAGTGTCAGCACCACGTCATCGGCTTGGCCGAGGAGCCGGTCAAGCTCATCAAAGCCGGAGATGGAACCCAGCTGCGCATCATTCCTGGCAGACCGGCCCACAACAGTAACGTCCATTCCTGCAGCGCGCAGGAGGAGGACTGTTTCGCGGCCAACCGGACCCGGCCCCACCACCAGGACTTTCCGTCCCAGCAGCGGCTCGGTTTCGCGGTGCTGCCAGGTGCGCGCCTGCTGCAGCTCTATGGTGCGGCGCAGGTCTTTGGTGAACATCAGCAGGACGCCCAGGACCCACTCGGCGATCGGCCGCTCGCATACGCCGCGGGAGTTGCTCACAACAATGTCGCTGTTGATGATTTCGTCCGTCATCAGGCTGTCAACACCGATGCTTGAGGTATGTATCCAGCGTAGTTCCCCCGGCCCCACCTCACGCAGGAGTTTGGTCCTGAAGTCGTTGAGGAACAGGATCTCCGCACCGGGCTGCGCAGCCCGGAATTCGTCTGCGGTGCGGACCACAACAACGTCTGCTTCGGCTTCCAGCCGTTCCAGCGGAGGAAGCGGGCGGCCCTCCTGAACAATCGCTATCACTTTTGGTTGTGACACACCTTCCCCTTCCCGGGGCGCCTTTCAGGAGCAGCCCCCGTTTGTTCTTGCGTTTGGAGTTTGCTGCCGTTTACCAGCCGCCCTGCCAACCGCTCATCAGGCCGTACGGCAAGCGTTGTGGCTCCTCGTCGGGAAGGCCCTTGAGGAAGTCGAAGTCGCAGCCTTGGTCGGCCTGGTTCACGTGGTCGATGAAGAGCCGTCCGTAGCCGCGCCGGTATTTCGGTTCTGGAAGATTTAGTTCCGCAAGTCGCCTCTCGATCTCCTCGGCAGGGATGTCCAAGTCCAGGCGCTGGTTCTCAACATCGAGCACAATGGGGTCCCCGTCCCGGACAATCGCCAGCGGTCCGCCCACGGCGGCCTCGGGAGACACGTGCAACACTGTGGTCCCAAATGCGGTGCCGCTCATCCTGGCATCGGAAATGCGGACGATGTCGCGGATACCGCGACGGAGGAGCCTCTCGGGAATGGGCAGCATGCCCCATTCGGGCATTCCGGGAGCTCCTACCGGCCCGCTGTTGCGCAGGACCAAAACGGAGTCTTCGGTAATGTCCAACTCGGGATCGTCAATCCTGCGTCCCAGGTCGTAGATGTCCTCGAATACCACTGCTGAGCCCTTGTGCTGCAGCAGATCCTTGGACGCAGCACTCCGTTTGATGACCGCTCCGTTGGGCGCCAGGGAGCCGCGGACGACGGCGATGCCGCCGGAGGCATCGAAGGGGGCTGCGAGAGTACTGACGACGACGCCGTCAGGTTCGGGGGCCGAACTGTAGCCACTCTCGAGGGACTCCCCTGTGACTGTGATGGCGTCCTTGTTCAGCAGTGGCGCCAGTTCCTTTAGTACGGTGGAGATGCCGCCGACTTGGAACAGTTGCTGCACCAGGTACTCGCCGGATGGGCGGACGTTGACAATGCGAGGGGTCCGTTGGGAGATCTGGTGGAAGCGGTCCAAAGGCAGCTCGTAGCCGACGCGCCTTGCGAGTGCCAGGAGGTGCACCACGGCGTTGGTGGACCCGCCCACTGCCATCAGGAGGGTGATGGCGTTATCGAAGGCCTCTTTTGTAAGTATTTCGCTGGGCTTTGGCCCTTGAGACAGAGCCATCTCCACTGCACGGCGGCCGGTGGTTTCCGCCGCTTGGGCGCGACGCGCATCTACCGCAGGGATCGACGCTGTACCCGGCAGGCACATGCCGAGTGCTTCGACGAGGGACGTCATGGTGGAGGCTGTGCCCATCTCGCTGCAGTGTCCGGCAGATGGTTTCGCGGCGGACTCGAGCTCGTCGAAGTCCGCCTCGGTGATCTTCCCTGCCCGCAGCTCATCTGCGTACTTCCAGGTGTCGGTGCCTACCCCGAGCTGCTTCCCTCGGAAGTGTGCGGGCTCTTGGGGCCCGCCGGTCAGCATGATGGTGGGGACGTCCGCACTGGCGGCACCCATGAGCTGGGCCGGGACTGTCTTGTCGCAACCGCCCAGGAGCACGATTGCGTCCAGCGGGTAGGCGCGGATGGACTCTTCAACGTCCATGGCCATGAGGTTTCGGAACTGCATAGCCGACGGCTTCATGAGGCTTTCGCCCAGCGAGATGGTGGGGAATTCCAGCGGCAGTCCGCCGGCCATCAGGACACCGCGCTTGACGGCGTCTGCCAGCAGCTTGAAGTGGATGTTGCAGTTAACCAGCTCCGACCAGGAGTTGGCGATGCCGATGACCGGTTTGTCCTTGAGGGCAAAGCGCGAGAAGCCCTCGGCCTGGATTGCTGTGCGGTGAACGAATCCGGTGAGGTCGTGCGGCGCGAACCACCGCGCACTGCGGAGGTCCTTGTAGTTCGACTCTTCCATATCCTTTTAAGCTCCTTGGCTTGTTCGGTCTTGACAGGTAATTGGTGGCGTTTCCTACGCAGCTGATGTGCCGCCGTCGAACGCCATGCTGGTTCCGGTAGCAAAGGTTCCTTCGACGGCCAGGAAGTAGATTGCGGCGGCCACCTCGTCCGGCTCCGCGAGGCGCTTCAGCGGCACGGTGCTTTCCTTCAACCTCCGGGCCGCGAGCGGATCCGGCGCTGCTTCCAGGCCCGCCCGCACCATGGGTGTGTCAATCGGTCCAGGACAGACGGCGTTCACCCGTACAAGGGGCGCGAGTTCCAGCGCCAGGGCGCGGGTGAGTCCCACAACGCCGGCTTTGGACGCGCAGTAATGAACAAGCCCCGGCACGCCCATGGCGGCGAGGTCGGAGGCCACATTGACAATCGAGCCTCCCCCGGACCGCCGCATATGGAGCGCGGCCTCCTGTGCTACGTAAAAGGTGCCGGACAAGTTCGTCTGCAGCACTTCCTGCCAGTGGTCCTCGGTGAGGTCCTCCAAAGCAACATGCCCGGCTACGCCCGCAGCGTTGACCGCTACGTCCAAACCGCCCAGTGCGTGGATCGCACTCCGGACGGCGTTCCTGACTGCGTCAGCATCGGAGACATCGGCGACCACGGTGTGGGCATCGGCGCCGATCTCCGCAGCCACGCGCTGCAGCTCCGCAGAACGCCGTCCCAGCAGCGCCACCCGAGCACCGCGTTTCGCGAAATGCTTTGCCGTCGATTCCCCAACGCCGGAGGTTGCACCAGTGATGAGAACCCGAAGGGGTTCCGTTCGAAGTTGTTGGTCGCGGTCCATCATCGGCGACGGGCTCCTCTTGCTTGGCAGTGGCTGGCTAGTACGTTCCACTAAAACAGCGCTCCCCTGTCTCCGGCTGTCTCACATTGAGACACAGAGCACGCAGCCAGCGTCCATAGGCTGATCAGCAGATGCCGCCAGTCTGCGGCACAGCACCGCCGGACAGCGGCAGAGACTAAGGAGTGCTCTTGGAACAGCAAAACCGCATTGGGGTTGGCTTGATTTCGGTCGGATGGATGGGGAGGCTGCATTCGCGCGCGTACCTGGCAACCAAGCAGTTCTTTCCGGAACTGCCGCGACATCCTGAATTGGTGATTGCCGCGGACCCCGACGACGCTGGCCGCCATCATGCCGAAGACGCACTCGGCTATAAGGAAACGGCCACGGATTACCGCAAGGTGCTGGAAAACCCGGAAGTGGACGTTGTGTCCATATGCTCTCCCAACTTCCTCCACCACGAAATAGCACTTGCCACCATCGAGGCTGGCAAGCACTTCTGGATTGAGAAGCCCATGGGCCGCAGCGCCCAAGAATCCCGCGAGATTGCACAAGGCGCTGAGGCCGCAGGGCTCATCACTTCAGTCGGGTTCAACTACAGGCACGCCCCGGCAGTGGCGGAAGCCCGCAGGCTGATCCGGTCGGGAACACTTGGCAAAATCACCAACGTGCAGATCCGTCTCCTCACCGGATACGCCTCGGATCCAAGCCAGGTATTCACCTGGCGCTATGAGCAGGCCCGAGCAGGATCCGGCGTCCTTGGCGACGTCCTCAGCCATGGCTTCGACCTCGCCCAGTTCCTGGTGGGCCGCATAACGTCGCTGAATGCCGTGACGGAGACCTTCATCAAGGACCGGCCCCTGCCGGCGGGAAACTCCTCGAATTCATTCGACATGGGCCAGGCCTCGGACGTCACCCGGAAGGTGGAAAACGAAGATTACACGGCCATGCTGGCCCGCTTCGAAGGCGGTGCTATCGGCATGTTCGAATCCACGCGCGTGGCCATCGGACCCCATGCCGAATACATCATCGAGGTCTACGGCACTGAAGGTTCCCTGCGGTGGAACTTCGAGCGCATGAACCAGCTTGAGCTCGCCACGGACCGCAGCGGCTACCGCACCATCATGACACCGCCGTCATTCGGCGAGTTCGGCCGCTTCCAGCCCGGCCCCGGGCCCGGAATCGGATTCAACGATCTCAAGACCATTGAGGCGGCGCTTTTCCTGCGTTCAGTTGCGGAAGGAAAGCAGCTTGGTCCCTCCGTCGCGGACGGATGGTCAGCCTCCGAACTCGTGGATGCCTCGTTGCGCAGCGCGGGTTCCGGCGACTGGGTCGAGATCCCGGAAGTCTCGGGGAATACGACCTACCAGGCCTGAGCCCACAACCCGCCATTGCCGAAGAGGGAGGCCGGATCGCGATGATCCGGCCTCCCTCTTCTGCAATAACTGTCTACTGCTCTTTGCCGGCAGCGGCCTCGTCTGAGTCCTGGTTCGCAAGATCAAACCACTCCGCAGCGGTCGCCACGTCCTTGTCACCCCTCCCCGATAGGTTCACGATCACCACCTTTTCGTTCACGTTGCTCGCGCCCCCATCTTCGGTTGCCATCCGCTGTCCCACCTTGATGGCACCGGCAAGTGCGTGAGCGGACTCGATCGCGGGGACTATTCCCTCGGTGCGGCACAGGAGACCGAACGCTTCCATGGCTTCGCTGTCTGTGATCGGCTCGTAGGTGACCCGCCCGATGTCAGCCAGGTAGGAGTGCTCGGGCCCGACACTGGGGTAATCCAGTCCTGCAGAAATGGAATGCGACTCGATGGTCTGACCGTCGTCATCCTGCATCAGGTAAGACCGGGCACCGTGCAGGACACCCGGCAGACCGAGAGTAATCGGGGCCGCGTGCCTACCGGTTTCTACGCCGGCGCCACCAGCTTCGAAGCCATAGATCTTCACTGCGGGGTCATCCAGGAAACCGTGGAAGATACCGATGGCGTTGGACCCGCCGCCAATGCAGGCGCAAACCGCATCCGGCAGCCGGCCGGTCCGCTCCAGTATCTGTTTGCGGGCTTCGTCACCGATAACTTGATGGAAGTACCGGACCATCGCCGGGAACGGGTGGGCGCCGGCTGCCGTCCCCAGGATGTAATGAGTGCCGTCAACGTTGGCCACCCAGTCCCGGAGGGCTTCGTTGATGGCATCCTTGAGAGTTTGGGACCCAGTGGTCACCGGTATCACCGTGGCTCCCAAGAGTTTCATCCTAGCCACGTTCAGCGCCTGCCGGCGGCAGTCCTGGGCACCCATATAGACGACGCATTCGAGGCCCAGCAAGGCTGCGGCGGTGGCACTTGCCACACCGTGCTGGCCTGCGCCCGTCTCGGCGATTACACGTGTCTTGCCCATCCGCATGGCAAGGAGCGCCTGGCCCAGCACATTGTTTATCTTGTGTGAGCCGGTGTGATTCAGGTCCTCGCGCTTGAGGAAAATCCGGACGCCGCCGGCGTGCACTGCAAAGTTTTGGGCCTCGGTCAGGGGGGACGGCCGGCCCGAATAATTCTCGTTGAGGTCCTCGAGACGTGCGATGAAGTCCGGATCGGCTTTGGCCTTCTGGAACGTGTCCTCGATTTCATCGAGGGCGGCGATCAGTGATTCTGGCATCCATCGGCCGCCATAGCTGCCGAAGTAGGGTCCTGGGGCAAGGCGCAGCGAGGCGCCGTCCCGTGTCCAGGACGCATGGGCTCGATCCTCGTCAGAACCGGTTGCTGGCGAATTGGTCATCAGCCTTAACATCCCCTGTTCGTCGTCGTCATTGATGTCCGGCACCATTCGCCCGCGCGGCGTGCTGGCGAATGGTGCCGAGGCTGGGTAGAAGCTCTTTCCGCAACCGTTCCCCGCACAATGCCTAGATTGCGCTATTTCGCGAAGCGGAACAGTTTTTTGTTAGCGAACTCCAGCATGCCTACTTTGCCCAGTTCACGTCCGTAGCCGGATTTCTTGACACCACCGAACGGAACATCGGCCCCGCTGAGGTCGTAGGCGCCAACGAAGACCATTCCGACGTCGAGCTGGTTGCCGACGCGCTCAGCGCGCTCACCATCGTCGCAGATCAGTACAGAACCTAGACCGTAGGGCGATGAGTTCGCGAGCTTGATGGCTTCCTCGTCGCTGCTGACCTTGTAGAGCTGCGCCACGGGGCCGAAGAGCTCTTCGCTGTAGATGTCCATGGAGGGAGTGATGTTGGTGATCACTGTCGGAGTGAAGACGTTGCCCTGGGGCTGGTTGTTGCCCACCAGGATTTCGGCGCCCTGGTCGAGGGCTCCCTGCACTTGCTCCTTGAGGAATTTGGTGGCTGAATCAGAAGAGAGCGGACCGAAATCACCGTTCTCGTAGGATTGGCCGGCGATAGCGGCTTTGAACTTCTCTGAGAATTCATCGAAGTACTTGTCCAGCACCACGATCCGCTTGGAACCATTGCAGGACTGGCCTGTGTTGCCCATCCGGCCCATGACGGCCTTCCTAACAGCTTGGTCCACGTCATCGGTGTCCAGCACAATGAACACATCAGCGCCGCCGAGTTCCAGCACGCACTTCTTCAGGGCACGCCCGGCCTGCTCGGCCACGATCGCTCCTACCTGCTCCGAACCCGTGAGGGAGACCCCTTGGACGCGGTCGTCCGCGATGATGTCCGAGATCTGCAGGTGAGTGGCAAAGAGGTTGACGTAGGCGCCCTCCGGAAAGCCTGCATCGCGGAAGAGCTCCTCCAGCGCGAGTGCCGACTCCGGACACTGGCTTGCGTGGCGGACAATGACGGTGTTGCCCAGGATGATGTTGGGGATGGCGAAGCGTGCCACCTGATAGTAAGGGTAGTTCCACGGCATGATGCCGAGAATCACGCCCACGCCTTGGTACCGGAAGAAGCTCCGCAAGCCGTCGGCAACCTCAAGGTCTTCATCCGCGAGCCATTCCTCCGCGTGCTCGGCGAAGGCTGCGGCGATGGCGCCGGAAAACTCGGCCTCCCCTACTGCCTGCTGCAGGGGCTTGCCCATCTCACGGTTGATGATGGCCGCAAGTTTGTCCTTGCGCTCCACAAACAACTCGGCCAGGCGCTTGGCAAGAGCTGCCCGTTTAGCCACGGTGGTGGTGCGTGACCATTCCTGGTACGTCTTCTGCGCTGCGCTGAGGCCTGCTTCGACCTCTGCGCCTGTGGCCGCCGGGTACTGCGCGTGGGTGGTTCCCGTGGCCGGATCAATAACGGCAAATGCGCTCATGGTGGATACTCCTTGTCAGAAAATTCGAAACGGGATTTGCCCCGTAATACGCCGGGCGGGGCCGCAGTGTGGCGGTCCCGCCCGGTGCGCCTAGCGCGCGTCAGGTGCGGTCGTAGCTGCGTAGAAGCGCTGGCGGGCACGGCCTTCCAGGTGCTTCGCCGTCCCCTCCTGGCTGCCCGGACGCTGCGAGGTCATGGGAACTCCAACATCCCAAAAAGCGCCGGTGCCCGACAGGTAGCGCCAAGGCTCCACACGGGCCACGATCACTGCGGGGCCGTCCGCTTCCCTGGCCTCCGTGAGCGCCGCCTGGAACTCCTCAATTGTGGAGGTGGACCAGGCTGCACAGCCCATGCTGGCAGCGTTGGCCGCAATGTCGAATTCCAGAATTGCTCCGTCGAGGCGACCGGACTCCTTACTGCGTTCCCGGTACTGGGTACCAAACTCGCGGCCAGGGCCGCCCTTCGACACCTGGAGCGGCCAAATGCACTGGTGCCCGCGGTTGTCGATCACGATGGTGATGATCTTCTTCCGTTCCTGTACCGCCGTGACCAGCTCGGTAGGCTGCATGAAGTAGGTGCCGTCACCGATCAGGACGTACACCTCGCCTGGTGCGTCCCCGCGGGCGATCCGGTAGCCGAGGCCTGCCGGGATTTCATGGCCCATGCAGGAGTTGGCGTACTCGAAGTGGATCTCGGTGCCGTTGGACGGATCCCAGGCCTTGTGGATGCCTTCAACCACACCGCCAGAGCCCAGGATCAGGGCGTCCTGGCTGGTTGTCGTGCGGTTCAGCACATCGATCACCTGGGCCTGGCTCATGTTCTCACCGGGGAATGCCTGAAGGTCGCGCTTGCGTACCTCGAAGGTGGCCTTCCGGGCGTCCGCGATGTCGCTGCGGAAGTCATCGGACGTGCCATAGTGAACGGCTGCGAGGCGTTCCCGCAGCGAGGCAAGGGACAGTTTGGCATCGCCAATGACGGGGAATGAGCCCATCTTGTGGGCATCGAATGAGCCAACGTTGAGGTTCACGAACTTCACGTTGGTGTTCTGGAACAGTGAGTGTGATGCAGTGATGAAGTCTTGGAGGCGTGAGCCTACAGTGATGACAACATCCGCGCCGTCAGCGATTTCGTTGGCCCCCACCGTGCCGGTCACGCCGAGGGCGCCCAGATTGAGTTCACTGACCGGGCCGCTTCCCTTGCCCGCGTAGGTCTCGGCCACCGGGATGCCGAACTCGGCGCTGAAGCGTGCCAGCTCCTCCTGCGCCTTCGAGTAACGGACCCCACCACCTGCGATCAGCAGGGGGCGCTCGGCGTTCGCAATGATTTCGGCAGCATCGCGATACTCGTCCTCCACCGCCGGACGACGACGGATGTGCCATACACGCGGGGT
The DNA here is from genome assembly GCF_031457335.1 of Arthrobacter sp. BE255. Classification (NCBI taxonomy): domain Bacteria; kingdom Bacillati; phylum Actinomycetota; class Actinomycetes; order Micrococcales; family Micrococcaceae; genus Arthrobacter; species Arthrobacter sp. BE255. The sequence continues at coordinate 212,304 of NZ_JAVDWK010000006.1, read as the reverse complement.
AAAGAATGATTCCGGGAAGTCGAATTCTGCACCTTGGATGTCCTGTGGCAGACAGACCACAACTGCGCCGGTTTCCACGGGATCGGTAAGGACACGCATGGCCTCAGGGAGGGTGGACAGCAGCTGGGCCGGGTGAGTGATCCGATCGAAATAGCGGCTGACGGGACGGAAGCAGTCGTTGGCAGAGACATCCCGTTCTACCGGGTGTTCGATCTGCTGCAGCACAGGATCACCAAAGCGGTTATTGATGATGTCCGCTGGGAACAGGAGCACCGGAAGCCGGTTGGTAGTTGCCGTGGCGGCACCGGAAACCATGTTCGTGGACCCTGGACCTGCAGACGCTGTGCAGGCGAGGGTTGCTGTGCGGTTGGAAGCCTTCGCGAAGCCAATGGCCGCGTGGACCATTGACTGCTCGTTCTTGCCTTGGTAGTGGGGGAAGTCCACGCCATACTCGTCGATTCCCTGCGCCATGCCGACGGAATTGCCGTGTCCGAAGATGCCGTACATGCCGGCGACCAGGCGCCTCCGTTCACCGTCCAATTCGCTGTATTGGACCTGAAGGTATTCAACGATTGCTTGTGCTACAGTGCGGCGGCGGACGGCCTTGATGTCGACCTCGGTGCCGGTGTCAGCAGCGGCTGTGCTTGTCATGCGATCTCCTAAATTCGTAGGTGCGTCGGCATTTGCAAACCGATTCGCCCGAACATCAGGTTTTCACTGCGGCGAGGCCCTGGTGTGTCCCAGTTTGATACGCGTCCTGCCCAGGGGGCACAAAAACAGCAGCCGACGGCGGCACGTAAGTACCGCCGTCGGCTGCTGTTGTTTTATGGGCTTTTTAGTCGAAGCGGTAAGGCTCCTGGGGTCCAACCGACGGCAGGGGCCGCGGCCGCTCGCAGGTGCTTTCAATCTCGATGTGACGGCCTTGCTCTGACGACGTTTCAAAGGCGAGGAGGACTTCCAGCACGTGGTAGGCGAAATCGCCGCCGGTACGCGGCTCCACACCCTTGCGGATAGCGTAGCCGAACTCGGCCAGACCGATGCCCCGGTAGGCGTCATCTCGGTGGGTGATGGGCGTTTCCCGCCAATCACCGCCTCCGGGAGGAGTCATGTCCAACGCCAGGTCACCGGGCTCGCCACGGCGAAGCACGGGCGCCCCGGAGAAGTGGTCCGGGTTTGGTGCCGCCAGCGAGCCGCCCGTTCCGTAGATCTCCAAGTGAGGCAGATTGTGGTTCCAGATGTCCCAGCTGACAATCACTGTAGCGGTCGCGCCTGACTCGAAGTCGAGGGTGCCGGTGACGTGCGTTGGGGTCTTGATCTGGATAACTTCGCCCTCTTTGCCGGGACGGGGCCGGGTCTCTGATGAACGTGGCGTTGTTGCAGAAACCCGCCTGACCGGGCCGAAGAAATTCACAAGGTTCGTGATCAAGTACGGCCCGATATCAAGCATTGGGCCGGCTCCGGGACTGTAGAACGGGTCGACGTTGGGGTGCCAGTGCTCGTAGCCGCGGCATGCGAAGGACGCGAAGGCAGCCACGGGCTCGCCGATCCAACCGTCGTCGATGAGCTTGCGGCTGGTCTGCATGCCGGAACCGAGGAAGGTGGTGGGAGCGGACCCCACTTTCACCCCAGCCTCGCGGGCGGCGTCCAGGATCTGGCGCGCTTCCTCCAGGGAGGTGGCAAACGGCTTTTCCGAAAGGACGTGCTTACCTGCGGCGATGGCTTGGAGAGTCACGGGCGCATGGAGCTTCGGCGGGGTGAGGTTGAGGACCAGCTCTACCTCGTCAGCGGCCAGCAGTTCGTCCGGGGTGAGGGCCTTGGGAACCGAATATTCAGCTGCCCGGGCTTTCACGGCCTCCGCGTTAACGTCTGCCAGTGCCACGACGTCGACGTCCGGGTGGACGCCGATCTTGTCCAGGTATTGGTTGAGAACGTTTCCGACGCCGATAATGCCGACTCGAATGGGTTCCATGTGGATCTCCGTCAGTAGTTGGTGAAACCTTCCGGGGCGAGGAATATACCCCGCCCCGGAATCAGTTGCTAGGGCTGGTACTTCTAACTGGCCAGACGCTCTTGGCGGGTCTTTGCCGTGGCCGCTTCGTCAATGGCGCCTTCGGTGATCACGACGCCGTATTCGGCAACCGCCGCTTCGAGGGAAACCCTTGATTCACGGTAGTCATCGAGGACCGCCAAGACGTCACGTTCGAGCGGGTCCCCGTATCCGCCACCACCCGGAGTGATGGACACTACCTTTTCGCCGGACTGCAGATCGTAGCGGCCCACCACGGGGATCTCGCGGCGTTCGCCGGTCTTGAGGTCTTCAACCCAGGCCGACGGTACAGCGCCATCGTGCCCGCCCCGGACGCCCTTGGGTGGGTTCAGTTTGCCCTCAATGCCGTAGGTGATGGTCACGCTTTCGGCCCGGGGTTCCATGGTGACCCGCGTCGCCAGTCCGCCCCGCTGCCTGCCGGCTCCGCCGGAGTCGGCAATCAGGGTACGTTCGTGGACCAGGATCGGGTAGCGCTGCTCGTCTACCTCAACGCTGTCGTGGTAGAGAAGTGCTCCACAGACGGGCCGCTGGTAGGTCGGCCAGCCATCAACGAATGGCGTTGCGGGACCGCCGACGCCACCGACCAGGATCTGATTCACATAAGCGTTGCCGTTGCGTTCGTCGATTCCGGAGATGACTGACTTTGCGGGTGCCTGCCCGGCAGCTCCCTCGGCGGTGCCGTAGCCGTCGTCGATCTGCGAAAAGGCGGCTTGGACAAGGTTCACGACTCGGTCTGCCAGGTTGGTGGTGCCTGATGAGCAGGAGAAGGGATGTTTGGGGACGCCGACGGCGCAGCCGTCACGCAGCAGCACCTCTATCCTGCGGAAAGTTCCAGCGTTGCTCGGCAGGTTCTCCGGGATGCCGGACAGGATGCCAGCCAGCGCCGCACCTGTCGCCGTCGCCCTCGTGAGGTTCAGGCCGTTGGGAAGGTTGTCCGGATTGTCCCGCAGGTCGATGGTGATCTTTCCCTGTTTGGGCTTGACCTCGATGGTTGCCTGCAGGGGCACGCCATCGGGGCCGGTGCCCGGGAACGGGTCGTGGGCGGTGGTCCCGTGCAGGACGTACTCGGGCAGCGTCTCGATGGCGCTGGCGGTGAGGCGCTCGGAGTAGTCGAACCAGGCGTCCACGAAGTCCACCAGGTCTTCGACGCCGAATTTCTCGGCGAGTTCGTGGATGCGGCGCTCGGCGATCCGGGAGGCCCCCACCGAGGCGAGGTAGTCGCCGTACCACTGGTCCGGTACGCGGATGCGGGACCGGCACATGCGGATGATGTCGTCGATGTCAGTGTAGTCGCGCTGGACCCGTACACAGGGGAAGATCAGGGCACCTTCCTCGTAAACGTCACGGGCTGTGGCGAAGAACGTAGTGGGCAACGAGTTGCCGCAGTCGGCCTGGTGTGCCTTGGTGACGGCGGTGAAGAGGTGCCGCCCGTGGATGAAGATCGGCACCAGAATCACGTGGTCGGCTGCGTGCGAGTTCCCGCGGTAGGGGTCGTTGTGCAGGAAGGCATCGCCTTCCCGGATCTCGTCATGCAGTTCGACCATGTCTTCGCCGAGCGGGCCGGCTCCGAAGACGTGCACGGGGACGCCTTCCGCCGCGGCGAGCAGCTGGTTATCTGCTGTCAACACGGCGCAGGAGAAATCGCGGGCGGTGTTGATGACGGAGGAACGGGCCGAACGCAGCAGGCCACTGGTCATTTCGCGGACAATGCCGTCAAACGCGTTGGCAAGAACCGAGAGCTTTACGGGATCAAATTCGCGCGTCACGGTTACGCCTCCTTACGGGTGAGGTAGATGTTGGATCGTTCGTCGAGAGTGGCGTTCCACTCCGGAGGCACGACGATGGTGGTTGTGGGCTGGTCGATGACAGCGGGACCAACGATTTTGTCCCGCGGTGCGAGCGTGACGCCGCGGTACCGCTGGGTGCTGAAACTTTCGCCGCCGAACACGATGGAGTCTGTGCGGTGGACTTCGGTGGTAATGCTGACCTCGGCCCTGTCCTTGGTATGCTCGGGCCTCGGGATTTCCACCCGGACACCCCACGTGATGATCTCCACGCGGCTGTCCGAATCGTGGGTTCCGTTGCGGCGGTCGTGCTCTTCGTGGAAAGCCCGCTCAATGATCCCTGCAGCATCACCTGCGGTGTCGGGGGCCGTATCCAGGTATACCCGCAAATCCCATGCCTGGCCCGGGTAGCGCGCGTCGACGAAGTAGGTGACATTGGGTGCATCGCCCACACCGTCGAAGCGCTCGACGAAGGCGTTCGCCTTGCCCGTCAGGTCCTCCACCGCGCGGGAGGCAGACCCTGCGTCGAAACTGCGCGTGTCGTTGTGCAGCGGTGAGAGGAATTCCGTCGCGATCGGGGCGCGATGGGCACCGTAGGCGGCGAGCACACCGGCCGTCGCCGGTATCAGTATTGTGTCGGTTTCAAGCAGCACGCCGATTGTGGCGGCCACCATGGCCCCGGCGCCGCCGCCGGCTACGATGAGCGCGCCGCGCGGATCCACGCCGTGTTCCAAGGATGCCTGCCGGATCGCCGTGGCCATGTGGTTTGCCGAGACGTCCAAAATGGCCTGTGCGGCCTGCAAGGTGTCCATGTTCAGTGGGCCTGCGATGCGGGTATCAATGGCACGGACCGCTGCCTCGCGGTCCAGCGTGAACCCGCCTTCAAAGCCATCTGCGTCAAGGTAACCCAGCGCGACGCAGGCGTCGGTGACCGTAGGTTCCTCGCCACCGCGACCGTATGCGGCCGGGCCAGGAGTGCTGCGGGCGCTCTGCGGGCCCACACGGAGCAGGCCGCCGCCATCGATCCACGCAATGCTGCCGCCACCGGCACCAATGCTTGTCACGGCCACAGAGGATAGACCGGTGAGGTGTCCTACGAAGGGCTCACCCAGCCAGGCTTCCCGGGTGTGGCGGACAACGCCCTCTTCAACCAGGGACACGTCGAAAGTGGTGCCGCCCATATCGCAGACCACTACCGTGTCCCGTTCCGGAGCAGCTGCCGCGCCCACAAGCGGTGCCATGGACGGTCCGGAGTTCAGCAGCAGTACGGGCCGGTCCAGGACATCCACGACGTCGAGCACCGCACCTTCAGAGGTGACCACCAGCAGGTCACCGCCAAAACCGTACTCCTGGAGGTCGGAGCGCAGCTTGCCCAGGTGGTCAGCCATCAACGGCTTGAGGGAGGCGTCGATCGAGGCTGCCGAGGAGCGGCGGTATTCGCGGATGGTCGGGTTGGCCTCGTTGGACAGCGTGTACGGGACACCCGGCAGGATCTCCTGGATGAGTTCGGCGACGCGCTTCTCGTGGGCGTCGTTGATGATCGACCACAGGAAGGACACGGCCACCGCTTCGATTCCCTTTTCCCTAAAGGAACCCAGAACCTCACGGACCTGCTCTTCATCCAACGGCACGAGGAGATCGCCTTCAGCGGAAATGCGTTCGGTGATCTCAAAGGTCAGGTGTCGGGGAATGTAGGGCGGCGGGTAGGCAGCCTTGGAGTCAAACGCGTCCCGGCGGCCACCCTCACGGAGCAGCAAAGTGTCGGCGAAGCCGTCCGTGGTCAACAGGGCCGTCTTGGCTACCTTGCCCGTCAGTACTGCGTTGGTGGCGTGCGTGGTGCCGTAAACGATCACATCCGCGTGGCGCAGGACGTCATCCCCGCTCCAGCCAACCGATTCCGCGGCCCGGCGCACGGAGGCTTCAAAGCCGGTGAAGACGCGGTCGTAGGTGGTTAATGCCTTGCCAACCGCCATGTCGCCTGTATTCGATCCCACTACCACGTCCGTGAACGTGCCACCGGTATCGACGGCGATGCGGTACCTCGCTTCACCTGGTTGTGTCTGTACTTCACTCATGGGTCTTCTAACTTTCGTAGAGTTGGAGGGTTATAGCTCGGGTTTGCCGACGAGGTTGCGGAGCAGCCCCACCTTGTTGATCTCGATTTCCACCGTGTCGCCCGGCTCAAGCCAGACGGGAGGATTCCGCTTGGCACCAATGCCTTGTGGGGTACCGGTGGCAATGACGTCTCCCGGTTCGAGGGTGAGGAAGCTCGACAAGTAGGAGACGATGCGGGCGACGGAGAAGATTTGATGCCGCGTGTTGGAACGCTGCACTTCGATGCCGTTCACCCGCGTCGCAAGGTCAAGTGTCTGCGGGTCTCCCACTTCGTCCAGGGTCACCAGTGCCGGACCCCAAGGAGTTGAACCGTCAACAGCCTTGCCCGCAAGCCACTGGGTTCCCCGGTACTGGAGATCACGTGCCGTGACATCGTTCAGCGGGGCCAGGCCTGCGACGTAGTCAAGTGCTTCGTCCTCGGAGACCTCGCTCGCCCGGCGGCCAATGACCACGGCAACTTCCCCCTCGAAATCGAGGTTATCGCTGACCCGGGTACCGCCGATTTCGTCCTCGGGGCCCACCATGGTGGAGGCGAATTTTGCGAACACATCCGGATATTCGGGGAAGGCGCGGCCAGTTTCCGCCACGTGGTCCTTGTAATTGAGACCGATGCAGAGCACCTTGGCCGGGTCCGGCACCGGGGTGGTCAATCGAACCTCGGAACGCGCCCCGACGCGGGCCGCCGGATCCTGCGCAGCGAGGGCAGACAGCTCAGCCGAGATCGACGCAATCCGGTCGCCGTAGAGCTCAAGGAATTCACGGACGGACGTGGTTGAACCCTTGACTGCCCCACTCGAAGCCTGCAGGAGAAGCTCGAGGTCGTGGACAGAGTCGTCAATTAAGACCCCACCCCGGATACCGGATTCGTGTTCGTAAGAGATGATTTGCATATTTCCTATTTCCCGTCTTCCGTGAGGGAAGGTTTCCCGGCTACTGCGAGCACAGCATCGGCGAGACGATCCGCGATATCGGCCGCGACTTTCTCGTCCATGGGCGTTGATAATGAGAGAAGATTGGCCGGCGAGCCGAGCAATCCCCGCTCGTACGAAGCCCACCAGAGCTTGTGCTGGGTCGTTTCGTCGACTTTCTCTGCGCCGGCAGGAACCGCGCGGAGCAGGGAACCTCGGCCGCGCACTTCCCAGCCGGCGTCGGCGATCTTCAAGTTCACAGCGTCTCGCGTGGTATCACCGAGGTGGTTGAGCCTCTTTACTTCCTCTTGGGTGAAGAGGCGTAAGGCAACGGCTCCGGCAGCCATGCTGACCGGATTCCCGGAGAAAGTGCCGCCGTGCGGCAAGCTGCCTGGACGGGTCGGATCCACTTCGGCCATCAGCTCGGCCCGGCCGGCCACAGCGCCGACGGGGAAGCCGCCGCCGATCAACTTGCCTGTGGTGAGCAAGTCGGGGGAAACGCCGTATTCACCACTGAAGCCGTTGAATCCCAGGCGCAGACTAATGACCTCGTCGATGATCAGGACAATCCCGTACTGCGTCGCGAGCTCACGGGCCGTGCGCACGAAGTCCTCGGAGATCCTGAGGAGACCTGCCCTGTTGGGCAGCAGGTCCAGGATGATGGCGGCGTAGGAGTCCGGTGCAGCTTCAACCTCTTGACGCAGCACGTCGACGTCGTTGAGGGGCACCGCAGTGACGTCGTTGATCACACCCCGCGTCACTCCCCGCTGATATGCCGGTCCGCCAGGGACCAAGGCCACTTCGGACGTTCCGTGGTAGCCGGCCTTGGTGACGATTACCCGTTCGCGTCCAGTGCTTGCCCGGGCGATGCGGATTGCGGACATCACGGCCTCGGTGCCGGAGTTGGCAAATCGTACTTGGTCAAGATCGGGCAGGCGGGACAACAGGAGGTCTGCCAATTCCCACTCGTAGAGGTTTGGGATTCCCCAGCTGGCGCCGGCGGTGAGTGCCTTCGTCGCGGCCTCGGTGATCTCGGGATGCGCGTTGCCGTGGATCAGCGATGTGAAGTTGTTGTTCGCGTCGATCAGCTCATGGCCGCGGTCATCCCAGACGCGGTAGCCCTCGCCGCGGATGGCATACGGGCTCGGGGCTCCTGTGTAATACGTTGATCGGCCGTAGCCGCCCGGGAGCAGGGGGTAGCCTCGGGGTCCCCTGCGAAGATGTGGATCCTCCGCGGGGTGGCTCTCCGTGGCCTTTTCCAGGTGGTTTCGTGTTCCCAATTGGTTCTTCTCCAGTCTTTTCAGTTCACGAGGTCGATGAGCGGTTGGCCGGTCAGGGCCAAGCGGACCCGTTCCACGGCACCGTCCTGCAGCGCGCCCGTCGAGCGGTTGGAGCGCCAGGCGATGTGGGGAGTGAGAATGGTGTTGGGCGCTGAGCGCAGCGGGTGCCCGTCACGCAGCGGCTCTTCGGCGAAGGTGTCGATGCCGGCACCGGCAATGTGTCGCGAGGTCAGTGCGTCGGCTAGAGCCGATTCATCGATGAGGCCGCCGCGGGAGACGTTGACCACCACGGCGCCCTTCCGCATCCGCCCCAGGACATCCCCTGAAAGGAGGTTTGCCGTGTCTGCGGTCAGCGGCAGGTGCAAGGAGACGACGTCGGAGTTCTCGAGGATGTCTGCCAGCCCGGTCAGCTCGACGAAGCTGTCGGTAACGAACGGATCGTAAGCTCGCACACGGGCTCCAACTGCCTGGTACATCCGGGCCACATGCTGGCCGATGCGGCCCATCCCAAGTACACCGACCTCGAGCTCGGACAGTACAGGCGTGTCGTAGCCGATGGTTCCGGCCCAGCCGAGCTCCCGGATCGACGCATCACCCGCAGGCAGCCTGCGGGCCAACGCCAAGCCCATGGCGAAAGCGTGCGAAGCTACTTCCTCCGAAGCTGTCCCCGGGACAATCGACACCGGGATACCGGCCTCGGTGGCAGCGGCAACGTCGATGTTGTCGTAGCCGATTCCGTACCTGATGACCGCCTTGCATTTGGACATTACAGGGAAGTCCACAGCTGTAAGTTTCGCGTAGGGCGTGATCATCACAATGTCGGCTTCGGGAAGTCCTTCACGGAAGGATTCGGTGTCGGCAGCCGTGTTGAGTATGTAACCGAACTCCTTCGCGAGCGCGTGCTCGCGGTCCAGGTTCGGAAAGTGATGGGGGGCCACAAGAATGGTTCCCTGGGCATCGCGGGTCATAGTCGTCGTCCTATTCGTTTTGTACCCTCTTTATCTGCCTAGCACTCCTTGGGGAGGGTGCCGGTGTCCGGGTGATTTCAAGTAGAACGCGATATGAGCAGGCCCATCCGTACCAGATCGAGACACCCGGATGGGATACTGTCCGGGCACCGCGGGGGGCAGCAGAAAGCAGCCAGCCACCCGGGGTGGCCAGCTGCTTCAAAGGGTTTCGAACTAGAGGTCGAACCCTCTGCTGCGGAAGTAGTCCATCCGGCGGTAGAGGGTGGAGCGGCCAATCTGCAAGGTTTCTGCCGCCAGGCTGCGGTTGCCCTCGGCTTCCTGGAGGGCTGTACGGAGTTCGCTGAGCTCGGCGTCCTCCAGCCGGGACAACCGGCCCTTGGTCAGGACCCGGTGGAACCCCTGCGGGAGGTCATCCACCGTTACTTCTGCGCCGCTGGAACGTTCAACAGCATTGGATACCACAGCCCGCAGCTGGTCGATGTTCCTGGTCCAGTCTGCGTGCGTCAGTGTTGTGATGAGCCGGCGGGACAGCCTGCGGTCCCCCATCTCTTCGGCGATCGCGTTTGCGAGTGGCGGGATGTCTTCCCTCCTGTTGCGCAGGGGCTCAACCGAAATCTCCAGGACATCGAACGCTTCGGAGAGAAGCAGGGTGGCATCCGTGGGGCGCGTGATGGTGAATGCGAGTTTGGTGGAGGAGTTGCCCCGGAGGTTTCTGGCCAGCTCGGCGGCCTCGTTTTGTGAGAGTTCGTCGGCATGTTCAATGATGAGGGTTGACGGCAGTTCGGTTGATACGCGGTGGATAACATCCCGGAGTTGAGGATTTCTGAGCGCACCACCCCTGGCGTCTACCACCATCTGCTCGCCACGCAGTGAGGCTATGGCGCCGGCAAGTCGGCGCTTCCCGCTGCCCAGTTCACCGATGACAACTACCGAGCGTTCCTGCTCTACAGCTTTGCGGGCCAGGTCGAGGGTGCGCTTGAACCCCATGCTCGTCCCGTCCAGATGCTTCATTAGCCGGTCCACGGTGTCCGGCAGGGACGTTTCCGGCTTGTCCGGCATACTGCTCGGTGCGGAGACACGCTCCTTGACAGGTGAGTGTGGCCGGACGACAACGATTGCACCGACGTTGGCCGCCGAGAGGGTGACTGGTGAAACTTCCAGGGTGGAAGGCCCTGGCCCCTGGAGCGATACTTCACAGTTCAGTTCCCGGCCGGAGGACATCACAGCTTTGGCGTAGCCGGAAATAATCGAGAGGTCGCTGTCTTCCAACGTTGCCGTTGCGGAGGCGTTAAGAAGGGAGTTCTTTCCATCGAGGGCAATGACGGCACGGTTGCCCCTGCGGCGGGAGACCGTCAAATATTCACTCAGTAGCGCCCGTTCCTTGGATGACGTCCGGACCTCGATGTCGCGTTCAATCCGTGAGGCAACCCCCTCGAGCATCAACAACGTGGATGACGGCTCCAGCGTGGAAACCCGGCTGGCGGGCAGAGTGAGCCCGATGACAGCCCGAACCCTGTTGTGGAAGGGATCCCGGACCAGGGAAGCGAAGCACCAGTTGCCCCGCATGTCCTCGCGGAAGTGCTCCTCCGGTGCAAGCCAGACACCGCGTCCTTCTTCCAGGGCCAGGCCTTCACCGTTGCTCCCACAGCTCTCCTCCAGCAGTGAATACCCGGCAGGAAAGCCGTCATCACGCAGGAAGTCTGCTTTGACCAGTACACCGTTGGGCGCTGTCAGGTTCACGTAGCCACCAAGGTCAGCGGCAACTTCATCGAGTTTCTGCAGGTGTGGACCGGCCGCCTGAATGGTGTATTCGTCCACTCGGCCCTCGTCAAAGAATCCTCGGTCCGCTACAGCGTCTACACCGGCAGCCCGGCTTCTGTACCAGGAGCGCGCCACGATGGGCCGGATTCCGGTGAGGTCGGCGTGGGGCTGCATGAGGAAGAGTTCGCGCACCCGGTCTGTTTGGCGCAGTGACTCATGCGGCAGCCAAGGGGAAAGTACTTCGGCAGAGGCCATGTCAGACACGTTCCTTCGTGGAGTGGAGAGTTCAGGAAACGACGGCGTTACCACCGCGGCGGGAAGCGAACCACTTGATTCCCCAGCGCTTGCCCTTAGAGCGGAAGGCCTGCTGAGCGTGCCAGTTTGCGTTGTGGGCCGCGTCGTCTTCCAACGCCCTGGCATTGATATAGGCGGCAATCATGCCCGAAAGACCGCTTCCGAGGATGATGTTTTTCCGAGAGGCCCCCAGGCTCGTGTTTTCGGTGACCATTGTTCTGCTCTTCCCGCTCATACAGCATGAGTAACGGCGGCAGCGGTGCTGCTTTGCGCCATTTCCAGCCTACCTAACTAACAGACGTTAGGGAATAGCGCACGACGAGAAACGCCTCTGCGCCTAACGCCTGTTAGGATGACGCGATATGAGCTCTATGTCGCACGAAGCTGCTCGTGATGCTTTTGAACTTCGGCTGAAGGAATGGAACTGGGCGGGGCAAAAAGCTGCCCGGCAACACATCCTTGAAGCGTTTCTCGAACTTGCGATCGCCAACGGGTTCAACTCCGTAACGATGCGGACCATAGCCAATGCCGTCAACATCAAACCGCCAAGCCTCTACTCGCACTTCCCCGAGGGAAGGGAAGAGATCGTCGCCGAATCACTGCGGTGGCATTTCCACCGGTTCGGCGTAGCCCTGCTCGAAGCAGTCAGCCAAGCTAGCGATGCGGATCAATTCTGGGACGCTATGGTCAGGCTCCACTTCACACGCCAGGTGCGGCTGCCGGAAAGCAACCTCTGGGACCTGCTCGTGGCGACAGACAGAATGGCCGGCATTCTGCCCAAAGACCTGCGCGACCAGGTATACCACTGGGTCGCGCTGCACGAAAGCATGTATGTCGCAGCCGCGCAGGACATGGGCTGCGCCGATGCCGTGAACCACGTCAAGGTCGTGATAACACTGCTCGAGGGGGCGACGCGCTGGGCACCACGGGAATGCGGCGACGCGGAACTTGCAGAACTGGCCGACCGGGCCGTTGTGCTCTCCCGGGCAATTCTCGCCGTGGACTTCGCAGCGAGCAGGTCTGCAAGTCGGTAGAAATGCTGGGACAGATGCGCCCCACTTCCCTCCGACCTCCGGTGGCACCGACTCTGGCTAATACGTATATATGCTGCCGACCAAGGGTCCGCTGCCAGTAGGTGAAGATTTTGTACACAAGCGGGTCCGCATGGGCGAGGAGAAATGCGGGCGTCCGTCCACAGGCACTCCCTAAGACCGCGTATGGATAGAACGTTGTCCTCGGGGTCGCCCAAGGAAACGTGAGGGTCCGGCGGGCTCCTTCGAGCGCGCCCCCGTTACCTGCTGGAAGTAACTGTAAGGATCCCGGAAAGTTGCTGCATCGTCATACTCACTGAGCAGTGGCACGCGACGCCTTTCCACCCTAGGGCAAGATTTTTTGGAATGCCGCTGCTTTTTGACGTGATGTTTGCTACATTGCTGCCTAACGTTAGTTAGCAAAACTGGCGTTTTTGGCAAAGCGGCGCAGCGAGGCGCGGAAGGAAGGGCTTCTCATGGCTGGAAGGCTTGAAGGCAAAGTTGTTGGAATCACTGGCGGTGCGAGCGGCATGGGTCTTGCGTTTGGTGAGGCCTTCGCTAAGGAAGGTGCGAGGGTCCTGGTTGTGGACCTAAACGAGGACGCTGCAAAGAAGGCCGTCGAGGGCATTGTTGAGGCCGGCGGCGCAGCTGCATACGCCGTCGCCGATGTTGTTGACCGTGCCCAAGTCCGGGCAGCTGTCCAGACGGCAGTCAACAAGTTTGGCCGCCTGGACGTTTGGTTCAACAATGCGGGCTTCAACGCCCCAATGCAGTTCCTGGACATCACTGAAGAGAACTTCAGGAAGGTCCTGGACATCAATGCTTTGGGTGTGCTGATCGGCACGCAGGAGGCGGCGAAACAGATGGTTGAGCAGGGACAGGGCGGGAAGGTGATCAACACTTCCTCGATTGCCGGCCGTGAAGGGTTCCCAACCTTCGCACCCTACAGTGCCTCCAAGGCTGCCGTTATTTCCCTGACGCAGTCGGGGGCCAAGGCATTGGCCAAGCACGAGATCACTGTCAACGCCTTCGCACCCGGCGTTGTTGCCACTCCACTGTGGGACAAGCTGGATGAAGACCTATACGCGATCGGTGACATCGAGAGCCGGGGCACGGCGCTCAATGAGTACGAAAAAGGGATCATCCGCGGCCGGATGGCGCACCCGAAGGACATTGTTGGCACGGCGCTATTCCTGGCCTCCGCGGACTCGGATTACATGACAGCCCAGTGCATCATGATTGACGGCGGCATGACCCTGGTTTAGGAGGCCTTCTTGAAGCTCGGTACCATCCGGGACGGCGATCACAGCCGGGCTTTCCGGCAAAACGAAACCGGCACTTACTACTATGACCTGCCGGACGTGGGGCAGCTCCTCAACACTCCTGAGTGGACTTCACTTCCGGCCCGGCAGGGAGAATCGCCGGCTCCGGAAGACATGTTGGCTCCGATCACCAGGCCGGGTAAGACCATCTGCGTGGGGCTGAACTACTACGATCACGCAGAAGAAGTAGGCAAGGGTGTTCCTGAAGTGCCAACGCTATTTAGTAAGGTCTCCACCGCATTAACGGGGCCGCGGGCGGGCATCAGTCTCCCAGGCTTGAGCACGGAAATCGACTGGGAAGCCGAACTTGCAGTTGTCATCGGCAAACGGATCAACCAGGCCAACGAGCATCAGGCTTACGAAGCCATCGCCGGTTACACGGTCATCAATGACGTGAGCGTCAGGGACTGGCAACGCCGGACTTCGGAATGGTTCCAAGGTAAGAACTTCGACAAATCCACACCCCTGGGACCGGTCATCGTCACCCCCGACGAAGTCGCCCCGAAAGACGGCCTACGAGTCGAAACCCTCGTGAACGACAGAGTGGAGCAGTCGGGCAACACATCCGACCTGATCTTCAGCGTCACCCAACTTGTCGTCTACATCACCCAGTTCCTGACGCTGGAGCCCGGCGACACCATCGCCACGGGTACACCCGGAGGTGTCGGCTTCGTGAGGAACCCACCCCGTTACCTGCACTCAGGGGACGTGATGACCACCCGAATCGAAGGAATCGGCGAACTGCGCAACACCATCCACATCGAAACGGATCAATGAGATCGCCGTCAACACGACAGAGATTCCCACCAACACGGCACGACCAGACACACTTAGGAAGGATAAGACCATGACCGAACAACGCACCACCGACTATAAGCGTCCCAGCGTGCAGAAGGCGGACGAACTGCCATTTCTGGACCAGGACCAGACTTCCCAGGCACGCCGCTACGCGGGCGTGACGCCAAGAAACACCGAGGCCGAGCACCTATGGTTCGGAAAGGTGTACACCGCGGTGGGCGAAGCCTCGGACCCGCATCATCACGGCATCGCCGAAACAGGCGGGTACGTTTTGCAGGGCAGCGCCTTCCTCCGCTTCGGGGAACGATTCGAGGAAATCGTCTACGCCGATGAGGGAGACTTCATCTTCGTTCCCCCGCACATGCCGCACATCGAAGGCAACGCAAGCCGCACCAAGGAACTGATCTGGCTCACCACAAGACAGCCCGACAACATCGTCGTCAACCTCCACGACCAGGACGTAGCCGATATCGAAATCGACTACCGCGACTAATACGCACGACCGGACACCATCACGTGCCCGCGCCCCCTGCAGGCTTCACATCCTGCCAGGGGGCGCACCTCGTTCTACCCGGACAGACGTCCGTGGTGAAAACACCAAGCGGGCAGGGGCCTACCGCTCCACCGCCCAGGCCCAGGCCCAGGCAAAGCACCAACTGCTCAAAGAGAAGAGAGATAATGATTCAGCACGTCGTTGCCTTCCGGCTAAGTGCGGAGGACGCGGAGGGCAAACACCAGCAGTCCACTTTGGCCCAAGCGGAACTGTGGAAACTGGACAGCGGCAAAATCCCCGGCTTGCTCGCCCTTCAGGTTCGCCCCGATCTGGGCAAGGACAGCACCCACTGGGATTTGGTCCTTGTGTCCCACCATGAATCTGAGTCCGCCTTGGCGGACTACATGGCCCATCCTCTTCACATTGCCGTGGCGAAGGAAGTAGCCACGCATGTCGCCGAGAAGGCCATTATTGATTCGGCTCTCTGAGCCCAAAACAAAGGGGTCGGCCCCGAACACGTCAAAGTGTCCGGGGCCGGCCCTTGCTGTCGCTGGTTCGGGTTTAGGTGGTGCTGCTCAGAAGGTGCGCCTCCAGAGTGGACCGGGAAGTCCGTATGGCAGCATCTGCGATGCGGTCCACCTCATCCGCGTCCCCGGTCCAGTGACTCCAGGAGTGGACTCCGTCGAGCGTCGTGATAACGATCGATACAGCCAGATCAATGTCGCCTTGATATCCCAAATCCACGGCAGCTCCCTTGAACAAGGCAGCGTTCAGGTCAACGAGATGGTTTATGTCCTGGCGTGTTTCGGCCGGGAGGAACTGGGTGATCCGGTCTGTAGCCAGTATCAGGTCAAACATGTCATTTTCGGGGTCCTGCAGCTGCCGACGCACATGCTGGTCGACCAGTGTGGTCCAGAAGTCCAACGCATCCGTGGTGGCTTCAACGGCTTCGATGGTCCCCTTGGCAAACTGGTAAAAATGCCAGCGGAGTGCTGCGTTCACCACTTCCTCCCGGCCGCCGGGAAAGTGGCTGTACAGGCTTCCGGCCTTCATGTTTACGTGCCTCGCCAGTCCCCGCATAGTCACTGCCGTGTAGCCCTCGGTGGTGACAATGCGCAGGAATGCGTCCAGAATGAGCCGCTTTCCTTCAGTTAGCCTCGACCAGTCGAAGGTGGCGATCTCCTTCCGCAGAACATCAAGGGCCTGCACGCGCTGCGCCGTTTCTTGCATTTCACTCCTGAATTTGTGTCATCGATGGTCCTTGTCCTGGCCGTGCCTTCAGGGGGACCATCTTCCCATCGTAAGTCCAGGAATAACGTTGCGACGTTGGCTGCGGCTGTAAATGCTTTATGCGTCCAGAAATGTCTGAGGGGGCGGCCATTAGGCGCCCCCTCAGACCATAGTGGGTCAGGACATGTCTGCCTCGGCTGTTTCCTGGCGTCCGAGGCGGCTGTAGATCTGCGGCTTGGCGGATCGAACGTATGCGGCGAACAGGATGCCGAGTACCAGGCTTGCGCCCAGGACATACAGCAGTCCAAGGTTTTGGCCTGGTTCACCACCGACGACAAGTTCGAAGCGCATGATGGCGAACACCACAACTGCTGTCAGCGCAACCGCGGACACGATGGGCGCGATGAACACCTTCCACGCGTTTTCGCTGGCCGGCACTCCCTTGCGGAAGAAGAAGACCGCCACCGCAAGGCTCACCAAAGCCATGAGTACGAGAACGCCGGTGGAACCCAGCCCGGCCATCTGACCGTAGAACTGTCCCGGGTCGGCACCCGAGATGACAACGGAGAGCAGGGCCAAGATGATCACCACGGACACCGTGACGGACGCCTTGTACGGGGAGTGATGGCGCTTGTGGACCTTGGAGAGGTAGGACGGCAGAGCACGGTCGGAGCCGATGTTGAACAGGTAGCGGGCGATGACGTTGTGGGTTGAAATCAGGGCAGCGACACAGGAGGAAGCCACAAGGACCAACGAGACGTTTGAGAATCCGGGCATAACGAACCGGTCGAGGGCATCGTTGAACATACCTGCCGGGTTGTTCGTGGCGGTCTCCACCGCGGTGGAGCCGTAGGCGCTGACGAGGGCGTAGCAGGATAGGCAGTACAGCAGACCAACGAAGATCACCGCCAGATAGGTGGCCCGGGGAACCGTTTTGTTCGGGTCCTTGACCTCGTCCCGGTACAGAGCAGTTGCTTCAAATCCGATGAACGTCAGGAACGCGAAGAGCAGTGCCACGCCAACTTCGCCCTGGGAGAAGAATTCCACGGCGTTGAAGGGCGCAGCAGACAGCCCTTCGGCTCCTCCCTTGGAGAGGGTAGCGACGTTGAAGGTCATGACGACCACGACTTCCAGAACCATGACCACGCTCAGTACTTTCGCGGAAAGCTCGATATGGAAGTAGCCGAGGACACCAACAAGTGCAAGAGCGGCGAACGACCATACCCACCATGGGGTTTCCGGTCCGCCGAAACTCTGGATCAGCGCCGCCATGGTGATCCCGGTGAACGAGTACAGTCCCGTGATGATCATGGAGTACGAGACGATGGCTAAGTAAGCGCCGCCCAGGCCGACAATCTTTCCGAGACCCATCGTGACGTACGCGTAGAAGGCGCCCGGGCGCGGGATGTGCTTGGTCATAGTCGTGAATCCGACCGCGAAGATGGTCAGGACGACTGTGGCGGTCAGGAACGCAATGGGCGACGTTGTTCCGGCGAAAAGGACCGTGAAGGCGATGAAGCCCGAGACAGTGACAATCGGGGCGGAGAATGCGAGGACGCTCAGAACGAGCGAGGTCGTGCCCAGATCGCCCGAGAGCCGCTCTTTAGTCTCAGTGGCTGCGGCGCCCGGAGCCGCCGTCGGAGGGGTGGTATTCCTCATTTTGTTTGCCTCTTCTTGATGCGAATCAATATATAGGATCTGGAGCCGCCCCCGGCTGGCTGCCAGAAAAGAGATGGGACCGTGAGGGATCCCGCCTGTGCGGCCGCCCACTGATGAATGGGCGGCCGTCACAGGATTCAGGAGCGGACGCGCGCGATGGCGCCGATCTCGATCATGGCCCCTTCTCCGCCGAGGTCCGCGACCCCGAAGCCTGTCCAGGACGGGTAGGGTGCGGGGAAGAAGCGGGACTTGACCGGCAGGAACCATTCGTTGGTGGCGGCCATTCCGCCTTTGTGAAAGGTCTGCAGCTGAACGATGTCCCGCAGCGTGGCGCCAGCCTCGGCCAAGACACGTTCTACTGCAAGGATCGCAAGTTCTGCCTGGCGAGCGCCGTCGGCCGGAATACCGCCCGTTTCGTCGATCCCGAGTTGACCGGAGACGAAAATGAGATCTCCGCTGCGCACGCCGGGAGCGAGACCGTATGTTTCACCGACTTCCTCCATACCTTCGGGGATGAGATACGTAAAGTCGGTGGCGCCCATCTTTGTCGTTGATTCTTGTGTTGTCATCAGACTGTTCCTGCCGTGAGTGTTTTGTGGGAAGCCAGGATGCTGTGTGCCGCTGCTTCCCCAGCCCGGACGGCACCTTCCATGTAACCGGTCCACATTGAGGCCGCTTCAGTGCCGGCGAACCGCAGGGCCCCCACCGGTGCGTTCAACGCATCCCCGATCTTGCTCAGCAGGCCCGGGGGCATCACTGTAACCGGTGCGCCCATCGTGTAAGGCACACTTGGCCAATCAGTTTCGTGGTAGCCCAGCACGTCCGCCGCTTCCGGGCCAAGGACGGCATGGAGGGAATCGAGCACTGCCTGCTTTCGGGCGTCAGCGCCGAGAGCAAACCACGCGTCGTAGTCCTTGCCGCCGATAAATGCAACGATGGTTGCCCATTCGTCCCCCGGGCGGGTGACGTCAAGTGAGAGATAACCCAGGTCCAGATCGAACACCTCGCCGGAAAGTCCTGCATCACGCCAGAACGGCCGGCTGTAACGGACCTGGACTTTTGATTCCCGGCCCATGGGAGCCCGTGCCTGAAGCTGGCGGCGGGCAAGAGGCAATTCAGGGGAGAACTGGATCGCGTTGGCAGCCGAGGGAGGGACAGCAATTGTTGCTGCAGGCGCGGTGAAACGTCCCTGAGCCGACTCGATGACCACAGAGTCCCGAGTGTAGGACACGGAACTGACCGGGGCGCCGGTGACCACAGTGACACCGGGAAGCTCAGCAATGCGCTGGGAGATCTGCTGGGACCCGCCGAGCCACAGCGCATCGTTGGCGGTTACCTGCAGCGCACGCATGCCCTCGCATTTGGCAACGTACTGGGCCCAAAACAGCATGGACATCTCGGTAGTGTCCGCACCAACAATGATGTTCAGGTCGGTTCTGACTATGCGCCGGGCCACCGCATCCGTGACATTCTCCTCAAGCCAGGATTCGACCGTTATGGCATCCAAAGCCGCGTGGTCGGGGATGTCCCACGGGCCTTCGGCGCCTACGAGTTCGGCCAACTCATCAAAGAGCCCGTTGATCCTCCTCAACTCAGCGTCCAGGGCGGTTGACCCTGCCACGGCGTCGGGGTAGCCGCCATCGGGTGCCCGAACGACCTGGCCTTCGGCCCGGTAGGTCATGCTGCCCGATGGGCGGGCCGGCACCGATGACAGGCCAAGGGTCTCTCCAAGGAGGCGGGACCGGTCATGCGTGGTGCCGATCAGCATGCCGCCCAGGTCCAAAGGACCCCCGGGCGTGTCCGGGTCCGAGTGGGTCCGACCGCCGACGCGGTCTTTCGCCTCCAGGACAGTGACCGTAAGTCCCTCCTGCGCCAGTGTGAAAGCGGCAGCCATTCCCGACAGGCCGCCGCCCACGATAATGGCATCGGCCTGGTGGCCGGCCTCGTTATTAGTGGATGACATTGTGAAGTTCTTCCTGCTTGTAGGGTCCGACCCAGCCACAGCCAGCTGTCAGAGGGTCGGGTTCCTAGTGATGTACCTAACGAGAATCCGTGAGCTAACTAACGTTAGGCAGCAATGTATCAAGAAAGAGAGGCACTGTATAGAGGTTCCAAAGAGTGTCTTGTAGTGAGCGCGCTCACGTACTTCCCGGAGATTTCTGGCCGTTCTACGCGATGCCAATGCAAGTACCCCGCAGGATCTTCCGAACTGCTCAACGTCATGGTGGACCCCATGAGTGAGGAGGAGCCGGACAAGATCCTTCACGAGGAGGCTGGACGTATCCACCGGGCTGGCCTTGGGCGGCAAGTCCACCTACTACGGCAGCATCGACGCCACGCCGCTGTTTCTGATGGTGCTCGGCGAGGTGAGCCGCTTGGGTTTTGCGAAAGAATCCATTGCCGCGCTCCAGCCACACGCAGACCGCGATGGATTGGATCCAGGACTATGAGGACAAAGACGGAGACGGCTTCGTCGAGTATGCGCGACTCAACGATCGGGGTCTGATCAACCAAGGCTGGAAAGACTCCTGGGACGGGATCAACTTCGCCGACGGAACCCTGCTGCCGAATGGGGAATCATATCGTCACACGAATGTCGCCCGCACGCGAAAGCATTGATTCAAGTGTTCTCACCCGAGCAGTTTCATTCCACGCGTTTCATGAGACGTTCGAGGTCAAGGGCGACTTGAGCCACGGCCAGAGCCTTGGCTTCTTGTCGAGATAAGCGGGGCCCTTTGCCTTTTCCCCGCTCTTGCTGTTGCCCTCGGTATGGCAGCCTGTTGGGCACTGGCGCTAGTTGCGGCCTTCCCGGTGCAATAAACGGATCATGAAAGATGATGTCCCGGGAGGGGTTGTCGCTGCGGCGGTTAACGTCCGACATGACCTTTTTCCTAGCTTAGAAGAAGGGAAGGAGCGGCGGTGGTACAGGACCTCCCTCACTGCGCGGTCTCAGTCAGTTTCTGGACCAATGCAGAAGTGGCAGTCTTCCTCACATGCGGCGAGGCCTTCACGAGGCGCCACACTAGATCCCATGCGCTTTTTGTTCGACATTATGATCTCCTGGGATGAGGCTCGGCTGCGTTGCGGTGCTGCTTCACAAGTGGATTGATTGCTTTGTGAGGAATTCTTCGGTGCCACGAGCTCCTCTCTCTGTGCCAAATCCGGACATCCGGAACCCACGACGGGACCATTTCAGGTTGGCGACTGCTCCGATATCCGAGACGCTGCATGTGCGGACGTGGGTTGCGATTCTTACAAATTCTTCCGGACCCGGACCCCAAACAGCCCCGGTGAGGCGCCTTGCGGACTGTTGTGTTCGATGGCAATCGCCTCATCCATGCCCGCGTAGGGAATAGCCGCCATAACGGTGCTAAAACCTTCTCCTTGGACCACCCACACACACGTCGCCAAGCTGCAGTTCCCGGCCATCCGCGACAGACTCATCGCCGACATCCCGGACCTGGACGAACCCATGCAGCACATCCAGTTCGCCCAAACCGACGGCGCGCCGAAATCGTCACGCATCGACTGGGCACAACAAGTGCTCGTGCACGCCTACACCCGCACCAGACCCCAACACGCGCCACCCGTCCTCACCACCATCGGCTACATCAACTGGTGGGAAGGCCGAAGCGGCAAAGCCCACCAATTCCTCCAACTCGCCCTCGACACCCACCCCGCCTTCCGACTCGCCCGCCTCAGCCACCAGATGATCGGCTCCGGCATCGTCGCCGGCTGGAACATGAACAAAAACACCGCCTACAGGGCACTGCCCTTCGACCTGCTAAGAGGCACATAAGGCTCAGCTGGACGATGTAGACCGGCCCCCCGTTAAACCGCGACAATTCTCATCGTCTATCCGTACAATCAGTCCTGCTGCTAAGGAGCTGTCCCAGCTGCGCCCGCTACCAGCGGTGGCTACCGGAACGCTCCCACCCCGGACACCTCACAACACGCCTCAGCAGGCTCTTAAGCACCAGTGCCGCGCGGCTCGGAACCCTCCACGAACCCACCAACCTCGCACCCGCGGCCATCATCGCCGAAACTCTCGGCTACTCCCCCACAACCATCGAACGCCACGCCACAGACCCAGCCGCCGCTTACGCCCAATACATGGCGGCGGCCCACAAACAGGGAACGGGCCAGACCGTTCGAGCTCCTGATGGAGAATGAGGTCATGAATGAGGTGGCAATCGGACATCAGGGCGCGCTCAACTTCCGCGTTGAAGGGACACTTCATAGTACGGACGGCCCTATAGAAAACCTGACGGTCACCGCGGAACTGCAAGAACTCCGAGCCAGCAAAAATGTCTACGATTTCGACGGCTGGTCGGGGCTGCTGTCCTTTTTCGAAGAGCTCGCACTCAATTGGCGCGGCTGGGACGGGAACAAAAACTTCGACTCCCTGGAGGGAGATTTTCGGCTGTCCGCGAAGCACGACGGACACGTGCGGCTCTCTTTCGAGCTCGGGGAATTCGACCGCCCGACTCCATGGGCGGCCAAGGGAGAACTCACATTAGATCCCGGTGAAGAACTGACTGCAGCGGTCGAGGCACTCCGGCACTTGCTGGCCGCCCCATAATCGTGAGCTTCTGGAACTACTCCTCAGCCCTGGGACAGATTCTCATCACTTTCTCGGACAGAGAAGGTACTCCCGGCGCATGAATACCCGTGCATGCCAGTTAAAATGAATAGGGGAGCTCCCGCGATAGGGGCCGTGCAGGGCCGTTAGTTGTGCTTTCGACTGGTCACGCCCGAGTTGCTGCGGAGCCGTGGCGCCCGAGCGGGACCACGCCAGCTGAACTAGACGTCCGACATCACTTATGAAGCAAGTTTCGTCCCAGACTCCACCGCGGGGATGCAAGACCGCAAAGCCGTCGAGACCCGCCTAGTTGTGGGATCCAGGTGGAACCAGCTCTGGCATGACGGCCTCAATGAGGGTGGCAGCATCTCTGACTAACCCGGCGGCCGTCGTAACCCAATCCTGCCGAAGACAGACAGTATGTCTGCGCGAAGGAATCCATCTTTCGCCAGGCCAGGCATGCCGCTATCAACCATGCGATTCAGGGACGGGCCCACTACGCTGCTTGATGATGTAAGCGCAAGTTTCAGTGATGCGCTAAGGGCCATGTGGATGCCGCGGCCGACTGGCGACTTGGCCGGCCACGCCGAAAGAGGCGCGCACCGCACGCGCCATGTTCACGCCATCCCCTCCGGGACAAACGCGAGGGGAGCCAGGCGACGGTTCAACGGGCTGCATCAGCGGCATTATTTCCGGTGCTTACACCTAAACAGAGGCTCCACGGGAGCGATGCGAGAGCGATTCTCCGTTCAGCCTGATGGGACCTGGAGAGGGTTCCACCGACGAGACTGGCCGTGTTGGTTGCGAGAATAACTTCGTTCTGGTCCACGATGCACGTGTTGGGCGGCAAGGACCTGAGGAACGGGTTGAATTCAGCCTGGAGGCGGCTGACGAGGACGTCTACGGCAGCGACGCCTGCCATCTTGCCCACCCTCGTGACACGTTTGGCGAACGTGACGACATTCTCGTTGGTTCCGAGGGCGTCGATGTAGGCATTGCTGACGTGGATCTTGTCATTGTCACCGTGCGCGGGCCACCATGGCGCTGTCGAGTAGTCATAGAACTCAGGGCCCATGTCGAATTCGAATCGCTGCGGAGATTCCGGGCCTGACGGGAGGTAGCACCAAATGGATCCCGGTTTGCCGAAGTAGGAGGGATCTGCCACGAATCCCGTCCCGTACAGTGCCGGCATGGCTTTCAGATTCTGGCGGGCTACGTCGTAGACGCTCTCCAACTCGTTCAGCCTGCCGCTCTTTGCGCGGTCAAGGTCGGCTTGGGCGGCTTCTTCGACGGTGCGGATCGACGCGGTCACAGTCCCCTCGAGGCTCACAGCGAACGATTCGACGGCAGAAATGGCGCTATCGATGCCCTCGTTTCCGGGCGGCGAGCTTGGTGGCGGAAGTTCCATGGACATCCGCAGGTCGATGAGGCGGTTCATGTCCTGGCGCACATGGTCTTCGGCGAGGTCCCGGGCACGAGCTGTGTCCCCGGCTCGTATGGCGTCCACGATCATCCTGTGCTCGTTCGCCGCCGCACTGCGGCGGTCAGACGCGCTGACCCATACCAATGCCCCGACCTCGGCCTGCATCGCAATCTCCTGGCGGGCGAACAGGACGGATCCTGATGTGGCCGCAAGCTCTATGTGGAACCTACTGTCCGCCCGAGTCATTTCAGCGGGCGTTTGCGCCGTCTCGATCATTGCCGCCATCGAAGCGAGGCGCCCGATGGAGACCTGCTGCGATCGGCCGGCAGCCGCCGTCGCGGCTGAACCTGCCAGGAAGGCCCGGTATTCTCGGATGTCGCGCAGATCCCCTAGGGAGTACGCGGCAAGGGTGTCCCGCTGGGCCTTGGCGATGTCTCCAGTGTTCGCCCTCACGAAACTTCCGCCGCCCTTGCCACGTCTTGTTTCCAGAAGTCCCAGATGACGAAGTTCCGCAAGGGCGGTTCGCAGGGTCATCGTGGAGACTCGCATCCTTGCCGCGAGCTCGCTTTCGCTAGGAAGCTGGACTCCGTCTTCGAGCACGCCCAGCTCGATCGAATGACGGAGTCGAAGGGCGATCTCCTCGCCACGTTCGGCAGTCTCCAACGGCGCGAACGCGAGTCGGTCTCTCCAGCTGGACATGGCTCACGCTCCTGAAACCGTATAGACGATGATTCAAAACTTTGACATCTAACCTTGGATGTCTATTGACATCTAACATTGGAGGTCTAAAGTTAAGTGTATCAGAAGGAAGGGACAGAGTCCCCGACCACTTCGATCTTCAGCCAAGGAGTCACTGGTCATGTTGGATAGCACGGATGTCGTCCAAGTCTGGCACCGAGCCGCGAACCCGACACCGGTCGACCGTCTCCTCCTCTACGCACGAGCACTTACCGCAGATTGCCCGATCGGCGCCTACCGGACATTGAACGATGCGCAGGAAGACATGGCGATCCTCGCCCTGTTCCGCGTGGACCGTCCCCGCGCGACAATGGCTTCCCTTCACCAGGTGCCGCCTCTTGCCCTCTCTTGCTACCACCAGCTACTCCATGACCTCGCCCGCGACGGGCTCGGGCCAGGCGGTGGATTCTCCGGCGAAGGCGCCCGGTCCGACCATTCGCCCGACAGTGCCCGCCAACGCGCGGACGCTCCCGCTTTCAGTGGAGGCCAACGATGAAGCGCCGCAGCTCCGGATCCGTCCTGCCCCCGTTCGCTCCCAGCGGTACACGCAGCCAGACGCTCCTCCCGCAATTACCAGCGCCGGCGCGGTCCCGGGCCGACAATCCGGAAGCTTGGGATGCGCTCATGCGTGAACTCGACGCCGATTTCGCCTGAAGCCGCACGAAAACTATGGAAATGCAGGAGACGTCTCCACCCGCGGCTCGGGTCTGATCAACGCAAATAGCAGGACCAGAGCGGCCAGCACGACTCCGATGACGGCCCACGCAATCACGGGCGGACGGTAAGCGATTCCGTGGCCCCGTCGAGACCGGCATGGATTTCCGTCAGCGTCGCGCCCGGCACGGCAGCAAGCGGATATGCCGGCTTGATGATGCAGCTCCCGAGGTCAAGTGAATTCTATGCTGTATGGGCTGAAACCGGATTTCGCCATGGAAGGACCACTGCTGCAGTCCATGCTGGGACGTCATTGAAGTAGGGTCGTGCACGTGTCCACACTTCCGCGGATGTTTGGACACGTGCTTGGCCTGAAACGCCTCTGAATCAGCGACAACACTGCGAAGTTCGCGGGGTGCGATCCCACACACCGTCATTTCCTCACCGGTTCTGGGGCTCTGTTGACTTCGGTCCAACAGGCCTGCGTCCTTAATCCCTCCGCGCCAGGGAACCACCAACCTTCAGGGCATCTATCGAAGTGGCCATCCGACCGCCTCATGGGTGTTTTCAGTGCACGGCTTCGTAAACATCTCAACGTGCGGTCATGTCGGCACGGTCCGCGGCTCCCATGGAGAGGTATCAGAGCAAACACAACCCGAAGCGGCCCGGCATGCCCGATCTTCCAGACATTGGCACAAAGGCCTTGTCAGCCCGAGTTAGGGCCCTCGAGGGCACGTTTGCCGCGACACCAGCGCAATCCTTAGCCCAGGTTCCCCGCAGGTCATGTACCCGGGGAGGGCCGGAAGCATGAACTGCTATCAGCAACACAGTCTGCGGAAGGGATCACGATGCGAGCCGGACAGCTGGCCGTCAACCGAGTGTTGACAGTGTCAACACCCACTTTGGCCGGACAAACAGGCTTTGCGCGCACCAAGCGTGGTCCGCAGGGAGCCCCAATACGGGGGAAAGTCATGCCGACAAATTGAGATTGGTCATGTCGTCAACACAACCCATAACCATGAAGGAGTGATGGCCGACCAAGGCCACCATGACAAGCAAGAGAAGGAGACAATTACCCCCACATCCCGGCAGGCGGAGGGCCCACCAGCCAAGGGCCCTGATCCCGCCACTCACACAATTTCATAGGTCACCGCGGCGCCAGGCACAGACCGCGGCCAGAGTCAGAGGGACCCGCGGAGGGTCAATGTCAACACATTAAAAGCAAAACCCCCTCTGACGAGGGGGAATGCGTGCCCGAGGTGGGACTCGAACTGCATTCCAGCCCGTGCAAACGCTGGGAAGTCCGGAAAACGTACCGAATCCGAGCCAAACCTGCCGATGTATGAAGCAATCCGAAGCTAAAAGTGTTGACACTGTCAACACTTCCTTTTTGCCCACTTCCTGCCCCATCAAAACGACTGCCGCGGCCTCGATGGAGGCACCGCAGTTTTGTCATGCTCTCAAAGCACTCACCGGCCCGATGCAGTACGACGCCACGTAGCTCATTCGTCTAGCTCGTAGCCTGCGCGCCGCGCGAGCTCATCAAGGGCAGGATTCGGCTGCCATGGTTCGTCGTTGAACACGAAAATGTTGAAGGTCTCAGTGGAATCCCAAACGCCAATAGCCGCCAGGTAGTCGAGACGTAGGGCGTGTTTCCGCAATCGCAGACGCGAGCTCGCCTCCCGGATGGCATTGTCCCGGGTGACGCCCCGAGCGAAGCTGAGGAACAGTATGCCCCGACGCTTGCCTGGTCCCGCGATGCCGAAGCCGACAAACTTTGTGTGCATCTTTCTGTCCATACGGCTCTCCCGACGCAATGTGAGGAGTAGATCCCCAATTTCTCGCCGGAGTGGTCCGTCGAGGTCGAGAAGGTCAATGCTGGCTGAAAGCCAACCGTAGGGGCGATGTTCGCTGAGCGAGTCAAGGAGGGCCGCCATGCCCGCCGGGATCGGCTGTTGGGGCTTCTCGGCTGCAATTGCCCTATCTCCACGAGAGTACTCGTACCAGGCGTCAAGCCTGTCCGTCTGGCTCGGCAGCATAGTGATCCCGGGCTGTCCAGGTTCGATATAGAGGCCGGTGCTGAGGTACCTCATGAAATAGTCGAGCTCCTCCGAAGCGCGGAATGAGCCGGAAATGTTCATTTCGCGGCGGCGTAGAAGGTAGTGAATGAACTCAGATGGGCGTCCAAGCACCTCTGTGATGATTTCCAGATCATGCTGGTTCACGATCCAGGGCGGGTCATCCTGCCCACTCAACAGTCCGCTCCGGGTTAGTTCCTCGACAACGGTCGAGACTGCGTTTAGGTTGTCGAGCGAGAGGGTGATCGTGAGGACTTCCCTCCCCGGAACGATCGGGATATCGACGTCCTGCACTTGGGAATGCGGCTGCCCTTCAGAGTTCAGGAGCGTGGCCCGCCTAAGACGAAATATCTGCCCGTCGTTTAGGAGTGCGCTCAGTCGCCGTGCCTGCTCGTCCGCGTCCAGGATGATCTTCTTGAGGTCCAGAAACATCCGGCCAGGGTTCCCCCTGAGTGACGCGAGGGAAAGAGGTTTGCTTTTCATCTCGACGATGATTGCGAAGCGATCGATTAACAGCAGTCCATCGCCCTCAAATACCTGTGTTTCATCACGGTCTTGGTAGTAAACCGATTGGTAAGCGATGTCCGGCTTGAGCACTTTGACCAGTTCCGCGAGGCCCTTCGATTCAAGGAGTTCACCGCGATGGTCACTGTACTCAGTTGCTGATCGGCTGCGCTTGAGTGCATTCTCCAGCGCAGGTCGGATCGCATAGAGCAGGGAGGTGGGCTGGATGAGAATCCAGCGCCGTTCGCCGTCTACAATGCGGCTGGCAAAAGGCTTCCTCTTTACGAGGTTGTCACCTGCAAGGTAACCGGACACCAAGTTTTCGAACTGAAGCTCGAGGTCGATAGAGAAATCAGACAGCATCTTCACCAAAAGGGTAGCGTCCATGGTGCTCTCGCCAGCCAAACCGTCAGCTGAGAAAGACCCATAGCCCGCTATCTGCTGGAACACGGCAGCCCGGACGAGGTGGTCGAGAGCTTCGGCATCCCCAAGTCCACTTGCTTCAATGGCTACTCGAACATCCTCGTTTACTGCCAGCTGCTCTTCCAGAAAATTCCTGGCCTCTTCGCCTGAATCGACTAGCTTCCTCTGGAGCCAGCCTGCTGTTGAATCGAAGAGCTCAAGAAGATCCACGACCCCGTAGCCGAGGACTTCGCGGACGGCCAAATCGATTGCAGGCGGCGAGAACAGCTCCAGCAGCAGTGTCCGTTCCTTGTCCATGTACTGCCGGTTGCGCATGTAGAGCTCGGCCGACACGATCGACAGACGCATTCGTGATTCGATACGCGGTGGGACAACATCCGTCGGAGTGTCATGATCATTTGCGAGGACCTCATCGGCTTTCTGCAATTCAACATGCAAGCGTATGGCTTCAAGATCCAAAAGGGTCCGTAGCTTTCCATGCAAATCTTCCAGCTCCGGGCCCGCAGTCTGCGTCACATCACCCACAACTCGCGGCTCGCGCTCGGCAAGCAGCAATGCCGCGAGTTCAGTTAGGCTCGGCAACGACTCATGCTGACTTTCAACGTAGGAGTCGATGTCGGGAGGCAGCGACACCAAGTACAGGTTCGCTATGACATCGAACGCATCCAGATGCGCAACTATGCCCCGAAGTTCCGCGATTGCGCCATCAAGTTGCCGGGTAATGTTCTCAAGTGCTTCCTCCAATGATTCGGACGCTTCATAGAGCCGTACAAGTGCCGTCAACTGTTGTTCGAGAAGACGCATAAACAATGGATCGTCCTCCGAGGAATCTGTCATGGTCCAAGTTTGACTAATTTAGGACCGCGAGAACATCAAGGATCCATGTTTCGGGTGTGACGAAAGCTTCCCGGTGGCTAACGGAAATAACGGGATGAAAGAGCGACACATCCATCGGGGCCATACTCGCAGTTGCGAGTCACCTCGACGCTGGTGTGTGCAGCCGCGCCAACGACAATTTTCAGAGTGGTGACCGCTCGTGATCCTTCATAATCGTGCGAAGCCAGTCATCAAGCGGCTTGACCGCCTGAGGGGCAGTCTTGCGTGTGGCAAGGTGCTCTCTCAGGAGAGCCGACGGCAAGTGAGGCTTGACCTTCCCCGACTTCTTACCCGTGGAGTTCCATCCCTTCGAGCCAAGCCAGGCCGCCAGCTCCTCTTTGCCCGTGACGCCTGATGCGTATCTATCCGACGCCACCTGGTCAACCTCGTTCTCACCCGCCGGTCCAAGCATCTCAGCGAGCTTCTTCTGACCGATCGTGTCGAGCAGCAGGCCTTCAAGATCGGATGCCAGAACGAACGCATCCCACCTTGCAAGGCCGCGATTGAGACGCGCCTGCTGCTCAAGTGCGGCCTTCAAGTTCGATACCGTTTCATCGGCCAAGCCGTGCAAAGCCTGAAGCTCACTCTGGGACGGGGCAGGATCTCTGGCTTTGAGGATCTCCAGCAACACACGCTTGCCTTGGCCGCCTGGCTTGTGCACGCCGTCTTTGTCAGTGATCACGTAGGCGCGAACGCCGAAGTACTGCGCCAAACCCACGAGGTGCTTGATCGTGTCGATGCCCGACGCTTCGATGACAGCGATACCCATGGCGTAGTGGCCGCCCGCCCCGCCGGTGATGCGAGCGAGGAGATGGTCGATCAGGAGCTTGTCACCATGGCCTTCGACAAGAACAACCGAGTTCGCGAAGACGAGCTCACTATTTGTTGCGTCGCAGTATCTGGTCAGCCGGCCCTCTTCAGCCTCTGTCAGCTCCTGACGACGCGCGGTGTAGTTGGTGCCACCGGAACTGAGTGGAAGCCGTACGATGCGGCGGACCGAGAATGAATCCACCAAGACGGGGCTGTGGGTAGTCACAAGAAGCTGCGCACCAGCTGAGATCTCCCGCAGGATCTTTGCCATCGCCCGCTGCGTCTGCGGATGGAGGAAGGCTTCAGGCTCCTCTATCGCGAACACCACGTTTCCACCCGCCTGCTGGCTCTGAGAGGCCACGTACCGAAGGATCCCGAGCACCATCGCGGACTGGAAGCCGGTACCGCGCTCGGCGATCGAGACCTCAACCTCGTCCCGGCTGGTGATCACAGCTTCCTGGAGCATCCCTCGAAGAGCATGCCTTGAGTCAGGCAAATTAATACCAAGCTCACGCTCCCCAAACGGAAGCTCCGTCGCCACGGCGACGACGGACTCGCTGAGGACCTTGTGCACGAGGTCCTCAACTGGTTTGATCGCGTCCTCGAACTCCTTCTGCAGCTGAGTCTTGCGCGAGCCGCCCGATCTCACGAGCACGCCCTCAAGCGTCTCGTACAGCCTGACCAGCGACTGGTCGTTCTCACCCTGCCCGGATTCGCTCACGCGGACGGACGGGATCTTCACGAAGCTGAACGATTGCAGTACCGCTTTATAGAGCTCACTCGCGCGTGCTGACTTGCGACTCGCTTCATACGTGATATTCCCGCCCCGTGAGCATGAGATCTTGATCCAGAAAGTGCCGTTCTTGAGGACCGCGTCGGCGAACAGCTCCGCCTCAGCATCGGCAAGTCCCCCGAAGTGCACCATAACGCTGGACATCATCCTGGGGCCTCCCTGCACGTAGTACTCGTGCAATGGCTTCAACCGCAGAAGATCCGACCCGGTCGAGTTGGCGAAGAAGGTCTCCAGCACACGGAGCAGCGACGACTTCCCGGCACTGTTCGGACCGGCAATCAGCTGGAGCTGCGGATCCAGCTCAATGCTCAGCTTCTCGAACCCAAGCAGCCGCTCTACGTCAACGCGATCTATGTGCACGCGGGTCGGTCTATAGGCGTGGCGGCCCGAGGAACGGGATCGACGTCACCTGCACGGCCGAAACAAGCTCACGCGTCCATTCAGCTGTTGGCCCGCAGCATCGGGGCGGACTCCAATAGACACTCACCGAGCCATCAACGGGCTCTCTCAGGCAGGCAGATTCCACGCCAGCGATGACCTCTCACCACATGCCTAATATGAGCAGAGACCCCGCTGGCACTGAACGTGACCTTCGCTAGCTTCCATTCGAGGTGCAAGGTGGTTCCCTGGCTTTGTTTTCGTCGTCGAGAAGTGGAAATTACACCCGCAGTGCAAGCCTGTCGGCTTCCTCCAGTACGCCTGACTTGGCAAACTAGGGCCATGGCGGACGATAAAACCACGCGCAAACAGGCTGCGCCAAATGATGGCGACGAGGTGGCGGTGGTTAGCCCCTACGCCGGTGGTGGTGGGGGCAGCACGCTTGGTCATCGGGTCGCAACCAGCTACCTTGCGGACATGCTACTCGGCGCAGGCCGCCAGGAAACCGATGAGCTGCCGGTCGTTCGGCTTGCTTTCCAGACCAACCCCACGGATCCTGTTGATGATCTGCGGATAGAGGCTGAAAGGGGCGAAGCCCGGGTTGTTGTTCACGTCGCCGCCCGGCGTGCGCCGCAGTTCATCAAGAGCCATAAGAAGACTGCGGAGCTCGTCGGGGCGCTCCTGGATCAGGTCGAAACCTTCAGCGAGGACGAGCGCGCATACGTCGCGGTGGCCGTTGCAGGGATGACACCTGCACAGAAGGAGGTCCAGCTCCTCGCCTCCCTCGCGCGGGACAACGCGACCGAGGCCGAGTTCCACCTTCAAATACACGAGCCGAAGCGTCACGCTGGCCACGCAAACCGATACGACCATCTGACCGGGCTGGTGAAGACGGCTCGCCCGAAGACACCCCAAGACGAACACCGGAGCCTTGTCTGGTCGCTTCTCAGGCGACTCTGGATCCTAAGCTTCCGCGTCGAGTCCGACGACGAATCGGATTGGGTGGGAATAGGCAACCGGCTGAACCCGCTCGCGCGGCCAGGAAAAAGTGGTGCTGATGTCCGCAACTATCTCCAGTCGGCCGGGGCCTCGCAGTTCGATCAGAAGGGCTCGGTGGCTGATCTTCCCCTACTTCGACGCAAACTCCACTCCGTACTAGCACCCCATGCCGGAAGATCAAAAGCTGCATGGGCGCAGCTCGATGTCGAACAAAACTCTGCAATGGTTGCCGTCCGCCACGACTTGCCGGATGGGGTTTACCTCCTGCGCACGAAGCTGAGGGAGACTGTCCAAGCTGAGCTCGTTCTCGCCGGGACGACCCGTAGGGCAGCCCTGATTACGGGTGAATCAGGAACCGGCAAGAGTGCTCTGACGCTGTCGGCCGCCTCGGCGCTCGCTGCAGCCGACGACGACTTTCAGTTTGTCGTCCTCAACTTGCGGAGGACCCGCGGCAGCGTCGCGGCGTTGTCATCGGACCTCGGGATGCCGCTCGCCGACTTACTCAGCGAGATGTCGGCACCATCGCGCCTCCTCATCGTCGACGCAGCGGACGCAACAATCGAAGGACGTGCTCCGCTCCTGCGAGAACTCGCGGACGCCGCACATGCTGCCGATGTCGGCCTGATCCTGATCGCCGCCGACACCGCCGCTGAGGATGCCGCCAGCACACTAATCGGCATCTACTCGAAGCCTCGGAAGTTCGAGGTCCCCGGGCTCGACGACGCTGAGTTACATGTCGTACGAGAGGAGGTACCGGCAATCGCCGGCGCGCTCCGCAACCTGCCAGCCAAGTCGCTGTATCGGCGGTTGGCGATCGTTGATCTTCTAGCTCGGACCGGCAGCACGGTAACTACGCCCCTGGATAACTGGGGCTGTCTTGAGCTGATTTGGAAGAACCTCATCGGCCGCGCAGCAGGCGGGAGTTCAGCGACAGCGCGTAGCGAAGCCCTGGTGGCTATGAGCGAGGCCGAGCTCGAACTGCCGGAGGCCCAGAGAACCTCCCCTCGCCCTGACCATGCCGCGCTCGACGCTCTGCGGGCCGACCTCTTGGTGGCGCCAGAGAACCTGCGCAAAGCCGAGCCTGAGTTCGCGCACGAAGAAGTCCGTCGCTTCGCGACAGCCGTCCGCTTGGTACGGTCACCATCCATCACAGAAACCTTGAAAACATCCGGACCCATGCGATGGTCGATGTCCGCGGCCAAGCTCGCATGCGAAGGCAAGCTCACCGGTGCGGACGATCCCAATGCTGAGCTTGCGGCACTGATGGCCCAGTTCGACGCCCTCGGTGACGATTCCACGGCCCGCTGGAAGGACGTACCGCTTGAAGCTGTACTTGAGATGCCGAACGCGTACGACCTTCTCCGGTACATCCTTGACGCAGGTGCCGCCGATTCGGACGACATTCTCGCGACCTTCGTCAGAGTCGTTTCGCTCCATCAGCGGCACGAAAACATGGTCGACGTGCCACGCGGTGAGCCGGTCGTGCGCCTCCTGATCGAGGAGGTCAACGAGCTGTGGCACCAGGACGACGAAGTGTTCCGTTTTGTATGCGAATGGCTCAACTCCGCCATCGTGATCGGGTTGCCCACGTGCAACCCGACCCGGATGGCTCTAAGAGACCTCCTACTTGACCACTGGCGGAACCACCACCCGCCGACCGCTCCCGTAGAAAGCTCCACGGAGTCTAAGGAAGAGGTCGTGTTCAACGTCTTTGTCGGCTACACGAACAAGAGACGACGCCAAAGTACCCTTAACTGGCAGATTACCCAGGAGCGGTACATCCGGTTGGTCGCGCTCCTCGGCCCAGATATCAACGAGGATGTACGCGCCTGTCTGTCCGAGGTGGCTGAACACTCGCCGTCGAGACTCCAACCGGCAGTCGACCTCGACTGGAGCGCATGGAGCCTCGGTTTGTACGACCCCAAGTTCCTTCTCCAGCTCACCGAGGCCTACTACATCGACAACCGGGGCGGTAGCGGCTCGAGACTATGGAACGGCATACGCGACCACCAGACACGCGGCTTCCAAAGTTTGAGCAACCACGGGTATGGGTCGTTCTGGGTTCTGATGCGAATGTGTCAGCACAAAGACTGGGTTCCGGTCGTGAACCGGATACTGAACCATGCAGCAAACATCCGTTGCCTCGCTGAGGACGGCTCAGGAGCTGTCGCTGCCGGCTCGAAGTTCACGCTTGCGATCGACGGCACCGAGCGAGCCTACGTCGGAGACAGCAACGTCTGGGGATGGTACCGGGGCAATACCAATGGACCGTACCCGTGCATGAGCGCACTCCAGGCGGTTGAACGGTGGGTCGACCGCATGGTCGCCGACGGGGCTGCGATTGGAAATGTGGCGACAGTGCTGTTGAACGGATGCGAGAACCTGGCCATGCCTGCACTCATTGTCGGCGCCACCATTCGTCACTTAGCCGACGACCCGAAGGTGCTTGATCGCTACCTTGTCGAGCCGCTCGTCTGGGACTTCGACTCCATCCGAGCTACTCATGAGACCGTTGGATTCATGCGTGCGCCCGATGACGGCATCACAAATCCCGAACGACGTAAGTGGTACCTGCGCGACATCGTAGGGGTCCTTGCGGTAAGCGCCGGCCCAGAGCGCCAACAAGAGCTCAGAGACTTGGGCACTAAGCTAGTCGCTAACGCCGCCCGGTATGACGCTGGCGAGTCCACCGTCCAGCGCTGGGCAGCCGCGCTCGACTCAGGCAACATGACGACCCAGCCCACAGAGGGCGGAGTGCTCATCTCGGTCAAGGAGCCCAGGATCATCGAAGAAGAGCTCGCTCCGCTGCGAGCCGACATGGCCCGCGGCAACCTCCTCATAGGGCTCCAGAACAAGTACTGGATTCCGGCACGACAGCAGAAAGAAGGTTGGACGCCGCCAACTCCGGCTGAGATTGCGGATGACCTAGCACTGGTCAAGGACCTGCACGACAACCCACCTGCATTCGCAGCAT
This sequence comes from Arthrobacter sp. BE255, assembly GCF_031457335.1. Taxonomy (NCBI): domain Bacteria; kingdom Bacillati; phylum Actinomycetota; class Actinomycetes; order Micrococcales; family Micrococcaceae; genus Arthrobacter; species Arthrobacter sp. BE255. The sequence goes on along the minus strand of NZ_JAVDWK010000006.1, from coordinate 177,382 downwards.
CCGACCCGTTCCTCGCACTCGCCTACGTTGCATCAGCCGCAATCCGTAGCGCCGCGGAAGGAAATCCCGAAGCATTCGACCAGAATAGTTCCTTCGCGATCACTTCCATCCTGGGCATCCTCGAAAGGGCTGCGCAGGACGCCGCACGCGACAGCGACGCACTCAGGTTTGAGAACGACATTGGAACGCGAGGAGCCGCCGCCGCAGCAATCCCGCACCTGCTTCTTCCTGAACTTGCCGAACAACTCCAGAAGGCCGGCGCCACCCCGGACGATGTCGCCGCGGCGGCCTCGGCCCTCGGTCCACTCGCAGCAACGGACACCTGCCTGAGGTTCTCCCGCGCGTGTGACACCATCTGGGAGCATCCGTGCTCAGGGGACCCATGTCTGCATCTGACCGCCTACCAGTGGGCGCTCGACCTCGCCCGGCTCTGCGAAGTCGGCGAGTTCGATGACGCGCTTCAGCAATTCCCCCAAGTCATGGTAACCGGCGACGTCATGGTTCGAATTCCTGTGATTGCACCGGAGAGGCTCGAGACGTCCCGCCTCAGTGCATCCATCCGCGCGCTCGGGCGCGCCTCCTCGTCCAGCGCCTGCGTCGCCGAGATCGCCCAACAGCACCTGGAAACGCTCCTGAAGGCACAGGCACACGCCATGGTCACCCAGGAGCTTTCCGACGACGGCTACTTTGTTGACGACCGCGGCGCCCAGACCATTTCCGCGGCACGGGCACTGCTGCACATCCAGTCGCGCGCGGACCCAGTCGACGACCTGCTGTCTGAGTACGTCACGGCCCTTGCCCCCGCCAGCCACGTGTTCAGCGCGTTCCTGCGGGACTTGGCCGCGGTCGGAGCAGAGACCCAAGAGCTCGCTGAGGCGGCGAGAGAAGTTTGGCCGACCCTATTCGCACACGTCCTCGACCAGGTGGAAGCGAACAGGGCCATCTACGACCAGGCAGTCGGCTTCAATGACTACGCATTGAGCCACCTTCTTCCGAATCATCCTGGGACTACCCAGTCACTGCATGATGAGCTCGGCCACCACGCCTTCCAGTGGGTGAAACCCGACGATCTCTTGGACTTTATTCCTCGGTGGCTCCCATACGCGGCCGGCAGATCCTCATGCCTGCTCGAGCTCATCCGGTTCCTGCGCCAACTCCCAATCAACGCGCAGTTGAGCAAAGGTCTGAGTTGGCTTGACGCACTGTGCCTTTCGCGGACGGACCGACAGCTCGTCTCCTATGCGCCGATGGACGAGTGGCTGGTGGAGATCAAGCCCGAGGCCGACGCACGAGGAGCTGGAAGCAACTGGCTCAACCTCGTCGACCGTCTGGTGTACGCAGGCAACAGGACCCTCGCAGAATTCTCACGCTGAACAGACGAGAAAGTGACAAACGCAGTTCGGGCAAGCCACGCGAGCGATCCGGCGCCACCCGGGTTGCAAAAGCCGTATCCCGCAGCAGATTTGTAGGCTTTACCTCGGCTGGATCCAACTGCTACAAACCGCAAAAGTGAAACCACCAGCGGCCGTGAGATCGTCCAATCACGCCGCGTCTAGAGGTCCCCGATTCGGAAGTGATCCGGAACGATGCCGCCTCCGCGCGGGAGACTGGCCATGGCAGCCTCGTGCCCCACTCGACCGATTGCCAAGTCGACCGCCTGGCACGTGGCAATCAACAGCTCAAGATCACCTCCGCCAAATCCCGCGATCAAGATTGGCGAGGATTGGCCCTCATTTTCCAACTGTCCGAGAATTCTTCCGCCCACGACCGAACGATGGCCCATTCCCCGAGGAGCGTGCTGGACCCGTAGGTAGGGGCGGAATACTGGAATCATGTCAGCGTACTGGCCAAGCGCTCGGTCGGCTGCCTGCGTCGCCGACCGGAGCGCCGACGAAGCCTCGTCGTGTTCATCGGCATCGTTAGAAGCATTTGCCGCGGCCATTCGCTCCTTGGCTGCCGCAAGGGCACCGTTGGACGCTCGGAGCCTGTCCGCGGCCACCTGCGAACCGGCGCGTTGCAGTGTCATTTCTACGATTCTCAGAAAATCAAATGCCTCCCACGAATCGTCGAACTGCTGCTTTCCGGTAGCCAGATGTTCAACGAAAATTGGCTCAATGCGCTGAAACAGCAGCTTGGCTGGCGAGCCTGAACTCGAAACTACGGTTTCGGGTGTCAGCGCGTCTCCAGCCAGCCTGACTCCCTCATACGGGGCCGGGACCGGCATGCAAATCAGTGATCGAGCGAGTTCGTATCGTCCGGAGGCAATTGCGGCCACGCCTGCGGAGTATAGAAACTGGCCTGCGCAAACCATCTGGAGGCGAAGAACATCTGTCAGTCCACTTCCTCTGGCTTGTCCGGCGAATCTGGGAATCTCCGGAATCCACCAGCGGTCCGTGGACATGCTCCCCCAGTAGGCTGCTGTGGCCAGCAAAGCGGTCGGCACGAAGCTTGCCTCCTCCACGCGGGCGACCATCGCGTGGTATCCGCCGTCGGGCGACTCTTCACCCGTATGACTTTGGAGGAGATCGTTCTGATTTCTTAGCCGATCAAGCTCCTGCTTGATGAGATCGTGAAGCCCGATAGCAGTGGCTCTGCCGGAAAGATAGCGTTTGGCAGTGCCTACCGCGGCAGCTACCGCTAAGGGGTGCCGCGCAGCACGCTCCTTCAACGAGTCAACGGCGTCAGCCAAATTCCCAAGGGCGGCGTCCGCCGTCGAGGAAACCTTGACAGCGCCGAGTGCAGATCGTAGGCCCTGAGCCAATTCACTGAGGTCTCTCGGCTCAACCCAATACGGGGTGTAAATGCGACGAGGGCTACGACTCAGGGCACGAACGAGTGCTGGATCGTACGTTGCCGACCAGCCGACCAGCACCAGCCCGTAGTCGAAAGTGATTCGATCCAGAAACTGATCGACGTGCAATTCGTAGCCGGACAGTTCCTGCTGCGTGTTTCGCATCGCGGTCGGATTGAGGTAATCACCATGCAGGTGGACGACGAGAGCGCCGAGGGTGTGGAGCGGCGGCAACCCGTGAATGTCAGAGGGATGGCTAACGACGACAGGTTCGATACCTTCGTCGCGGAGAGCCGCCTCCATCAACCTATCGAAATTGAGGGTCAGGACAATTCGCACCTCCCCGGACCGCACAAGCCTAGCTATCGCACGATGGCCTTGCGTAGGTCGCTTCAGAGCTTGTTCACGCTCTTCCTCGTCCGGCTCGAAGAAACTACGAAGAAGCCTCTGGCGTTCAACTTGCGTAGGCGCCAGCTTCTCCAACAAGGACTCGTAGGACGGTTCAAGACCAAACCGTCGCGAGTACCATTCGAACGGATCCGTCGGCGATTCGTTCTCTACGGCCGCAACCTTTTGGATCAGTTGTTCCTGGACCCCCCACGCAGAGGGAACTCCACTGGGTACTGAAATCCCAGCCCCAAGCACAAATGCGTAGGAACCGGGTGAAGTGTGCAATGAGAAGGCCAGGCTGAGTAGCTGATCGAGCTCTGCCATGTCGGGCGAAGGCATGTAAGTTCTCCTGGGAAGTTGCCGGAACACCCCCACTTTAGCCATTGGCGTCGACAGCGAAACCTAAGCACGGCAGGAAGGCACGGTCAGTCTGCTCCGGCCAACAGGAAGGCATGAGGACCCACCCGAAAAGGAGCTGTCAGGCACAAAATTGGGAATATCGCAACACCAAGGCCTGCCCTCTGTCAAGCTCTGTCAACACTAAAAAGGGAATAAGCCTTTGACCTGCGATAACACTGTGCCCGAGGTGGGACTCGAACTGCATTCCAGCCCCCGCAAACACTGGGCACCCGCGGAAACATGCGGAATCCGGCCTAGTCCGACCCCCATACGACCCAGTCCGACGGCGAAAGTGTGCACATTGTGCACACCCCTAAATTCGCTGTTTTGCGCGCTCCAAACAAGAACCGCATTCCCTGCTGAGGGAAAGCGGTTCTTCCTTTCACCGGCAAGGCCGGGACGACGTACGGGCTCGCACCGTCCCACGTTCTGGCTGAGGCCTCCCGCACGGGTGGCGGCACTCAACGACCGGCACATACGACGGTCAACAATCAAAAACGTCATCGCGGCGACACCTCCTTCACCCATCTCATGAGCTTTCAGGCACACAACCACATGACTAGGCCCAAACCCTTGCCATCCGGCTCCGCAGCAAGGCAAGTGTCAGCTGTTCAGGTGGCGTGCCCAGGCAGGCACGTGATCCCAGGTACGGGCGGCGCCCTCCTGCTCAGTTGTGCAAAACCAACGAAAGCGTGACAACGCTCCGGGCCGATGACCGAATCCCCGGCTACACCAATCCACGCATCAACCGGACGGAAGGTCCAATGTCGGCCTTTTGGCATGCGGCGAGGTCCTGGCGGGCCAATGCCAGGGCGGGCCGCGTCAGGCTATTTAGCAGTGGAGGCCGAGCGCATCGATGACTCCGGCAATGCGGTGGCGTTGGGTCTTTGTCAATCCCTGGATGGGCAGCGGCAGGCAGGCTGTGGGGGCAAGGCCCAGGTGTTCGGCGATGGCCGCAACCACACGGACGCTCCCGCCGAACTCGGCGAACAGCTTCCAAAGCGGTGCGAGACGTTCGGATTCGGTCAGCGCGTCCGAAAAGCGGTGGTCCTGCGCGGCGCGGGTGATCTTCATGGCCAGGGCAGGCAAGGTGCCGCCGATGACCGAGTACCAGGCATCGGCGCCGGCGGCCAGGCCAGCGGCGGCGTGGGCGTCTCCCGACACTCCGATGGTCACGTGTTTGGGAACAACCGCGCGGATTTCGTCGACCCGTTCCCGTGCCTGCTGCGGTTCAGCCGGTACGCCCGGGATTTTGATGGAAGCGATAGTGGGCAGCGCGGCGATGCGTCCGTAGAGTCCGGTGCTGAAGGTGAAGTGCGTGGTGGCTGGATTGTCGTAGACGACGACGGGCAGGGACGAGTGCGACGTGACGGTCCGGAAAAGTTCGAACACATCATCCTCGGTGAGGGGCTGGTAGGTCATGGGCGCCAGCAGCATCGCCGATGCTCCAGCCCGCTCGGCGTTTTCCGCGTTCGTGAGGACCTGGGAGGTCCGCAGCGCTCCGATACCAACTATTACGGGCGTCCCGCCGGCGTGCTGCACGGCCAGGTGCGCGACACGGCTTCGCTCGTCACTGCTGAGGTATGCGTAGGAACCCGTGGAGCCGAGTGCCGTGATGGAGTCGACTTTTGCCGCTGCGAGCCTTTCAACCACACGGATAAAGGAGGCTTCGTCGACGGCGTCGTGCGCCAGCGGGGTGACGGGAAAAGCGCTCAAGCCAGTGAACATCGTTCCAATTCCTTAGAGGGGATTCCGAATGAAAGCAGTGTGGGGCGAACACCGTCATGCGCTCTGTGAGCGTGCGACAGGGGCCGGGACGGCAGTGGTTAAAGCATGTGAGTTGGGCGGTGGCCCGTTATCCCACGAGGTCGAGAACTGCATGGGTGGGGCTCTTCGCTTGGGTGGCAGGGGGCCGTCGGCCGCCGCGTTGCGCGGCGGCGCCGGCGAGGACCACGAGCAGGATGCCCAGGACCTGGATCGCCGAGGGCTGCTGGTGCAGGATGAGCAGTCCTAGCAGGACCCCGAGGGCTGGTTCGAGGGCCATCAGGGTGCCGAACGCGGTGGGTGTCATCCTGCGCAGGGCGAGCATTTCAAGCATGAACGGCAGCACTGGCATCAGGATCGCGAGTCCGGCCGCAGCGGCCAGGATCCCAAACGTGAGGTGGCCGGCGGCTTGCGGGATTCCGACGACAGCCGCCGTGGCCGCAGCGACCGGCACCGTCATGGAGAGCGCACCGATTCCGGTGAAGCGGTCCCCGATGAGCTGGGTGAGGAAGATGTAGGCGGCCCACCCGATCGCTGCCAACGCGGCGAAAGTAACCCCGACCAGGTTGAAGTCTCCCTGCCACGGTTCGGTGAGCAGCACGACTCCGACCAGCGCCACGGCTGGCCAGATGAGTGCCTTCCGGTGGTGGCTGCGCACCGCGGCCACCGTCAGGGGTCCCAGGAACTCGATCGCGACGGCGGTCCCCAGCGGGATGTGCTCGATCGCGGCCAGGAACCCGGTCGTCACCAACCCCGTGGTGATGCCAAGGCCGAGCAGCGGCAGCACGTCACCACGGCGGACGGAGCGCAGCGGTGGCCGGACAATCGCCAGGAGGATGATGGCTCCCATGCTGAGGCGGAGCCAGGCCGTTCCGGTCGGGCCGACCGCCTCGATCAGATCCACCGACAAGGCAGACCCCAACTGAACGGACAGGATCGCTGTTACGGCCAGCCCCCACGGCGGAACCGGGATATTCACAGCGGCTCGCATGCGCATGTCAGTTTCCTTCCTTGACTGTAGGGACCGCTGCTATCCGGCGGCGGGTGATCTTGACGTCCGGCCCGAACCGGGCCAGCCGGTCGGCCAGGTCATCGGCGGCGGCTTCGAGCGCTTCATCGGTCATGGGCTGGAGGGCGTCGAGTATGAAGAGTGCCGTTGTGGTGTCTTCGCTGAGTCCGGTTCTGTGGCCCTGTCGCCAGTTCCAGCGCCGGCAGGTCACCCCGGCATCATCGCGCCACACCACCTCGCCCGGCTCCGGGTACTCGAGCACCTCAGCACCGCCGGCGATAGCGTCAAAGGGCTCCCTGCCGGTGGCGCGTAGCAGCCGGGGCGGCCCGGCGTAACCGGCCAAATCCTCGCCACCCACCGGGACCAGATGCAGGACGGAGACGGCGTTGTAGACGTCGGTGAGCCGGTTCACCCTAGGCAAGCCCGACGCTGTGCGGCGCAGCAGCGCCTCAAGACTGTTCCGGGTGCGCTGCGGCTTTGCACCGAAGGACTTGTAGGCCACCCGCCACGCGGCAACGTGAGGAAGATCCTCCACCGCCCGGCCATCCAGCACTTTCCTGGCCGAGACCTCCGCCGCCTGCAGCAACGCTTCAGATGCCTCGTCGCTCGGGCCCGGGACCAGCCCGTCCACCGCCAATAGGACAGCTCGGTAGTCCGGCCGCAACGAGAAAACCGAAGCATCCACCCACGCGCCGCCCAGAAAATTCTGAAGCGTCTCCGGGTTACGCATCTGTAGCCTTCTTCTGGTGTCCCGCCCCGACGCCAGGCTCGAAAACCGCCAGCGAGAACCTTACTGGCCCGGGCCCGGGGTTTGCGTACGAGTGGGAGACGTCGCCGGGAAACGAAACAGCGTCCCCGGCCTCGAGCAAATAGGACTCACCGCCGACCACAACGGTGACGTTTCCGTCCTGGACCTGCAACAACTCCTTCGTGCCCGGCGAGTGGGCTTCACTCTGATGCCGGTCATCAGGTGCCAAGGTCCAGTCCCACAGCTCAACCACATCCGGTGATTCAGTTCCGGCGACAAGCACGCCGCATCCACCTGATGCGGAGGTCCACAGGGCGGCGCCTTCACCACTTCTCGTCACGGTCACCGGCTTGGGGCGGGGAGATTCGACCAACGCCGGGAGCCCGGTGCCCAGCGCATCGCTGATCCGCAGCAAAGTCCCCACACTGGGGTTCACGGCACCCTGCTCGACATTGACCAACATGCGGCGGCTCACCCCTGCAGTATCCGCAAGCTGATCCAGGGTCCAGCCACGCGACTGCCGTTCCTGCCGCACGCGTTTGCCGATCGCCGTCGCAAGGGCAGTTGTAGCCTCATCCATAAAGTGCATCATACTGCACTTATAGTGCAGCGCAAACTACCCTTGCGAAATCCTGGTGCCCTGCGGGCCGGCGGTTGACCATGAAGTCCCTCATTATCAGAGGCAGCAGTCCGCGGGCGGAAGAATCTCGGCTGTGGGAGGTGAGGAATCGGGCCGTCGGTCAGCCCACGAGAAGTCGTCCACTGGAGCCTCGGAGTATTAGCTCGGTTTCCGCGCGAAGGGCCTCACCTGGGTCATGGACGCCAGTGAGTAGATCGAGCATCCGTGCAGCGGCCAGTGCTCCGCATTCCCTGAGGGGTGAACGGATAGTGGTCAGGGGCGGTGTGGTGAAGTCTGCGCCAAAAATGTCATCGAAGCCGACAATGCTGAGGCGGTCTGGCACCGATATTCCTGCGGCCTGAAGTTCCTGCATGAGTCCGATTGCCAAGAGGTCGTTGTAGGCCATGACCGCGGTCGCGCCGCTGGCTCTGATATCACGCGCCAAGAGGCGGCCACCCTCGACCGTGGGTTCGGTGGATTCGAAGCGCAGCGATTCGATCCCGGACCACTCGCAAGCGGCCTTCACCCCTTCCCACCGTCGGGCAGACATCCATGACTGCGGGGGCCCGGCGATGAAGGCAACTTTCTTGTGTCCGTTGGCGGCCAAGCTTCGGAGGGCCTGGCTAATGCCCTTTCCCACATCGGGGGTGACGCACGAGACCCCTTCCACCTCGCTGTTAATGACAACCACGGGCTTCTCCCGTGCGAGGGTCCTGATGTCGTCATCCCCCATGCGGGGGCTTGCCAGAATGAGGCCGTCCACAGTGGGCATCATCCGGCGTGCCGCAGTCAGTTCGGTGGCAGCGGACTCGGAGGACTCGGCCAGTATCAGGGTGTAGTGACGTGAGACAGCTGTGCTCTCCGCCCCGCGGATGACGTTGAAAAATGTCGGGTTGGTGATGTCGGCGACGATCAGACCGAGGGTACTGGTCCGGCCCGTGTGCAACGCCCGGGCCATTGGATTTACCTGGTAGTTCAGCTCGACGGCGGCGGCCTCGACGAGCTTACGCGTTTGGGTGCTGACCCTTCCCGGCTTGTTCAGCGCCCGGGACACCGTGGACGGGTTCACTCCGGCCAACCTGGCTATGTCGTAAATAGTGGCGGTGGCCCTACCCCCTTGGTTGTGTTGCAAGGCTGCTCCGTTATGGTCGTCCGTCGTCATAGTTCTGGCACCGATCCTTCCCGGGGCAGCAGGCTACATTGCCCGGCGCGCCTTCATTGCCTGCCGCAGACAGGCATCGACTGTCGGTGTGGGTATCACCTGATGAACGGGCTACTTTCCCCGGAGGCTACCCGGGAACAAGCCGGCGCGGTGCCGGCAACACGTTGTGTGCCGGCACCGGGCTTGGTGGGGTTCAAATAGTTTGTCCCGCGTCCGCGAGGAGCGTGCTTCCGGTCATGATGGTGGACAGGTCGCTGGCACAGAACAGGACAACCCGTGCGATGTCGTCCGGGGTTCCCATGCGGCCGATGAGACTGTTTGTCATGACCGCCATCGCCCCGCTTGATTCTGTGCGGGGGTGTGCTGCAGCCGCGGCCATGTTGCCTTCGGTGGGTACGAAGGTCGGGGCGACGCCGAGCACACGGATTCCGAGAGGAGCGAATTCGAGCGCCATCTGCTTCGTCATGCCTCGGACGGCGTGTTTGGATCCGACGTAGGCAGACAGTCCTGGTGCGGTTCCTGCGAATCCGGCGGTAGAGACGATGTTGATGATGACTCCCCCGTTGTTGCCGCTCATGAGGCGTGCAGCTTCGCGGGAGCCGTTGAAGACGCCCCGCGTGTTAACGGCGAACACTTCCTCCCAGGTTGTATCGGGTGTTTGGAGAACCTGCATGCTCGGGAAGATCCCGGCATTGTTCACCCAAATGTCGATTCCTCCGAACTCTTCGGCCCCGGTTTCGGCGGCGGCCCGGACTGATTCGGAGTCGGTGACGTCCATGGCGACACCACGTGCCCGAACCGCGAAGCGTTCAGTGATTTCGACCGCTGCGGCGTGGGCCTTCTCTGCGTTGACGTCGCCGATGAGGACGTTGGCACCGGCTTCTGCCAGCCGGAAGGCTATGGCTTTGCCGAGCCCCTGCCCGCCACCGGTGACTACCGCCTGCCGACCATTCAGAGACAGGAGGTCAGCCACGGGTGTCGCGGAGACGTCGGCGAAAGCCGTGGTCATGAACGGACCTCGACGTCGAGTTCGTTGTGCTGGGCGACGCCGCCGAGCCATGCCAGACTTGGCTTGGGCGTCCGGGCGAAGGTGTCCCTGTCGACGGCGATTAGGCCGAAGGTGGGTTCCCAGTGTCCCCACTCGAAGTTGTCCAGGAGTGACCAGTGGAGGTAGCCGCGCACGTCGATGCCCTCCGTCATGGCGTTCTTCAGGCCGTGCAGTGCTTCCCTTGTGTAGTTGATCCGCTGTTCATCATCGGCCGTTGCGATGCCGTTCTCGGTGATGAGGACGGGCACCCCTCCGGTGACGTCCCAGGCGTGGCGGACGGCCATACTGAGCGCGTCCGGGCGGTATGCAGTGCCCACCAGGGTGTTGTCGGGGTGGGCAGGGTGCGGGACGAGGCCGTTCGCGTCCACTTCCTGGCTGGAGTAGGCCTGCACGCCAACGAAGTCGTCGCCGCGGCTTCCTTCGAGGTAGACGTCTTCTTTGCCGTACCGGATTTCGAGCAGTTTCTCTTCGCCGCCGGGCGCGGCTGAGAGGGCTCCGGCAGCGATGGTCCATCCGACCTTGGCGCTGGTGTTGGCCCTGATGATGGCGCGGGCGGCGTGGTGGATGGTGGTGAAGGTGCGCCCGATTTCGGGATCTGCGTAGGTGAGGAATTCGCTGTGTGTCTTCTTTTGCTCCTCTTCCCCTTCTACGGTGGGGCTCTGCCACTGGGCGTCCGGGCTCTGCTGCATCCGGCGCATGGCCGTCATGATGGCGGCCTGCATGTTTGGTTCGTTCATCGTGACCACCCACTCGACCCCGTCGAGGATGGCTGTGGTGGCTTTGACGTAGCGCTGGAACTTCTCGGACGCATCAGGAGCCAGCCAGCCGCCGTCGTTCGCGAACCACTGCGGGGTTGTGAAGTGCTGCAGGGTGACGACGGGCGTCACGTTCCGTTCGAAGCAGTACTCGATCATGCGGCGGTAGTGGGCGAGCTCTGCCTTGGAGAAGTGCCCGGAGACAGGTTCGATCCGGGACCACTCGAGGCTGAACCGGTAGGAAGTCAGGCCCGCGTCCGCGAGCAGGGCAATGTCTTCGCGGTAGCGGTGGTAGCTGTCGCAGGCATCGCCGGAGAGTTCCATTCCGGGTGTGGTCTGCTCGCGTACCCACCAGTCACTGTTGACGTTGTTGCCTTCGATTTGGTGGCCGGCGGTTGCGGCGCCCCACAGGAAGCCGTTAGGAAAAGTCGTCATGTCATCCTCTTATGGTGATTGTTGTGGTGCCCTGACCGGACACGCCTGTCAAAATGGTTTGTTGCGGCGTCATCAGACTCTTGCGGTTTCAAGGGAAACAGGCCGCACGCCACGGAACCTGCCCGGTCCGGCCCTGTGCTCGGAACCGTCAGGGAAGACGATCCGTGCGGCAGTGTCGGCGGGGATGTCGGCGTCGATACGCAGCTCGTCGCCATCGAGCTGCCAATGGACAGCGATGGTTCCGTTTGGTGTTTCGTGGGATCCACGCGCCCAGGTCAGTCCGGGGCCAAGCGTCGGGGCGATCACGATCGAACTCCAGGCCACCGATTCAGGAGCCTGCCGCAAACCCAGCGTGTGCTCGTGAAGGAACCGGAGTACGGTCCCCTTGCTGTAATGGTTGAGCGAATCGTGAGCGTTACCTTCGTCGTCGATCCCCTCCCACGATTCCCAGATCGTTGTTGCGCCCTTATCGACCATGTACAGCCACGACGGCGCGGTGCGTTGCAGGAGCAGCTCGTAGGCCACATCAGCCCGGCCGGCATCAACGAGAACGGGCAGGAGGTCTCCCGTTGAAAGGAATCCTGTTCCCAGATGGGTATCCGCGGAGCGGATGAGCTCGACAAGGCGATCGGCCGCACGCTCCCGGACCTGCACAGGCACCAGCCCGAAGGCCAGTGCGCGGACGTAACTGGCCTGGGTGTCAGCAACGGTCGTTCCATCCGGGCCCAGGTAAGCCAAGCGCCACGCGTCCCGGACAGAGTCAGCGATCTCCGCGTACTTTGCAGCGACATCGGTTCGACCAAGGGCCGCTGCGATGCTGGAGAGTGTTGCTGTGGACCGGTAAAGGTATGCTGTTCCGACTTCGCCCTTGTCCTCCATGAACCAGGCCATCGGATTGTCTTGGACCGGGTCGATCAGGTTCCCGTCAGCGTCACTCTTCTTCGGCTCTGTCCATTCCCCCCAGTGGAAAGTTCCATCCCACAGGTGCTCCTCGAAGGGCTCCGGCTCGGGAGTTGCCTTAGCCCGCCCGTGATGGCGGGTGGTGCGTGCCTTCTCGAGGGCCCACTGGACCCAGCGAACCATTGCGTCCCAGTTCTCTTCGAGAACTACACGGTCACCGTAGGCCTTGTACAGTTCCCAGGGCACGGCCACGATGGCGTCCCCCCACCCGGCGGACCCTGTCATCATGGCGAACTGGTCATCGAGGTTGTTCTTGATCCGGCGTCCGTCCGGGGAGAAGTTGGCGACGCGTCCGTCCTCGAGTTGGTCGTTCCGCACGGAGCGCAGCCATTTCCGGCTGAAGCCGAGAACGTCCCGGAGCCTGGTGGCTGTGGAGATGAACACCTGGTAGTCCCCCGTCCAGGCCAGGCGTTCGCGCGTGGGGCAGTCTGTCGGTACATCCACGGCGTTTCCGAGGAAGCTCCACTCGCCGATCCGGTGGAGGTGGTTGAGGTCCTCGTTGCTGCAGGAGAAGTCACCCGTACGCTCCAGGTTGCTGTGGACGACCTGCATTGTCAGGGTTGACGGATCCAGGTTGGTTCTGTCACGGCTGATGCGGGCGTACTGGAAACCATGCACCGTGTGGCGCGGTTCGAAGAAAGCGCTGGTGGCTCCGGCTGTGACTTCATCGCGCTGGGAGAAGATTCTCGCCGGCTCGCCGGGCCGGTGGGAGTCGAGGTGGGAGGTGGAGAGGTCACCGCTCGGGTCAACGTGTTCGCCGTACTCGATCACGGTCCGCGTGCCCTCGGGTCCAAGGTCTTCGAGCCGGATCCATCCGGATGCGTTCTGGCCGAAGTCGGCAACCCACACCCCCGGCCTGACCTCGCAGATGCGCGTTGGCGGACGGGAGTCGATGACGCGCACCGGCGGAGCCGGCGACCAATCGATGGCCGGTCCCTCGACGACGCCGGCGAGGGCTTTCGCCGGTGGCGCGGCAGGCTGCCTGAAATCGACGGTTTGCCCGTCCATGAGGTCTGCGCGGACCGTCGTGGACGGTGCGCATGTCCACGTGTCGTCTGTGAGGACGACGTGATGGGAGCCGTCTTTGAGTTCGATGTGCAGTTCGGCGCGTGCGGCGAGGGTGGTGCCCCAGCCGGCAGGAAGTCGGAACGCGCCGACCTGGCCTCGGTACCAGCCGTCGGAGAGTTCAATTTCCACCCGGTTTTGCCCGGGCTTGAGGGCGGCGGTTACATCGGACGCCTGCGCGTACAGCGTGTGGTCGTACGAGGTCGATCCGGGGGAAAGTTCGGCGGTTCCTGCCCGCTGTCCGTTGACCGCAGCGGTGTAGATACCGAGGGCCGTCGCGTAAAGGCGGGCTGACACTACCTCGCTGGGCAGCTCGAAGCCGGCGGCCAGGATATGCGCGGGACGTTGGCCGTAGCCAGGGGCCCCAGTCTCCACCGGGGAGATCCATGAGGCGGTCCAGTCTGGGTCGAGGAGTCCGGCTTCGAAGGCAGACCACTCCGACCAGTCGGCGCTCATCACAGCGGGCCGTACACGCCACTGCACCCTTTGCCGGCTGCGCAGCGCCGCCCACGGCCACGCCATATGCAGGTGGCCTGTGGTCGTTGCCGACTGCTGTGGCGCGCCGTCGACAATCGCTTGGAGCTCAAACTCCCGGGTAGAGCCGTCTGAAGCGGGTTTCCAGGACAGCCTGGGGGCAGGCCCTGTTACCGGGAACTGATCGCCGCCGCTGTCAACGGTCAGATCGTAGGGCACTTCGCCCATTAGTGGTCCTTCTTCCTTTGGTGCGGCGGTGCTTCTAGCGGATTGATTTGACCTTGGAGGCGATGACTAAGCCGCCCGCGAGGGCCAGGACAGCGCCGGAAAGGTACAGGAGCGTGTAGTTCTTCTCCGCTCCCACGGCACCCAATGTGATGACAAGGGATGCGATGAGGGGGGCGACGGCGCTGGGAATCTTCTGTGCGAAGGCTACGACGGCCATGTAGCGCCCGGTTTCCGTGCGGTTTGGCAGGATGGCGAAGATAATGGCCTGATCCACGGTCGCGAACACCGCGATCGCCGTCTGCATGAGCACTGCACCCAGGATCAGCTGGGGCAAAGACCAGGCAAAGGCTTCGGCTACCGCACCTGCGACGAAGAGAACCGCAGCGATGACCACGAACAGGCGCCGGCGCTTGAGTTTGTCGGACAGGAACCCGCCCAGCAGCGCTCCCCCGGCGGCCGCGACGACGCCCAGCATGCCGATGGTTGCGACGACACCGGCGACTTCGCGGACAGGGAGTTCGAGGCGCTGGGCGTAGAAAAAGGTGCCGAAGGTGGTGTTGAAGTACAGGCCCATGAAGAACACGAACCGGCCCAGCCAGTTCCAGGCAAAATCGGGGTACTTGCGCACGTTGAAGCCGTAACTGGCGACCAGCGACTTCGCGGTGACGCCCGAATGGATGGCGAGATTCTTGGAGCTGCCCTCGGGCTTGATGAGCGGGAACAGTGCCAGGAGCACGGCGCCGATCACACCGGGCACAACGAAGACGAGCAGAGTGCTCGAGGACACCGCGTAGGCGATCCCGATGCCAAGAACCGGCGCGATCTGTGTCATCAGCCCGGTGAGTGCGGACACCCGTCCTCGCTGTTGCTCAGGCAGCTTATCGGCCATCAGGTTCTGGATCGCCGCACCGGAAATTGACCATCCCGTCATGCCCAAGACCCAGCCTGCGCCCACGATCAGCAGGTTCGGGGCCGAGCCCATCACGATCAGGCCGGACAGACCAATCGCCGTGCCCAAGAAGATGAACGGGGTGCGACGCCCAAATCTGGAGCGCATGCGGTCACTCCAGATGCCGACCATTGGACTGAGGACAAGATAGATCAGCTGCGCGGTGCCGGTAATGTATCCGAGGATCTCCTCCCGGCCAGGAGCCAGTTCAGTAATCCGCACCGCGATGCCGTAGGAGAGCGGGACCATCATCGCCATCGATGCCCCGAAGCTGGCCAGCATCAGCCAAAAAATATAGCCCCGGCTCACCGGCAACTGGGGCTCCTCGGCCGCGGTCCCAAGAGTGTTGTCGGCCTGGCCAGTGGGGGGCTGGTTACCTGGCACCGGCAGGTCAGCCGCAATGCCCTCGACAAGGCCAGTGGCCTCTCGCTCGTTTGTAGTCACCTGTGACTCCTTTATCGGGTGGCTCTTCGCCCACGCGTCGGGGACGGAATTGGGCGGCATTGACGTCCAACCCAGTAAATAGTAACCATCGTGGTTACATTCCAGAATAGTAGCCATCGTGGATACAATTGGCAAGACCTCTTTTCGAAGCCGCTGTCGGTAAAAACACAAAGGACCAGTTCCGTGACAACCACTTCCGAAGCCACCGATGGACAAAAGGCCGGTTCACGGCGCCGCGGCCCTTACGCTTCAACTCCGGCGCGGCGGGCGGAGATCGTGCGTGCCGCTTCAGCAAGCTTTGCCGAGCATGGCTATGAGCGAGCCTCCCTTCGGGACATTGCAGCCCGGGCGAACGTGACCCACGCGGCACTGCTCCGGCATTTCGCCACGAAGGATGATCTCCTTCTGGCCGCCCTCGCGCAACGAGATACCGACGATTTGGACCTCGCCCGCAGCATCATGGAATCGAAGGTGCCCAGGGAACGCGTTCTGAGCAGCATGCTTCACGAGGAGTTTGCGCATCCCGAACAGCTGCGAAACTGGCTGGCCATCACGATAGCGGCAACAAATCCCAACCACCCGGCACACGATTTCTTCACCGCCCGGCGCGAGAAGATGCGCCAGTATTTCACCAGCAAGCGCCTTGCCACTACGCAGGACAGCGAGGAACTCAGCGCCAGTGACAAGGTGACCATGGTGTTGGCCATGATCGATGGCCTCCGGATACAGTTCCTTCTTGATCCGGACCGGCCGACGCTTCACCTCATGGAGAGGCTCATGCAGTTCATCGCCTCCCCCGGGGACGAATAGCCTCAGCAGCCCACCGGGTGACACGGCCCCCGGCTCTCTCGACCGGCATCCGCCGCAGCGTGGTCCATGCCGCTTTCGCAGGCCTTCGAGGCCGGCGTCAGCGGCATTGGACGCCGTGGAAGCAGTTCCGGTTAGCCACCGTTGGATTGCCGTATGCCCTCGCCGAGGGCGTTGAAGGTGAAGAGCCATCCGCCGGCCTCGCCGCTCACGGTCGCATAAGCATCTGTCGTGCCTGGTTTTATGGCGATGTTGGTCGCGGAGGACAGTCCGCCGTCCGTGCCGGGGATGGTGATTGTGGAGACCAGTTCGCCGTGGGCGTCGTAGACGAGGACCGCCGGGCGGTTGTGCAGACCAACGTAGAGGTTCCCGTCGGCATCAACTGCGGCGGAGTCGACCTGGCTGACGCCGGCGTCCACGTGGATTCCGGGGTGGGCCGTCAGGACCCCTTGGCCGCTTTCGTCAAGACGGAGGTAGTCAATGCGGTTGGCTGTATTCAGGGTGACCCACAGCCCGTCGTAGCCTGAGGTGAAGGCTATCCCGTTGGGTGCAGGCAGGTCCTGCGCCAGCACTGTGGCCTCGGCGGTCACACCGTTGATGTGTATCAGGCGCCCCTGCGGCTTCCAGTAGGGGTCCTGGGAGCCACGTGCGTCGGTAATCAGCAGGTTTCCTTCCTTATCAAAGGCGATGTCATCCGGGTTCATTGGTGTCCCTTGCACCGGGCCCGAGAACAGCAGCTTCGGATCATCACCGTCGGATGTGATGCTCTGGATTGTTCCGCCCATGAAGTCTGTCATGTACAGGCGCCCGTCCCTCGGGCTGAACTGAGCTGACGTGAAGGCGCTGGTGTCATCCGTGTAGACGGTGGTGGTCTCACCCGTTTCGGGGTTAATCCGCAGGACCTTCGGGGCTCCCGGAGGCGCTGTGACATCGACGAGATACAGGTTTCCGTTGGGACCGAAGGTTGGGCCTTCCAGCAATGTCATTGCGGTGGCCTCATGGACTGATGTGACCTGGAGCAATTCTTTTGCCGTTTGTTCTGTGGGCTTCTTGATTCCTGGGGCGGGTTCATGGGGCTCCGTGGTGCCGCATCCAGCCAGTGCAAGCGCCAGCATTAGGGACGATACGGCAGCCAGCGGAGCGATCTTCAAGGTCAGTGCCGGGCTCATTGTGGCGCCCCAGTCTGGACCGGCGCGAGGACATCGCGCATGTCGCCTTGGCGCCAGTCCCTCAGCAGGCGGTGGAAGACTACCGGGCCGGGACTGAACGACGTGCCGCCTATCGTGCGGGTCCCCTCGCCGTTGTAATAGCCGGGTGTGCATTCGGCCTGGAACGCTGCAGTGTCGGACGCGGTCGCCAGCACAGTCCGGACCCACTCCGCCTCTGATGCTTCCGTTGGTTCAATCACGCGTGCTCCCGTTGCCCGGGCGCGGGAGATGACGGCTGCGATGTGTTCGGCCTGCTCCTGGAGGATGTGTACGAAGTTCACTGAGTTCGCATTTTGGAGAGGGCCCAGGTGGAAGAGGTTGGGGAAGCCATGGGTAAAGAACCCGTGCAGAGTGCGGGGCCCGTCGGCCCAGGCTTCGAGTAAGGGGCGCCCGCCCCGCCCGACAACCGGGAGGGTGCCCGAGACGACGCCGGAGACACCGACGTCGAATCCTGTGGCGAAAATAACGCAGTCAACTTCATATTCCGTCTCACCCACGACGACGGCCGTCTCGGTCATTGCCGTGATGCCGCCGAAGTCGGCGGTGTCTACCAGAGTGACGTTTGGCCGGTTGAAGGTCTGCAGGTAGGAATCGCTGAAGCACGGCCGCTTGCACATGTAGCGGTACCACGGCTTCAGCAGCTCCGCTGTCTCTGCTGCCGACACGACGTCATCTATGCGTGCTCGGATCCGGTTCATCGTCTCGAAGTCCGCGAGTTCGTCCTGCAGCTCCCGCTCCTCCGGGCTCAGGCTGGTGTCCACCGCACCGGTCAACATCTTTCGTTGCAGCGCAACGGTCGCAGTCCAGCCGTCGGTCACAAGGCTTTCCTCCACGGGTTCACCAGCAAGGACGGCGAGGAAGTTCTCCATCCGCTCCCGTTGCCATCCCTGCTGCAGTGACGCCGCCCAGTCCCGATCCGTCAGGCGGTTGTCCCGTACATCAACAGTGGATGGCGTGCGCTGGAAGACAAACAGCTGGTCAGCGTCCCGTCCCACGTGCGGGATGATCTGGATGCCCGTTGCGCCGGTTCCCACGACGGCGACGCGCTTACCGGCAAGGCCGGTCAGTCCGCCGTCGGCGGTGCCGCCCGTGTAGCCGTAATCCCAGCGGCTGGTGTGGAACGTATGCCCCCGGAACGTCTCTATCCCTGGAATTCCAGGCAACTTAGGTTGTGTCAACGTACCCGATGATGTGATGACGAAGCGGGCCCTGAACACATCGCCGCGGTCCGTCCGGACAACCCACTCCTCAGCTTCCTCGTTCCACGTCAGCCCGGTTACCCGGGTGTGGAAGAGAGCATCCCGGTACAGGTCAAAGCGCTTGGCCACCGCCACCGCATGCTGCCGGATCTCCTCTCCCGGCGCATACCGCCAGTTCGGGACGTACTCGACTTCCTCCAGCAGCGGCATATAGACATATGACTCGATATCACAGTGAATTCCCGGGTACCGGTTCCAGTACCAGGTCCCTCCGACATCGCCTGCCTCGTCCATCAGACGTATCGATTCGACGCCCTCCTGCCGCAGCCGTGTCGCGGCGAGCAGGCCACCGAAGCCAGCGCCAATGACAAGCACCTCAACACGATCCGTCAGTGGTTCACGCTTGGCGCGCTCGGTATAGGGGTCCTTTGCGTAGTACCCAAACTGCCCGGCGGCGCTCCGGTACTGGCCCAGGCCATCGGAACGGATCCTACGGTCCCGCTCTGCACGGTATTTCGCCCGCAGATCTTCAGTATCAAACATTTTCCCTGGTATGGCGCTGCTCTGAGCGGTGTTCATCTTGTCGTCCTTTTTCGCTGGTGTGCCACGTTGCCTGCACGCGGGAGCGATGTGCGGACCCGCTTTACGGAACCCGAACCGGGTACCCGGGCAGGGTTCCGCGTGTGCATCAACACGTCTTCGGATCGATTACCAGAAAAAGCTTAGCCTGAAGCTAAGTAAATTGGGAGCGGCCCGTTGCGGGGAGGGTAACGTGGGCATCATGCCGGACACCAAGGACGACCGCGAGTCGGTACAGCAGAACATTGATGCGCTGGCCATCGCCATCACGATCCGCTCTATCCCCCGAATCCTGCAGCCTTTGCTCACCACGGACTTGACGATCCAGCAGCTCAAAGTGCTGTCCGTCATTGTGACCGCCGAAGACGGCGCGACCAGCGGTGGTTTGGTGGACACTTTTGGGGTTTCCATGGCGTCCATGTCCCGGCTTGTCGACCGTCTGGTGGCAGCAGGACTCACCACCCGCTCTTTGGACCCCAACGATCAACGGGTCCGGCGCATCTATGCCACCAGCCTGGGGCGCTCCGTTGTTCGTGAACTCATGGCTGCGCGCCCTGAACTGGGCGGTGACGTGCTCGCCGGGCTCAGTGTGGCCGAGCTCCGGGCACTGGAGACCGGATTACGTGCGGTGAGCCGCGAACTGCGGGGCCCCCGGGAGTAGGCTTCCTGCGGTTACAGGATCCACGGTGCCGCTGCACAGCGTTACCCCGGGCACTGCTCACAGTGCCTTTACGTGCCTACGGGGTTCTTCTCAACGAGGCGGCCGCACCTGGGACCATCCATCTCCAGCCAAAGGATGTTCCCGTCCTTTGTCAGGTTCAACACCCGGCCCGAGTCCAGGACTTTTCCGTGTTCGTGGATCGCAATATGCCGGCCAACCAGCAGCGTCCAATCGTCTTGGGGCTTCCATCTGGCGGAACCAGCCATCATCGGGTCCGCCAGGATCGGCATACCGTGGCTGGCATGCTGATGGTCAGCGATTGACCGCTGAAGATTTCATTCACAAGGAACCCTTCGTGGGTTTTCACTCCGGGACAGCCGATACAGGTTTCGCACGCCGTCTCCTTCGCGTATCTCCTCAGCCATGCATCGAAGTATGTCCAGGTGCTGCGGCGACTCCACGGGGCGGTCAACGCCAAGTATCCAGACGACGTTACGCTGTGCGTAACCTCGTCCTACGTAGGCTCCAAATGATCTGGCCCCTTTGGACGTCAGCGTCTCGGGGCCCGTGCCCCACCGCAGATTCCACTTGTCACCCCAGGCCGGGAGTAGCCCGAGGAACAAACGAAGCGATTGTGCGATGTCAAAGACCGCATCGACATGCGCGAAATATTCCTCGTTGGGCCGCGCCGGGTCTTCATCCACAAGCGGAAGCCGACCCCCGGCGTCCGGGGCGCGAAGCCCGTCCAGTTCAGCCAGGAGGACAGTCTGGATGACAGTGAAGCCTTGGGCGGCGCGGTCCCGCAGGTACAGTTCGGCCTCGGGCAGCGTGCAGCGGTGAAGCAATTCCCAGGCCGTGTCTGCCAGGTAGTAGACCGGGGAGCCGTCGCTGTACTGCAGAAAGCGATTGTTGGCGCTCACTTCAAGCGTCCGCTGGGGATTTTGGTCCCCTCCACCTTCTCAATGAGAAACAGTTAAATGCTCAGGGCGTCGAAGTAGTTCAATTTGGACCGTCCGGAGCTTGTCTTTGGGGAACATGTAGTAGCGTTCGTCGCCGTTCAAAACGCGTCCCGGCGTCCACTGCTCGTCACGGTAGGTGCCCTCAGTTAGGGTGTCGAGTTCCACGATGGCATCAGGGCGGGAGAACCTGATCGATGCGCCGCGGGCCACGACGAGGAACCTCTCCGGTGCGGTCTGGATAACAAGACCGTAGCCGATCAGGGATGCGGCAGCAGCCCCGGTTCCCTCGCCGAACATGCCTCGGGTGTCGAGGGGTCCGGAGATCAAAATTTCGTAGCCGCCAAGCGAGACCCGCTCCTCCTGACCGGTCTCGACACGGAACCCATAAATGGCTCCGGTAGCCTGAGCCCGCGTGATGATTCCTTGCATCTCCCGGATCACGGCGTAAGCGTCGAAAAGGTCGTGGCCGTCGGGCACATCTTCGATCCCGAATGGGTGGAAACCGATCCCTCCGAAGCGGCCGATGGTGATGAACAGGAGTCCGGCGTCGGGCCGCGCCTCGGGAACGAAGATCGGGTTGCCAGCGGTCGAGTAACTACTCAGGGTGCCGGCGAAGTCCTCTATGTAGATATCAGGAGAGAGGAAGGCAAGGCAGGGCGCGCCGATCTGCCAGATATCAAGCATTCGTGCAACCGGTCCGCCGGTTGGGTACTGGCCCGGCTCCTGCGCGTTAGGCTGCGGGCCCAGCCAGGCATTGGTGTAGACCGGAAGCGGGTATTCGGCGATCCCTGCATCGGCGACTTGCCCTACGAACCGACTGAATGCCCAGCTCATGAACAGCTCCTCCGCATCGCTCCCCGCGCCGAAGACTTCTGCCCATGTGCCTGCTGTTCGCGAGCCGTGGCGTGCCCACAGCTCCCCCACCCAGGGATGAAGGTCGTCCGCGCGCTCGGCCAGGCCCGCCAGCAGCTCGGAAGGCACGGGCGACGCCCACGCCGTTTCGGCGAGGGGGCTGCGGTCGCGGCTGTCACCGAGCAGTCCCACTTCGTTCTGCACCTGAACCGCGATTACGGTGTGCTGCGGGTCAACTTCGCGCAGATGGCGCATGAAAACGGCGAACGCCCGGGCATCGGCCTTGAGCAGCTCCTCGCCGAATACGCTGAGGACAGGGCCATCGATACTGAAGCGACCGCTGAGCAGCCGTTCGGGATCGCGCTCGGCGCGGGGGAAGCGTTTTTCGTCCCGGCGCACCCAGGTCGGTGCGACCAGCTTCTCCCGCTCCGTCGCCGGTACTTTCTGGACGTAGTCCTCGCCGATTTGCTCCCAACCGTGCGCGTCCGTGTCGGAGGCGATCAGCGGAGGCGATCAGCGGAAGCGGCTCCCCGACCTGCTTGAATGAGTCGTCGACCTGGACACCATAGAGCGGCGTCTTGTTATCGCAACCCCAGTAGAGATATGTGGTGGAATCGGTGTCCTGGAAGAGGTGGGGGTCCCAGAACTGAAATGTTCCCGGCGTCACCTCCGTGAAGTCGTCGGACAGTGGGTCGACGCTTCGGAAAAAGGGGCAGTTCTCTTCTTTGCGGGAAGCGCTGATGTAGAGGGCACCGTCGACTTCCCTGACGTCCGGAGCGTAATCGAGGGCGGGCAGCTTTGTGGTGGCTCGGTACTCCCAGTTCACGAGGCCGGTGGAGTGCCAGAATCCGGCTGACATTGAGGCGAAGAGGTAGTAGCGCTGGCGGTACAGGACGATCGAGGGGTCAGCGGCTTCACGGTGGACCGTCCGGCGCGGTTCCCCTAACCTCATACCACGCACTACGCCGGAGAAGCGGATGTCCTGGTATCGGTAGGCAAGGTCCAGCGGATTGCAGAAGATGCGGGCGGTATCGGTCAATGGTTATTCGTTTCCTGTCGGTTCATGGGTCGGTCGGTCGTACAGGGAGGCAGCCACCTTCGCCCAAAATGGATCGGTCAGCCCGCGAGAAATCGTCCACTGGAGCCTCACAAAGGACCTTCACAAGACGTATAGGACTTTTCTCAATGATGCGCCGGCACGTCGGTCCATCCATTTCCAGCCAGAGGACGTACCCGTCCTTTGTCACGTCCTCCACGCGGCCGCAATCGAGGATCTTTCCCTGTTCGTGAATCTCGATCTTCTGGCCAACAAGCAGGGTCCAGTCATCTTCGGGCTGCCACGTACCCGGTGCAGCCGTCACCTTCACAGTCCGTGCTTTCTGTTTGCCCGGCACCTGATCATCGGGCGCGCCAGGATGGGTCACTCTGATGGTGACCGAGTGAGGGCAGGACGTTTGAATCATGAGGAACTCCTCGTTGTCGCGGCAAGCGGAATCAACCGAGCACGCTCGCCTTTTCCGTCATTGCCGGAAAAGCCGTGGTCCGGCTCCCGGGAAGGGGCAGGCCGGCATGCCGGCCCATCCCCCGCGCCTACCCCTGAGTGCTATTGAACCGACCAGGCGCCGTCTGAGGGCAGGATGGCCCCCGAGACGTTCGTTCCGTCATTGCTGAGCAGGAACGTGATGGACGCGGCCAGCTGGGAAGCCTCTGCCACCGGCGGGATCATCTGCATGAACGGTCCCAGCCTTTGCGCACCCAGTTCCGAACTGAAGTTGGCCTCAATGCCTGTGGCGACGGGGCCGGGGGCGACCGCGTTCACCCGGATCCCTTGCGGCGCGTACATGAATGCGGTGCTGCGGGTCAGGCCGACGACGGCGTGTTTGGAGGCCGTGTAGGCCAAACCCGCGGAATTGCCGCGCAGGGCAGCCTCCGAAGCAACGTTGACGATGGAGCCCCGTCCCGCCGTGATCATGGACGGAAGAACGGCGCGGGTCAGGCGGAACATCCCATCGACGTTGACCGCGAACACCCTGGTCCACACGGCATCGGAGACCTCGTGCAGCGGGGTCATGTCATCCATGATCCCGGCGACGTTTGCCAACGCGTCAATCCGGGATCCGGCTGCTTCAACAATCCGGGCAATGTCGTCGTCGTTGGTGATGTCTGCCGGCACGGCAACGATTTCTGCCTGCGGGTGGGCTGTGACCAGTGCGTCCAGCCGGTCAGCGGCGATGTCCACAGCGATGACCCTGCCGCCTTCGCGAACGATCCGGGATGCGGTGGCCCGGCCGATGCCTGAGGCCGCACCGGTGACAATCACGGTCTGGCCGTCGAATCTTCCCGCCGAGATGCGTTCCGCCCAGGGCCCTGTCTGGGCACCGGCCTGGTCGGCCTCACTGTCGTCGCCGGGGGCCACTCCCCCATTGGCTTCGAGCACCAGGTGATCGAGGAGGGATTGGGGAAACTGGCCGGCACCCAGTTCGACCAGTTGTTGGAGGGCGAAGTGTTCGATCGGTTTCAGGGCTGCTTCATCCTGCCCGGCGTCGGTGAGCATTCCCCGCAGCAGCGGACCTCCCACCGGGTGGTCCAGCCATTCCCGGATGGAGCGCGAGCCGGTCAGGGGTTTGATGGTGTCGGTCATTTCGCTCCCTCAAGGGCCGGTACGGGGCGGCTTTCCGTTTGCTCGTTCAGGAGGATGGCTGCGCCATTCCCGGACGGTTTGATCCCACCGAGGCCCGTCCAACGGGAACGCAAGGCGTGTGCCGCGGCCTTGGGCTTACGGTCGCGGGTGAAGACGCCTTTTCGGTTGCCGTCCACACGGTGGATGCCGTTGGAGGTCTGGAAGTCCGCGAAGTTCCAGACGTGTTCCCCGACGAAGGCCTCGATCCTGTCAAAGACGCGGTGGTTCATGGCGAGGTAGTTCTGCTGGTATTCCTCGCTCCAGGGCATGTCCCAGACGGAGTGCTGGCCGGGCATGGTGTCGGCCCCGTATTCGCTCATCATGATGGGTTTGCCGAAAGCCTCCACCCACCCGCGCAGGTCGGTTTCGAGATAGTGCTCGGCGGTCGCGAGGTCTCCGGTGAAGACGTACCAGCCGTAGTAGCGGTTGATGCTGATGACGTCGAACAGGTCGGCGATTTTGTCGTTCTGGAAGGTGGCGAACATGACCACGGCGTAGGTCAGGGGGCGTGTGGGGTCCAGTTCCCGCGCGAGCTGCACGAGGGGTTCGAAGTATTCGCGTGCGCCGTCCTCGTTGGACGCGGGTTCGTTGGCGATGCTCCACATGACAACGCTGGGGTGGTTCTTGTCGCGGGCGATGAGTTCCCGGATGTGCTGGGCGTGGGCGGCCTGCGTTTCGTCGTTGAAGGTTTCCGGGGAGAACGTCGGTTTCGGCCCGATACCGGTGAGGCCTCCCTGGACGCCAAGATTAAGTCCGACGGCGGCTGTCTCGTCGACGACGACGATGCCGTTGCGGTCCGCGAACTCCAGCACTTCTTCGGCGTAGGGGTAGTGCGAGGTTCTGAAGGAGTTCGCGCCGACCCAGTCCAGCAGCTGGAAGTCGTGCACCAGGTAGGCGTTGTCGTGTCCTTTGCCGCGGACCGCGGTGTCCTCGTGCTTGCCGAAACCGGTGAAGTAGAACGGTGCCCCGTTGATGAGGAACTGGGTTCCGCGCACTTCGACAGTCCTCACACCGAACGGCTGGGTGTAGCTGTCGATCACCTCACCGCCGTCGAGGAGCTCCACGACCAGGTCGTAAAGGTACGCGGCGCCCGGTTGCCACAGAGTGACTGCCTCGATGCTGAGGGTTCCGTTGGTTCCTTCCGCGGACGCGACTGCGTGTCCGGTCGCGTCCAGTGCGCGGACGCGGACTCTCGTTTCGTGACTCGCCGCCACGGCATAGTCGATGACGCCCGTTTGACCGATGATGCCGGTGGTGATCGTGACGTCCTCGATGTGGCGCTCGGGTTTGCTGTAGAGCCACACCGAGCGGGCCAGGCCCGCGTAGTTGTAGAAGTCATGCAGGTAGGTCTGCTGGCGGCGCCCGTCCTTGGTCACGGTGATGCTGCCGGGGGGAATGGTCGCGCTGGTCAGCTCGTTGTTCACGCCGACAGTGAGCCTGAATTCACCACCCGGCGAGACATGTTCGGTGATGTCGGCTTCGAACGGTGTGTAGCCGCCCACATGCTGGGCGACGAGAACGTCGTCGACGTACACCCTGCCCTCGTGCGTGGCTGCGTCCAGGCGGAGAAGCACTCTTTCCCCTGCCCAGCCGCGGGGAACCCGCACGGACCGCTGATACCAGACCCATCCCACGTGGTCACGGATTTTCGGATCAATGAAGAGGTCGTTGTAGCTGGACGGCACAGGGGCCTCGAGCTTTGTTTCCAGGGTTCCTGACCAAGGCTGGCGGATCCCGGCATCCGCGAGGGCGAAGCGCCAGAGGCCGTCGAGATTGACAAGTTCACGGGTGGTGGTGGTGCGGGGCTTAAGCACTGAATTCCTCCTGAGGAATGGTCGAAATGGTTAGCTGATAAGGACGTGGCTGATGCGACAAGCGGCTGCCGGTCGTTCCGGTTTGTCGTGAAGGTTGTTGCATTGGCTGCTTTTAGCGGACGGACCGTACCGCCAGCACGGTGATGAGTCCGCCGGCCAGCGCCAGGACCCCGGAGCTGAGGTAGAGCAGGGTGTAGTTCTTCGCATCGCCGACGGTTGACAGGGACAGCAGCAGGGTGGCGGCGAACGGGGCAAGTGCCCCGGGGATCTTTTGCGAAAAACTGGTGATGGCCATAAAGCGTCCGGCCTGTGTTTCCCGGTGGGGCAGGACGTCCAGGACCAGCGCCTGGCCCACCGCGCTGAAGACCGCGATCCCGAGCGATGACAACAGCGTGCCCGCCAGAAGGGTGGCCAGATCGTCCGCGAAGGCGGTGACGGATGCACCCAGGGCGAACAGGACCGTGGCGGCCATGATGAACGGGCGGCGCCGGGCCCAATGGTCGGACAACCAGCCTGCCCCGAGGGACCCCAAAGTGGCACTGAGAACGCTGGCTGCCGAGATCACGGCCAGGACCGAGGCGACCATGGAAACTTCGATCCCAAGGCGCTGGGCGTAGAAGAACGTGCTGAAGCTGGTGGTCAGTGACAGCCCGAAGAAGAAGACGAACCTGCCCAGCCAGGTCCACGCGAAGTCCCGCTCTTTCCGCGGGTTGAAGCCGAAGCTCCTGACCAACCTCAGAACCGATAGTGGTTCGGGGAACACCGCTCCCCGGGTGTCGGGTTCCTTCACGAAGATGATGAAGGAGGCCACGCACACGGCTCCTACCAGGGAAGGAATCGCGAAAACCCAGGGGGCCTCTTTGCTGGCGAGCCCGATGAGGAGGATTCCTGCCACCGGAGATACCTGCATGGTCAGTACGGTGAGCGCGGAAACTTTTCCCCGCTGGTGGAGGGGCAGCCGGTCCGCCTGGTAGTTGCCGATAGAACCCAAGGCGGTGCCCCACCCGACGGTGCACAGCACCCACCCCACGGTCAGAGTGAACGGATCGGACGCGAACGCCATGATGGGCGTCGCGGCGAGCCCCAGGATCAGCCCTCCGACCGTGAACGGACGACGGCGGCCCCAACGGCTGCGTGTCCGGTCACTCAAGATTCCCGTGAGGGGTGAGGCAAGGAGTGAAAAGACTGCCCCAATGCCGATCGTGTAGCCGAGGAGTTCCTGCCGTCCCGGGGCCAGCGCATCGAGTCGAAGCGCGAGCGTAAATGCCATAGGGACGATCAGCGCCATCGCCCCACCGAATGTCGCAACGACCAGAAGGGCAACAGTGCCCCGCCCGACTGTTCCCGCTCCGGAGACAGGTCGGCGGGCCGGTTCAAGCGGGTCACCGGAGGGAGCTGGCAGCGGTCCTGCAGCCTCGGGCAAGCGGGGAGCCTCGGCTTCCTTGTAGACCCGGCCCGTACTTATAGTCGTCTGCGCCGTGCCGTTTCGGGCCGGAGCGGTCAACCGCACATCTTCGGCGTCAGGCATAATCGCTGACTTCAGTTCGGGCGGCTCCCTGGGAGCCTTCCAGCGGAAACGCTGCAACGGAATCCTTGACGAGCTGGCTGATGGTGTCCAGCGTCCGGAAAACGGCAATCGTTTCTGATGCCGGATGTATCGGATGCTCGGTTACTCCCGAGCGGATGGCCTCCCCGGCAGCCCTAAGCATGGGAACGTAACCGTTGCCTTCACGTTCGTGCTCGATCGGCTCGGGGGCGAACATTTTGGCCCAAGTGCCGGCGTGGACCAGGAGGGTCGTCGAGGTCCAAAACATGCCCGGGAGCGTGATCCAGCCCAAGGTGCCGCTGATTGACGCCGAGGGGTCGACAAATTCAGTCATTGAACTCGCGCAGTGGGCAAACTGGCCCTCTTCGAAGTCAAGGGTGAAGTGCTCGGCGAAGTCAAGGCCGTCTTCTCGGAGGCGTCCGCCCGCGTGGATGCCTGTGGGCTCGCCGAAGATCGCGTGAGCCAGAGTGACGGGGTAGATCCCCTGGTCCAGCAGTGTCCCGCCGCTGCGTGCCACGTCCCACCGGCTGCCGCCATCAGCAATCAGGGGAAAACCGAAGCCCGCCCGCAGGCTTGCTGGTTTCCCAATCAACCCGGAATCCAGGAGCTCGAAAAGGTGCCGGAAGGCAGGGTTGAACTTCATCCACATGGCCTCCATGAGGAACAGGCCCAGGCTTCGGGCCAGGGCGAACAACTCCTCGACCTCGACGGCGTTCAAGGCCATGGGCTTTTCGACCACCACATGCTTGCCGGTGAGCAGCGCCTCACGGGCCATGGCAGCGTGCGTAGCGAAGGGCGTTGCCAGATACAGCACGTCAACGCCGGGATCGCTGATGAGCGACGCGAAGTCATCGGTCCAGCGGGGAAGCCCGAACTCCTCGGCGAAGCGGGCTGCCTTGGCTTCGTCCCTGCTGAAGACAATGTCTACCCGGTTGCCGGGAATGAGCTTTAGGTCAGGAACGATGCTTCGGGAAATGGTTCCGGCCCCGGCGATCGCCCAACGCAGCGGGTCCGGCGGATCGGTTGATTCGTTCACGGTTGTGCCTCTCAAAACGCGGGCGTGGCGGCAGGTTCAGTGGCACCAGCCGAGTACTCAAAGCGGTCCACCCGCGCCTGCCCGGCCAGCGCTTCCACCCCGATGACTCTGCCGGTGAACCCTCCTGCGACCTCTGTGGAGAGGTACCGGCCATCAATAGCGGCCAGGACCGTGAAGCCGTCCTGCAGGTAGCCCAGCTCGAGGCTGTCCGGCCCCGTCCGGACACCATGCTGTTGTGGGTTGCCCACTGCCCGCAGGGCAAGTGGCACCCCGGCGGGGATCTCGTTCCTGGAAGCGAGTATTTGGTCCATGGGCCCGATAACGGCACGGGCAGAGAGCACATCGCCGCGACGCTCTATCCCAGCCCAGTGCGCGTCATCAACACGGACGATCAGTGACAAGTCACCCTCTGGTGCTTCGGCGTTCACCTCCCATTCGGCGTCCCGCGCCCGTACCGCGAGCAGATGCTTGGCTTCCCGGTCCTCGGGCCCGCGGCCTGCGGCCAGGGTGACTCCCCCGGTTCCGTCGAGGTGGCAGAAAGTTGCCGGAGAGACGCCCGGGGCGATCCAGCGCGGGTGCAGTTCCGCCGCCCCGAAATCTTCGATAAAGGACGTCGTGGGCTGGGGTTCCTGGTGGCGATCCGGAATGACCACAGGCCACTCACCGGTCCAGTCCACTCCGGCGAGGAAGGTCTCCCGTCCGTTCACGTGGAAGCGGGGAAATTCTCCGCGCGGGCGCACGCCAAGGTAGACCATTGCCCAGCCGCCGTCGTTGAGTTCCAACAGGTCGGCGTGACCGGTGTTCTGTACTGGGTGGGAGGTGCTGCGGTGGGTGAGGATCGGGCCTTCGGGGTGAGCCTCGTAGGGTCCGGTGACCGAGCGGGAGCGGCCAATGATTACCGCGTGTCCCGGGCCTGTTCCGCCTTCGGCAACAAGGAGGTACCACCAGCCGTTCTTGCGGAATAGGTGGGGGCCCTCGGGGGAGGACAGGCCAGTCCCGCGCCAGATCAGCTCCGTTTCGGAGAGCAGCTGGCCGGTGAGGGGGTCAACCGTTGCGTGCGCGATGCCGCCCCTCGGGTCAGCCCACGCGAGGTGGCAGTGTCCTTCCTCGTCCCAGGACAGGTCTGGATCCCATCCGATGGCGCCGGCGGTGTAGACCGGGTCGCTCCAGGGGCCCGTGGGGTCCTTGGCGTGAACAATGAGGTGTCCCTTGACCACGTCCGTGATGTTGGTCGTTGTCATCCAGAATCGTCCGTCGTGAAAACGGATGGTCGGTGCGTAGATGCCTCTGCCAGCCCCGGAGAGGCCAGGGCTTACGTTGAGCTGGCTTTCGCGGTCAAGGATGTTGCCGATTTGCGTCCAACTTCGCAGGTTCCGGCTCGTGAATAGTGGTACGCCAGGGAAGTACTCGAAGCTTGAGTTGATCAGGTAGTAGTCCTGACCGGCCCGGCAGATGGACGGGTCGGGATGGAAACCGGGAAGTATCGGCGCTGTCCCCGTCATGCGACGCCCGCCTGGACGTTCTGTTCACGATGGAGCTCTGCCATTCGGTGACGTTCTGCCCGGCGTTTCTCCTGCTCCACCGGGTCCGCGATCGGTGCCGCCAGCAGCAGTTTTTGCGTGTATGGGTGTTCCGGCGTGGAAGTAACCAGCTCAGCGGATCCGGTTTCGACGATGTCCCCTTTGTAGACGACGCTGACGCGGTGGCTGATGTGCCGAACGACTGCCAGGTCGTGAGAGACGAACAGGTAGGCAACACCCGTGCTGCGCTGGATGTCGATGAAAAGGTCCATCACCCGGGCCTGTGTGGACAGGTCCAGTGCCGAGACCGGCTCATCACAGACGATGAGTTTTGGTTTGGGGGCGAGGGCGCGGGCGATGGCGACTCTCTGACGCTGCCCGCCGCTGAACTCCCGCGGCAAACGCTCGGCGGCATCCCGTGGGAGGCCGACCTGGTCCAGCAGCATCTGAACGCGGGCTCGTGCATCACTGGCCGTGGCACCCTGCACCACGAGCGGCTCGCTCAGTGTGTCCCCGATCGTCAGTGACGGATTCAGCGACGTGTAGGGGTCCTGGAAGACAACCTGGATGTCTTTGGACAGGGTGCGGCGGTCCTTCGGGCTGGCGTGGGTGATATCCGCTCCCTGGAAGCGGATACTCCCTCCGCTGGGCTTTACCAGGCCCAGGACAGCACGGCCGATGGTGGTCTTTCCGGATCCGGATTCTCCCACCACGCCCAGGGTCTCGCCCTCACTAATGCTCAGGGACACCCCATGCAGGACCTCGATGGCCTTGGCACGGAATCCACGGCCGGCAAAGGCGACGCGGAGGTCGGTTATGTCCAAAAGTGGCGTAGTCATCAGCTTCTCTCCCCAGCGGCCGCCGCGACAGGCACGGGTGGGTCAGTCCGGACGGTGTGCTCGTCGAGGATCGACCCCAGGAGCATCTGCGTGTATGGGTGTTTGGGTTCCCGGAACAGCTCCAGTGCCGTCCCCGACTCGACAACCTGGCCGTTCTGCATCACCGCGATCCGGTCGCAGATGTCGGCGACTACCCCGAAGTTGTGGGTCACGAGCAGCACGGCCATGTTCAGTTCAGCCTGCAGGTCCCGCAGGAGATCGAGGATCTCGGCCTGGACGGTTACATCCAGTGCGGTTGTCGGTTCGTCGGCGATGAGCAGTTTGGGACGGCTTGCCACTGCGCCGGCGATCAGTACGCGCTGGGCCATTCCACCGGAGATCTGGTGGGGGTAGGAGTTGAAGGTCCGTTGCGGGTTTGGGATTCCCACCCGCTCCAGGAGTGCGAGCACCCTGGCCTTGGCGCCTGCGCCGGACATCCGTGCCGAGGCGCGGATTCCTTCCACGAGTTGAGCGCCGATGGTGTAGGAGGGGTCCAGGTTCGACATGGGCTCCTGGGGAATATAGGCGATCTCACGCCCTCGCAGTTCGCGCAGTTCCCGTTCTCTGAGGCCGAGCAGATTCCGTCCCTCCAACTGAATGGTGCCGCGCACGATCACAGCTTCCGACGGGAGAACGCCAAGGATGGAGAAGGCGGTTTGGGTCTTGCCGGACCCTGACTCGCCGACCAGGCCAAGAGTCTCCCCTGCACGGAGGCTGAGAGTGACACCTTTCACGACTTCGTTCAGCTGACCGGACGGCGTCGGATAGGCGATAACCAGGTCCTCTACGGACAGCAGGTCATCTGATTTTTCATCCCTGGCATTCCGGCCTTGGGCTTGGACGTGGGGGGTCGCCCGTTTTGACGGCTTCAGTTTCACGCCCTCGAACGCGTCACGAAGGGAGTTGCCCAGCAGGACCAGGGACGCAGTGAGCGTGCCGAGCACGACGCTGGGCCAGATGAACTGGGTCGGGTCAACGTAGAGGTTGGTGAAGCCGTCCGCGATCATCGCGCCGAAGCTGGGAACAAGGTTCGACCCCACCCCCAGGAAGGCGAGGCCTGACTGCAGGCTGATCGCCGATCCGGCCAGGAACGCGGCGGCGATGATGATGGGTCCACGGACGACGAAGAGGACGTGCCGGCCCAGGATACGGAGGTTGGACAGGCCGGACACCCGTGCAGCGTCGACGTAGAGCTCGTTCTTTACACCGATCACGAGGTTCCGCACGATGCGGTAGATCCCGGGTGAAAGCAGCACACCAAAAATGAGCATGGTCGCGCGGTAGTCACCCTTGGTGACCGGCATGAGGATGATCAGCAGCAGCAACCCGGGGAAGGTCATGACGAGGCTGAAGACCCATTCGGTTACGTTGCGCAGCCGCCGCCCGAAGTAGCCGCCAATCAGGCCGGAGGTCACCCCGATGATGAGGGCAACACTCGCGCCGATCAGGCCTGCAACCATGCTCGTGTTGATCGAATGAAGCAGTCGGGACGCGATATCGCGACCGTTCTGGTCCGCTCCCAGTGGGTAACCGGGCGTCCCTGGCACGGCGTTGATGGCATTCAGCTGGGCCTCATTGGGTTCATGCGGGGCGATCCACGGCGTGAGAAGGCCCAGGACGACGATGACCAGCAGCAGTGCGGAGGTGATGAGGGCCTGCGGGTCCTTGAGGAGTCTGCGCAGCGGAGATTTCCGGGGTGGGGCTGCCAGCCCTGGATCGATGCTGAGTTCTTCGATGCTCAATTGATTCTCGCCTTCGGGTTGAGCCAGCCGTTGACTACGTCGGTGATGAGGTTCACCGTGACCACGAGCATGACGCTGAACAAGGTGATGCCCATGATGATGGGGATGTCCCCCTGGAGCGACGCGTTGAATGCGTACTGGCCGTAGCCAGGAAGCGCGAACACGTTTTCGATGATGAGTGCTCCGCCCAGCATCTGGATGAATTCAAGGGACAGCACGGTCAGGGCCGGGCTGGCAGCGTTCCGCAGGGCATGGCGGAGCACGATGGAGCGTGTCGGGATGCCGCGGGTCCGCAGGGTGCGGACGTAGTCTCTACGAAGTTCATCGATCATGGACCCCCGTACCTGCGCGGCCATGTTCGCCACTCCCCCGATAACAAGCACAATCACAGGAATAGTGATGGATGCCGCCCATTTTGCGGGGTTTTGGGCGAACGGGGTGAAGCCGGTCGCCGGAAGCAGTTTCAGGTTCACAGCCAGCACCGCGACGAGGACAATCGCGATGAGCAGCCCGGGGACGATGTAACCAACCAGGGAGAGGCCTTGGGAAACTTTGTCGGCCACTCCGCCGCGTGACGCCGCCCAAACACCCAGCGCGACGCTGATGATCACAGTAATAATGAGCGCGGTAACGACAAGCGAGAGCGTGACACCCAAACGGGACGCAACGGCGGGAGCGACGGGCTGGCTGGTAAAAAGCGACGTGCCGAAGTCACCAGTCAGTACCGACCCGAGCCAATCGAGGTATTGGATACCAGCCGGCCTGTCAAAACCGAGCTGGGTCATGAGGCCCTTGATGGACTCGGGTGTGGCTGCGCTCCCCAGGCGTTCGCGGGCCACGGATTCCAGGGAGCCGCTGAGGAGGAAGAACGTGATCATGGTGACGAGCAGCGCGAGCACGATGCCCGCACCAAGACGTCGTAGGGCATAGATGATCATGAGCTTCCTCGCAACATTTCCTCTGGCATCTTCGAACTCCTTTGTCGTGGGTGATGCCGCCTTGTGGCGGTCGGTGCCGTTGTCTTAACGGCACCGTGTTTTTGGGATGGCTCAGACTGAGCCCCCGCAGTGCGTAGTAGCGAATTCAGGGCGGGGCATTGAGCCGGATGTAACGGAGACGGTTGAACCCGTTTGGGGGTTTGCGGGAAAGGGGCGGAAGGCCCGGCGCCGACGTCGGGCCTTCCGCCTTTCGGTGGCCTAGCCGCCGCTTACCGCGAAGTCACGAACCGTGGGCAACACGACCACCGAAGGTAGGAAATCGACCCCTGGCGCCGTCGCCCAGAGCGTGCCGACGTACGCGATGGGCGCGTTCAGGGCTTCCTTCACCGTGTATTCACTGACCTTTTTGTAGAGGTCCGAACGGGCGCCGTCGTCTGACTCGTTGGCGACATCCTCGAGCAGCGCATCGAATTTAGGGTCCTGCCACTTGAAAGGGTTGAGGAATGCCTGGGGCGTGTACATATCGCCGACCTCGCGCCCTGCATCGTTGAGTCCCGCGAACCACAGCACCGCCGGATACTTCTTGGAAGCGATCGATGACGCCGTGTTCTGCGGGGGCACCGGCTCCCAGGTCACCTTGATACCAATGTCAGTCAAAGCCTGCGTGATCACCGGCTCGAAGGATTGCGAAATGACCGTGCTGGGCATCGTCATGGCGAAACCGTTCGGATAACCAGCCTCCGCCAAAAGTTTCCGTGCCTTCGCCGGATCGAAGCCGTAGGTGCCCTCGAGCTCGGAGTTGTATGCGTCTCCGTTGGGGTTGAATACCTGAACCGTCGGTTTGCCGACGCCGTTGAGGAGGGCCTTCACGACCTGCTCGCGGTCAAATGCCATGTTGATGGCCTGACGGACCTTCACGTCGGCTAGCGCCGGGACGATTTCGCCCTTTCGGTCAGCCAGGACGAGAAGGAGCGCAGCCGTCGCCTGGACCTCCTTGACGGTGAACCCAGCCCCTTCGGCCTGCTTCCGTTGCGGGGCCTGGATCAGGGCTGCCTTTACTTCACCGGCCTGAAGCGCGTTGTATTGCGCGGTCCGGTCCTGGATCACGCGGACCTTGACCGTTTTGAAGGGGTAGGCGGCCGCGTTCCAGTGATCTTCCCTGCGCTCGAGCACGTACTCCGTGCCGTCCACCGTTGCGTCTGAGAGAACGTAGGGACCCGAGCCTGCGGGGCGAAGCTTGGTCGTCTCGGCCGGCAACGTGTCCGGGTCACCGATGACGCCGGTGGCCTGAGCCAGGTAGTTCAGGAGTGATGGTTCGGGTGAGGACAGCTGGATGACGACCGTTGAGTCATCGGGGGCCGTAACTGACGTCACTTTGGCGAGCTTGGACTGTTGCTGCCCCGGAGTTGCCCGGGTCCGCTCCAGTGTGCCCACAACATCCTTCGCAGTAACGGGATCCCCTGCACTGAATTTCAGATCTCCGCGAAGTTTGAGCGTCAGGGTGCGCAGATCCTCCGAGTACTTCCAGCTTTCAGCCGCGTTGGCCTGGACTTTCCCGTCTTTATCAACCATCAACAGAGTGTCGAAGATGGATGCCCAGATGTAGGACTGTTGTCCTTCGGCGAGCTGCGCCGGATCCAGGGAAGCCGGCTGCGCCTGAACGGCGATGCTGAGTTCCTCATTACGGGATGACGTCTGCCCCGCAGCGGGGTCTGCTGAGGGGGATGAGCAGGCCGCGGTGGCCAGCAGTGCTGCCAGGGCCAGGGAGGCAGACGCCGTACGCGTCAGCGATCTGGCCCGGGGGGAGAGTGAAATCATATTGGGAGACTCCTTTGTCGGTTTGGGGATAGGAAAGCAGTCATTTGTGGCGTCGGGGCTGAATCCGCGATTCGCTTAATTCGGTGACCAGCATCACAAGCAAAGCATCTTTGAAACGATATTACAACCGGTTGCCAACCTGTTTCCGAAAAATTTATTAAGGCGATGGTTACCATGGAAATAAGGGATATTGGGCGCGCAAAAGCGATCGTTGACTTCAGCGTCAGAAGGCCGCATTCCGGACCTATATGAGAGGGCATTCCGACCCCGTAAGGGTAAAACCGGAAGGCAATAGAGCTGCCTGTTAATTCATTAAGGAGGCAGATAGAGGAAATCAGGCTTGGGGCATTCCTTTTATTGGGTAGCCTGTTCCGCGCAGGGAGATAATCGCATTAAATTTCCGATAAGAGGTCACCAATTTTATGCTTGGCTTCCATCAGCGGCTGACCGGTCAGGGCTTTGAAACCCCGGGACACTTCCGCCACCAGATCAAATGACGGGTCGACAAGCCACTGCATGCGCAGCCCGCTCCAGAGCCCCACCATCTGACGGGCAACGCTGAGTGGGTCCAATCCAGGCAGGGCGTATCCGTCAGCCTGCCGC
This sequence comes from Arthrobacter sp. BE255, assembly GCF_031457335.1. Classification (NCBI taxonomy): domain Bacteria; kingdom Bacillati; phylum Actinomycetota; class Actinomycetes; order Micrococcales; family Micrococcaceae; genus Arthrobacter; species Arthrobacter sp. BE255. The sequence goes on along the minus strand of NZ_JAVDWK010000006.1, from coordinate 141,302 downwards.
ATCTTCACACCCTCCGCAAACTGGAGGACCGCGTTCTCACGATGGTTCTTCAAGTACAGGTGTGCCGGATGCTCAGGATTCACCGCCTCAGCACTCAACGCGAGGAAGAGTCGTGATACTGACTCATCCTCTCCGCTGAGGCGCGCGAGCTCGGGCGGGGGCCACTCATCCCGAAGCGCAAAGCTGCCTCCAAGCTGTTCAGTAAGCAATTCCCGGCTGTTCTGATCGGCCAACTCCATGGCGGCCACCAGAATATGATCACGCGTGGGGAAGTGATACAGCATCGCGGTTTCGCTCATGCATGCACGAGCCGCTACCTCCGCAGTCGTCAGCGCCCGGTGCCCCTTCTCAAGAATGATCTCAAGCGCGGCCCGCGCGACCGCAAGACGGCGTTCCACCGTCTTGGCGTAAGGGCGTCGTGTACGCGTGACAGCTTCCATATTTTGAGGATAGTTGAAAACTGAGTGGTACACCATAGCTACGGCTATTTTATCTTGCCATCATCCGACAGACATAGCTGAACTAAGTGAAAACTGATTTACACTCGGCATTGCGTCCGGTGATAATCAAACTGCGAAGGAGCTCGTACAACCGTTGGAACTGAAATGCCCCCGACGTGCGACAACACAGTCTTTAGGGGTATAGCCCCGCAAGTCCCTTCGGCGGCATGTTCGCCGGCCACTTCGGCGACAAAATCGGCCGTAAGCCGATGCTGGTGCTGTCGCTGCTCATCATGGTCTTCGCCACCCTGGCCATGGGCCTGCTCCCCGCCTACGCCCAGATCGGAGTCTGGGCCCCCATCCTCCTGACGGTGCTGCGCCTTTTGCAGGGCTTCGGCGCGGGAGCCGAATGGGCCGGCGCGGCCGTCATTTCCATCGAACACGCCCCCGCAGGACGCAGCGGATTCCTCGGAAGCTTCACGCAGATGGGCGTCCCGGCAGGCATGCTGCTCGCTAACGCGAGCGTCCTGATCGTCAAGTCCGCCTTGTCTGGAGAGGTTTTCGACGCCTGGGCCTGGCGAGTGCCTTTCCTGCTCAGCCTGATCATGATCGTCATAAGCCTGGTCGTTCGCGCCAAGCTTGAGGACTCCGAGGACTTCAAAGAACTAGTTGCGAAGAAGCAGACCTCGAAGAAACCCCTAGGCGAAGCCATGACGAAAGAATCCAAGGGAATCTGGCTCGTTGTTGGCATGCGACTGGCAGAAAAGCCGCTTTTTACCTATACACGACATTCTCGGTGGTCTATATCATGAGGACGTTTGGAGCCGAGCGCGCCAACCAAGGCACATTGTCGGTCCTGATCGCCTCCGCCATCGGCGTCTTTGCCGTACCCCTCTGGGCGATCCCCTCTGACAAAATTGGTCGCAAGCCGGTGTACTTGTTTGGCTCGATCGGCGGGCTCCTGTTCTTCCCGCTCTACTTTGTCATGACGGACACGGGCAGCGCACTGCTGGCAACGCTCGCCATCATCATCGGCCTTGCTGTCTTCCACAACTCGATGTACGGCCCGCAAGCCGCCTTCTTCTCCGAGTTGTTCTCCGCAAAGCTGCGCTACAGCGGCGCGTCAATGGGCTACCAGTTCGGCTCGGTTCTCGCCGGCGGTATCGCGCCGCTGGTCGCCGTCGCGCTTCTGAACGCCGGCAACGGCGAGCCGGGCTGGGTGATCCTCTACTTCAGCGTGATCGGGAACATCACCGTAATAGCGACACTCCTCGCACCGGAAACGCTCGGGAAGCTGGACCGGCGCCTCGCCGCCGCACAGGAGCAGAACGACAAAAATGCAGGGATCACAAGGTGCGCTCCAGCGCTAACTAAACCCTTGAAGTAAGGCGGGCGTCGTCCGGGTCAGAGACCTCGGGCGGCGCCCTTCCCTTTGAACCTCACGTGACCATCCGCAGGTGCTACCCGAGCCGACCCAGAGAACGAGGAAACCTTGAACCCACCATCCAGAGCGCGAGTTATGCGCGGCATCCGCAACTCCATCGCCCGATCGAAAAGTCCCCCGACGTTAAGGACAAGTCAGCGCGGAACGGAATCCGGGAGCAGGCGTACTCGGAATCTTCCTGGCTGGCTCATGTTGCCAATCACCGAACCGCACCGGGATTTCCTTGGACAGGCCGCCACTCGCCCCGCAGAATATCCGCGTCAACGCGGTCGCACCGGGAATGACCAATACGCCTCTCTACGCGCAGTGGGCATCGAGCCAAGACGACCCCGAAGCCACAAGGCAACGCGTGGCGAGTGCAATTCCCCTCAAACGCATCGCCGAGCCGGCAGACATTGCTGCGGCCGTCTCATACCTGGCCAACCCAGCGGCAACATACATTACCGGCGTCTCGCTACCCGTAGACGGTGGTTACCTCGCGCAATAACGGCCAGCAGTTCAACCCCCGAGGTTAGGATTCTCAGTCATCAACGAAGACAGCGGGGCTTCGGCGCGAGGCGCGTCGATCGTCGCCGTGACGGGTCGGTCTCCCCTTCGTCTGTGCGTCGTTTAGCCACCACCGAAGAAGGGGGACGCGCGGGGCCCCAAAGCAATCCCGACGCTCAAACCGGTGGCCGGATACCGGCTGTTTGCGAGAGCTCCTACCGGAATGCCGTAGATGCCTCTGTCAGGTCGGACGCGGATCATCCAGCGGCGGACGCGGCCCTTCATCTGCTACGGGATCGGTGCTTAGCGCTTTCGGACCAAGGACGGCCCGGATGTGCCACTCCAGGTGGGCTCGAATGTCGAACTCGGGACCGTGTTGCCACTGGAATTGGAGGCCTTCCCAGGCCGCCAGGAGAAGACGCGCGGCGATATCGGCGTCAATGTCACGCGGGACCACTTCCTCATCCTGAAGCCTGTGAATGTCGGTTGCTATGACCTTCAGCGATCGGGCCAAGCGGCCTTGAAAGTACTCATTCGCAGGGTGTTCACGGTCGACGCCGGCGCCGGCCATTTCCGCGTACAGAAGCGGGATATGCGGACGGCGAACACCCACTTCCGCCCGATGTCCCATGTCGGCAATCGCGCCTGCTTCCGCTCCTTCGCCACGGATATTCTCGTCGTCAAACTGCTTCAATGCCGAGATGAGGAGGCTCTCCTTGGTGGGGAAGTGGTAAAACACCGTTGGTTCACTCGTCCCCGCCAGCTCGGCAACCTCGGAAACCGTAACGCTGCGGTGTCCCTTCTCTTGGACGAGCCTAAGCGTTGCCTCGCTGAGAGCTTGCCGGCGTTTGCCCGACTTCGCATACGCGCCCCGTTTCTCTGCCATCGAAGCTCCCTTCAAATTGGGGGTTGAGTCGTTTCAATACTTAGGGCTATGCTAGCCCTTAGAAAATTATAGTCGACTCAGAATTCGTGATGCGAACCTGAGCAGAGGAGGCAAAGATGCCAACATCAATCCATGACCACGGAGGCTGGGCCTCCGGCGGTGTCTGGAACGTTCAGGGCCCCAGCCACAAATCCGGGGCTCTTAAGTGACCGTCGACCGGCTGGGCCTGGTCCGAAAGCACAACCCCGTCCTGACTGAAGCCCACCCTGCCGACACCTTCACCGTAGGCAACGGCGACATTGCCATGACGGTCGACCTCTCCGGTTTGCAAACCTTCCCGACCTTCCACGAGTTGCGTCCGGATCCGGAGCGCGTCATCGACGACGGCAGCAACGGCCTGCCCGAACAGCGGCAACGGCCGTTCGACCGGGACGATTTTCAGATCCCGTTGCGCTCGGAGTCAACCTGGGGGTGGTACAGCACCCGCGCCGGGCGGGAATACTCCCTGGACGATGCAGCGTCCGAATACCGGACCGCGCGTGGAGCGGTGCCTTACCTCGACCGCATGGGGCTGCAGCGCGCTGCCGACCCGATCCCTGACGAGCTCGCACCCGGCGCCTGGTTTGCCTACAATCCTCGGCGAATGCACCTGGGGCGCTTGGCACTTGATGCGACGGCGGACGGCCCGGTGATCGAGCATCCGCAGCAGCTGACCGACGCACGCGCCGAGCTGGACCTGTGGTCCGGGGCAGTGCATTCCAAGTACACGCTCGATGGCGCACCTGTTGCAGTAACAACCGTGGCTCATCCCACCGCCCACCGTTTCGCGGTACGGGTCAGCTCGCCACTGCTCGCCCGTGGACTCGCGGTGTCCTGGGTATTCGATCCCCAGCAGGACGACCTTGCCGCGTTCGAGTTGCCGCTCGCGGAGGACCTCAGTTGGGAAAAGCTTGCCCCCGGGAGTTTGTTGGCCCGCCGCAGCGTGGAGTCGACGACGTATTGGGTCCAGGTGGACTCCACCGGGCGCCTGGACCCAAACGACGACGGCACGAAGGTCACCGCCGCCACTGACGGAGCGGAACTCGAGGTGGTCGTCTCGCTCTGGGCGGAGGATCCCGCTGCAGTCCAATCTTCCGGAAACGACGACCGATCCTTCTCTTCGGTGGTGGGCGCGGCCGCGGCGTGGTGGGAGGACTATTGGCGCCGGGGGGCCATGGCGACATTTGAGGGCAGTACGGACGCCCGTGCCAACGAGCTTGAGCGCCGCATTGTGCTGTCGCAGTACCTGACAGCTGTCAACTGTGCCGGCTCCACCCCTCCGGCCGAAACCGGCCTCACCTATAACACCTGGTGCGGCAAGTTCCACCTTGAGATGCACTGGTGGCACGCGGCGCATTTCCCGCTCTGGGGACGCGGAGACCTGCTGGAGCGTAGCCTCGGCTGGTACCACGACGCCCTGCCGGCAGCCCGGGAGACGGCGCTCCGCCAGGGCTATAAGGGAGCGCGCTGGCCGAAACAGACAGATAACTCGGCGCGCGAGTCGCCGAGCCACATCGGCGTGTTCCTGCTGTGGCAGCAGCCACACCTGATCTATTTTCTCGAACTGCTCCATGACGAAGGCCGCCCGGCCTCGTTCCTCACCGACCACTATCCGCTGGTCGAGGCCACGGCCAACTTCATGGCCGACTTTGTGGAGGAGCGTGATGGCAGTTTCGTGTTGCCGCCACCGCTCATCCCGGCCCAGGAGAGCTATCTCGTTGACCGGGCCACCAACTCTGATCCGACGTTTGAGCTGGCCTACTGGTCGTGGGCCCTTCAGGTGGCGAACCAATGGCGCCAGCGGCTCGGCATGCCGATCCGCGAGGACTGGGACCGGGTGGGGCGCCGGATGCGGCGCCCGGCCATCCTGGCGGACGGCACTTACGCCGCACTCGCAACGCCTCCCTATCTTCTGCTCAAGGATCACCCATCGATGCTCATGGCCCTGGGCTGGCTGCCAGACAACGACATCATCGATCCCGACGTCATGCGCGCAACGCTCGACGCAGTGTGGGCGAATTGGGACCTGCAGACCAGCTGGGGATGGGATTACCCTGTCATAGCCATGACGGCAGCCCGCCTTGGCGACATCGAACGCGCCCTCGAAGCGCTGCTGCTGCCATCAGCGAAAAACCAGTTCCTGGCAAACGGACACAACCCGCAGATGCCGGGCTTCCTGACCCTCTATCTCCCCGCGAACGGAGGACTGCTCGCCGCCGTCGCCCATCTGGCAGCGGCCATCAAGGGCGGCGCGCGGCTGCCGGCGGGGTGGAGCCTGACAACCGAGGGCTTCGGCGCGCTGCACCCTGCGGCCGGCACCCCCGTCCCTTCGCTATGAGCAGCCAGTCCAGCACCGGCGCTCCGATGCCACCACCAACTTCCCCTCCCGAAAGGCAGGCCATGCGTTCCGTGTTCTCCTCCACGCCGTGGTACGGCGGTGATTACAACCCTGAGCAGTGGCCAGAGGAGGTATGGACTGACGACGTCCGGTTGATGAAACGGGCCGGGGTCAACCTCGCAACGATTGGTGTCTTTTCGTGGGCGATGCTCGAGCCGCGGGAGGGCGAGTACGACTTCGGGTGGCTTGATCGCGTGATCGAGGAGCTGCACGCCGGGGGCGTGCGCGTGGACCTCGCCACGGCGACGGCATCACCGCCGTCGTGGTTCTCACAGGCCTATCCCTACTCGCTGCCGGTAACAGCGGACGGGATCCGCCTCTCGCCCGGGTCACGTCAGGCGTACTGTCCCAGTTCGCCCGTGTATCGGGCCGCTGCCGGTCGGCTGGTGCGTGCCCTGGCGGAGCGCTACGGCGACCACCCGTCGCTTGCGCTCTGGCACATCAACAACGAATACGGCTGCCACGTATCCCGCTGCTACTGCGACGAGTCCGCGTCAGCGTTCCGTCGCTGGCTCCAGCGACGCTACGGCACCATCGATGAGCTGAACCGGGCCTGGGGCACGGCGTTCTGGTCCCAGCGCTACTCAAACTTCGATGAAGTGCTGCCGCCGCGCGCAACACCGGCCTACGGCAACCCGACACTGTTGCTCGACTTCGACCGGTTCAGCTCCGATGAGCTGCTCAAGTGCTTCCTCGCTGAGAAGGCCATCCTGCGCGAGCTTACGCCTGATGTGCCCGTGACCACGAATTTCATGGGGCTGTTCCGCGGCCTCGACTACTGGACCTGGGCGCCGCATGTGGACGTCATATCGGATGATCTTTATCCGGATCCGGCTGACCCGGACGCGGCGAAGGTGGCATCCATGGCCCGTGACCTGATGCGGTCCCTTGGCCGCGGCCGCCCCTGGCTGCTCATGGAGCAGGCGACCAGCGCCGTCAACACCCGTCCGCAGAACGCGCCGAAGGCAGCGGGGCAGATGAGAGCACTGTCGTATCAGGCGGTGGCGCGAGGTGCGGACGGGATCATGTTCTTCCAGTGGCGGCAATCGGAGGCCGGCGCCGAGAAGTTCCATTCCGCGATGGTGCCCCACTCCGGCACCGATACCCGGGTCTGGCGTGAGGTGGAGCAGCTCGGACAGGAGCTGCGCGGACTCGGACGCGTGATGGGTGCGCCGGTGCCTGCCCAGGCCGCGATTGTCCTGGACTGGCACAGCTGGTGGGCCATTGAACAGCGGGGGCTGCCGGTGCATTCCAATTACCTCGCACTTATCGCCCCCTGGCATGCTTCACTGACCCAGGCCGGTGCTGTTGTCGACTTTGTGCATGGTGACGAGGACCTCACGGGCTACGCACTGGTAGTGGCGCCCAGCCTTTTCGTCGCCACCGACACCCAGCTGGCCGCCCTCGATGCGGCTGCCCGGGCCGGGTCAACGGTGCTCGTGACGGCGCAATCGGCGATAGTGGACGAGTCGTTGCGGGTCCGGCTGAACGGCTATCTGGGCGGACTGCAACAGACCCTCGGTGTCTGGATCGAGGAGTTCGCTCCCCTGGCCGGCGCATGGATGCGGCCCGGTGCCGTCCCGGTCAGGCCCGAGGCAACCACGGCGCCGACCGTCGAGGTGCTCAGTGAGCTGCTGCCCGGTGGCCGTGCCACCGGGGTTGAATGGGCCGAAATCGTCCGCGTCCGCGACGCGGAGGTAAAGGGAACGTTCGACGGCGGCGCGCTGGCCGGCCTGCCCGCCCTGACGCGGCGGCAGGCAGGGAAAGGTTCCGCCTGGTATCTTGCCACCCGGCTCAACGCCGAGGCCATGGCGGCGTTGGTGCAGGCGCTGCTCGTCGAAGCCGGTGTTTCCGTCAGCCCCGTTCACGAAGGGGCAACGTCCGGCTGGATCGAGACCGTCCGCCGGGGCGAGCTGACGTTCGTCATCAACCACGGAACGGAGCCGGTCAAGCTCACGATCGAGGGGACGGACCTGCACAGCGGGGACCCGACTTCCGGGCGTGTCCTTGAGCCGCAGGGCGTCGCTATCGTCGCCCGCAGCCTCTCCCCCGACGCGACGCAGGGAGGCATGAGAAGGACATCCCGCACCGGGGGAAACGGTCATGTCGGGTATCGAAGTTTCGCTGGCGACAGGCGGCCAGTGAGTAGCAAAGCAATCAGTCCTGAAACAACCAATCCATCCACTACGTCCTTTCAAAGGTGAGAATTATGCGTAGAAACAGCACGCAGTATGCCCGTCCCATCCGCCGTCGCTCCGCCGGGCTGGCGGTGGGGGCACTTACCCTCGCGGCTTCGCTGCTTGTGCAGGGATGCTCCGCCGGCGGCGGAAGCTCCGATTCCAGCGGCCCGGTCGAACTGACTTTCCTGAACCAGTCACGCGGGCAGGAGGCAGCGCTCAACCAGCTCGCGGAGCAGTACACGAAGGAGAAAGGGATCAAGATCACCGTCGACTCGCCCGGTCCAACCGACTACCTGCCCAAGCTGCAGGCCAAGGCGCAGTCGAAGTCGATGCCGGACATCTATTCGTCCTTCAACGCCACGGAGATGGCCCCCTTCTACAAGGCCGGTTGGGCCATGGATCTTTCTTCCGAACTCCAGGGTGACTGGGGTAAGAATTTCGCCCCGGCTGTGATCAAGATGTCGACGTTCGCCGAAGGCAACAACCTGGGCGTTCCTGCCGGTATCTACACCGCACACTGGGAGACCCAAACGTACGGGTTGCTTGTCGATCCTGCAGCGACCGGAATCGATCCGAAGGCGCTGCCGAAGACGAGCGCAGAGCTTATCAGCAAGCTTGCCGCGGGAAGCAAAGATGGCCATGGCACGTTCTCGGTTGCCGCGTCGCTGACGCCACAGCTGATCCAGGGATACGCGTCCAACTGGTTGACGGACGAGGAGATCTCCGCAACCTTCGACGGCAAGGCAAGCTGGAAATCAGATGGGTGGCGCAAGGCGTTCCAGCTCCTGGTCGACATGAAGGAGGCCGGCGTCATTGCCAACGGCGCCCTCCCCGGTGGCCAGAATGACAACCCCACGGTCGAGACGTCGTTCTTCAGCAAGCACGAAGTGGCCGCGGTGTTCGATGCCTCACCGGGTGTCTCGGTAGGTCTGCGTACCGCGCCGGATTACAACAGCTACTTCTCACTCGGCCTGCCGCCGGCTGCCGACGGCAAGCTGGCACCCCGCTCACCGGGTCTTCCCGGCAAGGGCGCTGTGGTCAACCCGAAGGGCAAGCACCCCAAAGAAGCCCTCGCCTTCGTCAAGTGGCTGACCGAGCCGGCGCAGCAGAAGGTATTCGCCGAGGTAGGCCGCATCATGCCGACCAACCCGGAACTGCTGGCCAAGGGCGACCTGCCCCCGCAGCTGGCCGGATTCGGAGCCGGCGTCAAGGACATGCAGGTCCTGCCGAACACCCCAACCTCCAACGTCAACACGGCGATCGTCCGCGATTCGCAGAGCCTGGTGCTCGGTGAACTCACCGTCGATCAGGTCCTTGACGACCTCCAGGCTGCCCAGGACCGCAAGTAATGGAGTCCCAGCTTCTTCAACCTGTTTTGCGGCGCCCCTTCCGGGCGCCGCGAAACAGGCGGGCACTCCGACGGAATCTCATGGGGTTGCTGTTCCTTGCTCCGGCGATCGTCGTGATCGGCATCTTCACGATCACGCCATTCGCGCAGGCCATCCTCCTGAGCTTCCAGACCTGGGACGGTGTCAGCCCTGACACACCCTTTGTGGGGCTGCAGAACTACGAGTTCGTCTTCAAGGACGAAGCGTTCTGGGCGTCGATGACGAACGTGGCGGTCTTCGGCGTCGTCGGCTTCTTCCTGGGCAATGGCGTAGCCATCGCGATGGCCCTTGCCGTGAACACGGCCACCCGGGGCCGGACGTTTTTCCGCACCGTGTTCTATCTGCCGGGCGTGCTCTCTGTGGTTGTCGTGGGCCTCATCTTCTCGTCCATGTTCGATCCCAGGTCGGGTGTCCTGAACAGAATGCTCGACGTTCTCGGCCTTGGGGCGCTGCAGCAGAATTGGCTCGGCGATCCGGCTGTGGCCCTGCCATCCGTCGTCGCAGTCTTCATCTGGTTCCACTGGGGATTCGGGTTCCTCCTGTTCCTCGCAGGATTACAGGACATACCGGCGGAGCTCTACGAGGCCGCGGAATTGGATGGCGCACGCGGATGGGCGAAATTCCGCTATATCACCTGGCCGCAGCTCGCACCGGTCACCACCATCGTCAGCCTGCTGACCCTGCTGGCCGCCCTTCAGGTCTTCGGAACCGTCCAGGTCCTCACTAACGGCGGGCCGGGATACCACACAATGGTGCCCACACTGCAGATCTACGCCGAGGCGTTTACCAACCACCGCTATGGAAGCGCCGCAGCGATGTCCGTGCTCTTCGGGGGGGCCCTGGTTGTGCTTTCCCTCATCCAACTTGGAATCTCAGCACGGCGGTCCCGGTCATGAGCACGGGCATGAGCACGAGCACGATCAAGAAAGTTGAACGGTAATCATGATGTCAGCCAATCAGGTCCAGCAAAGCGACCCCCGCACGGGTTTGCCCGGCTCGGTAGAACCTGACGATCAGCCACAGTCACGTCGAAGGCGTCGCATTACTGCAGATCGCGTCGGCTTGTATGGTCTGCTCATCGTCGCGGCGCTCACCGCGCTCTTTCCACTCCTGTGGATGGCGTCGGGCTCGCTTCAGTCTCTAGACGAGCTGTTATCAGGCAAAAGCCTTCTGCCCAAGGACCCCCAGTGGGACAACTACATCACGGCGTGGATTCAAGGTGACCTGGGGAAGTACCTGCTGAACAGTGTCGGGTACACACTGACTGCAGTCTTAGGAATCCTCGTGGCCTCCAGCATGGCCGGGTACGCGCTCGCACGGCTGGAGTTCTGGGGCAAGACCTTTTTCACGTTCGTGATCCTGGCCGTGATGATCATCCCGGCACCTGCTATGTTCCTCGCGCAGTACCGGTTACTCGTCGATTTGGGATTGTCCAACAGCAGGGTGGGCTATGTGCTGATCCTCATCACATCGGGAGTCCCCATGGCAACGCTCATCATGCGGAGCTTCTTCGCCGGACAGCCGAAGGACCTTGAGGAGGCAGCAGCCCTCGACGGCGCCTCCTCGCTGAGGATCTTCGCAAGTGTCATCCTTCCCTTGGCCAAGCCTGGTCTGGCCGCGGTCGCTGTGATTCAGGGACTGGCCGCGTGGAACGAATACCTCATGGCTCTGGTCATCTTCGACGACAACGCACTCATGCCGATCCAACGGGGTCTGACAAGCTTCAATTCCGCAGAGACACCGCAACAGGAGGTCCTACTCGCGGCAACTGCAATCTCCATAGTGCCTGTGATCTTCTTCTATCTACTGGCACAAAAGCACATCGTCAAGGGGATCGGGGCGGGCGCCATCAAATGAGCGGCCTGGCCTTCCCCTGGTGCACTCCAAGCCATTAGATCGGGACCAGCTTAGGAAGCACTCCCGCCAGCACACCAGATGTCAGTAAGTCTGTCGGAGGCTTGCCAATAGTTACCACAATGGTTACTATTCAATTTCGCGGAGTTCTCGGACGCGTCATCTATTCGATGCCTGTGCACGAACAACGCCTCGTTTGCTGCAGTCGTGGTGCCGGCACTGAAGCCGCCGCAATAATCCTGCCAGCCCGCGACACAGGATCCTGCCGGGCGACCTGTCCGTATAGAACACAAAATCGACCGGAAAGACATCATGATGAACGAGCTGACAGAAAACATCCAACCCACGCGGGTCTCATTCAATGATGGGTGGTCCGTTCGCCCAAAGGTCGGCTTCTTCTCCGAGTTGCGCCCGGGCCAGACGCCCCCGGAACCTGTATGCCTGCCGCATGACGCGTTGGTGGGATCGGCACGGGTCCCAAGCGATAACGGGTCGAACACGGGCTACGTCCCCGGTGGTGCATTCGCGTACTCGAAGGAATTTTATGTGCCGGAAGAGTGGAACGGCCGCAACATCGCGGTCGACTTTGAAGGTGTCTACCGCGACGCGATGGTGTTTATCAATGACGACTTTGTCGCCCAGCGGCCTTACGGGTACTCCGGCTTCCGGGTCGACATGACTCCGTACCTTCGATATGGGGAGCCAAACGTCATTCGCGTGGAGGCGCGCGCACACGAGGACTCACGCTGGTACAGCGGCGCAGGCATCTACCGTGATGTTTGGCTCATTGTCGCCGGCGACGCCCACCTCGACTACGCCGGCGTCCAGATCACCACACCTGACCTCGACGGGGACCTCGGTGTCGCAGCCGTAGCGACGACGGTGCGAAACTCGGCCGCCCGCCCGCGAACCGTGCGGGTCAAAGTGGAGATCCTCGATCCCGCCGGAACCATAGTTGCCCATGATGAGTCGCCCATAACGGTCATGCAGGCCCAGACCGCTGTACTGCGGCAACGGCTGACCGTCCAGGCCCCGCTGCTGTGGGACGTCAACGACCCGAACCTCTACACAGCGGTGATCAGTGTCATCGATGGCGACAACGAGCCCGAGGTGTCCGTCACCGCGTTCGGCTTTCGAACACTGCAGCTCGATACCACCCACGGGCTCCGCCTGAACGGGCGGACCGTGAAGCTCCGGGGCGCGTGCGTCCACCATGACAACGGCCCGCTCGGCGCCGCCACCATTCGGCGAGCAGAGGAACGCCGCGTCGAACTACTCAAAAAAGCCGGATTCAACGCTATCCGCAGCAGCCACAACCCGCTCAGCCCGGCCATGCTGGACGCCTGCGACCGCCTGGGCTTACTCGTCATCGACGAGGCCTTTGACGTCTGGACCGAATCCAAGTCTTCGTTCGACTACTCACTGCGCTTCGCGGACTGGTGGGAGCGCGACGTCGAAGCGATGGTTCTGAAGGACGCCAACCACCCCAGCGTGATCATGTACTCGATCGGGAACGAGATCCCCGAGACCGGCAACGCCATGGGCGCAGTGTGGGGTCGGCGTATCGCCGAAAAGATACGACAGCTCGATCCCACCCGCTTCATAACTAACGGCATGAACCCGATGGTCTCGGTCATCCATCGCCTCGCGGAAATGGGCAGGAACATTGAGGGCGGCGTCAACTCCGCGATGAACCAGATGGGCGACATGATGAAGGACATCGCGACCTCTGACCTGGTCACCGCCAGCACAGAAGAGTCGTTTGCGATCCTGGACGTCGCCGGGCTCAACTATGGAGAGAGCCGCTACGAGCTGGACCGGGGGCTGTTTCCGAACCGTCTCATCGTTGGAACCGAAACCTTCCCCGGGAAGATCAGCGATAACTGGGCCGCCATCGAACGGCACCCCCATCTGATCGGCGACTTCACGTGGACGGGATGGGACTACCTCGGCGAGGCCGGCATAGGACGGGTCAACTATGCGGACGAAGGACCCCAGTCTTTCGGTGCCCCGTTCCCATGGCGGACCGCATGGTGCGGGGACATCGACATTACCGGACATCGCCGGCCGGTCTCCTACTTCCGGGAGACAGTTTTCGGCCTCAGGGCACAGCCCTATATAGCTGTCCATCCCCCCTCGAACTTCGCCAGGGAGGCCCGCCCCACCCAATGGTCCTTCAGCGATGCGATAGCGACGTGGGACTGGGACGTGGCCGAAGGAACCCCGATCCGCATCGAGGTCTACAGCGCCGCTCCCGAGGTGGAACTCCAGATCAACGGCCAGAGCGTAGGAGTGCAGGCAGCCGGCGCCGACAACGGGTTCAAGGCGGTCTTCGAGACCGAGTTCGCGGCCGGCGAAGTAACGGCCATTGCCCGAAGCGCTAACGGGTCGTACGAAAGCTGGAGCCTTTCGACTCCGGTGGGATTGTGCAAACTCCGCGTTCGCGCGGACCGGACGGTCATCGAGGCCTCGGACGGTGATCTGGTGTACCTCGAGATGTCCTTGGAAGACGACAAGGGACACATTTTCACGCACGAAACAGAGTCCCTCTCCGTTCTTGTCGAAGGCCAAGGAGTGTTGCAAGGACTTGGCAACGGGAACCCACAGTCACAGGACTCGTTCCGCTCCAAAGTATGCAACACCTACGAGGGGAGGGCGTTGGCAATCCTGCGCCCCACGGGAGCCGGTGAAATCACCGTCACGGTCAGAGGAGCCGACCAGACCACCGCAATCACCATCACAGCCCTGAAGCCAAACACAGTGGCAACAGCAGCCGTGGCACACGACGAGCCCGGGACTTAACCCTGAACACTTGGCCTGGGATTGCTTGAGCTCACGCCTTCCATGATGCCCCCCGGGATCCGATCCCCACACCCTTGGCGGCCCCAAAGGGCTCATGGAACTGTTGGACACGCTCTCCAAAGCAGCTCATGTTCGCGAGAGCTGAATTCTCGTCCAGAGTCTAAAGCCGGATGTTGTGCCACGGCAGCGCCCCTTCCGTGAGCCTGCTCGTCAAAGCGCTTTCGAGATCGCGTTCTGCTACTTCGCTGGAAAGGCCAAGGAATTCGAAGTTGTAGGGGTCCTTGGCCAACCGTTGGGTGAGTTCGGAATCTGGTGCAACAAGCTGTTGCATAAAGTTCGAGGGCGCCGCCCCGGTCCGTTCCATGGACTTGTTCATCATCATATTCAGGAGCACGTTTCGGGACCATCCGTACTCCACTGCTGCAGACGCGTACCAGGCCCGTTGCTCTATGGTCTCCGTTTTGTCCAACAGGACGGTGATATGTCCCCAAGGCAATTGTGCAACAGGAACTCGGCATCGCCGCCTCGTCCTTGCTTGGCTTAAGACTACGTGGATCGTCCAGTTAGTTCGGGACAGTCCTGGGTGAAGTTTCTTCTATCGAATCGAGTTCCTTGATAACGTGAGCCGGAATCGCGTCACCCTGAATTTTTTGGAGTAACGTACTGTGATCGAAGACGAAATCGCGCAACACTCGTATCCATGCCGGTGCACGATGGAACATCTTGCCCGTGAAGAATGCCTGCTGGCTTACTTTCGCCGTGTGGGGTTTGCGGTTATCTTCAAAAGCTTGAAGCGCGACGAGGAGGTCTGACGTGTTGGACGGATCCGTGTCGGCGAGGGAGCGCCCGAGGAAATAGCCGTCTTCGATGGACATACCTGCTCCGTAAGCGGCGTACGGCGAAGTTGGGTGAGCCGCGTCCCCGATCAGAGTCACTCGCCCTTTCGACCACTGTTTGATCGGAGCACGATCTACGATTTCCCAGCGATGGGTGTGCGCTGGATCAGTGCGCTTGATGAACGACGGCAGCGGCTCTTCGAAATGGGCAGCGCGCTCCAGTGCATACTCGCGGATATCCGGCACTGCGAAAGGTGCCTGGGGAGTCCACTTCTCCAATACCCACCACTCGTATCCGTTGCGCCCCTCGTGCCGGATGGGGGTGTAGGAGCCCTGGACCGTGCGGTCGTGCGCGAAAACCCCCCGGGTGCCAATTGGCTCATCACTAAGGAACCATCCACCAATGAGATGGAGCCCGTGATAGCGTTTTGGCGAGTCCCCCCACAGCGCTTTCCGGACGGCAGAGTCGATACCGTCGGCTCCAACCAGGAGATCGACACTACACGGCTCCCGGTCTTCAAACTCCACCTGAACCTTGTCACCCAAATCGGTGAACTTCGTGAACTTGTGTGAAAGCTGGAGAATTCCCTCGGGAAGCGCATCGATCATGCGCTTGTACAAACCCCATCGGATCAGACCTATAAAGCCTCCATTGTACTCAGCAACAACACTGGCTGGCATCCGGAACTCTGCCCGTATGCGACCGTCGTGGCGGCGCAGCTGCGTGAATGCCGGGGCGCCCAGATCCTCCGTATCAACCCCGAGGGCACGCAGCGCTTTCTGCGGCGTTGGCCACAGATTGAGGATATTGCCCGCGGCTTTGACTTCAGAGTAGCGCTCATACAAACGCACCTCCCAACCGCGTTGGTGCAATGCGAGTGCCGCGGCAAGTCCTGCCGGGCCCGCGCCAACAATGGCTGCCGTGCCCTTCTTGGATGGGGATGTCATAAGGCTCTTCTCCTTTGAAGATGGCGAATTTGAGTGGCAGCCAACTTGCTGGGATACACGCGGCCACCGGCGAACATGGAATCTGAGCACTGCCCGGACAATGCGATCCTAAACGACTCGTATCGAACATGCAAAGTGCTCGTGATCTAACGAACGCTGATCCTCAGGGCGGGATGGAGGAATGAACGGTCCGCTCCCCGCCCTGGCCTGACGGAATATCCACTATCGGCGTTCAGGCAAGGAGAGTAGAAGTAGCTGCAGAACTCCCGGCCCTCAACCCAATCGGACGTTGTCGTCGCCCAGCGGCGGTTCCTTGTCCCGGTCGAATCCGGTTGCGATCATCCGGATATTGGCGGGTAAGAGTGACATCTATGGGGTCATCAAGCGACTCAGCTTTACGGTCATTCCCTGAATGCTGCGTTGGAAGCTTCAATTTCCCCGGCGTGTTGGTCTATCCAATCGATAAGCGACAGGAGTTCGTCCGATAAACCTCGGCCAAGGACGCTCAATGAGTACTCCACGTGCCTACGTTCGTCGTCGATAACATCGCGGGCGATAAGGCCGTCTCGCTCTAGCATTCTGAGGTTGAGTGTCAGCATACGTTGTGAGATGGGATGGGACGGATCTAAAGCCGCTAGCAATTTTCGCAGTGTAGAAGGACGGTAGGGACCTGTGCGAGTTATCATCAGAAGCCAGTTCCGCCAGTAATTGCCTACATGGTCCACTACGCTCACGATGGGATTGCTGCGAGTAGAATCGTAACGGGCAAGTTGGCGACAGAAGTATCTGAAGTTCTCGGCTTCTGTTGGATCTAAATGGCCCTCCCCCCGAGAGATCAGGACCTCTCGAACTCGCGACAAAGCGGGCGCGCCCCACGTTTCTTCGGCATTCCCTGCCGGAATTGTATGGACGCCGTCTTTTCCAAATTTTTCAGCCTCTTGCTGTTCCGTTTCCGGGATCAACTGCAGCGGTGGTGACATGTAGGTAGACATCATCTGCGCTAACGCCGTCGCTGGGACGTAGCTTGAAGACGTTCCAGGCTGGTCCTCTGCCTTTTCCCAGCCTAGCCGGATTAGATAGCTCTGGGAGTTATGCACGCTTTGGAAAAGCTCTGCCGTTTGACATTCAGCAAACGCCAGCAGCAGGTGTCTGGTCGCGGTGAAGGAGGCATCTACGTCGCCGGAGGTTACATGGCCAACGTGAAATTCAACGTGTTCATAGATCATTGTCGCCTCTTAGCAAGGGGGTCGCTCCCGTCGAGGACGGCTGCCACACGCCGGTCTCCGGAACACTCCCTACCCCTCTAGGGGGCAACGTGAGCAGTGGCAGGCAGGAAGCGTTGGCTTCCCATTTCGTCCGTGCACCAACGGCAGCATGGCTTGTAGTTCCAGTTAATTTGAGTCCCGGGAGTGTGCCGGAAAATAGTTTCCCGGCACACTCCCCCGGGACTAAGTCATCTGATTGGCGCGAATTGTTTGTTGTGTCCGCACGGAGGCTACCGGGATCAGAAGACCACTGTGTGGTTACCATGCCGAAGTATGCGGTCGTCGCAGTGCCATGCGACGGCCCTGGTGAGCACCCGCCGTTCGACGTCAGCGCCCTTCCTCATCAGCTCCTGAGCCGAATCTGTGTGGTCAACACGGATAGCGTCCTGCTCGATGATGGGTCCCTCATCGAGATCCGCCGTGACGTAGTGCGCAGTTGCACCAATCATTTTCACCCCACGGTCTTTCGCCTTCTGATAGGGCCCGGCCCCGATGAAGGCCGGAAGGAAGGAATGGTGAATGTTGATTAGCGGGACTCCGACTTCTTGTAGAAAATCGTCGGAGATGATCTGCATGTACCGGGCGAGCACTATGAGGTCGACATTTCCGCGCAGCAACTCCAACTGTGTCCTCTCCATGGCACTCTTATCCTTTGAGTCCGCTGGTACGTGCACAAATGGGATCCCGAAGTAGCGCACGTCCTCGGCAAGGTCTGAATGGTTTGAGATCACCATTGCTATGTCGATGTGCAGTTCGCCGCGTCGTTGCCGCCACAGCAGATCAAGGAGGCAATGGTCTGTTTTGGACACGAAAATCGCGACGCGTTTTCGTTGTGCAGCGCTGGTCAACTGCCACTGCGCGCCGTACGGAGTCTCTATTTTCGCTCGTATCTGCTCTTCCAGCTCAGCCCGCTTGGCGCTGAAATGCTCCAGGTGAAACTCGGTGCGTTGGAAGAATGCCCCGCCGGTCGGGTCGGTGGAATGCTGGTCCAGTGAGACGATGTTCGCCCCGAAGTCCGACAAGATACTGCTGACGGCGCTTACGATTCCAGGGCGATCGGGACACTGTATGAGGAGACGGGCGATCGTTTGTTTCTTCAGCAGTGCGGCGTTGGATGTTGATGGGGTGCCGGGCCGATGGATGATGGGCAAGGTTGTCATTGTTTTGCTCTTACCTTCTGAGCAGCGGGTAACTGCTAGGGTCTAGTCTTGAATCCGGGGTTCTTTGTCCTGCTCATGGAACAGGGACGCTGGCCGGAATCGCGTCGATGTCATAGTCCTTGTTGGTCGGCAGGTCCAGGTATGGGAAGCGTTCGACCGTTGCACGGATGGGTTTGATCCGGGATCCGTGATCGCCCCAGTGCACGACGACTTCATTGCCGATGTGTGCCTGGTCCAGGTCCAGGGTGGTGTGCGAGATCATTTCGCGGTAGTAGTACGAATAGACGGCGAGCGATGAGACTCCCACGGGCTGACCGTCTTTGGTGACGAGGTCAGCGTGCCCCCCGGCGGGAGACTGGGGTGTTGTTGGAAATTCGAAGTGTTTGTACTCTTCCCCGACCTCAAATTGGGACGCGAAAACATCGAGGATATCTTCTTTGTTCCACTTGAGCACCACGGTTTTGCGTCGGGGATTCGCGGCTTCTGCTTCCAAGGCTTCACGGCCGATGAAGTCGTGATCGAACTTGGCCATCCAACCCCAGTTGACTTCAAAGGGTGTCCTCAGCCGCGCCCTCATATCCAAAGGACTGAGGCTGCCTGGCAGACCTCCAGGCGTGTTGGAAACTGGTGTTCCGGCACCGAATACGGGGTGGGCGATAAATTCAGGGTCCGCGTAGGCGGCAGGTAAAAAGGTGCACCCTTGCTGCGGGAACCCGCCTTCGGTGTGGTTGACGACATAGGTCCGCCAGCCAAGGCGCTTGAGCCCGAAATCCTTACCCGCCTGGTAGACGGCGTCGAAGATTGCCGGGCCGTGCTCGAGGGGGCCCCGCAATTCATAGGCCAGGGTGCCGGACATCCCGATTCGAGACAGCTCGATTTCCACCGCTTCATCTATGCCAGGGATGCTGACCTTCTTGACGTCCAAAAAGTTCAGGCTCCGTACCTGGTCGCCCAGAAGCCGTTCGAGAACGTGGAGCGATGTGGGGCCCGCGACTTGGAACAGGAAGATGTTCCGGAGGCTGATATTGACGTCGATGCCCAGATCAGGAGCCTTGAACATGGGCCAGGGCATCGAAGCGAATTGGCGGAAGGACTCCTCGCTATCCCGGACCGTCAGGGCGTGATTAGCGATGCATCCGTTCTCGTCGAGCATGACAAGGTGCTTTGAGGTGCCGACCGGCCACTTGTACACGTTGTTGATGCTGAGTCGTGAGAGGAACTCCTGGGCGTTGGGGCCACTGAAGGTGATTTCAGGTAAGCCGCTGAGGTTGGAAGCAATGTAGGCACCCTTTTTCCACGACAGCGATTCAGCCTTCCACCCGTCCCCTTCCCAGATGTGAAGACTCCCGAGGACATTCAGATAGGTTGGAACGTCCGGGTATGCCGGCACGTCGTTGACGGTTACGCCTTGCGTTCCGTTGGTGTCTCCCATGATGAAACTTCTTTCTGTAGTTTGAGCCGGCCGGCTTGGCACGTAGCCTGGTTGTTGTCCAGCCCGCCCAGGTTGTTTGGGGTATAGCGGGAAATCGCTCTCAGACCGTTTCTTCGATGAGGTCGTACCGCGTTGACTTCACCCGCTCCATAACTGACCGCAGGGTCTCAGGCTCCTGCCCTGTGATCTGCTTCACGTGTTGGGACAGGACGGCCTGATATCCCTGGGCAACTGCCATGTCTGCTGTCACGAGTTCGTCGCTGGCCCACAGATGGCCATCCGGATTTAGGGGCATGTTCGGATCGTAGGTTCTGGGCATCCCTATGGAGTCGAAAAACGCCTGTCGCTCTTCCGGGGTGACCGGCGTATATGCGATCGGGGAGTCGTAGATTTCCGCGCCGATACGGGCGATATCTTCGTAATTCAGCAGCTGGGGCCCCGTGATTTCATAGACAGCTCCTTCATGTTCCTGGGGGTCCTGAAGTACGGCGGCCGCTGCCCTTGCCACATCTGCTTTTGCTGCGGGAGCGAGGCTGCCGGAGCCGGTGGCCATTTCCAGCCGGCCGGACGCCGCCGCCGGTGCGATTTGGATGCTGCTGACAATTTCCGAGTACAGCGCGTTGCGGAGAAATGTGAATTTCAAGCCGGATGCGCGCAGGTCAAGTTCAGTTTGGTAGTGGTCCTTGGCCGACATCGCTGGATTATTGGGTTGGACACCGCTCACCGAGGTGTAGACGATGTGGCGGATACCGGCCCGCTGTGCGGCGGCGATGGCATTGCGGTGCTCTGCGATTCTGCGTCCCAGGTTGAGCCCGCTGATGAGAAACAGCGTCTCAGCGCCGAGGTAGGCTGCGTCGAGTGATTCGCGGTCCTGATATTCCCCCTGCAGGACACGAATGCCCTGCGCTGCCCGGTCGGACAGCTTCCCAGGCGTGCGGGTGACGAGAGTGAGGTCTTCGTGCGCTGTGTTCTTCAATAGAAGCTTCGTGACGCGGCGGCCCAGGTCTCCTGAGGCTCCGCTAATTACTATCCGGCTCATGCCGTTCCTTTCAAGGGCCCCTTGGCCGGCCCGCCAAGGTGGGATGTTTTTCGAAATTTTCAGGGTCCTCCTCCGCTGTTAAAAGCGGTCGGGGAAGCCTGTGCTGCGGATTTGGGACTGCTGTAGAGATAGTTACCCGCTTGTCAAGCCCTCTGCGGGTAGAGCTGGAGTGTAGTCATGCGATAGCTGGCTTCGCCGCTCAGCTGTTGCGGTTCGACCCAAACGGAGTAGCCTTCGGCCGCCTCGTACATCGTCCGCCGGTTAATGCCGTCGGCCGCGAGCCAGACGATTGAGGAGTCTGGCATGGCATCGTCAACGACGCCATACCTGGCAAGTTGCTGCCCGCGGCGGACTTCGACGTGTGCTCCGATGAGCCGCTTCCAGTCTGGATAGTGTTCCAAGATCACACCTTCCTGCCGCAGGTTTTCAGCCGCGCCTTGCTGGCGCAGCAGCGCAAGGACGCCGTGAAGGCTTATCCGAGGGGTCCCCAGAATGTCTCTCCCGCGTATGTGTCGGATAACGGCTCCAGTGCCTCGGGCCAATTGTCTGGGTCCACGGTCCGCCGTTGGGCCGCCGGCTTGGCCTGGCCGTCCCATCCAATCTGTTCCATGTAGTAGTACAGCTGCATGACGTGCCCGTCCGGATCGACTGCATGGATGACGTAGTCGATGCCCGGGTGGATTTCTTGTGGCAGGTCAAGGAGTTTCACTCCGGCCTCTTCGAGAAAAGTTCGCGCTGCTCGGAGCTGCTCGTAGGAGCCCAGTTGGATGCCGAAGGCCAGCAAGGTGCTATGTTCGCTGACCCCCAACACCTTGCGGAGCTCCAGCGGAAATATACCGAGGCTGTGGTGTTCTGTGTTGGCCCGCAGGAACACGACCCGGTGTCCCTCAACGGTGGTCTCTTCGCTTTTGACCAGGCCCAGCCGCTCTGTATAGAACCGCTCAGCAGCGGCCACGTCTTCAACGAAGATGCTGACAGGGCCGATGCGAACGGGTTTAAATGGACGGGAAAGCAGGACGCCGCCGACGTCAAAGGTCTTGGGCAGTTCGTCCTTCCAGCGGTAGCCGGAAGTCAGGTCGACTCCGTCAGATTCAGCGGCGGCCAGCTCGGTTGCCTCCGAGCTGGTGGGCAGTGAGGGGTGCTCGTTGGCCCAGGGCCACAGGACTTCGGGTTTGCTGCGACCGTCCCAGCCGACCTGTTCGATCCCGTATTCCAGTTCATTGGTATGCCCGGTGGGATCGGGAAAGTACGTGTGCCAGTTGGATCCCGGGTCACGACCGTACCGTTCTATTTTGTTGCCCAACGACTCGAGCCACAGGCGGGCCTCGACAACTTCGCGAAGGCTCCCTACCTGCCAGGTGATCTGGTTGATGGTGAGGTCGCCACGTGCCGGAGAGTCCATGTGCTCAACCCAGGGCCGAGGCATCAGGACGAAAGTGTGGTGATCGCTGTTGTGGCGCAGGAAATAGATGTTCGTGTCAGATAGACCGTCCAGCCACACTCCCGGGTCGTACTTCTGAAGGTCGAGGGCATCCGCCTGATAAAACCCCAGGAGCTCGGTGTAGTACGCGAGCGAGGCGCCGGTGTCCTCCACGCTGATGCCGAAGTGGTTGAGACGGCGGATTTTGAATGGTCGGTCGTAGAGGATGCCGCCGACCGAATGTTGTTTCTTCTGGGTCATTTCTTGTCTTCCTTCATCTGTAGGGGTCACGTCGGCTTGCCTGCGCGTGCCGGCACTTTGCGTGAACTGAAGATTTAGTTGGCCGCCTTGACGACCAGGTTCCGGAGAGTCCCGATGAGGCTTGAGGACACTTCGACAACGTCGCCCGGCTTTACGAACAGCGTTTCCGGATGGGATCCGTCCGGCTGCTGTTGGCTGGAATCGATAGCTGTCCCCTTCGGCGTGCCGCTGCTGACAAGATCACCGGGGTACAGTGTGGTGTCCGCCGACAAATGCTGGATAAACGCAGCGAAATCGTGCACCATCGACTTCGTGTTGCCGCTCTGCCTGATCTCGCCGTTGACACGGCACTCGATCGGGATGTTTTGTGGGTCGAGCTCTTCCCCCACCACAATCCAGGGACCAATGGTGGCGGAGGTATCAAAATTCTTTGAGTGCATGAAGTCGGGACCGAAAGAGACGTTGTCTCGGACAGACCAGTCATTGTGCAGGGTGTAACCCCAGATGTACGGGAGGGCATCATCACTGCGGATGTCCCGCCCGCGCTTGCCGATTAGGATGGCAACTTCCGCCTCGTAATCCAGGCGCTTTGTCCGCTCGGGGTAGCGTACTTCTTGTCCGTCGGCGGACACCGCGCGGTGATCCTTGAGGAAGTACTTCGGCCCGCCCTTGACAAGACGCTCCAGGACTTCAGAAGTGTCTCCGGCTGAGCTGTTTTTGCTCGCCGCTTCCATGTGGTCGTAAAAGTTCGCCAGGGCGCAGAAAATACGGGCCTCCTTGGCGACCGGGGGGTGAAGTTCCACGTCGCCCAACTTGAAGCAGAGCTGCTCGCCCAGCAGACCGCGGTCGTCCTCTGCTGCGGACCATAGATACTCCACGGCGGTTTGTGCTTCCTCAAGGGCTCGCGTTCCCTCCGCGATGAAGGCACTTAGCTCGTGCGGGACCACAAGGTCGGCTTGTGCCTGCGCCCGGGCCGCCCCGGTTGTCTCTGCAAGATACTTTGCATAGGTGGCATTGACATCGACCACGGATTCGTTCCGTATGATGCCAACTCTGCGTTCAGGGCCAAAAATTGCGACCTTCATGTGTTCTCCTCATCAATGTTGCTGGATCTGGTCTGGAAGGCCGGCAGCTGGATCTGCTGGTTTTCCAGTGAAGGCGTGTGTCCGCCTCCGGTTACTAAGCCGGGTCGACTCCCACCTTGTCGAACAGGCTGGCGTCAGTGGGGGTGAGGCTGTAAATGGTCAAAGTCTGGATCTTGCCGTCTTTAATGGTGAAAAAATCACCGAGTTTGAGAGGAACCCCGTTCGCATCCAGGTCTATTTCAACCGCGACGTGGTCGCCGTTCACGACGGGCGTCCGTGGGCTTGGCGTCATCGCCCCTGGAGCTAGTCCGTTTTCGTACATCGTCTTTATTGCGTCTGCGCCCCGGAGGGTTCCTTTGGCGTTAATCAGCTGGGCATCAGGTGCAAACAGTGCTGCAACGGCGCTGGCGTCCCCGGCTTTCACTCCCGCAAAGTAGGCGTCGACAACTTTGGTCGGATTTGTCATCAAGATTCGAACTCCCTTAGTGGACCGTGTGCCCGCAGCGCACGACAGGTCTTTGATGGATGTCTGTTCAGGCAGACAGGTACTTGGAAGAGCCATAGATCGATTTGTATTCGAGGTAGGCGTTGATCCCTTCCGGGCCCAGCTCCCGGCCGATGCCGGAGTCTTTGAATCCACCGAAGGGGGCACCGAGGTCAAGGGTGTAGTAATTCAGGCCGATCGTCCCGGTACGCACCCTTCTTGCCACCGACAACGCCCGATCTTCGTCGGCGCTCCACACTGACCCGCCGAGGCCATAATTGCTGTCATTGGCCATTCGCACGGCATCCTCGTCATCATCGAACGGGATGAGCGCCATAACCGGCCCAAAGACTTCCTCCCGAGCGAGACGATGACTGTTATCAACGTCGGCGAACACGGTGGGCTGGACAAACCAACCCCGGTCCAACCCGGCCGGGCGCCCGCCGCCGGCAACGAGCCGGGCAGTGGAACTTTTCGCTGTTTCGATATGGCCCAAAACCCGTTCGAGGTGCCCTTGGGTTGCCATCGGGCCCATTGTCACGGACGGATCAAGAGGGTTCCCGAGCTTGTACGCGTCAGCGAAACTGGCAACGGCGTCCACAACCTCTTCATACCGGGAACGCGCGATCAGGATGCGGGATTGGGTGGTGCACGTCTGGCTGTTGTTCAGGAACGAGGCGTTGTCCAGCCCGGACAGGAAGGTCTCGATACTGCCATCCTCGAGGAAAACGGCTGCCGATTTACCACCAAGTTCCAGTGTGCAGCGGCGGATGAGGCGTCCGCATTCTGCGCCGATGATCCTGCCCGCTTCGGTTGATCCGGTGAATGCGATCTTGTCAATGAGTGGGTGTGAGACGAGTGCAGCGCCGGCATCACGATCGCCGAGGACAATGTTGAGCACCCCGTCGGGCAGTCCTGCCTCCCGGGCTGCCTCAGCAAATACATAAGAGTCCAGCGCGGTTTCCGGGGATGGTTTGAGAACGACAGTGCAGCCAGCGGCCAGGGCAGGGGCAATCTTGAACATCGCCAATGCCTGCGGGAAGTTCCACGGTGCTATGGCACCGACCACGCCCACTGGTTCACGACGGACGATTGTTGAACCTGCCTGGCTTGGACGTACCTCTTCCAACGGGAGGGCTTCGATTACATCGGCATAGATTCTCAGAAGGGCGGAGGGGGCGCCACCGTTGAGCATCTGCGACAACCCGATGGGCATGCCGTTTTCCCTGCTGACGAGCTTTGACGTTTCAGTGGCACGGCGTTCGAGCGCCTCGGCAAATTTGCGGAGCGTTGCGGCCCGTTCGGCGGCGGTTGATCTGCCCCAGGGACCGTTGTCGAGGGCACCCCGCGCGGCCTTCACGGCCGCATCAATATCGGTTTCCGAGCCTAACGCTGCGACACCGATGACCTCGCCTGTGGCCGCCTCTATCTGGTGCTGGATGCGGACAGTGCTGGGTTCGGCCCACTCTCCGTTGATGAAGAAGCGCATTCGATCGAGTTCATTGGGTCGCTCAACAGTGACTGACATGGGTTCTCCTAGCTCGTGGAAAATTTGGGGACAAAGCGTTCCGAGGAATTACATGGCGGTACCAGCAGCGGCTTGGGTCGTTGTACCTGGACCCGGCCGGTCCTGTTGTTCGCGCTGCTGTCGCCGGATACAACGGGGAAAACCTCACCGGTTCGCGGGGTGGTGAACACCTCGAACAAATGCCCCGACGTGGAAGAAATTTACGTTTGATCGATAATTTGTGGTTCAACGGGCCGACGCGACTCCGACCCGGCGCCGGCAGGATCTCTCCGTGCTCAGGTTTTCGGCGTGAACTGGCTTTTAGTGCATTGGTCATGGACGTCGCTGCCGTGATCAGTCGGCAACATCCCAGGACCTGAGTTCAGTGATAAGCCGAGTCCGGCCACAACCTTCAGGTAACTCCGCAGCATCGGAACCTGCTCCATACCGACAGACGTTTGCTGCATGACATTAACCAGCGGTTACCTGGGGAGAGGGGACAGCAACTTCCCCGCAATGTGCCCTCGCCGTGTAGCATCCCGCCACTGGGAGGTGTACTCGGCTTGAGCATTGGCGCATAAGGGTGCCTGTGTGTTTCATCATTCTTCCCATCGAGGCCTGTGTTGCATCCTTGCAACGGCTTCCAGTCTGGTCTTTTTCGGCGCAGCAGAAACGGGTCAGATGACCCCATCTGATACCTGTATTGTTTTAGGCATCACAGGAGGAACATGAGTACCGACGCAGTTGTCGGCCGTTCACACGAGGGCCATCACCTGACGAGCTTCATCGGACGGCGCCGCGAGCTAACTGAAGCCCGTGAGCTGATGTCTCGCTCCCGGCTTCTGACTCTGGTGGGCCCCGGAGGCGTCGGCAAGACGCGCCTGGCGCTGGAGCTGGTTTCTCGGGTCCGCAAGGCATTCAGCGACGGTGTCTGCATCGTGGAGCTCGCCGAGGTAGAGGATGGCGCAATGGTTGGTTCACACATAGCCGCCGCCCTGCGGCTGCCGGACCAGTCCAACCGGTCATCCCTGCAGAGGATCGCGGACTACGTCCAGGACCGGCATCTCCTTCTCGTTCTCGACAACTGCGAACATCTTCTCGATGCAGTCTCCGTCCTGACCGCCCGACTCCTTGATCGAGCTGCGAGATTGAGGATTGTCGCCACGAGCCGGGAGCCTTTGGGCATCTTCGGGGAGCAGGTCTACATCGTGCCTCCTCTTGCCGCGCCCGTCCAAGCATCGGAAGGTGTGACAATCGAGTCCTTCGACTCGGTCCGCTTGCTCATAGACCGGGCTCGTAGCGTGGATCCTACCTTTGAAGTTACTGAGGCTAATCGCCTGGCTGTGGCGCAACTATGCCAGAGACTTGACGGGATCCCTCTGGCGATCGAACTTGCGGCGAGCCGGCTGCGTTCCGTGTCAGTTGTTCAACTCATCGAGCGGCTTGACAAGCGTTTCGATATTCTGACTGGCGGCAGTCGCGCGGCACTACCAAGGCAGCAGACCCTCAGGGCGCTGATCGATTGGAGCCATGAACTCTGCAGTTCAGATGAGCGGCTGCTGTGGGCACGCCTCTCAGTTTTCCCGGGTGGCTTTGACGTAGAGGCTGCCGAAGAGGTTTGCGGATTTGGCCAGCTGACACGCGACGGCGTGCTCGATCTGATTGACCATCTTGTCGCCAAGTCGCTCGTCGTCGCTGAGAACGTTTACGGCACTCAAACAGGAGGCAGCGTCCGGGTTCGGTACCGCCAACTTATGACTTTTCGCGAGTATGGCGCCGAGCTTCTCGATTCAATCGGGGAGACAACGGAGATGCGGCGCCGCCAGCGTGACCACTACCTGACCCGGGCGGCTGACACAGTCAAGAATTGGTGCGGCCCGCACCAGGCCGAGCGACTGATGGCGGCGCGGCGGGACCATCCAAACCTTCTGTCTGCGCTGGAGTGGTCGGCGTCGACCCAAGGGGAGGAACGCGCAGGGCTGCACCTCACTGCCCTGCTCAGGTACCACTGGACGGCTGGGGGGAACCTTGCCGAGGGCAGGCGATGGCTGGACCGCCTACTTAAGTTGGCAAGCGAGCCGAGCCCTGAACGAGGAGGCGCACTGTGGGTTGGAGCTTGGATTTGCCTTGTACAGGGTGACAGGGAACAGGCGCGGGAGCATATTGCCGAATGTAGGCTGATCGCAGAGAGCCTCAACGACAGGGCGCTGGCAGCCCATGCTGATCATTGGGAGGCCCTTTGTGAGGTATTCGACGATCACTTGGAGCGCGCCATGGGGCTTTTTGGCGCAGCTGTTGCCGTTCACCGCCAAGTTGGTGATACCGCCTCGGCCCTCTACGCCTTATTTCTGCTGGCTTGGACGCAAATGTACGCCGGTCGCACAGGAGATGCCTTGGACACCTGCCGGGAGGTCTTGAAGGTCAGCGATAGTTACGGAGAACGATGGGCCCGTGCCTACGCTGATGCGGTCATGGGGCTCTGCCAGTGGCACCTTGGGGAACTGGATGCGGCGAGGCAATCACAGATCGCAGCACTTGAAATACAACGAGACTTCCCCGACGGCCTTTGCATCGCTCTGACAATTGAACAAATGTCCTGGACAGCTGCGTCGGGCGGACACTACAAATCCGCAGCCGTTCTGTACCACGCAGCCCGCGCCGTCTGGAGCGGGATAGGAACCACGATCTCGGCGTTCGGCCCTCTGGAGAAGGACTTCGAGCAGATGGCGGCCCAGGTGCGCCGCGAGCTCGGGGAAACGGAATTCAAGGTCCTCACTGCCCGCCCTGAACCTTCTCAGGAGCAAGCCATCGAGCTTGCACTGAGCGCAGCCCGCACAGGGTACGCCTCTGCAGGTACCCCACAGCCCCCCACGAAAGTAAGTACCAGGCGCAGTAACCGCACCGCCGAGACCCCAGACGGCTACGGGAAGCATGGGGATACCGGGCTCACCCAACGAGAAGCTCAAATCGCCGGTCTGGTTTCCCAAGGGCTCAGTAATAAGGAGATCGCAGCCCAACTCGTGGTCTCACCCCGAACGGTTGGAGGGCATATTGAGCGTATTTTGGCGAAACTTGGCTTCAACTCACGCACTCAAATTGCATCGCTGATGTCTGGTCCGGCCGGTGCGGTACTGACACCCCGAAAGAATGGTTCATCGAACAGCCAAAATTAGGGCAGCACCAGCAAACGGAGCCCGCCTGCCTGGGGGTTCGATCCGCGATGGCTCGGTGCCATCCGCGAAGATCTCCGTTACAAGGGAGTGTTTGCATTTGCTGCTCCGAGAACCGGCGCTTCCAGACACCTAGCCATGGGACGGCCTGCCCCGCTGACGTGAAAGTGAAGGACATAACCTCCGCTAGGTGAGCAGAGGGACAGTCTTGCATCGCATAGGAACAAAAATGTGCCTAATTGTGGACCAATGAAGCCCTGAGTAAAGTGTGAGGAATTCCAGCCACACTCAACGGAGAGGTGTCACAAATGTCAAAAAAGTATAATCCGGATCCCCTATTCTCACCGATCCTGGTAAATGGGAAAACGATTAGTAATCGTTTTGTACTGCCGGCAATGCAACGGAAAACGCGTGATTATGCACCAACACCTGGCATGGCGGAGACCCTGCAGAAGTGCGCCGAAGATGGCGCAGGCCTGATAATCGCCGAAGGGGCTGCCCCCGACCATCCAGCCGCCTACTGGCAGCCCGTGTTTGGCATCATCGGCCAGGAAACCGTTGAGGGTTGGCGTCGGGTCGCGAAGGCTGTAACGGCAACGGGCGCGGTATTTCTCATGCAGTTGTGGCATCCCGGCGCATTGCGGCTGGTAATCGATGGAGTCCCGAATCCTTTTTCGGATTATCCCTCATTAAGCCCCTCTGGCTTAGTCCAGGAGGGTCGCACTAACGGCTTAGCAATGACCAGCCAGGATCTCGAAGACACAAAGGCAGCATATGTGCAGAGCGCCGTTATTGCCCAAGAGGTAGGAGCGCACGGCGTCGAGGTACATGGCGCCCACGGATACCTATTGGACCTCTTTCTTTGGCATGAAACGAATAAGCGCGATGATGAATACGGCGGTTTGACATTAGAAGAGCGCGCACGCTTTCCTCAGGAAATCGTAGCTGCCATTCGTGAGGCAACAGGGCCGGACTTCATAATTTCATTCCGATTCTCACAGTGGAAGGAAGTGGACTATGGTGCCAAGATCGCTGATCATCCAGATGACCTCCGCCCATTCATCCAGCGCCTTGAGCGAGCCGGAGTAAACCTGTTCCACGTATCCACACGCCGGTTTGATGCACCGGCATGGCCTGAATTAGACCCAGAGCGCAGCCTGGCTTCATGGGTGAAGACCATGACCACCGTCCCGGTCATCGCCATCGGCAGTGTCGGCCTAAGTACTGACCTCGCCCAAGACATTTTCGATGATCAGGAACCCGAACTTCAGGTCGAGCAGGACCTGGCCCGGGTCCGACGCGGCCTCGCAGCAGGTGACTTCGACTTTATCGGTGTAGGCCGGGCGCAAATAGCGAATAATGACTTCGTTGCCCGCGTTCGTAACAACCAGTTGTCTGATCTCCGGAATTTTCGCAAATATGTCGATCTCAGCGAAGCATATGAATCCTACGTGCACGAAGGCCAACTCGTGGACCAGTCGAGAAAGACCGTCTAAGGCAGAGCCCCTCCGACGGCGAGCATCCTAAGCCGCGGCAACCTTCAATTCGTCATGGGTAACCTCTAAGGCCCGTTCCACGCGCTTCATCCGCATTGACCGGGCTCCCAAGCCATGCGAATACCGGCACCGCCTGTAGTCGCTCTCCTAGAGGGCTGCCTTCACTGGCCCGCCCCCAACGCCTTCCATAAGACCGGCTTCCAGGGTGGCCGACTACGCCCGAGTCCAGGGCAGATATAGATAGCAGGGGCTTGGCTGACACAAGCACCGTTTCAAGGACTGCACCGACGCTCTGCCGGCCGGCCTTCGGGCTATCGCCGAACTCATCGCAACACAGATCGCGTTGTCATCCCTGATCACCAGTCTTGAGCGACCAACTCAGTCGGTGGAGCGGGAAAACCTTCCGGACTTGAACCTGGCATGCTCTCAGGGCGCTTGCCCCACCGTGGAGACGATTCTTTTGAAGTAGGTCCGGACATCGCAATATTCAGCGGCCTGCTGCCGCACGCCGGATCCCCGGCATCACCAAGGAGTTTTATGTGAACATCTCGACCACAGATCCCAGCACAAGTTCTGAACAACACAAGATCGACGGCTGGCGTGCGACAAGGTTGATTTTTACCCTGATCGTGGCCACGGTGACCTTTCAGCTGACCGCCAGCATGGTTACGCCGGCACTTCCCCAGATGGCCGCCGCCTTCGGTGAGGGGCCGGCCGGTGCGGCACCCCTTCAATCGATGTTCTTTCTCTCCGCCGCAATTGCTGTGCCCGTCTTCGGACGTTGGGGCGACTTCATCGGTCGCCGTGCCGCCATGCTTGCAGCCCTCGGCACCGTTGTTGCCGGCACCATCCTGTGCATAGTGGCTCCGACGTTGCCCCTGCTTGTTATGGGAAGAATCCTGCAGGGAGCAGGCGGTGCCATGTTCACCCTGGCCTACATCGTCCTCAACGAGAACCTGAACACCAGAGTCTTTGGGGTATCGCTGGGTATTGTGGCAGCGATCAGCGGTGGAGTCGGTGGTCTGGACGGTTTCGCGGGTGGACTCCTGACCGAAGCCTTTGGCTATAAATCAATTTTCGTCGTGGTGCTGGTCGTCGCAGCGATCGCCGCCGTGTGCATCCTAAGGGTTGTCCCTCAGGGTCGGCCCCAAGGCGTGAGCGGCAGGATGGATTGGTGGGGGGCAGGCTCCCTCTCCGTGTTCCTGATATTCCTTACAAATTTCGTTTCTGTGGGTTCTTCCGCAGGCTGGACATCTGCGATCTCACTGGTACTTCTTGTCGGAACAGTGGTCAGTTTCGGGGTCTTCTGGGCTATTGAAAAGAGGCGCAGGCACCCCCTTATCGCCGTGAGCTACCTGCGTTCCCGGCAGTTCTGGCCTGTTGTCGCCACCAGCCTGCTCGCCCTCGCCGGCATGTTCGCCATGCTTAATTTCACCGTGGTGGTTCTTAGCCAAGACCTCCAACATGGCTTCGGACTAAATCCCTCCCTTGCGGCCCTGCTGTTCCTGGCCCCACCAGCTCTGCTAGGCGTTTTCACGGCCCCCCTGGCCGGTTGGATCGCCGACCGCCGCGGGTGGCTTCTAACCCTGCGGCTCGGAGCAGTGTTCAGTCTGGTCTTCGGCATTATCGCAGCGGCTTTCTCCGACAATCTCTATGTGGTTATTTTCGCTGTTGCCGCCCTTGGCATTTCCTACACAGGCTTTCTCTTTACAAGTCTTAACGGACTCTCTGTCGTGTTGTCCCCCAAGGAGGCCCCTGCGGCGCTGCCCGGCCTTACCGGTGCCAGTTTCGGCACTGGTGCCGGTCTCGGCGTCGTGCTAGTACAACCATTCGCCGCTCAGGCGGCTACCCTCGGCTATGCTCCCGCATTGTGGGTTTCCGTTGGCATTACAGCCGCAGCCTGCATAGTCTCCTTCTTGGTGGCAGCACCCCGCGGCGAAAAGTTCTGAGGCATTAGCGCACTAAGGGCAGCCGCGGGGAAGTTGGGTTCCACCACATTGCAGAAGTGACTAACTGGTAGCTCAGGCCACGTTCTTCAATAACAACTTCGGGCCTGATAAGCCTGGGACAAGCTGGGCCGTGTTCCGGCAGGGCAGTGTGGGCCAGATTTCGCGGTGTTGATTCTCAGCCCAGCCGGAATGTCGGCTTCGTGTTTGATGGTGAAACAGGTTCCGTTTCTTGAAAGCTGAAGGGCTCGTAGCCCTGCTGTGATGGATGTTCTCTACGGATTCATCAAGTCAGGAGCTACGAGCCTTGATCGAGCCTACTTCCCCGCGCCCCCGATGCTGCCACCGCGATTTTCAACCTGCCCGACTACCGCGTCACCGATACTGAGGTGTCCTTGCTTTCGGGCAGCGGCGGATCCGTGTCGTAGCCACCGCCGAGGCCGGCTGCCCGTCCTGCGGCGTGATCAGCAGCCGCGTGCATTCCCGCCGGCCACAACGGCTGCGTGACATCCCTGTCGCCGGGCCGGTTGAAGTGGTCTGGGCCAAGCGGAGATTCTTCTGCGATGAGTATCTGTGCCCGCGACAGACATTCACCGACGAAACAAGCCAGGTCCCGCGCCGGGCACGGTCCACCCATCGGCTCCGTGAGGCCCTGGCGGCCGCCGTCATCGGATC
Organism: Arthrobacter sp. BE255; assembly: GCF_031457335.1. NCBI lineage: Bacteria > Bacillati > Actinomycetota > Actinomycetes > Micrococcales > Micrococcaceae > Arthrobacter > Arthrobacter sp. BE255. The sequence continues at coordinate 108,661 of NZ_JAVDWK010000006.1, read as the reverse complement.
CGGGAGGGCAGCCGCCGAGGCCGCCGCTTCTTTCGGCGTCTCGTGGTGGCTCGTGCAGCAGGCCCTGGACTCCGCGGCTCTGACGCTGCCCGATGTCGACGCCCTTGCACCGCGGATGCTCGGCATCGATGAACACCGCTACCGGTCCGTGCGGTTCTTCCGCGACCCGGCCACCAAGGCCTGGAAACGCTACGAACCGTGGATGACCACCATCGTCGATCTGGACACCGAACAAGTCCTGGGGATCGTTGACGGCCGCGACAGTGAGGGCGTCGGCGACTGGCTCTTCGCCCGTCCGCTTCAGTGGCGCCTGGGCGTGCAGGTCGTTGCCATCGACCCATCCGCCGCAGTCCGCAAAGCCTTGCGGATGTGGCTGCCACGCACCGCTGTCTCGGTGGACGCATTTCACCTGTTCAAGCTCGGCAACGACATGCTCACCGAAGTCCGGCAGCGCCTCACCCAGCAGGTTCATGGTCGGCGCGGACGCTCCATCGACCCGGGCTGGGCCAACCGGCGACTGCTCCTGCGCGCCGGGGATACACTCTCGGACCGGGCTCGGAACAGGCTCAGCAACGTGTTCGATACCGAGGACGCCACCGGGAAGTTGCAGGCGGCATGGCTGGTCAAGGAACAGCTCCGGGCCCTGCTGACCACCGGGTCCCTCGCCGACGCGGCCGCCGCGAAAGGCCGGCTTCAGGCACTGGTGTTTCAAGCCGCGCAGCCCGAAACCAACCGGCTCTGGCGGACGGTCTGCCGGTGGTGGAAAGAGATCGAAGTGCTCATTGTCACCGGTGCGACAACCGCGAAGAGCCGGAATGTCGATGCCTTCCGCGTTCAAGTTCATTGTTATTGCGACTGGGAACGGCATGCTCTGAGGTCAATGGATTCGTGTCCGGGGGCACCAGGCAGAAATATCTTAAGTGTTGGATCGGCTCCCCCGTATCGCGACTCCTCAGGACAATTGAGAATTGAGCGAACTCCGCCGAGACTGTATGTACCAGCTTGGTTACGAGCGTGGAGACGGCTTCGCCCCTAATTGCTTGGAGCGAAGCCGTCATTCCGCCCGAGTCTATTATTGATGGGCTTATGAAACCTCTGCTGGGATCTGATCATAGGGAACGGACTTGACGCTCTCCATCACAGACCGGAGGTATTCGGGATTACGCCCTGTTATCAGCTTCACGTGGCCTGAGAGGACAGTCTGGTAACCCTCAGCTATGGCGACTTCGGCAGTAACCAACTCATCGCTTGCCCACATGTGTCCATCGGCGCTTGGCGGCATGCTTGGGTCGTACGTTCTTGGAATACCAATGGAGTCAAAAAAGGTGAGACGCTGATCAGCTGATATTGGTACGTACTTGATGGGAGTGCCATGCACCTCCGAGCCGATGTGCGCGATTTCTTCAAAGGTCAACAGTTCAGGTCCGGTGATCTCATAGACAGCACCAAGATGCTTCGCAGGCTCAAGCAGGACCGTGGCAGCGCTGCGGGCGACGTCGGCTTTAGCCGCCGGCGCCAAGCGCCCTTCGGCTGTTGCCTGTGAGATAAAACCGCTGGCTAAGGCGGGTGCAACCAGGATGTTACTGATGATCTCGGAGTAGAGCGCGTTACGGAGGAATGTGTAGCCTAAGCCGGAAGCCCTGAGGTCCAGTTCACTCTGGTAGTGATCCTTGGCTGAAAGAGCGGGGTTGTTGGGATGTATGCCCCCGACCGATGTGTACACGATGTGGTGGATCCCAGCATGTTTGGCTGCGGCAATTGCGTTTTGCGTTTCGGCTACCCGGCGACCCAGGTTCAGTCCGCTGATGAGGAAGAGGACTTCCCCGCCCGCGTATGCAGCGTTGAGGGAGTCGGGTTCCTGGTAGTCGCCGCGCACCACACGGATGCCGGGTGTTTTGTGTTTGTAGAGCTTTTCTGGTGTGCGCGACACAAGTGTTAATTCGATGTCCGGGTCGGCCGCCAGAAGGATTTCTGTAACTCTGCGGCCAAGATCCCCTGATGCCCCACTGATGATGATACGGCCCAATTCAGGGCCTCCTTTCTGTGTGTTTTTGTTCCCGGCCTCTTTGGCGGGAAAGGTCTTGCGAATGAACTCGGTGTCAGCCGAGCGGTCCCAGAGGTCTTTTCCGTATACGTGTGGGACAGAGGGACCAGCGTTTCGGCCAGACCTCGGGGTCGACAACGCGTCGCTGGGCTGGACCTTGTGGTTCGGCCAGGGGCGTATCCGTTGTTAATACTTAGTGAATGAGCATGGTGGAATTGTTCAGCCATCGATTTGATGTTGCCGCTCTGGGTGATGCTTTCTCCGGCTTCGCGGCTTGTCCGCAATCCAATTGGCACGTTGATTTGGATACCCCGTGCTCCAGCCGATTGGCTTGCTGGCCGTGCTTTTACCTGGCCCGTTTCTCCATTTTCGCGCGGCCGTACCCTTCCCGCGCGCCGTCCATGCCGCTAATCCGCGAGGTTGAGGAAGTTGCCTTGGAGGAAGATCAGGGGTGGGTTAGTGGCGCGTAGTTCAAGGGATTCCACGCGTCCGACGACTTGGTAATGGTCGCCGATGAGATCTATTTTGTAGCGGGTGCATTCAAGGGTGACGATGGCATCGTTCAGTAATGGGGCTCCCCGGTCCGAGGGGGTCCAGTCGACTTCTTCGAAGCGGTCTTCCGAGCGGCGGGAGAATGCCTTGCAGAGCGCCGTTTGGTCCTGGCCGAGGATGTTGACGCCAAAGTGGCTGGCCTCATAAAGGCGGGGCCATGTTTTGGAGGCCTTGTCGACGAAGAAGGCCACCAGAGGGGGTTCCAGCGAGACGGAAGTGAAGGAGCCTACGGTCATGCCGACAGGCCCGGACCTGGTGCCGGCGGTGACGACCGCGACGCTGGTTGGGACATGTCCGAGGACGCGCCGGTAAGTTCGCGCCGGGTCTTCAGCCGGTGCTGGGGGGATTGTGGATGTGGACATTTTGGCCCTGCCTTAGAGGTTGATGGTTGGCTCCAGGCCCATCAGGACCCGGCCGTAGGCTTCTTTGCCGATTTCTGAGGTGACGAAGGCGTGCCGGGCGGCGATTTCGGAGTCGCGCCAGATCTGGTTCAGAACGTTGGCCTCGGCGAACGAGCCGGCACCGTTGGCGGTCATCAGCGCATCGATGGCCTGCCCGATCAGTTCAGCGATGATGCCGGTGTCGTTGCGGATCCGGGCCCGGGTGGCCAGGTCAAGCTGTTGGCCGGCGTCGGCTGCCGTGTCGATGTCCAGGCACATTCGGTTCAACAGCAGTTCTGAGATGTGCAGGTTCGTGGCCGCCTTGGCAACGGCGAGCTGGTGGGTGGGCGAATTCCTGGCCTTGTCGTACATGCTGTAAGCCACCGGTTTGCCGGGCAGTTTTGCCAAGGTGATTTCCAGCGCGTGCCGGGCCAGGCCGATCTGTGGGGCAACCAGGATTGCGGCTGCAACGGCGTTGAAAGCAACGTTGGCCATCCTGTCGTCTTTGAACGGGGTGAGAAAGTTTGAGCTCAGCATGTTGCTGAGGCGTTGTACGCGGTGCTCAGGCACGAAGTGATTCTCGACCACGATCGTATCGCTCCCGGTGCCCTTCATCCCGGCGACGAACCAGGTCGGCTCGATGCTCCACGCCTCGGCCGGGACGAGGGCCAGCGCCATCGGCTCATCACCGTCAAGCAGTACACCAAGCGTTGCCCAATCAGCAGCAAAGGAACCGGAGGAATACGGCCACCTGCCACTGATCAGATAGCCGCCCTCTACCCGCTCACTCTTGCTGCCCGGGCTGAACGTGCCGGCCACCTTCGCCAATGGGTTGCTCCCGAACACATCCTCCTGGGCCTGCCGGGAAAACGTCGAGGCGAAACCGGTCCCGACCATCATGAGCGTTGTGACCCACCCGGTGGAACCATCACCGCGGGAAATTTCCTTCGTTACCTCCACAGCAGTACGCAGCGAAGCACCCATGCCGCCGTATCGCTTAGGAACCAGCATCCGGAAAATTCCTGCACCTTCCAAGGCCGACACCACCTCCGGAGCCACGCGCCTGGCTTCCGACCCCTGCCCGGCGAATTCCCGGATCAACGGCAACAAATCAGTAGCACGAGCCACCAATCCAGCATCCGGAACATTGATATCTGACAATTCGGCGAGCGACGTCGCTGTCATGGTGCCTCTTTCGTAGTGGGATTGTGTTGATGGATGGAGCCCGGGAATCTTGGCGGCGAAACACCATTTTTGGCCTGCCCTCCTTTGAGTGCAGGGCAAGAAGCACAGTAGCCGGGGCTGGTGTCAAGAATGGGTGTACTTGGCGGGGAGATCGCAGATCATCCGCTTGCTTGTGCATCAAGGCAGTCGGGCCAGAGATCCTCCGCGGTCCAGTGATCCGAAACAGCAAAGGAAGCGATGCAGCCTTGGGGTGAATCAGACGAGCGGGCTCGGCGATTGGCCAGACGGGTCCCGCTCGCGCTGGACTGGCAGGTGGTTGTCGCTGCTACTCTGCGCCTCATCGCGCTGGCCTTCCGCTTGCTTCAAAGTATCGTTCTGACTCCACCCAGTCTGGTCTCCTGGACCGGATCTAAAACGGGTCAAATGACCCAACCCGCTACGTGTATTGTTTTCTGCATCACAGGAGGGTTATGAGCACCGAAGCAGCAGTTGTTCGACCCACCGGGGGCCACAACCTGACAAGCTTCATTGGACGACGGCGGGAACTCGCCGAAGCGCGTGAGCTGATGTCACGCTCCCGCCTTCTAACCCTTGCAGGCCCCGGCGGCGTCGGCAAGACCCGCCTCGCCGCGGAGCTGTCCTCCCGGACACGGAAGGCCTTTCGCGACGGTGTGTGGACCGTTGAACTCGCGGCTTTAGATGACAACGCCTTGGTCGGTTCGCAGATCGCCGCCGCCCTCCGACTCCCCGACCAGTCCAACCGCTCTCCAATCGAGAGGATTTCGGACTACGTCGAGGAACGACAGCTGCTCCTGGTCCTCGACAACTGCGAACATCTTCTGGATGCAGTATCAGCGCTGGCAGCCACGCTGTTGGACTTCGCACCAGAATTGCGTGTCATTGCAACGAGCAGGGAACCCTTGGGGATCTTAGGAGAGCAGGTTTACCAGGTACCGCCCCTCAGTGCCCCCGCTGTGTTAGACGGACATGCGGGCGCGATTGAGGCCTTCGAATCTGTTCGGTTGCTAGTGGACCGCGCCAAAAGCGTGGACGCCAGATTTGAAATCACTGACGGCAACCGGCTCGCCGTGGCCCAGCTATGCCAAATGCTCGACGGAATCCCGCTCGCGATCGAACTTGCTGCCGCGCGGCTGCGCTCCGTATCAGTTGTACAGCTTGTCGAACGGTTGGACCGGCGCTTCGATATCCTCACCGGCGGAAACCGGGCAGCAATTCCTCGGCAGAAAACACTGAGGGCGCTCATCGATTGGAGCTATGAACTCTGCACGCAAGACGAGCAGCTTTTGTGGGCCAGGCTTGCAGTCTTTCCGGCCGGCTTCGACGTCAAGGCCGTGGAGGAGGTTTGCGGTTTCGGCCAGATCAACAAACGGGACATTCTCGACCTGTTGGACCATCTCGTCGCGAAGTCCCTGGTAGTTGCCGAAAACGACATTGACGGACCGATTAGTGGTGACCAAGGCAGAAGGTACCGCCAGCTGATGACCTTCCGGGAGTACGGTGCAGAACTGCTTGAAAGCATCGGAGAGTCTCCTGAGTTGCGTCGCCGCCAGCGGGACCACTACCTCGGCGAGGCGTCCCAAACGGTAGCGCTCTGGTGTGGACCGGAACAAGCAAACCGTCTCGCCGCTGCGCGGCGCGATCACACGAATATCCTCTCAGCGCTGGAATGGTCAGCAACCACGCCAGGAGAGGAACTAGCAGGGATGAATCTTGCGGCTCTACTCAGGTACCACTGGATCGCCGGCGGCAACCTCAGCGATGGCCGCCGATGGCTCGACCGAATGCTTGGCCTGGACATGCACCGCACACCAGAACGTGGGACCGCACTGTGGGTAGCCGCCTGGGTATCCCTGCTTCAGGGCGACCGTGAACCGGCGCAACAATATCTTACGGAGTGCCGCAGCATCGCCGACGATCTGGACGATCAGGTGTTGGCTGGTCATGTTGACCATTGGGAAGCCCTCAGCGAAGTCTTCAAAGGCCGACTTGAGCACGCTATTGAACTCTTTGGTAGGGCTGCGGCTGTCCATCGCCGGGACGAGAACCTCGCATCCGAACTTACTGCGCTTTTCCTTCTGGCCTGGACGCAAATGTACGCAGGCCAGATGGAGGAGGCCCTCGCAACGTGCCGGCAGGTCCTGGCTGAAAGCGGCAAACAAGGTGAGCGCTGGAGCCAAGCTTACGGGCACGCTGTCATGGGACTTTGCCAGTGGCACTTGGGCCAACTCGATGAAGCCCGCCAATCCCAGATCGCCGCGCTGGAAATTCAACGCGACTTCCATGATGGGCTCTGCGTTGCACTAACCATCGAGCAGATGTCATGGACCGCCGCCTCGAACGGGCGCTATGAATCCGCAGCGATTCTTTTTCAGGCAGCACAGTCGGTATGGAAAGGAATTGGCACCACGATTTCTGCATTTGGTCCCCTTGAAACTGACTTCGAGCAGACTGCGGCCCAATTACGGAACGAACTCGGGGACGCCCGGTACCTGTCAATCATCGACGGCCGGCCCGCACTATCAATAGATCAGGCCGTGGAACTCGCGTTGAAGTCGGCGCACGCCGCATATGTTTCACCGCGGACAGCAACCCCCGCGGGTCACAAAAATTCTGCAGCCCACCGCACAGCCAAATCGGTGCTTGTGGATCCTTACACCCAGTACGGCGGCCCGCGCCTTACCGAACGGGAAGCGCAGGTTGCGGCCCTCGTTGCCCAAGGGCGGAGCAATAAGGAAATCGCCGCCGAGCTAGTGCTCTCGCACAGGACGATCGGTCGACACATCGAGCGGATACTGGCCAAATTGGGCTTCACCTCACGCACCCAAATCGCGTCCTGGGTTGCCAGCCGGACCAAGGCGGGGTGAATAACCTGCCCAGGTTGACACCCACGCCCGACCGTTGCAGTCCTCAGGTCAGCTAAGCACTTTCCTCGATGTGCGATCCCAGCTATGGGTGCGCCGCCAGGTACACAGACGCCCCAAACGGGTGAAAGTGGGACGAGGGCGGATATGGGCTGTTCGGCGGGCGGTGATCCCAGCGCCAACCATGCTTGCATCAGGTCGACCTTGTGCGCTGCCTTCGTGCCAGCGGACGAAAGACTATTTGGCCAAACGCGCGTGGAGGGCAAGAGCGTAAGGGAAGTCATACGATCCCTAAAACGCTTCGCAGCCCGGACATTCTCCGCCAGATCACCGACCCTCAAGCAGCACCTAACAGCAGGGATCTGCCCCCAGAGGCGGAATGCCTTGGGTTGCACCACGGCAACCGGGACCATAATCGACGGTGGCGTTAATGGGCACAAGGCCTTCATTCTCCGGCGGAACGGCCGTCCACTGTGTACCCAGCAGCCGTAATTGCTAGCGGAAGCCTCGGTCTTCCGGGTCGATGGTGTACATGATGCGGCGGCTGATCTCGTGGAGGCGCTTTTGTTGGGCCTTCGTAAGGGGGTCGAAGACGAGCCGCCGGACTTCTTCAACATGCCCGGGTGCTGTTTGAACGACTTTGTCCCAGCCCCGTTCGGTGAGAGTGGCAAGGGTGGAACGCCCGTCTCCAGGGTCAGCGGCACGGGTAATCCACCCGCGTTTTTCCAGCCTCCCCACGACCTGCGACAAGCGGGGCAGACCTGATTCGGCCATGGCCGCGAGGTGGCTCATCCGCAACCTGCGCTCCGGCGCCTCGGACAGTGCGGCCATTACCGTGTATTCGAAGTGGCTAAGACAGGCGTCGCGCCGCAGCTGGTTATCAAGGGCAACGGGCATGCGGAACAGCACACTGGCGAAGGCCAGCCACATCGCCCGCTCTTCCTCGCTCAGCCACCGGGCCTCGTCCTGGGGAGCCTCTCCCGTGTTGGGGCCCGTTACTTCGTGAGTGACTGTGGTGTCCATGGTCACCAGCATACCAGCCCAGTAAGTTAAGACATTAAGTAAAACCTGCCCCAACTTGCTTGCATCTTGAAGTTATCAGGGCTACGGTTTAGTTCAAGATTGAAGCGAGTCCGGCAACCGGGCCCGCCGCAGACCACACAACAGCACCCGCCCTCAGTAAAGGAACACCCGCCATGAACATCACCCTTTGGATCATCGCCTCCCTCCTCGCGCTTGCCTTCCTCGCCGCCGGGGCCATGAAGCTGGCCCAGCAGCAGGAGAAGCTTTCCGCGTCCGGCATGGGCTGGACCGAAGACGTCACCCCCGGTGCGATCAAGGCCATTGGCCTGGCCGAAGTCCTCGGCGCCCTGGGCCTAATTCTTCCGGCCGTCACCGGGATTGCGACCTTTCTGGTCCCCGTGGCCGCCACGGGCCTGGCCATTGTGATGGTCGGCGCGGTCATCACCCACCTCAAGCGGGGCGAAAAGCAGATGGCAGTAATCAACGTCGTCCTGGCCGCCCTGGCCCTGATCGTGGCCGCCGGACGCTACGGCATCTGGGCCTTCTAAGCCCCACCAACAGCAACCGGCCAACCCCCACCGACCGGCACTACCGGTTACCCCCTGGCAGCGGAACCTTGAAAGGGAGATCCCCCGTCATGACCAGCACCACCGACCCGTTCAACCCAGCCGTCCCTGCCGGGGCCTACGACGACCTCTACGCCCGTGCCCTTCCCCTGGCCAGGGCACAGAAAACGTGGCAGCCCGAGGACGGCCCGCTGCCGGCACTATTCGTCAGCCACGGCGCCCCGCCCACGCTGGATGACCCGGAATGGCTCAACGACCTCTTCACCTGGTCCCAGACCATGCCCAAACCCCGGGCCATCGTGGTCGTCTCCGCGCACTGGGAAAACGCTCCGCTGGCAATTGCCGGCATCACCGCCGGCACACCCCTGTACTACGACTTCGGTGGATTCCACCCCCGCTACTACACCCTCAAGTACCCAACCCCTGACGCGACCGCCCTGGCCAACCGGATCGCCGGGACCCTGTCCGACACGACGACCATTCATCACTACGCCAACCGGGGCCTGGACCACGGCGCGTTTATTCCGCTGATGGCCATGTACCCTGCAGCGGACGTCCCAGTCGTGCAGCTGAGTATGCCAAGCCTGAACCCTGAAGCGCTGTTGAAGCTCGGCCAGCGCCTCAAGCAGCTCCGTGACGAAGGCGTGCTGATCATCGGGTCCGGGTTCATGACCCACAGCTTCGCCGTCTACCGCCAACCCCAGCTTGTTGGGCATACCAAAGCCTTCGACGAATGGGCCCTGAACGCCGTGACCGCCGGTGACATCGACGCGCTCACGGACTACCAGGCCAAAGGCCCCGGCGCGGCCGTTGCCCACCCCACCGCGGACCACTTCGTCCCCCTGCTGCTGACCCTGGGGGCAGCCAATGACCCCACCACGGCCGTCACCGCGATCGACCGGATGCGGTTCGGCAACTCCATCCGCTCCCTCCAAATCGCCTAACCCACCATCCCTCCACCACGAGGGGCAGCGCAGACCGGGCGGCGGATACCAACACCTACCAACCACAAACCCCAAGTGCACTAAACCGGTGCACATCAATGAAGGAGACAGTTATGACCAGGATCAGCATCCTTGGAACCGGGACCATGGGCACTGCCATCGCCGGCATCGCCGAAAAAGGCGGCAACACCGTCCAGCTCCTCGGCAGCAAGGACACCGACCAGATCGTCACGGGCGACATCGTCGTCCTCGCCGTGCCATACCCGGCCATCAAGGAAGTCCTCGCCCAGCGCGCCGACCAGCTCACCGGCCGCGTCGTCGCGGACATCACCAACCCGGTGAACTTCGAAACCTTCGACTCCCTCACCGTCCCGGCGGATTCCTCCGCAGCCGCCGAAATCGCCGCTGCCCTGCCGGACTCCAAGGTCCTGAAAGCCTTCAACACGACCTTGGGCCCGACCCTCGCCGCCGGTGTTATTGGCGGCCGGCCCACCACCGCGCTGATCGCAGGCGACGACACCGACGCCAAGACCCAGCTCGCAGGCATAATTACCGCTGGCGGCCTGCAGGCCGTAGACGCCGGAACCCTGCGCCGCGCCCGCGAACTCGAAGCACTCGGTTTCCTCCAGATCACCCTCGCCGCCACCGAAAAGGTCGGCTGGACCGGAGGCTTCGCCGTCGTCAGCTAACATTCGCTCCCCTCATCCCGAATAGGGAAAACGCCGGCCCTCCACGCAGGAGCCGGCGTTCCACCTTCCCACCCTAAAGCCGTGCTCGAGGCGTGCTCAGCGCGGCTGCGGGGACCAGTCGCACCTCGGGATGTGATCAATAGTTCACCGCGAGATACCGGCAAATCCTCCCACCGCTCTCGCGGGTTGCTGCCACTCCCTTGAAGGACGAGCCATACCTGGCGAGGAAGTCATTTGACAATAGGAGCATCGGCTGAATGGGGCGTGGCCGATTCAGCTAGATCGGTTCATCATGGCCCGTCCAGGGATTCGACTGGCGTGACCGTAACCTCCTGACCGCTGTAATGGATGACGTTCGGTGGAGCTGCGCAGTGAGCCATCAGCACTCCGCCTAGTTCGTCGGCTTGAAGAGTGCCAGGAAAAGTGTCTGTATGGTCTTCAATTCTTTCCCAACCCACGCGAAGCAAATAGGCAGCTGGAGTATCGACACTTACCAACAACTCAACGGAAAGGCATCCTTCTGCCTCCAGCAGCAAATGCCTGACAGCTGCAAAGTCGATGAGGAACTCTGTTTCGGTTTCTGGATTTATCCGGAGATCAGCGTGTTCGTAGATCATCAAGGTTCCCTCATCAACTCAAGCATCTGCCAGCAGGTGTGTGAGTATCCGGCCCGCATTTCAAGGCCCCATTTTCCCGAGCTCGACGCAACGACCGCCCTCGCCGCCACACTTCCCTGACCGGGTCCCGGAAGTGGGGTCTTCAGCCATTTGAATTGTTGGCAGCGCGCCCCGGTGTAGTTTCAGCGGCGACGCTCTGTCGTGACGACCCAGCGGTTACCGCGGCCTTGGCCCCTTCTTGAGCCTTGTCCTTGTAGCCCCGAGCAGGCGCGAAGAGTGCGAGGAGACTGATCAGTCCGATAGCCATGACCAAGGCCGACACATACACCGGGTCATTTCCACCCCGGGCTGCCAGCAGGGCGGTGGCAGCGAGAGGGACGAGACCGCCACCCAGAGTCGAGGACAACTGGTAGGCCAAGGAGGCGCCGGTGTAGCGGGATTCAGCGCCGAACATTTCAGAGATGTATGCGGCGGTGGGCCCGTAAACCATAGCTTGGAGCACGGGGTTGCCAATCAGGAATGCCAGGAAGAGCAGCAGAAGGTTATCTGAGGCGACCATCACCCAGATGGGGTGAATCATGAGGGTCATGCCGATCACGCCCGCCGCCATGACCTTTCGACGGCCGATCCTGTCAGAGAGGGCTGCGAACATCGGGATCGTGAATACATGGATCACCTGGGTCGCGAGGCTGATCCATAGGACTTCGGAGCGGCTGTGGCCTGAAGCGATGGCGTACGGCACGGCAAAGGTAGCGAGCAGGGACTGCACGGCAAAGGCCATGATTGTTGCCAGGCAAGCGATGACCACGGCGCGCGGATACTTGGTGACCACCTCGAGGATCGGGTTTCGTCGGCGCACCTGAGACGAGGCTGCCTGGCGCTGAGCTTCGAGGAAAACCGGTGACTCGGCGACCTTGAGGCGAACGAACAGCCCGATGGCGACAAGGGCTGCGCTGAGGAGGAACGGCACCCGCCAGCCCCAGCTCATGAACGCTTCGTCGGGCATCATGCTGCACAGGCTGAACACGGCTGTTGCCAGGGCGGCCCCCGCGGGGCCGCCCATGTTGGCGAAACTGGCCGAAAAGCCTCGGCGTTCCCGCGTTGAATGCTCCATAGCCATCAGTGCTGCTCCGCCCCACTCTCCACCGACGGCTATACCCTGGATCACGCGCAGGACGATCAGCAGCAGGGGTGCCAGCTGACCTATTGCCGCCTGGGTCGGGATCAGCCCGATGCAGAAGCTCGCACCACCCATCATGAGCATCGTCAGGACGAGCATCTTTTTTCGTCCGACGCGGTCTCCGAGGGGGCCGAAGATCAGCCCGCCCAGCGGCCTGGCCAGATATCCAACGGCCAACGTCGCGAAGGATGCAATCATCCCCATTGCCGGAGACAGGTTTGCGAAGTAGAGAGGGGCGAACACCACGCTGGCGGCCAGGCCGTAGAGCAGGAAATCGTAGAATTCGATCGCGCTTCCCATAAAACTTGAGAAGAGTACCGATTTCATTCGGCCGCTGGTGGGCGTGTTGACTGACATTAAGACTCCTGAATTTGATGTCGCTGCATCGCAGGACTGATGCGATGCCTTATTGATCTCGAACTTTTGTTGAAAAAACTTATGGACCGCTTCGATATCCGCTCTTCAGCCACTCACCGACGCGATTGGATGGCATTGGATGAGGCAGTTGTGCCTGCAGGTTCCAGAAGGAGAATCCTTTGAAGGCCCGGGCGAGGTCGCTGTGACAGATATCGCTCGACGCTCATCTGGCCTTGTCCCCGCTAAGCTGCGCACGTGCGCGCGGGTGTTCTCGAGTCAGTAGGCCATGAGTAGGATTTGGTCCCGGTTGTAGTCCAATCCTGGATGTGCTTCGCTCAGGTGTGTACGTACCGAGCTGATGAGCTCGTCATCATCGGCGCCTTCCAGCAGGGAGCCGCACGGGCAGGAAACATAGCGGCGTCTTTGGACAGTCACGGTACTGCCACCTCTCGGGCCGCGAAGTCGAATCCTGAAGCGATTCCGAGGGCGACGTCCCATGCGAGGGGTTGGCGGAGCTTCGCACGCAATTGCACAAACTCCTGGCGCCGTTCGAAAGCCAGGACACCGGTGACGAGATCACCCTTGCGGAAGAGAAATAGCTCGCCGCCCTCGTTCCGGTTGGATACCACTTGCTCGTCTCCCAACCGATGACCGGCCCACTGCACTCTTTGACCGTGCTGATCCGACCAGAAGAAGGGCACGTTTACGAACGGAACGAGCGGCTCATCTTTGAGGTACTTCACGGCATTCAGCCCAGCTCCGCGCCCCTGCTCCGCTGCGGTGGTCCAGTGCTCGATGCGCATTGTGGCGTTGAATCGGGCGTTGGGCCAGCAGACGGCGTCGCCTGCAGCGAATACACCGTCAACGGTATGGAGATACTCGTCGGCAGTGATGCCGTTATCCAGCGGGATTCCCGAGGAATCCAGCCAGGAAACGGCTGGCCGCACCCCGACTCCCACGACAATCACATCGGCTGCGACCTCGCGGCCATCGCTGAGCTGCAAGAACCGGCTGCCTTCCCGTTCGATCGTCCCAGTCGCTCCCACGCCGAAAAACGTTGCGACTCCCTTGTATCGGTGAAGCTCTTCGTAAACACCGGAGACTTCTTCACCGAAACGGATCAAGGGGTGCACAGACAAGTCGATGAGGGAGACTTCGCGGCCGTCGCTGATCAACGTCGAGGCAAATTCGCCACCGATAAAGCCGGCGCCGACGATGGCCACGGAGCGCTGACGATCTTCGACGGCTTGGCGCAGCGCCACCGAATCGTCGAACCGGCGCAACACGTACACGTCCTGCTGGTCCCGGAACATGGGGGGCACTATCGGTTCGCAACCAGTCGTGATGATAGCGGCCCGGTACCTGACCTGGCCGGTATCAGTGGTGATGACCCGGCGCGCCGGATCGATGGCCGTGGCACGTTCTCCTAGGCGGTAATGGACGCCCTTCTCCCGCAGTTCACGGGCGACAGGGTAGACGAGCGACTCGATATCGACGTGATCCTTCAAGGGAATCTTTGACAACGGCGGCAGCTCATAGGGCAGGTGCGCCTCATCACTGATGATGGTGACGTCCAGTTCCGGGGCCTGCCGAACAACGGTTTCGGCAGCACGCAGTGCTGCCGTGGAACCACCTATGATGACAACGTCCGTAGCGGTCTGGGGCATAGCCGTACTTCCTAACTGGATTCTGAGAATTGAGAGTGGGTGTTCATGACCGCGAGATTGCCCCCATCAGGCAGCAGAGGATGACTTCTTCGAGATCATCCCCGCGCTCCTCCTCGACCTCGGAACGCAGCTGTTCGAGCGTGCCGACCTCGTCGATCCGGAACACCTCGGGCATCAAGGCAGCGCAGGTGCCATTGGCATCGCAACGTTGGAGGTCCACGTTGACTTTGATCATGGAAGCGCGCCTTCCTTCAGGATTATCAGGCCGCGGCAGCCCCTATTGAGAAGGAATGCGACGACCATGTCGGTGCCTCCCCTCCACCTTGCGACCGTATGAGACATTTCACAAATACCAATAATGGGCACTACCCATCTATTTGATATATGCCTCGTCGCGCCGGAGTTCCCACGGCAGGGGCTACTCACGTGGAGCAACGCCGGGTAAGTCCCGTCGCCCGGAGGCTGCAACCGACATCCTCGTGAGATGAGCTGCTTGTCCGGTTCCTGAGCACGTGTCAAGGCCAACCTGGGTTTCAGAGCGAGATGGCAAGCGGGACCTTTCCGGGCGGCTCTGCTGGCGAGGTCCGAGGACCCCCCGGCTTGCCCTGTCCCGTCCAGACAGCTCTCGGACCGGTTGTTAGACGGTTTCGCCGTTGAGCGCGGCCGTGAGGAGGGCACGAATGCCGTCACCGGTGACCGGGCGCGGGTTGGCGTAGGGGTTGCGGGTGGCCTGTTCCACGACCGTTTCGACGTCGTTGTCGGTGAGCCCGAGTTCGCGCAGGGATGCTGGCGCTCCGAGGCCAAGACTTAGCTGGCGAAGGTAACTGGCGGGTTCCTGCGCTCCTGTGGCTCGTCGCAGGGCGGCGATGGCGTCAGGCACGTGTGCGGAGTTGTACGCCAGTGCGTAAGGCAGAACGACCGTATGGGTTTCGGCGTGCGGCAGGTTGAAGGTTCCGCCGAGAGTATGGCAGAGCTTGTGGTGGAGGGACATGGTTGTGGCTCCCAAGGTGGCTCCGCAGAGCCAGGCCCCGTACAGGGCGTCCGAGCGGGCCTCAATGTCGGCCGGGTTCTCTGCGATCTTCGGCAGCGCGTCGACCAGGGCGCGGATGCCTTCCTCTGCCATAAGGGAAATGATCGGGGATCCGTCGGGAGCATATAGCGCCTCGACGGCGTGGGCGATGGCGTTGAAGCCGCTGGTGACGGACATGCCCACGGGCAGCGTCAGAGTCAGTTCGGGGTCGTAGATGACGCTTGTGGGCAGCACCTTGGGATCGCGGCCTGTCTTTTTCTCTCCCTCGGCGGTGAGGCCCCAGATGGGAGTCATTTCGGAACCGGCGTAGGTGGTGGGTACCGCGATGATGGGGGCCCCGAATTCCAGTGCGATGGCCTTGCCCAGTCCGGTGGTGGAGCCGCCGCCCACAGCGACGTACCCATCAGCCCCGGCGGCCTTGGCGACCTCGCGTGCGCGGTGGGCAGATTCGACCGGAACGTGCATCTCGGCTTCGGGGTGCACCCCGGCGCTGAGCTCCCCGAGCTGTTCTGAGACTTCCCGGGCCAGGTCCTCCTGGAAGGAGGTGGAAAGGACCAGTACACGCTGCAGGCCGAGGCTGCGGACTTCGTCGGGCAGTGACTTGAGCGAGCCGGATCCGAAGGTGACGCGCATCGGCAGGGCCTGGTACTGGAAGTCCTTCATCGGACGACCTCCTTAACGGTCTCATTGGTATCTTCGTGGGGAGGGGCTTCGGGGTGCAGGACGATTTCGATGACGCCTTCGACGAAGGGCGCGGCCACTCCAAGGGCCGCGGCCGCTTCGGGATCCGCGTTGGTGCTGAAGGGCTTGATGAGGCTTTCCTTTACCGCGAACACTGCATCGGAGTCGATGTATTCGCTGCCGCCGACGAAGATGTGGGTGGTCAATGTCTTGTAGTCGGTTGCCGCTACGATGAAGTGGATATGGGCAGGGCGGTAGGGGTGCCTGACGGTGGCGTGCAAAAGGTCGCCCACGGGTCCGTCGGTTGGGATCGGGTAGTAGCTGGGGATGACGCTGCGGAAGTAGAACTCGCCGTGCTCGTCGGCCGTGAACAGGCCGCGCCCGTTGCCGATGGTTTGGATGCCGGGCTGTTGGACGTCGTAGAAGCCTTTGGTGTTGGCCTGCCAGACATCGATCCTGGCCCCGGGCACCGGTTCCCCGGTCACTGAAGTGATGCGTCCTCGGACGACGCAGACGTCGCCTTCGCTCTCGGCAGAGATGTTCTCGCCTAGAACCCGTTCCGGTGACTGAACCATGTGAAAGGGGCCGAGAACTGTTGAATCCGTTGCGTCCGGGGTTTCTTCGTCGTTGATCGTTTCCACCAGCATCGAGACTCCGAGCACATCGGAGAGCAGGATGAATTCCTGCCTTACGTCGTCGCATTTCTGCCCGGTGGCAGTGAGGAAGTCAATGGCTGCTTCCCACTCCTGTATGCTCGGGGCCACGTCGCGGACGAACTCGTGAAGGTGGTGTGTGAGGCTTTCCAGCACGGCTTTCAGCCGTTGATCGGGCGTTTTTTTGAAGCTGCCGATGACAGCGGCAGTGAGCGATTCAGGGCCCAGGTCTGTGGTCATGATGGACGTTTCCTTAGGTCGGCTTTTGTAGGTGCGTCAGGATCCGGGGGCCGAATACCGGAGCTGGGAAAGGCCGAGGGCCCCAGCTTCCCCGGCAAACGCCTGGATCATCGATATCCCGGGCTCGATCAGCGGCGACCGTCCCTTCCGGATGGGGAACCGCCAGGCGCTCTCCCAGCCGTCCCCGATATTTTCCGGTGTTGTACTGGCCGCCCAGTACCAGGCCCGACCAGTCACCAAAACTCATGTAATCGCAATCTTTGATCATTCTGAACTGCATCTTCTGTTAGAGCACGCATGAAATCAGCCAGCGCAGCCGCGGCCTCCGCCGGCTTTTCCAGAGGGGTGAAGTGCCCACTGCCCGCGATAAGGACAAGCCGCCCCCCAGGGAGCCGGTTTGCCAGGTCTTGGCTCAGCTTCGGCGGGGTGATGGTGTCCTCGGTGCTGCCGACAACGAGGGTGGGGCATGTGATGGTGTTGAGTTCCGCACGTCGGTCCGAACGGCCAAGGACGGCGCGCTGCTGGTCAATGAACACCTGTGGGCCGAGTTCTTTGGTCATCGCTGCTGCGAGGCGCTGGATCTCGGGAATGCCCCGTGATACTACCGGAGTCGTGCGATCGATTGCCGTCTGGAAGCCGCCGGATTCGACGAGCGAGATTAGGTCGACCGAGTTTTGTCGGCGGTCCTCGGGCGCGGCGATGGCCGAGGTGTTGAACAACGCCAGCGCCTTCACTCTGCCGGTGTTCCGCAGTGCGATTTCAAGGGCGAGGTACCCGCCCATCGAGATCCCGACGAGGATGAATTCCTTGGGTGCTTTGGACAGGACATGGTCTGCCATTGCCTCGATTGTCTTCCCTTCACCCCGGATGACGGTGGGGCGGAACTCGGCGCCGAGTTCGTCAATGACCGGCTGCCACAGGCGGGAATCGGCACCTAGGGCCGGAAGCATAACTAGCGGGGTGTGTGTCACGGGGATTCTCCGTTCGGTTGCTGGGTGGTGCTCAGGATGCGGCGCCGTCAACATGCAGCACCGCACCGGAGGTGAATGCGGCCGCCTCGGAGACGAGGTAGGCAACGGCTGCGGCAATCTCGTGTCCGGTTCCAGGTCTGCCCACGGGGATGGCGGCGGCGGTGGCCGCTCTGTCTTCGGCACCCATGGATTCGAACGAGTCACGCACCCGGCCCGTGGTCGGGAGAATGAGGCCCGGGGCGATGGCGTTGACGGTGATTCCGGTACTGCCGAGGTCCTTGCCGAGCTGCTTGGTAAGGCTGACGATGCCCCCCTTGGAGGCAGCGTAAGCCAGGCGGGCCCCCACGGTTCCGGAAGGGCCGTCGAGGCCGTCGGCGACGAGGGAAGAGAAGTTTACGATGCGCCCATAGCCGCGCTTCAGCATGATCGGGACGGCGTGCTGGGCGCACAGGAACGTGCTGGTGAGGTTGCTTTCCACCACGGAGCGCCAGATTTCCGCGCTGAGTTCGGATAGATCGCGCACGATGGCAGTGCCGCTGCCTCCAGCTGCGCTGACGAGTGCATCGATTCGCCCGTACTCGTCTTCGATACGTTTGAATGCTTTGTTGACGACGGATTCGTCGGACAGGTTTCCGGCGAGGGTAAGGACTTTGAGCCCGGGGGACCTGGCATCAAGCCGGGCAGCTGCGGTTTCCAGGGCCGCCTCGGAGACGTCAAGCAGTGCAAGGTCGAATCCGTCATCCGCGAGATGATCCGCGATGTCGTTGCCGAGACCACCCCCGCCGCCGGTGATCACGGCGACTGGTCGCGCGTTTATTTGCTTACTCATGTGTCCTCCATCGCCGCGATTCTCACGGCGTTATCCGATTTAACTTCGAAGTTTTTGATTGCATGCATTGCCGTTAGTGGCAGGTCACGGTGTGCTGGCAAAGCTGCTCGTGGGGGCCGTGCTTACGCTTTCAGCCCGTCGCGCGAGAATGGCTTGTGCACGAAGCAGCACGGGGGCATCGACCATCAGTCCGTCGACTTTGACCACAGCTTCTCCCCCTTTGGTGGACTCCGCAACGCGCTGTGCCCACGTGACCTCTTCATCGCTCGGACGGAAAGCGTCGTGTGTCACGGCCACCTGACGAGGGTGGATGAGCAGCTTCCCGGACATCCCCAACTCCAGAGCGGCGTGCAGGTCATCCTTTAGCAAGGAGTCGTCGTCGATATTTGAGGTCACGCCGTCCACGGGACCGGGGAGGCCCTGGGCGCGGGAGGCAAGGACCAACAGCGATCGAGCCATCAACATTGCGCGCCGGTTCGGCTGGGCTGCGATGTCCGCAGCCAGGTCAAGCTCTCCAAACGCCAACCGGGCCACCCCGGGGACTCTTGCCAAAGAATGGGCCGCCAGGACGCCGGAAGCCGATTCGATCAGCGCGATCACGGGCCGCTCCACCGCCTCGGAAATCCTGGACAAAGCTTCTGGATTCTCGGCCTTCGGGACCATCACTCCGAGTAGACCCGGAAGCCCCGTCAAAGCTTCGACGTCCTCCTCCCGTCCGACCCGTACCAGAGCATGACCCGTTCCTGACAGCCATGCAATGACCGCTTGCCGGGCCGCGTCTTTGTTCTCTGCGCTGACGGCGTCTTCCAGGTCGAGGACGACCACATCGGCCCCGGAGGCCACGGCCTTCGAGAACCGCTCGGGCCGGTCCCCCGGAACGAAGAGAAACGAACGAGCGCCCTGAAGCTTAGTTACAGGATTCTGTATAGTTAGCGGGCTCATGTTGTTTCCAGCACCCCAAACTCGGTCAACACCCGCTCAGTATCCTCTCCCACGTCGGGGACACGGTTCATTACCGGCTCCTGCCCCACGAAGGTCGCCGGCGGAATCAGTGCCCGCAAAGGTCCCGCTGGTGAGTCATATTCCCGCCACCTGTTGCGCGCCGCCAACTGGGGATGGTCCGCAAACCCCTGCATATCGCGTAGCAAGGCGTTCGCGATGCCGGCGTCCTCGAGCAGGTCCACGACCTCATCTGCAGTGTGCCGGGCCAGGGCCTGCTCGATTACCGAGGTAAGGTCCGTGGAGTGCTCAACACGCAGGGAATTGCGTACGAAGCGTTCGTCCTCAGCCACTTCTCGACTGCCGAGGACCCGCTCGCAAAAAGTAGCCCACTCACGTTCGTTTTGGATGCCCAGGAAAACCTGCTTCGAGTCGCCACAAGTAAAGGGACCGTAAGGGGCGATGGCAGCGTGGGAGGCACCTGTGCGTTTCGGCGCGGCCCCACCGTACACGGCATAGTTCATCGGGAAGCCCATCCACTCCCCCAACGCTTCGAGCATGGATAATTCGATGGTCGCGCCCTCCCCGGTCTGCTGGCGTTGGATCAGCGCAGTGAGGATGCCTGAGTATGCGTACATGCCAGAGGCAATATCCGCAATCGAAATCCCGACCTTGGAGGGGGTTGGGTCTGTACCGGTGATGGAGACTAGGCCAGCTTCGCACTGCACAAGCAGGTCGTAGGCCTTCTTCGAAGAATACGGGCCGTCGGCGCCATAACCGGAGATCGAGACGTGAATCAGCTCGGGAAGCTCGCCACGCAGAGCTTCAGCGCCGAGCCCAAGACGCTCTGCGGCACCGGGAGCCAGGTTCTGCACGAACACATCCGCGCTGCGCACCAACGCGTGAACGGCGTGATTGCCCTCCGGGCTCTTCAAATCCAGTGCCACCGATTCTTTAGACCGGTTCAACCAGACAAAGTGGCTTGCCAAGCCTTTGACGGTTTCGTCGTATCCGCGGGCAAAGTCGCCCGGACCGGGCCGCTCGATCTTGATCACCCGAGCGCCCAGATCGGCAAGTTGGCGCGTAGCGAACGGCGCGGCGACTGCTTGTTCGAGCGAGACGACGGTGATGCCGCTCAGAGGAAGCATGTAAAGACTCCTGACGTGATGATGCCTAATGGCTGGCTGTTTCGGTGTTGCTGGAGGAGAATTCCCTAGACCCGCATCAGCGAGGGCGTCTCCAGAGTTTTGGTGAAGTAGAGGACCTCTGCTGCGAGCTCAGGGTCAACGCTCATGCGCCGGAACACCTCCAGGTCCTTGTCCCTGCGGACCGGATCAGACGAGTGAAAGATCAACTGTTTGTTGGCCGTTGCGCGGGGACTGGCTTTTGTTATGAAGGCGGTGCGGCGTAAATCCGCGTACGCGTCGAGGACTGAGTCGTCCGCCTGCCCGGAGATCACGGCACCCAGGGCCTCGTTGAGAACATACGAGTCGAACAGACCCATGGTCAGACCAAAGCCACCACTGGGATTCGTGGCGTGGGCGGCATCGCCGGCAAGCAGGACACGGCCGACGCGGTACGTCGGCGCGCTGCGCTGATGCATACGGTAGGGGGCAATGGCGTCCAGCGTCGTGCCCGCGGCCACCTCAGGACCAAAAATCTGCTCAAGGAAGCGCGGGAGCCGGTCGACGACCCCTTCTTCGGGGAGGACGGCGTCCTCCATGTAGGTGTAGCGCCACAGTCCATGCGGACCCGAGTTGTCGATCTTCACGATAATCGCTCCCAAAACCTCGTCGACATAGAACGTGGTCTGGGCCCAGCCCGGACGGTCATCGGGGAACCGGACATTGGCGGCAACGAACCGCTCGGGCCAGGTGAAACCCTCGAAGGGAAGATCCAAGGCCTGCCTGACAGCTGAGCTCGCGCCATCGGCGCCGATGAGCCACTGAGCGCGCAGCTCGACACGATTTCCCCCGTGATCCGCCGTGACGGTCACCGCTGCATCGTCCTGCGTCACTCCTGTGATCTTGTGTCCCCAGAGCACTCGCGCGTTTGGGAACTGCTCAAGGTGGCTCAGGATGATCTTAGCCAGTGCGCCCTGGCCCAGGTGAAGGTTATAGGGGTGTGTGACGCGACCCTCCAGCGCCTGCAGACCATAGTTGATGGTCTCCCCCGTGTCCCGGACGTAATGGGCATAGTCCTGCTTGAGGAACCCGGCCTGGGTAGCGTCTTCGAAAAGGCCGAGGCGTTCAAGCCCATCCAGCGTGGACCAGTGGTAGAGGATGGCCCGGGGGGCATCCTGCGGCTCGGACGCGCGCTCCACGACGGTGACGTCGAGCCCCTGCTGTGCCAGTCCCAGCGCGTTGAGCAGACCGGTAGGACCGGCTCCAGCTACAACCACCTGCTGCTGGTATTTCATATTGCCTCCATAGTGGACGTGCGTAGCGAAGCGAGCGTGGCCGCCCTCACATCAACCGTCACCCAGATCGAGACATACATCAAATACCAATTAGTAGCGGTTCCCATATGCTAAATGCATGGATCTCCGGAATGTTCGCTATTTCATCGCCGTCGCTGAGAACGGCTCTATCACCGAGGCGTCACACGCCTTGCGCATCTCGCAGCCGCCGTTGAGCATGGCGATGGCCAAACTGGAGAAGGAGGTCGGGGTGACGTTGTTCGACCGCAAGCCCCGCGGTATCGAACTAACGCCGGCCGGCGAGTACCTTCATCACGCGGGCCAGCGCCTGCTGGCCGAGGAGCGCAGAATAGCGGACACCCTGAAATCCATGGGGCAAGGGCTCGCTGGGGAACTCAAGCTGGGGTGTGAGCCGATGTGCCTGTGGCGGATCGGCAGCACCAAGATCTCGCAATTCCTCTCGATCTACCGCAATGTGACGCTTGATCTGACCGACGCCAATCCCAAGGTGCAGTTGGACCGGCTCGCCGATGGCACCCTGGACTTGGCGATCATGCCGGTCGTGACCGAGGAGCCGCTCCAACCCATTAACGGGGTGCACTTCGACGTGCAGATCGTCGACGAGCTTCCACTGACGCTCATCGCCCCCAAGTCATGGGGACTCGATGAGACCAGTCCACTGGATGTCGCAACGCTGGCGGACGCTACCTGGATCCTGCCGGCCCGAATCCCGGGGGTACGCATCCTGTGGCGGATCTGGTCCGACAAGTTCTCGCCGACGGGGGCAAATCCAACGGGAGTTATTCCGGTGCCCACGGTCATGACTGCGGCGCAGTTGGTCGGTGCCGGCGTAGGGGTATCTCTATCCAGCCTGGAGATGGCTCGCCTCCACCCTGACGTCGCCCAAATCCCCGTAACCGGGGGGTGGCCGAACGTGCCGATCGCGATCGTAAGGCGGCGGGAAGGAGTTGTGACTCCAGTCGCCGAGCGGTTCGTTGCGCTGTTTTTCGACGACGAGCAGACTCCAGTAGACCTCAACACGAGCTCACAGCCCTAGCAGAGCGGGAGACTTAGGCATATATGAAATAGATGGGCAGGGCCCAATTTTGGTATTTGTGAAATGTCTCATGCGCCCGCAAGGTAGATCATGAACGACATGGCCGATAGGGTCCCTTTTTCACAGGGGCGGCTTTCGGCCTGATAATCCTGACGAAGGGCGCCTTTCCCATGATCAAAGTCAAAGTGGACCTGCAACGTTGCGATGCCAATGGCACCTGCGCTGCCTTGATGCCCGACGTGTTCCGGATCGACCAGGACGGCACGCTCGAACAGCTGCGTTTCGAGGTCGAGGAGGAGCGTGGGGATGATCTCGAAGAAGTCATCCTCTGCTGCCCGATGGGAGCGATCTCGCGATCATGATGAACACAGTGCCTACATTCGAACTGTTCGCCGCAAACGCGACTGATCACCCCGGCGGGGCGCTTCCAGGCGGAGGTATCGCCTCCGGTCCCGAAGGTTACGCGGTCCTGTCCTATCAACTGGCCACCGCTGTTCTGCGCAATCCACGGTTCGCGAACTCTGCGCTAAAACTGATGGAAGAGTTCGGCATCAACGATGGTGCCGTGCATGGTTTTCGAGCTCGAAGCATCATCATGCAGGACGGAGCGCAACAGTTGCGCCTGCGCACCCCGCTTGCTCGTTTCATGGGTCCGGCGACCGTGCAGAACACCCGGGAAATGCTCACTGATATTGTGACCCGCATAGTTGGCGAACTCGATGACACGAAGCCAGTGGACTTCCACGCCGGCGTAGATCGCCGCATCCCGTCGCTGGTCTACTGTCATCTCGCCGGTGCTCCGCGAACCGACGCCCCCAAAGTGCAGGAACTTTCCGAGCGAACGCTGGCCCTGCTGGCCAGGGATCCCAGCCTGAAACCCGACATCCTGGCCGCCTACGACGAACTATTCGAATATCTGAGGGATCTGATGGAACGCAAGCGCGCCCAGGGTCTCGGCGACGACATGCTCTCCCACCTGATGACGCTCGCGGACAACGGCAAGCTCACCGAGCAGGAACTCTTCGACGAAGCCACCTCGATGCTCGAAGCGAGTTCGGTAAACACGGGTCACCAGATCGGGCTGGTGGTGTGGAATTTGCTGCGCAACAGAGAAGTCTGGGAACAAATCCTCGCCGACCCCAGCTGGATCCCATCCGCAGTCATTGAAGCGCTTCGTCTTTATCCGCGAACCGGTGTTGTGAGCAAGATTGCCATGGAAGACATCGAGGTCGGCGGCATCACCATCCCCGCTGGGACTGACGTACATGTAGCCGTATGGTCCGCCAACCGCGACCCGGAGAGATTCGAGAACCCCGGTGAATTCATCCTCGGCCGCGAGCGGAACCAGCCGCTCACGTTTAGTACGGGCCCACACAACTGCCTTGGACAAGGACTCGCCAAGGTGGAGATCGAAGAAGTAGTCGGGCACCTCGTCCGCCACTACCCTCAGGCCCGCGCAATCGACTCCGAATCCGCCATAAGCCAGACCGCCGGGCGGTGGACGATTAATCAACTCACCGTCGACCTGGGCCCCCGACGCTAAGGCACTCCATGTCACTCACACCTGAACGGCAGCGGTCCCTCACCGAACAGCTCGCCGAATACTGGTCCAAGATCAGCTACGATAACCTCCCACCCGAGGTGGTGTCCGGGATCAAAGACCACATCCTCGACACACTCGCCGTCGCTATGGCCGGCATCCCCTCAGAGGAGTCACGCCGCGTCCGTAAAGCCCTCACCGGCATCTCGAATGGCGGCCCAAGTCTCGTCTGGGGAACGTCCGAACGCCTGAACCCCGCACACGCAGCACTCGCCAACGGAACCTCGGCCCATGCCCGTGACTTCGACGACGGCGGCGGGCCGGGACATGCAGGCTCGGCGACCCTGCCGGCCGCGATCGCTGCCGCAGAACTCAGCGGCTCCAGCGGCAAGGAACTGATTGTTGCCGCATGCGCCGGATACGACATCAGCTATCGGCTCTTGCAGGGCATCGGCGGTTTCGCTGCCCACACCGACCGCGGGTGGCATTCCACCGGTACCTTCGGCACCTTCGCCGCGGCCGCCGCCTGCGCCAAGATCTTTCAGCTTGACACGACCACCTTTGCCGATGCCCTTGGCATCGCCGGATCGTTCACGGGAGGAGTCTGGGCCTTCATCGAGGATGGCGCCTGGACCAAGCGTGTCCACCCGGGCAAGGCCGGAGAATCAGGAATTGACGCTGCCCTTCTCGCCAGGGCTGGTGTCACCGGCCCCCATCGGATCTTCGAGGCACCATGGGGCGGAATCTATGCGACCTACGGGGACGGCAAAGGCTTCCCCGAGCGAGTCCTTGCCGGTCTTGGCGAGACGTTCAATGTCTCCACGTCCTATTTGAAGCCCTACGCATGTTGCAGAGGCAGCCACTCAACGGTTGATGCAGTGATGAAACTGATCGCTGAACGTGATCTGCGGCCCTCCAACATCCGCTCCATCACCGTGACCGCCGGAGAGACAGCGATCAACATGCTCAGCGTCGACCCCATTGAGACGGTGTTCGATGCTCAGTTCAGCCTGCCCTACGCCATCAGCGTGGCGCTGGAGAACCGTTCCGTCGGGCTGGAGCAATTCGACCCTCCCCGCATCACAGAGCCCCGGGTCCAGGAGATCTTCGGCAAAATCTCGATGGTACTCGACGAATCAATCCAGCTCGAGGACGGCCCCCGCCTTGAGTTCGAGCTGATAAACGGCGAAATAATCACTCTCCTGGCGGGAAATCCGACGGACGCCAAGGGCTCCGAAAAGAACCCCATGACACACGCCGAGGTCGTTGCCAAGGCACGTGCCCTCCTCCGCCCCTACGGCGAAGAAGCGACCGTGAAGCTCATCGACGCAGTGGAAAATCTTGATTCCTCACCCTCCATCGACAACCTCATCGCGGCACTCAGCGCTACCGCCTACGCGACCAAGATAGAGACCTAACATGACACCAAATACCTCGACAGGCCACATCGAACGCACGGAGTACATCGCAGCGGAACCGGTGGAATCCCTCGCTGCAGCCATAAACATCGACATACCCTTCGGCGACGGCGCGACGGTCCCTCCACTTTGGCATTGGCTCTACCTTCTGGAGCGCAGCCGTGCGAGTGAGCTCGGACCGGACGGCCACCCCACAGTCGGCATTCCAGCACCTCCAGGACCTGACCGGCGCAGAATGTTTGCCGGTGGCCGGGTCTCGACCTTCGGGCAGCTCAAGATCGGTGCGCGAGCGAGAAAAGAAATTTCCGTAGCCAAGTCAGTCGATAAGGTCGGCCGGACCGGACCGTTGACGTTCACAACCGTTCGCCATGACATCTTCCAAGCCGACGAGCTCCTCATTCGTGAAGAACAGGACATCGTCTACCGCGCTTCAGATACCGGCTCCCTTCCCCACCCCCCGACCCCGCCGGCCCCGCCCGCTGGACCCGTGTTGAGGCAAGCAGTCGACGAAAGACTTTTGTTCCGGTTCTCCGCTTTGACGTACAACGCACACAGGATTCACTATGACCGTGACTGGTGCCTGAATGAGGGCTACGACGGTTTGGTCATCCACGGGCCTCTTCTGGCCCTGATGATGGGTGAACATATGCGCCGCGAAGGGATCGACCTGGTTGGGAAGACCTTCGGTTACCGGCTTGCCTCCCCGATGACTAAGCCTCAGACATTCTCCATCGTCCCGGGGCCGGATGGTCTGGAATACGGTGCCGAGGCCCGCAGCGCGGAAGGTGCAGTCTGCGCGGTGAGCACCCTGTCCGAGATCTAGCACGTCGTTTCAGTGCTACCGGCAATCACAACGTTGACTGAGGGGAGGCACAAATTTTAACGCTTCCCCCCAAGGAAGGCAAAGACAATGATTGAGGCATCGGGTGACACCAGAAAAGAAGAAGCACTTGAACGCTCCCCCGACTATGAGGTGATCGCGTCACCCTGGATCGGACTCCATTACAGGTGCGAAATGGTCACTTGCTTCGTTGGAGCAACGGTTACCTGCACGTCATGATGCCGTCCACGACGATGGCTCGTTCGATCTTGGCCGCAACCGATTCGATGTACTCAGCGTGAGTTCACCACGAGTCAAAAGAGCCTCTTCACCTGCTGGCTTCCCCAGGCCAACCCATGTGATCTACATCAAGGGTGCCTTCGCCGAATTTGAACGCTCGCTCATCAAGGAACGAAAGGGGAAGGCATCGCCCTGCCCAAGCAGCGCGGTGCCCCTACAAGGGGCGGAAAAGACCTTCATCCAAGAACCAGAATTGACCCAGCGCGGCGGCAGCGGTTGTCCGAAAGTAGGGGCTCAGGAGGGAGCCCGTCCAAGGATAGATAAGACCGTCAGGGAATGTCTCGGACGTAATGGATGAACGAGTCCTTGACTCCCCACGCAAAGTTTCACTTGGACCAATTGCATTCCGCCTTACCGAAGAGGCAGGGCAGCAAGATACTGGAACCTTGTTGGGTCCGCCGCACAAGCAGTGTCATGCTGGCCTGCGTTTCGACCGCCACGTAGAACACGTTGGCTAGTTACCGCCGCAAGACATCGTTCTCCCACCCGAGAGGGAAAACACAACATCAACCTCTTCGACATCTCAAGGACAAACCCATGACCCATGAAAGCGCTAGCCTAGACGTACACATTCAGCGGCTCGAGGACCAGCGCTACCACGCGGTTCTCACGGGTGATCTGGAAACCTTCGAGGGGCTATGCGACCCCAGGCTGGTCTACACCCACACCCGCGGCGATAGAGACTCCCTAGATTCGTACATTTGCAAGCTCCGTACCGGGGCCCTTCAATACTTCCGAATAGACCGTAAGACGGAACAGATTGCCGTCATCGGTAACACCGCGCTCGTCTTTACCCAGGTCAACGCCGACCTTTCAGTCCATGGATCCCCCAAGTCCATGAAGTGCAATGCCCTTGCCGTTTGGGTAAATGAAGCCGGCTCCTGGAAGTTCATCGCCTACCAGCCCACTCCCCACGCGTGAATCCCCCAACCAGGTACAGCACCTCGGGACATCTAAGCGTTGTGGACCCCGATCCGGGCCCCATCAGGAACTCGCGGCCGCCCGGGCAAAGGCCGGTGTGGGCGAATCGGTTCTCTCCGGCGAAGGCCGCATCCGCGGCCGCCCGGTGGCTGTCATTGTCAGCGAATTCCGCTTCCTCGGCGGTTCCATCGGCCTCGCCGCTGCCGAACGGATCGTAACCGCCGTCGAATGGGCAAACCCGGGAGGACTTGCCGCACCTGGCCGGCCTGGCATCGGGAGGATCACGCCTGCAGGCAGGAACCATCGCCTTCCTGTCAATGGTGAAAAATTAGTGCGGCCGTGCGCGCCCACCGCCAGGCCGAACTGCCCTAGCTCGTCTACCTGCGGCACCCCACCACCGGCGGAGTCATGGCATCGTGGGGATCGCTAGCCCACATCACGGTCGCAGGTCCCGGCGCGCTGCTGAGCTTCCTCGGCCCCCGCGTCTACGAGGCCATCAACGGCACCCCGTTCCCGAAGAATGTCCAGGTTGCCGAGCACCTCTTCGACAAGGGGCTCATCGACTCAGTGGTGCCGCCGTCGCAACTGTCCGACGTCGTTGACCGCGCCCTGAGCATCTTGGTCACCGGCCCCACGCCCCACGCCCCACGAGCTTGGCGAAGCGTTCAATCCGGTCTGCCACAAGTTCCGGATGCTCCACGACGCTTGTCGGGGTCGCCCCCATACCGGCGTCCTCGGGCAAAACCACCCGTCTTCGGCTCAGATATGGCCTTCACACCCCAACCTGACGTCTCGGATTCAATCCTGACGGCACTGAAACATCCCCTCAAGTGGCCGCCGAACATATGGCCGGTTATCGGCGTTCCAAGATGGGCGGGAGTGCATTCAGGAAATGCTAGGTCTGGCCGTGCGAAGAGGTCAGACAGTCGGCCAGCAAGTCATTCTGACGAGGGCGAAGAACTGTCACTCAACGAGTTCTCGTGTCATTCCGAATGGAACCTGGTCCGAGAGGGCGACGGTGTATCTTCCAGGTTTGTTGCGGGTAACCAAGATTCCGCACCTACGAATTAAGATTGCCGCTTGCTGAAGTTCCTTGACCGCGGCTTCGAGTTGCTCTTCCAGATTTTGCGGACTGCTTACGTGTACATCGATGGCGTTTGGGGTCTGCACAATTTTCCTAAAGTGGTCGTGACGTGTTTGAGGCGTCCGTGAGAGGTTGGCGAGAGCCGATCGAAGACCCTCCGCACCTCGATCCGTCCTGTTCTAGGCAAATGCGTCGGGACGGGGAGAAGGGTCGTCCACTTCCTCCAACGCGCACAAGGGGACCATGACGGTGAATCTCGACTGTGTCCCGTGAGCCAGAGGCCAAGGGGCCTTTGAGTAGACAGCCTCGGTCCCTTCCATGGGAGAGGCTAAAGCAAGGTTTCGCTTTTGACGACGTTGATCATTGGCGACAGCAACCGCAAGAGGTTGAGCGCCTGATCCTGTGCAGCGTCGCTCTGGCCTGCGCAGGCGTCCTCGACAACAGTTACATACCGGCCTGCGTCCGCGGCGCCAAGAGCGGTGGCGAGGACGCAGCAGTCGGTTGCCACACCTGTCAGGATGAGTTCTTCGCCGACGGGGATTCGATCAGCCATCGCCTCGCCCCACTTAGTGAACGTCGGAAGGTCAATGGAATTGGGGGCGTCGACACTTGGAAGCATGAGATCCCAAATCTGATCCAGAGGATCCCGGCGCATGCTTGGCCAGCGGTCGTAATAGGAGGACCACGAACCCAGTTCCGCCGGGTCTGGAACAAATCGTGTGGTTATCGGTTGAAATCCTGCGCTTGTGAGGCGTGCGATGGTTCGGGCCGCTTCGTCGTACCGCGGGATGTGCCAGTCTCCCGCTTCACGGAAGGCCCGCTGCATGTCGATTACGACCAGCTGGCCCTTCGCTCCGCTGGTTGAGGCTTCAGGGTTGGGGCTATTCACGAATTTCTGCCTTCCTGGGCGGCGTAAGGGTTGGCGATGCCGATGTATTGCGTTGTGGTGTACTCGGCGATGCCCTCTGATCCGCCTTCTCGTCCCAGGCCTGATTGTTTGACGCCGCCGAAGGGCGCTGCGGCATTGGAGATAATACCGGCATTGAAACCGACCATACCGAATTCGATCTGTTCTGCCACACGGAGGAGCCGGTTGAAGTCACTGCTGTAGAGGTAGGACGCCAGCCCGTACTCGGAGGCGTTGGCAAGTTTGATGGCGTCTGCTTCTGTGGCGAAGGTGGTGACGGGGGCAACGGGCCCGAAGATCTCCTGGCCAAGGATCGCCGCATTGTTGGGCACGCTCGCCAGGACGGTGGGCTGATAGAAGTAGCCGGGTCCGTCCACTGGGGCGCCGCCGGTGACGGCTACCGCTCCAGCATCGACGGCGGCACGCACCAGGGCGTGCACGTCATCGCGGGCGCCAGCGTCGATGAGGGGTCCGACCTGGGTGGCGGGGTCGATGCCGCGGCCGGTGACCAGCGTACGCATCGTGGCGGCGAACTTCCGGGTGAATTCCTGGGCGACGGATTCGTGGACGAGGAACCGGTTGGCAGCGGTGCAAGCCTCGCCCATGTTCCGCATCTTCGCGGCCATCGCACCCTCGACGGCGGCGTCCAGGTCGGCGTCCTCGAACACGATGAACGGGGCGTTGCCGCCCAGCTCCATTGAGGTGCGGAGCACGTTTTGCGCGGCGTCGGCCATCAGGCGTTTGCCCACCGGGGTGGAGCCGGTGAAGGACACCTTGCGCAGCCGGGAGTCCTTCAGCAATGGGCCGGAGATCTCTGAGGCTGAGGAGGAGGAGACGACGTTGAGGACGCCGGCGGGCAGGCCAGCGTCGAGCATGGTCTGTGCGAAGTACTGGGCCGTGAGGGGTGTGAGTTTGGCGGGTTTGAGGACCATGGTGCAGCCTGCTGCGACGGCGGGGGCTACTTTGCGGGTGGCCATGGCCAGGGGAAAGTTCCAGGGGGTGATGAGCAGGCAGGGTCCGACGGGTTTGTGCTGGATGAGGATTTTGCTTTTGCCCTCGGGGGTGGTGAGGTAGCGGCCGTAGTCGCGGACGGTTTCTTCGGAGAACCAGCGCAGGAACTCCGCCCCGTACGTGACCTCGCCGCGGGCTTCGGCAAGCGGCTTGCCCATTTCCAAGGTCATCAGCAGCGCGAAGTCCTCGGCCCGTTCGGAGACCAGGTCAAAGGCGCGGCGGAGGATCTCGGCCCGGGTCCTGGGTGCGGTCCGGGCCCAGGACGCCTGGGCGGCGTCAGCCGCATTAAGTGCTGCGATGGCGTCCTCGCTGGTGGCGGAGGCGAGGGTGGCGAGGACCTCGCCGGTGGAGGGATCGTGCACGTCGAAAGTGCCGCCGTCGGACGCGTCCCGCCACTCGCCGTTAATCAGCAGGCCGGTAGGCACCGACGCCAGCAGGCTCTTCTCTCGGTCAATCGTCAAAGTAGCGGTTTCGGCCATATCAGGCTCCTTGGTATGCGTAGCTCATTTTGGGTGTTGCGCACCTATGGCAAACTGATCCGCGGGTGGCCGGTGTCTGACAGGGTGCTGTGCAGGACGGTGTCCAGCCAGGGAACCCGGTTGGAGAAGCGGCCTATCTTGGCCGGAATTGTCCAGCGGAAAGCGGCATGCTCGTGGTTGATCTCTAATCTGCGGCGGTTGCTGACGGCCGTGTATGTATGGACCAGCCAAGGATTGCCTGCTGGGTCGGAAATCAGCAACTGCTTCCCGGCCCGGAAGGAAACGAGATCCTGGAGAGCGAGGCCTGCCTCTTCCTCGAGTTCAGTCAGGGCTTCCTGCAGTGGGGGGTACGCCCGGCTCGAGGTATCCGGTGATGCAGTGCCAGAGGCCGCGCTCGTGTCCGACGAACTGGCTGCGCTTGAAGAGGGCGATCCGTCCGCGCCATTCAACGACCACCGCCACCACCGCCCGGGGCGGACGAACCGTGATGCAGTCCTTCGCCGCGCTCGTTGCTCGTCATGCAGTGGTTGGGGAGGGTCCTGGGTGGGACCCTCCCCAACCTCTGCCCTATTGGACGTTAGAGGGTTTGTGCTGCGGGGCTGCGGTCGAGCATTTCCAGTCCTGAGAGGCGCTTGCGGCGGTGGGTAGCGAGGTATATGCCGGTTGCGATGGCGGCGCCAATGTAGTAGGAGAGGTCGCCCATTTGAGGGAAAGCAGCGGCTATGGGCCCGGTGTAGATCGAGGACATCCAGAACGGGGAGGAAAGTACTACGCCGGCCGCCCAGGCCACGAACCCCCATTCGAACTTACGGCTCTTATCGAAAAGTTCACGCAGTCCCCGTTCGGTCCGCCGGCCTCCGAACAGGTAGTCGCAGACCAGGACCGCGACGTAGGGCGCGATGCAGTAGGCAGTCAGGTTGAGGAACGCCGTGAAGCCTTCGTTGAACCCTGTCTGTCCCCACTGCGCCACAAGATACGATGCGATGCAGATAAAGACGACCGCCGTGTGGCGCTTGACCGGCACGCCCATGGTCTGGATCGAAATGGCACCGCCATAGACATTGAGGAAGTTCTGCGTGAACGAGGACAAAGCGACGACGCCGAGGCCAACAGCGGCCCACGGACCCATAAGTTCCTTCAGCGCACCGATGCTGTCGGAGGCCGTGGTGGTCGTTCCCAAGAGGGTCCCGAGGATGCCCATCCAGACAAGGGTGATGAAGTTTCCGAGCATGGTGGCCCAGCCGGCACCGCGCCTGTTCCCGGCCGTGTTGGGAAGGTAGCGGGAGTAGTCGGAGGCGAAGGGCATCCAGGCGACGATAAAGGAGAAGAACCAGCCGAAGAAGATGATCCACCCTCCGACGCCGTTAAAGCCCGTCGCCTCGGAGTTGAACTCAGTCTCGATGCGTCCGTTGGCCGCTGCCACGATGGTGATGAAGACGAAGCCGACCACCAGGACATAGGACAGGATTCGTTGCAGGAAGTGGATCAGGTTATAGCCGATGACGGCCACGCCAAGCTGGATTCCCATGAGGATCAGCGATGAGAGCCAGAAGGGGATGTCGGTGAGCAGGGCGATGGCCTGGCCGCCGAGGATGACGGTCACGGCTGCCCAGCCGATTCCGGCGAAGACGTTCACGTAGGCCACCGGGAAGAGGTTGCCAATGAACCCAAGCGGTCCGCGGCCCTGCATCTGCTGGGGGACGCCGAGGCGGACTCCCATCGCCGACAGGTAACCCATTCCTGCCGAGGAGGTCACGCCGGCAAGGATGATCGCCAGGGCCGCGGCCCAGAAGGGAAGGCCGAAATATGTGGCGCTGAAGCCCAGTACGACGATGGGGAAGTTCATGCCGGCGGCAAACCAGAGGAAGAACTGGGAGCGGGGTTTGCCGTGTCGTTCGACGTCGGGGATGTGCTCGATGCCATAGGGCTCGATTTTGGTGAGGCTGTCGCGGTAACCGCGGTCTTCGGAAACGCTGCTTTCAGCAGCGCGGATGGTTTCTGGGCTCATTATTGTCCTAATGTTGGAGGCGCACCTTGGTGCGCTGCTTACGAGCAGTTCGGTCGGCGCGGTTCGTTTCCTGTCCGAGGATGGTGGGCCGCGCCGGCCGTTTATAGTTCGGCGAGTTCGGCGCCGTCGAAGAAGTGCCCGGCCTTGTAGGCCATCGGCGCAGTCTCGCCGATTTCCGCGTGGCGGACCCTGCAAATGAAGACCGTGTGGGTCTTGGCTTGGAAACGTTCCTGGATTTCGGCTTCAAGGGAAGCGGCAGAACCGTCCAGCAGCGGACTTCCCTTGGGCCCTTCGTGCCAGTTGAGCTCGGCGAACTTGTCCGGGGCCTTCGAAGCGAAAGTCGTCACCGTGCCAAGCTGCTCCGTGCCCAGGATGTTGATGCCCAGGTGGCTTGAAGAAAAGAGTGCCGGGTAAGTGCTGGACGTCTTTTGGACGCAAACCAGCACCAGCGGCGGTTCCAGGGAGACCGAGCAGTAGGAGTTGGCGGCCAGCCCCTTCGGAGCATCCCCTTCTTTTGTGGTGACGACGGTAACTCCGGTGATGAACTGGCGGTTGAAAGCCTTCATCAGGTCCGGGTCCAACTCGGGAAGTTCACCGCCTTCCGGAACCATCGGGGCAGCGATGCCGCGGAGCGGCCGGATTCCGAGGCCGGCAAGCAGTTCGCTGCCGTCCCACGTCACGGTTTCTTTCAGGATTTTGCCGTCGTCCTGAAGGACCAGGATGTTCGAGCCACGTGTCTGGACGGTGAGTCCGGTGGCCGGTACGCCGAGGTATTCATGCGTGTGGGTTCCGGTGGAGGTCCAGAAAACGGCGACCGTGCCCTCCCCTTCGACGACGTCATCGACCGTAGTGCACAGGTCGGGGAAGGCTTCCCGAACGGCGGCGATCTCTGACTTCAGGCCAGAGAGGTCGACAGTTGCACCCGTCGCCTTGCTGGTGCGCGTGTAGCCGGCAGCTACGAGGCCGTCCAGGGCATCAAGGTCTCCCTTGTCCCAGGCGGCGAGCCAGGCTGATGTGATAAGCGGTTCGAGCGTCTGTTGCATACCAATGACGGTAAGCCAGCTCACACACTAAGGTCAATAGGATGGAGCGAGATTTGTAAATCTCGCTAAATCCCGGCGTTTTTACAAATTATGCTTCACCCTGTTGACTCTCCTGATGCATGCAACATACGCTTTCATGTATGCAAGAGAATCTGAAAGTAGTGGGTGAAGCGGCCGACCGTGACGGTCTTCTTGATCGGATCCGTCGGCTTGTCCTAGGAGGGGACTTTCCTCCGGGCGCAGTTGTTCCGGAGGCTTTCCTTGCCCAGGAGTTCGAGGTGAGCCGGACCCCTGTCCGGGAAGCGCTCAAGCAGCTTCAGCACGAAGGGCTGGTTGAGATCCGCCCGAAGGTGGGCACCTTCGTGCGGGAGCCCAGCCGCAGGGAGATCATCGAGCTCTTCCAGCTCAAGGAGTCCCTGGAGGGACTCGCAGCGTCCCTGCTCGCCCGTCGCGGGGAGGTCCAGGAACTCTCAATACTGCGGCGGAACCTTGAGGAGTCCGAGATGACTTCCCTCACCCATGACACTGAAGCCTATGCGCGGCTGGTGCACGAGTTTCACTGGACGATCGTTCGCGGCTCGGATAACCGCAAGCTTGTTGAGCACTACGAGCGGCTTATGAACCAGCTCGCGTACCAACGGCTTGTTCTGCGCACGGTTGAACACCCGGGCAGGCTCGAAGCCTCCACCCGCGAGCACCGCGCCGTGCTGGACATGATCGAGCACAAAGACCCCTTTGGGGCCGAATCCGCCATGAGGAATCACGTTCACGCCTCATCGAGAGAGGCTCTGACCGACCCGGCTCCGGACCGCCGGAGCTGAACCAACCAAGACGAAAGGAAGCCATGCGCTTCTCTATGGCTGATGAGATCCGATGCTGAACGACCAAAGATTCGGCATTCGCAAGATTGTCTATTACAGCGAGGAGATCCTGTCCGAAAACGGCCTCTCCCCCGCCGTTCCGGCGGTCCGCGCCACGGCAGCGGCAGTGGTCACCAACCCTTGGCTGGGAGGCAGGCCCACAGATGACCTGAACGAGGAAGTCATCCGGCTGGCGCCGGTGCTGGCACGCCGGCTGACCGACGTACTCGCCAAGGAACTCGGCGGCGTCGACGCCATCGAGGCCTTCGGCAAAGCGGCAATCGTCGGCACCGACGGCGAGATCGAACATGGCGCAGCCCTCATCCACACACCGTTCTTCGGCAACCTCGTCCGGGAATACTTCGAAGGCGAATCCATCATCTGCTTCGCCGACGACCGGGCCGACGCCGGCGCCTCCCTCGTGGTGCCGCTCTGGCATAAGAACGCCGCCGCAACCCGCACGCACTACCAGACCATCGCCACCCGGATCAGTGATGCGCCCCGTCCCGGCGAGATCGTCATCGTACTCGGCGCATCCACCGGCCCCCGCCCACACTCACGCATCGGAGACCGGCTCACGGACCCCGTCGTCAAAGCAGACACCCTAGGAGAACTAATTTCATGAGCATCCGCAAAATCGTCACCTTCACCGAAGACATCCTCATTGAGGGAGGCCGGGAAGTCGCTCCGAACGCGCGGGTCGCCGTCGTCGCGGCCATTATCAAGAACCCTTGGTCAGGCCAGGGGTTCGTGGAGGACCTCTCAGCAGGAATAGACGGCAACGCCTCCGACATCGGCGCCCTGCTGGCCCCCCGCGTGCTAGAAGCCCTCGGCGCCCCGGCAGAAGCGTACGGCAAAGCTGCCATCGTGGGCCTCAACGGTGAAATCGAGCACGGTTCCGGACTGATCCACACGCTTGCCTTTGGAAATCACTTCCGCGACGCCGCGAACGCCACCACGCTCCTGCCTGCGGTGGAAAAGCGCGGACCGGCCGGTGTGGTGTTTGATATTCCGCTCAAGCACATCACCGACGCGACCATCCGGTCCCACCACCAGAGCATCGAGGTCCGGATTAATGACGCTCCCCACGCCGATGAAATCGTGATCGCCCTTGCCGCCGCCGCCCAGGGACGTCCCCAGCAGCGCCTCGCAGCCTTCTCCACCGAAACGAAGTAGGCGACTGCCCGTGAGCCGCGCCCGCATCGCACTCATTCACGGAGTCGGCCTCGACGGGTCGATGTGGGGGCCCCTCCGCGGGTTCCTCGAACCCGAATTCGACGTTCAGACCATTGAACTCCTGGGCCACGGAAGCCGGGAGCAGCCCGCGCCCAAGGGCGTTGGGCTCGCGGAACTCGCCGCGGACGTCTCAGAGCGCCTCCGGCCTGGCACGCACCTGGTGGGGTTCTCGCTCGGTGCCCTCGTTGCACAGTATTTGGCGCGTTTCCGCCCGGACCTAGTTGCCTCACTGGTATCCGTGGCCTCTGTATGCTCCCGTACACCGGAGGAGCGCGCCTCGGTGATGACGCGACTGGCGTCAGCTGAATCAGACTTTCTGGCAACCGTGGAAGCTTCAATTCGCCGCTGGTACCCAGAAGGGTCCCCGGTGCCGACTGAACTGGTCGAGGCGACGAGGGACGTGCTGCTTCGCAACGACCCCACATCCTTTATTGCCTGCTACCGGGTGTTCGCCACCGCGGACGCGGAACTGGCACCCGAACTCCCCCGGATCGCCGTCCCGTCCCATGCCGTAACGGGTGAACTGGACCCGGGCTCAACACCGGATATGAGCGCCCGACTCGCAGCAGCCATCCCCGGCTGCACGTACTCCATCATCAGCGGGGCCCGGCACATGATGCCTGTGGAGCGCCCCCAGGAGCTCGCCAACACCCTCACTGCTTTTATCAAGGAGCATTCGAATGTCCACTGACCGCCGCTACGACCACTTCATCAACGGCGAGTGGGTTGCGCCGTCCAACGGGGATTACCTTGAAAGCACCAACCCGGCCACACTGGACGTGCTGTACCGGGCCGCGCGCGGCAATGAGGCCGACGTCACCCGGGCCGTCTCTGCTGCATCGGCAGCCTTCGAGAATCCCGCCTGGAGGGACCTCAGTCAGACCAAACGCGGACACCTGCTCCGGCGTCTGGGCGACCTCGTGGGCGAGCATGCCGAGGAACTTGCCCGCATGGAATCGGAAGACAACGGCAAGCTCCTGCGGGAAATGCGCGCCCAGCTCGCCGCCATCCCCGAGTACTACTACTACTACGCCGGCCTGGCGGACAAGATCCAAGGCGACACCATCCCGGGCTCCAGCCGCGCCATGCTGAACTACACGCTCCGAGAACCCCTCGGCGTCGTCGGCGCCATCACCCCATGGAACTCGCCACTGACGCTGACCACCAGCAAGCTCGCCCCCGCCCTCGCCACGGGCAACACCATCGTCATCAAACCGTCCGAATACACCTCTGCCACCGTCCTGCGGCTGGCCGCTCTGGCCGAAGAAGCCGGATTCCCGCCCGGCGTCATCAACGTGGTCACCGGCTTCGGGGCAGAAGCCGGAGCCGCACTCGTCGAGGACCGCCGCCTGGCCAAAATCTCGTTCACCGGCAGCACCGCCACCGGCGCCCGCATTGCCTCCTCCACCGCCTCCCGCTTCATCGGCTCGACACTGGAACTCGGCGGCAAATCCCCGAACATCGTCTTCGCTGACGCCGACGTGGCCAACGCCTCCATGGGAGTGGTGGCAGGCATCTTCGCCGCGGCGGGCCAGACCTGCATCGCCGGCAGCCGCGTGTTCGCCCACAAGGCCATTTACGACGAACTTCTTGAGCGGGTAGCCAACCGTGCCCGCAGCATCGTCATCGGAGACCCGCTCCTTGACGCCACCGAACTCGGGCCCCTGGCCTTCCAGGACCAGCGCGACAAGGTCGCCAGCTACGTCGATCTCGGCGTCTCCGAAGGTGCCACCGTCCTGACGGGCGGCGGCAGGCCCAATACCGGCCTCGGCGGCTACTTCTTCGAACCCACCGTCCTCACCGACGTCGACAACTCCATGCGTGTGGTCCGCGAGGAAATCTTCGGCCCCGTCGCGGCAATCATGCCGTTTGAAACAGAAGAAGAGGTGCTCCGACTGGCAAACGACACCAGCTACGGGCTGGCCGCCGGCATCTGGACCACCAACCTGGCCAGGGCCCACCGGATGGCGAGCCGGCTCGAGGCCGGCACTATCTGGGTCAACACTTACCGCACCATGTCCCCCCAGTCACCGCGGGAAGGCTTCAAGACCAGCGGCGTCGGCGTCGAACACGGCATCGAGAGCATCCGCGAATACACACGGGTGAAGAGCGTCTGGATCAACACCGACGAATCCCCCCTCGCCGACCCCTTCATCATGAGGAGCTAACACCTTGCCACTTATCGAAGTCTCCATCGCCCGGGGCCGGACACCCGAGCAGCTCCGCTCTCTCATTGGCGCGCTTCACCGTGCAGCGGAGAACTCTGTGGGCGCGGCACCGGAAAACACCACCGTCATCATCCGGGAAATTGAACACGAACACTGGTCCCGCGGTGACCAGACCATCGCCGAACGCAACGCCTCAACACAGGACGCAGCACCCGCCCAGGAATTGCCGGCAAACGCCGCAGCAGAACGAAGGAGCCACTAATGCGCTTTTCCCTCTTCGCCCACATGGAGCGCTGGGACGAGACCGTCTCGCACCGCGAATGCTTCGAGAACCTGACGGAACTCACCCTGATCGCCGAAGCCGGAGGGTTCAGCACCGTCTGGATTGGTGAGCACCACTCGATGGAATACACCATCTCCCCCAGCCCCATGCCGCAGCTCGCCTACCTCGCAGCGCGCACGTCACGCATCCGGCTGGGCGCCGGAACCATCATCGCGCCCTTCTGGAACCCCCTCCGGGTGGCCGGCGAGACCGCACTCCTGGATGTCATCAGCAACGGCCGAATGGAAGTGGGACTGGCACGCGGGGCCTACCAGTTCGAGTTCGACCGGCTTATGGACGGCATGTCCGCAGTCGACGGCGGCAAGCACCTGCGCGAGCTGGTCCCGGCCGTGCGGGCGCTGTGGGAAGGTGACTATGCACACGACGGCGAGGTCTGGCAGTTCCCGACCTCGACCAGCGTTCCCAAGCCCGTGCAGAAGCCGACGCCGCCCATGTGGATCGCCGCCCGCGACATCTCCTCGCATGAGTTCGCCGTCGCCAACGGCTGCAACGTGATGGTGACCCCGCTGATGAAGGGCGACGAGGAGGTCGAAGACCTTGCGCGCAAGTTCGACACCGCCGTGGAGAACAACCCCGGAGTCCCGCGCCCGGACCTCATGGTGCTGCGCCACACGCATGTCCACGCCGCGGACGAGCCCGAGGGCTGGCGGCGTCCGGCCGAGGCCATCCAGAAGTTCTACCGCACGTTTGACGCCTGGTTCGGCAACAAAACCACCCCGACGAACGGCTTCCTCGAGCCCAGCCCTGCCGAGAAGTTCGCCGAGCGCCCGGAGTTCACGCCGGAGTCCTTCCACCGGACGGCGATGATCGGGACGCCCGATGAGGTGATCGAGCGGCTCCGCCACTACGAGGCCCTCGGCGTCACAGAGTTCAGCTTCTGGGCCGACAACAGCCTGACCCACGAAGAGAAGAAACGCTCGCTGGAGCTCTTCATCGAGCACGTCGTCCCGGCCTTCCAGGAACAGCCCGCTACCGCAGCACGCTAATGTCAGCCGGTGCCCGAGCCACTACGATGGCCGGGCACCGGCCGGGCGTTGCGGTTTCGGGCGGCCGGCTGATTTTGCCGATATGGCCAGGAAACGGTTGGGCAGTTCCAGCAGTTCAAGCGGACCGTGGGGTCCTTCGCCATCCAAAAGCAGCGAATCCCCAGCCTCCATGGCGTATTCGTACGCTCCATGGCCAAAGACCATCCTGCCTGCGAGCATGTAGATGAATTCTGTGCCGGGATGCTGGAAAAGCGGAGATCTGAGGCGTCAGTCAGCGTGACCAGGGTTGGCATCTTTTGAAGACCCCTCCGCCACCCTTTGCCGAGACGTTCTGCGCTCACTACAAAAAGAGGCCCTTGACGCGCGATGTCAGGCTATTTCGCCCCGACCGGCTTGCGCCACGAGTTCTGCCAGCCAGGGTCTGCGCCCCTGATGGAATACCATCCCTTCTGGCAGTCCCTGGACTGAGGGTACTGAATCCTTAATGTCGATGGTGATCCGGCCGCCGGCCATGGGTGCATTCGTGACGTGCAGGTCGCCGTAGGACTCCGGGAGTACGGGATCCATCCAGAAGCCGCCGCGGGAAACATGGGGGTCAAGTCGCATCAGGCTGGTCACCAAGAAGATCGGTGTTGTCGCTGCCCAGGCCTGCGGTGAACAAGCTGTCGGATAGGTCACGGGCCGAGCGTAGCGTTCCCGGCTGAACCCGCAGAACAACTCAGGCAGCCGGCCGTCGGAAAACTCTGCCGCCTCCAACAGGGCAGTGGAGATACGCTGCGCCTCCTCAACGAAACCGTAGCGCAGCAGGCCGACCGCAGTGATGGCACTGTCATGGGGCCAGACCGAGCCGTTGTGGTAACTCGCCGGGTTGTAGGCCCCCATATCGCTAGCTAGAGTCCGCACTCCCCAGCCGCTGAACATTTCCGGGGACATCAGCCGTTCCGCCACCAATGGCGCCTTGTTCATGTCTACGAGTCCGGCCCAGAGGCAGTGGCCCATGTTGGAAGTGCAGGCATCGACCTGCCGCTTTTTTCCGTCCAAAGCGACCGCGTAGTACCCGCGATCCGGCATCCAGAACTGCTCGTTGAACTGTTCTTTCAACTGCGCAGCGCGACCGACCAACTCGTTCCCTAAAGACGCGTCTCCCGCCTCGTACGCCATCCATGCCCTCGAGAGATATGCGACGTAGACGTACGCCTGCACTTCGCAGAGGGCGATGGGGGGTTCGGCGAGCCGTCCGTCGGCGAAGTTGATGCCATCCCATGAGTCTTTCCAGCCCTGGTTGATGAGCCCGTTGGGGTTGAGTCGCTCGTACTCGACGAATCCGTCACCGTCCTTGTCTCCGTAGTCCCTGATCCACTCCAGCGCCCGGTCGGCGTGCGGTAGGAGGGCGGCGATGGTGTCCTTGGCGTAACCCCACCGGCTAACAGACCCCAGGACCACCAAGAACAGGGGCGTCGCGTCGACACTTCCGTAATAGACGGATTTTCCGCCCAAGGACAAACCGCTGGA
The DNA here is from genome assembly GCF_031457335.1 of Arthrobacter sp. BE255. NCBI lineage: Bacteria > Bacillati > Actinomycetota > Actinomycetes > Micrococcales > Micrococcaceae > Arthrobacter > Arthrobacter sp. BE255. Next base: position 67,120 of record NZ_JAVDWK010000006.1, on the reverse strand, counting down.
CACGTCAAGCCGGACTTCGTGCAGGATCTTGCCCGGCTCCTCCTCGCTCATGGGATTAACCACGCTCCCCTGCCGGTCTGCCAGCGTTCGCAACGTGCCCAGGGCCAGTGAGGGATCCACCGGCATCGACATCTCCGACGCCCACAGTGAATCGCGGCCAAACAGGGTCATAAACCAGGGCGCACCCGCGGCCACCACCACGCGGTCCGGATTGTTCGGATCCTCGATGCGAAGGGAACCCAGGTCGTCGTAGCTGCGGCGCCCAATTCGTTCAATGGAGCGATTTCCCATCTGCACCACCGGAATCTTGGCCAGCCATTCCCGACGACGCCGATCCCGGGGAGACAAACCGTCCTCATCGGCATGGACAAATAGGGCTTCAGAACTCGTCCCATCCACGACGGGCACCACAGCTAAGGCCGTGCTCCATTCGCCGTGCGGTGCCACCGACACACGGTAGGTGAGAATCTCCTCATTAATATCTGCTCCAGGCGCCCGGACGGCAACGCCCCTCCTGACATCCTGCCAAACAGCCCGGATCCTCAGTGTGTCGCCGTCCGGCTCGCGGGTTTGATCCCAGCGCCGCTGGATCCGCGCCTCCTTCACCTCGAATAGATCCGCAAAATCCGCCTCAACCGTCAGGGAGACCACGCAATCAACAGGGTCCAAAGAGTAATTCCAGATGGTTACTTGCTCGTGGATGCCCAGCCCGACTTCTCGCAGCCGCTCCACAATCAGCGGGCTGTCCGCATACCCGTCCAAGCGGGGAACTCGCGCTGCAAAGAGGGCCCGGTACGGCTCCTTCATCTCCGCGGCCAACGGCTCAAGTGGCTGGCCGTTAATTGTGAGGCTCCAGCAGGACAGAATCCGGGTGTCCTGGACAAAAAGGCCGTGTGGAAGTTCGGGCTGTATGTCCCCGTTCTGCAAGGAGATGCAGAACGAAGACCCTTCGACCAGGGTAACCGTCCCGGCTCCCAGCGGTCCTGCCGCCGTGTCAGCATTCCACCCAGCCATCTCAGCCCCTTCGCAAATTCGAATCGGCCCAATCATCCTCTGGGTCATGTGCTTGCGGTAGCCATCAATTCTCCAAACGACGCTACGCTTGCTCACGCTCCTACGCCATAGGATCCGGACGTCGGAGTCGTGGGCGGTTTGAGGTCGTAGTCCTTGTACCAAAACCTGAGGACAGCCAGAGTCCGCATCAATTCTTATCTCTGGGGTGGGTGGCGAAAATTCCCTCTGAACAGCCGCTTTACTTAGCCATGCGGCGCGGCAGGGCTGCGACACCCATACCCCAAATTTCGCCGGAGACCACAGTGAGATGGCTTAGCCTGTTGGCCCCTCATCACATAGACCCCCGGGCGTACCCCGGGGGTCTATGTGAGGGATATGTTTTTCGCTCATAACGCGGAGAAAGATCCCTGCTAAATCAGCACAAACAGCCCCCTCCCACTGCGATCACCACATGTTCACTAACAGTCGAGTTCCGACAGGACACGCCGGCCAAACTCGCAAATTGGCGGGGACTTCAGCAACGGACACCTCTGAGGCTTCATTGACCGTCATTCCCGTTTGGCGCATTGCATTAATCAGCTACGTGTCTGGGGGTGATTCATTTGGCTGGACCCAATAGCTACCAAGTGGTTCCTGGTGACGACGGGTGGAAGGGCGAGCGGGAGGGCTCCCCTCTGGCTTCCTCTGTTCACGACACTCAGGCTGCGGCAATCGATGCAGCTCGTGGCTATCCCTCCAGGCCTGGCGGCGGGGAGTCGAAATCCATCGCGAGGACAACAGGATCCGGGCTATTGACACCATTGACCCTGGCAACGATCCCCGGAACACTCCGGGTTAGAGTCCTTAGAAATGAAGATGACCTCGCCGGTTCTCACCACCCCGGAGGAGAACGCCGCGGCCTTCTGTCGCCAATACTCAATCACCCAAGGTGAGCTGGAGTAACCGCTCCCCCGGACCCTGCACCTGCCGAGGGCGGGGTGTGGATGGATCCCGTGCTTCCGGACTCCTACGGGGACCTTCACATCAGCAATGCGCCCATGGCCGGCGGCCGGATTACGATCGATGTTTCCGGCTCGCAGGCGACCATTCAGGGATTGCCCGAGGGCATGGTGCTTCACCACGGAACACGGCCCTGGATGGCCGACCTGGCGCGGAAGGCCATGATGGACGAGAAGGACTAGGCGTCCGCGGCGTGCGGGACGAAGCGGACAAACATCGCCTTGAAGCCCGGTGTGTTCGATTCCCGGGCCACGTTGTCTTTGTGGACCAGGGCGTTGGCTTCGGGGAAGTACGCGGCGGCGCAGCCCTTCGCCGTGGGGTAGGCGACCAGCCGGAATTTGTCCGCCTGCCGGTCCTGCCCCTGGAAGGTGCTGACGACGTCCACGAGGTCCCGGTCCTGGAACCCGAGCTCCGTCAGGTCCTCGGGGTGCACCAAGATCACCCGGCGGCCGTCCGAGATCCCCCGGTAGCGGTCGTCCAGGCCGTAGAACGTGGTGTTGTACTGGTCGTGGCTGCGGATGGTCTGCAGGACAAGATGGCCGTCCGGCGGCGTGAGGTATTCCAGCGGGCTGACGGTGAAGCGTCCGCGGCCGATGTCCGTGTTGAAGGACCGGGTGTCGCGCGGCGGATTCGGCAGCACGAAGCCGTTCTTCGTCCGCACCCGCTTGTTGAAGTCCTCGAAGCCCGGGATGACGCGGGAGATGTGGTCCCGGATGACGTCGTAGTCCTCGGCCAGCGCCTTCCAGTCCACAGGGTGGTCGTCACCGAGGGCGGCATCGGCCATGCGGGCGACGATCACCGGTTCGGCGAGCAGGTGCTCGGACACCGGCTGGAGTCTGCCCTGGGTGGAGTGGACCACTGACATGGAGTCCTCCACAGACAGGAACTGGGCGCCCGTGGGGTGCTTGTCGTCCTTGTCCGTCCTGCCCAGCGTGGGCAGGATTAGCGACGTGCGGCCGTGGACCACGTGGGACCTGTTCGGCTTGGTGGAAATGTGGACGGTCAGGCCTATCCGCTGCATCCCGGCTTCGAGGGTTTCGGTGTCCGAACACGCCAGGGAGAAGTTTCCGCCCATGGACACGAAGACGTCCACTTCGTCGCGCTCAAACGCCTCCATGGACTCGACGGCGTCGTAGCCGTGGTGTCGCGGAGATTGGATGCCGTACTCGTTGTCGAGGGCCTCCAGGAGCCATTCCTTCGGCTTCTCCCAAATGCCCATGGTCCGGTCGCCCTGGACGTTGGAGTGCCCGCGGACCGGGCAGGCCCCGGCACCGGGCTTGCCGAAGTTGCCCTGCAGCAGCAGGACGTTGACCATTTCCTTGATGGTGTCCACAGAGTGCGGCTGCTGCGTCACGCCCAGGGCCCAGCAGAAGATGCTGGCTTTGGACCGGATGAGCATCCCGGCCACGTCTTCGATCTGCTTCCGGGCCAGCCCGGTCGCCTTCTCCGTCTCGGCCCAGTTCACCTGGAGTCGGGCCTCACGGTATGCCTCAAAGCCGTCGGTCTGAGCCTCGATGAAGGAACGGTCGACGAAGGTACCCGGGTTCTGTTCCTCGGCCGCCAGCAGCAGGTGCCCCAGCGCCTGGAACAGCGCCAGGTCCCCGCCCACCTTGATCTGCAGGTATTCGTCGGCCAGCGGCGTGCCGCCCCCCACCACCCCTGAAACCGTCTGCGGGTCCTTGAAATTGAACAGGCCGGCCTCCGGTAGCGGGTTCACCGCCACCACCTTGCCGCCCTTGTCCTTGCACTCCTTCAGCGCGGACAGCATCCGCGGGTGGTTCGTGCCCGGGTTCTGCCCCACGACGAAGATCAGCTCGGCGTCGTGGATGTCATCCAGCGAAACGGTGCCCTTGCCGATGCCGATGGTCGGGTTCAACGCCGAACCTGAGGATTCGTGGCACATGTTGGAACAGTCCGGCAGGTTGTTGGTGCCCAGCGACCGCGCAAACAGCTGGTACATGTACGCCGTCTCGTTGGCCGTGCGACCGGAGGTGTAGAAGACGCAGCGGTCAGGCGTGCTGGCCCGGATGTGTTCACCGATGAGCTCGAAGGCATCCGCCCACGAGATCGGCGAATAGTGCGTCTCCCCTTCCCGGATCACCACCGGTTCACTCAGCCGGCCCTGGTTGCCCAGCCAGTACTCGGTCTTGTCCGACAGCTCCGTGATGGAGTGCTTCGCCCAGAACTCCGCACCCACTGTCCGCAGGGTGTTCTCCTCGGCCACGGCCTTGGCCCCGTTTTCGCAGAACTCGGCAGCCTTGCGCTTTTTGTCCGACTCCGGCCACGCACAGCCCGGGCAGTCGAAGCCGCCTCTCTGGTTCAGGCGCAGCAGCGACTGGGCCGTGCGCGTGACACCGGCCTGCGCCACGGCCCGCTCCAAGGCCACCATCACGGCCTTGACGCCGGCAGCTTCCGTTTTCGGTTTCCCGACGGCGAGGGCGTCCTCGTTGATGTCCGCAACGGGGGCGGGCTGTTTGCCGAACTTCATTGTTCCAACTTTCTTACCGGCCAGCGTCGTGCTTATTGAACGCCGTGCTTGTTGAACGCCGTGCTTTTTGAACGCCCGGTAAGGCGCGCCAGCTTTCGTGGCGCGCCTTACCGGGTCCTGCTTGATACGGGAAATCCTGCTCTACTGGTTGACCTTGGCCAGCGTCTCCAGCTCGGCACCGATTGTGGTGTTGTCGCCATGGCCGGTGCGGACCACCGTCTCGGCCGGAAGCGGCAACAGGCGTTCCCGGATCGAGGTGAGGATGGTGGGGTGGTCGCTGTATGACCTGCCGGTGGCACCCGGCCCGCCGTTGAAGAGGGTGTCTCCGGTGAAGACCGTCCCTTCTTCCTCGAGCAGGAAGCAGGTGGACCCGGGTGAGTGGCCAGGGGTATGGATGGCCCTGAGCGTAGCCCCGCCAACCTGGAAGACATCGCCGTCGGCGATCTCCCGGTCCGGCTTGGCGTCCGGGTAGACCTGCTCCCACAGCATCAGGTCATCGGGGTGCAGGTGGATGGGGGCGTCCACTGCCGCGGCGACCTCATGGGCGGCCCCGATGTGGTCGTTGTGCGCGTGGGTCAGCAGGATGGCAAGGACCTTCCGGCCGCGGACCTGGCTGATGATCGCGGAGGCGTCGTGCGGCGAATCGATGATCACGCATTCGTCGTCGTTCCCCACGATCCAGACGTTGTTGTCCACGTCCCAGGTGCCGCCGTCGAGCGAAAAAGTGCCTGAGGTGACGAGGTTCTCAATGGTGACGCTCATGCGCTGACCACCGAAGCGACGTTCAACGCATCGGCATCCACCGAGGAAGTGATTTCGACGACTGAGCGGAGGACCTTGCCCTCATGCATCCTGTCGAAGGCCTCTTCGACTTGGTCGATGGTGATGCGTTCGGTCACGAAGGCGTCGAGGTCCAGGTTGCCCTGCTTGTAATGCTGGACCAGCATCGGGAAGTCGCGGGAGGGCAGGCAGTCCCCGTACCAGGAGGACTTCAGGGACCCGCCGCGGCCAAAGACGTCCAGCAGGGGCAGCTCAAGCTTCATGTCCGGCGTCGGGACGCCCACCAGCACCACGCGGCCGGCGAGGTCCCGGGCGTAGAAAGCCTGCTTGTACGTTTCGGGGCGTCCGACGGCGTCGATCACCAGGTCGGCACCGTTGCCGCCGTTCAGGGCCCGGATGGCCTCGACCGGGTCGTCCGTGCTGGAGTTCACCCCGTGGGTGGCGCCCAGGGATTTGGCCATCTCGATCTTGTTCTCGTCGATGTCCACGGCGATGATCGTGGTGGCGCCGGCCAGCTTCGCCCCGGCGATCGCGGCAATGCCGACGCCGCCGCAGCCGATCACGGCCACGGACTCGCCGCGCTTGACCTCGCCGGTGTTGATCGCGGCGCCGATGCCGGCCATCACGCCGCAGCCGAGCAGCCCGACGGCGGCCGGATCGGCGTCCTCGTCCACCTTGGTGCACTGCCCGGCGGCGACGAGCGTCTTCTCAGCGAAGGCGCCGATGCCGAGCGCGGGCGACAGTTCCGTGCCGTCCTCCAGCGTCATCTTCTGCGTCGCGTTGTGGGTGTTGAAGCAGTACTGCGGCTTCCCCTTGGCGCACGCCCGGCACTGACCGCAGACGGCCCGCCAGTTCAGGATGACGCGGTCCCCCGGCGCCACCTCCGTGACAGCCGGTCCGACAGCATTCACCACAGCGGTAGCCTCATGGCCCAGCAGGATGGGGAAATCGTCGGTGATTCCGCCCTGCTTGTAGTGCAGGTCCGTGTGGCAAACACCGCAGGTGAGGATGTCCACGAGCACCTCTCCGGGTCCGGGATCCGGCACCAGGATGGTCTCTACCGAAACCGGAGCATTCTTTTCCTTGGCAATGACTGCCTTAACCCGGTGTGCCATGAAATTGTTGTCCTTTTCCGTCCTGAACAGGTCTGTGTGGGTCTTTGATTCTTTGCTCTATTCTTGCCGCCGTCGTTCGCTGGCTTCCGCCTGCTTGTGACCCAGGCGCTGTCAGACAGCCCCGGCCCCAGATGACGGCGTGATCAGACGGTGCGTATGGGCGCATTTGGAACGTCGGCGGTGCGTTTGTCGAAGACCAATGCACCGACTTCCTGTTCGGCCTGGTTCCGGATCGAAAGGTCGATTCCTGAGCGGTCCCGCACGAGGGAGACGGCCAGAAGGGAGAGGACCGTCATCCCCACGAGATACAGGGTAACGGCGTCTGTTCCGCCTGTGGCCTGTACAAGGGCTGTGGCGATTGTCGGGGCGAAGGCGCCGCCGAGGATCGCCCCCAAGGCGTAGGAGATGGAGACGCCGGAGAAGCGCACTGAGGCGGGGAACATTTCCGCGTACAGGGCAGCCTGTGGGCCGTAGGCCAGTCCCAGACCAACGGTGAAGATGGTCATTGCCAGGTAGAGCATCGGCAGGGACCCTGTGTTAATCATCCAGAAGAGTGGGAAGCAGGCCAGCAGCTGGGCGCCGAAGCCCAGGAGGTAGGTGCACTTGCGGCCAATTTTGTCCGAGAGGTAGCCGGCGAGGTAGGTGAAGGCCAGCCAGACGCCAGCGCCGTAAGCGACGGCGATGAGCACGTCAGTGCGTTCGTGACCGACCGCGGGGCTGGACGCGTAGCTGGGGATGAAACCGCCGGTTGCCATGTACCCTGCGGCGTTGTTGCCTGCGAAGATCAGGGCGGCGACGATCACGAGCAGTCCATGGCGGCGGAACAGTTCCACGATCGGTACCTTGGGTTGCTTCTTGGCTGCTGCGATTTCCTGAAAGACTGGGGATTCGTCTACCGCGCGGCGTACGAAGTAGCCGACGACGATGAGGACGATGCTGAGCAGGAAGGGTACGCGCCATCCCCATTCGAGGAAGGCCGCTCCCGGGGAGATGATACCGGTCATGAGCGCTGTGATGCCGGTGGCCAGGAGCAGTCCCAGTGGGACGCCCAGCTGGGGGAAGGCTCCGGCCCGTCCGCGGCGGTCGCGGGGGGCGTGCTCAACTGCCATCAGGACCGCCCCTCCCCATTCGCCGCCGGCCGAGATGCCCTGCAGGATCCTCAGCAGCAGGAGCATGACCGGGGCGATAACACCGGCGGTCGCATAGGTCGGCAGGAAGCCGATCAAGGTCGTTGCCGCGCCCATGAGGATCAGGGTCATCACGAGCATGGCCCGGCGGCCGATTCTATCGCCGTAGTGGCCGGCCAGGAAGGCACCGAGGGGCCGGAAGAGGAAACTGATGCCGACGGAGGCGAAGGACAACAGCAGACCGATGGACGCGCCGGCTGGTTCGAAGAACAGCTGGGCGAACACCAGGCCGGCGGCGGTGGCGTAGATGAAGAAGTCGTACCATTCAACGGTGGTGCCGATGACGGTGGCAAAGGCGACACGACGTTGGTTCGCTGTCGAACTGTGGGTGGATGTGCTCATGATTCTCCAGTTGGTGTGAGCGGAATAGCCCCAGGGGAAACCCCGGGGATTGGCCCGTGCTGCAGATCTGTTGGGATGGAGACGGAAGGGTCAGACAGAGACGGGGATGACCGGGCTGCTGGCGGCAGCCTTGAGGGTGAACCCCTCGCTTTCCGCCTGCGTACGGGTGATGGCGGTGCCGGCGGCGAGTAGTTTGCGGGCCGCCATATGGTCCGCGGCGCTGTTGACCGATTCCACAGCCGCGAGGATGCCGTCCCTGAAGCAGAGGACGGAGAACTTTGCTGCCCCCTGGTCGCCCAGGATCAGCATGTCGTCATCGGGTCGTGCGAGCCCTGCCATCTGCAGCTTGTAGGGGCCTTGGGTGGACCAGAACCACGGCAGGTCCGTGTAGGGGCTCTCAGCTCCCAGGATTGTACGTGCGGCGTGGCGGGCCTGGTCGGTGGCGTTCTGGACCGATTCCAGACGCAGACGACCCTGCGCGTGTGCGCTGGGGAAACTGGCGCAGTCGCCGATGGCCAGAACAGCGGGATCCGCCGTGCGAAGCGTTTCGTCGACAACGATTCCGTTGCTGGTCTCGAGGCCGGCTTCGGCAGCCAACGTGTCGTTGGGCTGCACGCCGATGCCAACGAGGACCAGATCTGCCGGGTACGAGGCCCCTGTGGTGGAGATTGCGGCTCCGACGCGGCCACCCGCGCCGGGCTCGAAGCGGTCGATGCCTTCGCTCAGGCGCAGGTTGACGCCTTGTGAGCGCAGGGCGTCCGCGAACCATTCACTCATGACCGGGGTCAGCGCCCGCCCCATCGGGCGTGGCGCGAATTCCAGGACGGTCACGTTGCATCCGTGGGCCAGGGCGGCAGCGGCGAATTCCAGTCCGATGAATCCGGCACCGATGATCACGATGTTGCGGGCGGGGGGCAGCGCCACGTGCAGTGCCTCTGCATCCGTCAGGGTTTTCAGTCCATGGATGCCGGGCAGGGACGCACCCGGGCAGTTCAGCATCCTGTTTCTGGCGCCGGTCGCGAAGATGAGGTGGTCATAGCCGAGTGAATCTTCGGTGGTCTTCACTTTGCGTTCGGCCCGGTTAATGGCGATTGCCTGGACGCCTTCATGGAGTGTGATGTTCTTGTCCGTGAAGAAGGTTGGGCCTCGCAGCGGCAGGGGCGCCGCCTCCTTGTCCGGGGCGAGGTAGTCCTTGGACAGAGGTGGGCGCTGGTAGGGAAGGCCGGGTTCCTCGGCGATCACGTCGATCTTGCCGTCGTATCCTTCGGTCCGCAATGTGTCGGCAACCTGCAGACCGGCCTGTCCGCCGCCAATGATGACAACGTTCATGTCGCTGTCCCCCGCGTCTAGAGCTGGCCGGCAGGGATGTCGACGACAATCTCTGACAGCTCTGCGTCGATCTTGATCTGGCATGCCAGCCGTGAGCTGTCCATCCGCTCGGCGGTGGCGCAGTCAAGCATTTCGTCTTCGTCGTCGCTGATGTCGGGCAGCGCCTGCGCGTATTCCGGGCGGACGTAGACGTGGCACGTGGCGCACATGGCCTGCCCGCCGCATTCGCCGATGATGCCGTCAATGCCGTTGCTGACGGCGGCGCGCATCAGTGTTGTGCCTGCCTCGACCTTGAGGGTTTGCTGGGTGCCGTTGGGCTGGGTGTAAGTGACGGTGGGCATCGTTGCTCCTTGGTATTCGGTGGTGGCTTTTAGTTCCAGGTGACGGGCAGGCTGGTCAGGCCGCGGAAAACCCAGCCGTCCCAGCTTTCATTCCGCCGTTCGTCCACGCGCAGTCCTGGGAAGCGCTGGTAGGCCATCGGTACGGCGATCTGGCCGATGGAGGTCTTCGCTGCCCAGTGCCCGGCGCAAAGGTGGACGCCGCTGCCGAAGCCGAGGTGGGGGCGCTTTGGCCGGTTGATATCGAATTCTGCGGCTGAATCACCGAAGTGGGTGGCGTCGTGGTTAGCGGATGCCACGACCACGCCGATCCCGGCGCCGGCGGGGATACGGACTCCTTCGAGGACGGTTTCCCGTGTCGTTTCGCGCGGGTACATTCCGATGGGTGACTGCCACCTGACGGCCTCGTCAAACACCGATGCCCACAATGCGGGATCGGCAAGGACCTGCTCGCGCTGGCCGGCGTGATTGCTGAGGGCCCAGACCATGTTCGTGACCATGTGCTGGGGCTCGTTCATGCCACCGGAAATGGTGAGCTTGACGTTGGCCGCGACGTTGGGGGTCGGCAGGCCGCTGTTGGCGAATGCGGACACCATCGAGGCGTCCGGGTTCTGCCTGTAATAGGGGATCAATTCCTCCAGCAAGCGGTCTGCCTCCGCCGTCGCAGCGTCACATCTGTCCCAGATCGACTGGTCATCCAAAACGTTGCCCATGCCGGCGATGAAGTCGTGGGACCAGCGCCGCACCTGCTCCACGGAAACGTCCTTCAACCCCAGAAGGTCAATGAGGTTCTGCGAGGCCACAGGGGCGGCGTAGTCCCGGTTCAGGTCTGCTTCGTCTGGCCCGAGCTCGGCGACTTTCTGAAGGTAGGTTTCGGCGTTGCGCTCAAAAACCGGGCCCCAGACTTCCTTGATGGACTTGGGGCGAAGAACAGGATTTACCGGTGCCCGGTCTGCTGAGTGCTCCGGATCGTCCTTGCGCAGCATCGGTCGTGCGCCGATGGCCCGGGTCATCGTGGCGCCGGAAACGTTGGCGCTGAAGATTTCCTGATCCTGTTCAACGGTGTGGCAGCCGGCGTAGTTCGTCACAAGGAACTTGTTAAGCTGCGGAACCCAGGCGACCGGAGACTCCGCCCGGAGGCGCGCATAAGTCGTGTATGGATCGGTTGCCAGTGCGGCCACGTCAACCCAGTCAGCCACAGGGTAGTTTGCGGCACCCGGTGAAACGGCCGTGGGAACCTTGTCCCCGTGGCCGCGCACCGAGTCCGCGTCCAAATTTGTGGTCTCTGCGTTCCCACGGAACGGGCACCGGCCGGCTTGTGTCGTCATGTCTTGCTCCTACTGGCACGTCATTGTGTACCCAGCGCTACTGGTACGTCTTCGTTTAACCAGTGTCACGGCAAATCATTATCCAGTAAACTGTGAATATCAGCAGAAGTAATTCGATTCCTTAGGAAATGAGGGGGTAGTGCCAAAATTCACCTTTCGACAGCTCGAACTCTTCGCCGCACTCCCGGAACACAGCACCTTGGGGTCTGCGGCGCAACAGCTCCACATCTCCGAATCTGCGCTCTCCCACGCCGTCAGCGAACTGGAGGCAGCATTGGGGGAGCAACTGTGCATCCGCAGGAAAGCCAAAGGAATGCATCTGACGCCGACTGGGCGCCACTTCGCAAAGCGGGCCAGGGAACTGCTTCGAGAAGCCAGCGCGCTGGCAGACGGATTGGGAGAGCTCCGCGGCGAGCTGAAGGGTCCGGTGTCGCTGGGCTGCTATACGGGCCTGGCAAGCAACGTCCTGCCCGCCGTGCTTGAAGGCATGGCAAACCTGCACCCCAAAGTCGAAATCAGCATCACGGTAGGGGACCACTCCGACCTGTTGCCAGCACTTGAAGATGGGAGCCTGGACACGGCCATCGTCTACGACATTGGCTTGCCAGCGGACGTTGAGCGCAAGGTCATCTACGAGACCGAAGTCATGGCCGTTCTGGGCGCCAACGACCCACTTGCTGAAGAAGACGACGTGGATCTCGCGGATCTGTCAACCAAGCCACTCATCATGCTCAACACGGCACCCAGCACCGAATATACCCAGTTGATGTTCGCTCAGCGTGGGCTCAAGCCAAACCTGGGTGCAATAGTCCCACAAATCGATCTTGTCCGGGCGATGGTCGGGCGGGGGCTCGGATACAGCCTGCTGATGTCGCGGCCCAACCAGATCCCCGTTTCAAGCGAGGGTAAAGGGCTTGTCACCAGGCACCTTCGTCCCCGCGCCGGGCAAACCTCCGTCGTCGCAGTGTGGCCCAAGGAAGCAGTCCTCACGATCCGGGCAAAGGCCGTTGTGCAATATGCAGTCGAAGTCCTGGATGCATTGAACCCCGAGGAAAGCGGCGATAGGAGTTCGTGGGCTGACGAATCTCCTCCCAGGGAGAAATGAGAAGGGATTGACTCCGACAGAGTCAATCCCTTCTCATGCCTTCCCTCGCACGGCACCCTTAGGCACTTTTGGGAAAGCAACCGCGCGCTTCAGTGCTGGGCGCTCTCAAACTGTTGCATAGGCCCGGAGCCTGGGAATGCAGATCCAGAGAAAGAGAGACGCGCCTTCATCACGCATGACGGAGGGCTGGCCCTGGACAAAACCACCGGAGTGCGGCATCCCTGGATGCCGCGGGCCAGTAGCGGTGCCGCTTAGGGTGATACCGTCTGCCGTTCACCGGCAAACCTGGCATATTCTTCCAGCAGCACAGCGTTATCCACGGACCCGAGATCCGCGACGCTTTCCAGCTGCGCCCCCTGCAGAAGCCGCTTGACGGGGACCTCCAGCTTCTTTCCGGTGCGGGTATGCGGAATTCCTGGCATGAACACGATGTCGTCGGGCAGGTAACGAACGGACAGGTTCTCACAAATGGACCTGGTGATCGCCTCTCGGGCCACGCTCGGGTCGGCGCCTTCGGCCAGATGGACGAACAGCGGCATGTAGTAATCAGTGCCCAGTTCCGCACCGACAACCAGGGCTTCGGCGACTTCCTGCAGTGATTCGACAACGGCATAGATATCTGCCGAACCGAGCCGCAGCCCATTGCGGTTGAGGGTTGAGTCGGATCGGCCGTGGATGAGGATTCCTTGGATCGTGAACTCGATGAAGTCCCCGTGCCGCCACACCCCCGGATATGTCGCGAAGTAGCTCTCGTGGTACCGGCTGCCGTTGTCTCCCCAGAAGCTCAGCGGCATCGATGGCATTGGCTGGGTCACCACCAGTTCGCCCTTGCCCCGCGTGGGATTGCCGGCCTCATCCCACGACTCCACCCGCACCCCGAGGGCCGGAGCCTGGATGTACCCGACATGGACCGGCAGTGTCGGGGATCCTCCCACGAAGATGGAGGCGATGTCGGTGCCACCACTCATCGAACTCAACCAGATGTCACCGACGTTGCCATAGACCCAGCGATAGCCGTCAGCCGCAAGCGGCGACCCGGTGACCTGAAGGGACTTCATGGCACTCAGGTCATGGTCGCGCATCGGTACCAGAGCGGCCTTCGAGCAGGAATGGACAAATCCCGCACCCACCCCCAGGACAGCGACCTGCTCGGCTGCTGCAATTTGCCACACCCGGTCGATCGACGGGAAGGTCGGGTTTCCGTCGACGAGCACCGCCGTCGCTCCCACGCCCAGTGCGGAGACGAGGCCGTTCCACAGGACCCAGCTTGTCGAAGCTACATTGAGGTAGCGGTCCCCGGGCCGCAGGTCGGAGTGAATGAGGAGCATCTTCATTTCCTCAAGCAGCGCCCCGCCGTGGCCATGCACGATGCCCTTGGGAATGCCCGTTGTCCCGGAGGAGAACAGGACCCACAGGGGGTGGCTGAACTCGACGTCCTCGAAAACGAGCTCCGCGGGTTCTGCCACGGCCTGAGCCCAATGCGCGGCCGGAACCTGGGTTGGGATACTCGGGATGGAGGTATGTCGGCCCACCCATATCACATGCTCAACGGTGGGGAGCTGGGCGAAGATTTCCTCCAACTCCGCTCGGCGGTCCCGGTCCTTCCCACCGAGCATATAGCCCGGGGCGGCGATGATCACCTTGGCACCGAGCTGGGCGAACCGCGAAACAATTGCGCCCGGGCCGAACTCAGGGGCGCAGACGGACCACACGGCACCGATCGAGGCGGCGGCGAACAGCCCGACGACGGCCTCGGCAACATTCGGGAGGATCGCCACGACCCGGTCCCCCTGGCCCACTCCCCGGGCTCGAAGGTGCGCGGCCAGGGAAGCCACCTCTCGCCGCAACGCCTCCCAGGAGACCTCCTCGCGCGTCCCGTCCTCGGCGATGCCGATCAGTGCGGTGCCCTCGTGGCCCTGCAGCAGGTGCCGGGCGAAGTTGAGGGTGCGCCCCGGGAACCAGCGCGTGTGCGGCATGGGATCGCTGGTGCAGACGGGCCCTGGCGTCCCGCCGAACTCGACTCCCGCAAACTGGGCAAAGAGTTCCCAGAACTGTTCCGGCTCATCCACTGACCACTGCCAGAGCTCTTCATAGCCCGTACCGACGTCGATGCCCTGCCCGCGCAGGAAGGCGGCGAAGCGGCCGACGCCGGTCTCCGCGCTGTCCCCCGGTTCGGGTTGCCAGATCACCTCGCCGTCAGCGGCATGGGCGTTGAGGATCATGCTCTCTCCAAGGGCCGGGAAGCCTCCCTGCGCCGCTCGGCGATCTGGGCTGCAGTGAGGGGCTCGGTCCCGATCAGCACGAATAGGACCCGGGCCGTGGTGTCGGTGCGGTTGGACCACGCGTGGCTGGTGGCGCGTTGCACGGCCACGTCGCCGGCGCGCATGGTCGCCTCACCCTCATCGACCAGCAACGTGATTTCACCCTCGAGAACAACGGCGTAGTCCAGCGAGTCGGTGCGGTGGAACCAGAAATGCTTCGATCCGCTGTGCTCGGCACCCGCTTCGGCCTCGTCATGCCCGTCAAGCTCGCTGAAGATCACCGAGCCCGCCTCATCCGGATAGACGGAGTCGGGCGGGAAGTCGGCAATGCGCAGAATCGTCTCGCCGGCGGCGGGGAAGCTGGGAATCTCGGCGTCCGCCGTGGCCGGGTCAGCGTCAGTGACGTGGTCGATGGGTCCGGCTGCGGTCAACCAGGGCACGGTGGCACCGAAGCCCGGAATCATATCCGAGGACCAGTGGTTGGGCGCGGCCCCGTCCGAGAGGATGATGGCGCGTCCCTGGTCATCGTGTCCGGTGACGATGCGGCGAACTGGTGGCCGGGTCATCAGGCCACCCATTCTTCGTGCGGGTAGGTGCGGGGCTCGGGCCACCAGGGGGCCTTTTGGCGTTCGGTGGAGATCGGGGTGCGCAGTGTGCCGACGCCCTCGAGTTCCAACTCAATGACGTCGCCCGGCTTCAGGAATTTGCCGATCTCAACGCCGGCACCGAAGCCCATGGTGCCCGAACCGATGAGGTCGCCCGGCTGCAGGCGGTCGGAGATCGAGACGTAGGCCAGCAACTCTGCGGGCGTGTAGACGAAGTCCTCGACCTTGGTATCGGAGAGCACCTCCCCGTTGACGCGGACCTGGCCGCGCAACCCCTCGATGGAGTCAATTTCGTCCATCGTGGTGACCCAGGGGCCGATGCCGTAGCCGAAGTCCTTGCACTTCTGCGGGCCCATCCCGATCGCCATTTCCGCGCTTTGGACATCCCGTGCGCTGAAGTCGTTGAAGACGGTGATGCCAAAGAGGTGGTCCAGCGCCGAGTCCGGGGTCAGGTCGCTTCCGGACTTGCCCACGACGTAGCCGACCTCGAGTTCCCAGTCGAGGGCCTCCGTAAAGTCGGGGTAGGGCAGGACCTGGTTGTGGCCGTAGGACATGGCCGTGGTGCCCTTGAAATAGCCCGGGCGCTCGTAGATGGAGCGTGCCGGCTGGGCCTTAGCAACAATGCGGTGGAAGTTCTGGATGTGCTGCTCGAAGGTCAGGCCGTCGCGAATGACCGGGGCGTCGACCGCCGCGCGCCACGAGACCTCGTCGATGGCAAGCGAAGCGTCGTCGGCCGCGGCAAGCGCATCGTGTGCGGCGTCCAGGAAGATGGAGCCTCCGCCGATTCCGGCTGCCAGGCTTCCTGGAAGCACCGCCAGGGCGAGTGCCCGGGCACGATCGGGCTCGGCGGCCTTGCGTTGCAGCGTCAGGGCGTAGGCGCGGGCAAGGTCAATAACCCGACCCTGCTCTGGCTGGGCGGCGACGAGTCGGATCTGTTCGCCGTCGGGTGTTGGTACGGCAATTCTTCCCAGTTTCATGGGTGCTCCTTTTAGGTCTCACATACGATACGTACAGTATCGCATTGACTTGCGGGGGTTGCAATAGGCAACTTCGTGGGGTGACGCTCAGTTACCGATAGTGGCGGACCGTGTGGCCCTCAGCAGCGGTTCGGCATCGCAGAGCTCCTCCAGAGAGATGCCCGGCGGAAGCGTGCCCAGGCTTCGGCGGATCTTGGTCAGCAGCTCCAGCCCGTGGTGGTCCACTGCAAGCCTGCGGGCGCGCGCGCTCCAGGCGCTCGCGGCCGCGGATTGGTAGCCGCAGCGTTCAAGCAACTCGATGCCC
Source organism: Arthrobacter sp. BE255 (assembly GCF_031457335.1). Classification (NCBI taxonomy): domain Bacteria; kingdom Bacillati; phylum Actinomycetota; class Actinomycetes; order Micrococcales; family Micrococcaceae; genus Arthrobacter; species Arthrobacter sp. BE255. The sequence goes on along the minus strand of NZ_JAVDWK010000006.1, from coordinate 50,948 downwards.
TGGGCCTCGGCCATCGACTCTCCAGCCTCGACTCCGCGCACCAGGGCGCGCAGGTAGCCTTCAAGCTCCGGGGAACGAAGAAGCTCCGCTCGGACCGCCAGGCCTTGGCCCGGCAGTTCGGGCAGCAGGGCGTTGACATTCACCACACGGGCGAACCCGGCTTTTTCGGCTAGTTTGTCGAACGGCGGTCCGAGCAGGGTCGCGTCCACTTGGCCGCCGAGCAGCGCATCCATGCGTTCGCGCACGCCACCGACCACCACGTAGTCGACCTCTATGCCGGCATCCCGCAGCAGGCGCTTGGCGATGAGCGCGAAACCGTTGTCGGGGGCGTCCACGGCGAACCGGCACCCGGCCAGGTCCGTGAGGGCTTCCACGTCGCCGCGGGCATGGATGCCCAGCGGCGTGGTCTGCTCGACCTGGGCAACCAGGCGCAGGTCGGCCCCTGCCCGGGTCCATTCGAACAGGTTGTCAATTGCCGTGACCACCATGTCCTGTTGCCCGGCGAGCAGTGCCCGCAGCTGCTCCGCGCTCGAGGGGGTCCGGGTGGGCACCACCTCAACGTCTCGCAGGAATCCCAGCTCGGCCGCCAGCAGATAGGACACCGGCGGCACGAAGTGGCTTTGCCGCAGGGTCATGAGGCGGCCCCGCTGGCCGCGGCGACGGCGACCGGGCGATTCACATACCAGGGAGGCAACTGGCCGCTGGGCCCGCGGACCGTTGAACGCTGGATGCCGAGACCAGAGATTTCCGCCTCCATCACGTCGCCGTCCCTCAGGAAACGACCCCAGTGGGAACCGTTGCCCGCCGGCGAACCCGTGATGAGGACATCCCCTGGCAGCAGCACGGCCATTGACGAGGCGTAGGCGATCAGGCTCGGGATGTCGAAGAGCAGGTCATCGGCCAGGGCGTCCTGCATCACTTTGCCGTTTAGGCTCAAACGGATCCGCAGCTTCGCCGGGTCCGGCACGAACCGCTTCGGCACCACGTAGGGGCCGGTGGGAAAGAAGGTCGGCTGGTTCTTCGCCCGGAACCAGTCGGTACCCATCATCGCGATGTCGTTACGCGGGACGAGCGTCCGCGCCGTGACATCGTTGACGATCGTGTACCCGGCGACGTAGTCGAAAGCATCCGCGGCCGAGACCCGGTGCGCCCGGCGGCCGATGACCACGCCAAGCTCCAGTTCCCAGTCGACGTCGCCCCCGACATCCGGCAACTGCACATCGTCGTAGGCGCCGCAGACCGCCGAGGGGATCCCGGTCCAGACGTACGGGTCGCCCGAGCGGCCGCGCTCATCGATTTCGGCCGCGGCGTCAGCGGCCAGTTGCGCCGCATCGGCGCCTGCCGCCCCGAGCTTGTGGGCCACGCTCATCTGCAGGACGTGCTCACGGTAGTTCGCCCCGGCGGCGATGATGGTGCCCACCGGCTGCACCGGCGGCAGCACTTTCAGCTCCTCGAGCGGGCGTGCGCCCACCGCTGCAAGGTCGATGGATTCGAGCGTATCCAGGTGCGCGTCCCACTCGGCGAACAGGTCCCCGATCCGATTAATGCCCGGCACCACCGTGCGCAGGTCAACGACGGTGTCCCCGAAGACGGCCCCCGGAAATTGCTCCCCGCTGTCCTCGAAAGTGCCCAGCATGAATCCGTTCACGCGCGCTTCTTCCATGAATCCTCCATTTGTCATCGTCTGGTGCCGCTATACCGGAGGCGGGACGAACAGGCCCTTGTCGCGGTCGTTGAACATTTCGCGGGCGATAAATTCGTCCATGTCGCCGCCGGTTCCCCATTGGTCGGAGGTCTCGGGGTCCCGCGTGTCAAAGATGCTTGGATGCCACGTATCCTCATCCACCGAATCCAGCTCGGTAGTGTACTCCATGGTGTTCCCGTTGGGATCGTGGAAATAGGTGAAGGTGTTGTCCCCCGCCTTATGGCGGCCAGGACCCCAGATCTTCTTGAACCCCGAACGCAGCAGCCTGCCGCTGCCGCGCATGTACTCGTCGATGCCGCGCAGCTCGAAGGACGCGTGCTGCAACGAGGCATGCGGGCCGCGGGAGATCGCTATGGAATGGTGCTGCGCATTGCAGCGCATGAAGTAGAAGAGGTCGCCCATGTGCGGGTGGTTCAGGGTGTCGGAGAGCCGGAAGCCCAGATGCTGCTCGTACCAGGCGCGCATCTTCTCCGGCTCCGGGGAGTTGAGCACCACGTGGGAGAGCCGCACCGGGATGGCCTCGCGTTCCTCGATCTTGCGGTGCTTGCGCACCTCGACGTCGGAGGAGACCTCGATGGTGCGCCCCTCCAGGTCGAAGAAGCGGAAGCCGTATCCCCCGCCGAGGGTCTGGACGTCATCGGGTTCGCCTATGAGTTTCACGCCCTTGGCAATGAGGTCCGAGGCGAGTTGGTCTACCGAGGCCTTGTCCGCCGCGCCGAACGCGACCATGTCAAGGCGCTTCTCCTCGGCCTTGCGCACTCGGACCGAATACTGTTCCGGGGAGCCCTCTGCGGCGAAGTAGGTCACGCCGCCGTCGTTCTCCATTTCGGTGAGTCCCCAGTGGTTCTTGTAGAACTCGACCTGCTTCTGGTAATCGGGCACCGCGATGTCGAAATGCCTCAGATGGGTGATCGGGCTGAATGCCATGATGGTCTCCTGTGTTCTGTCTGTTGGACGCGGATGTGGGTTTAGATGTGTGCAGGCACGGTGCGGCCGGCCTGCGGAATGCTGCGGATGAGGCGCACCAGGGCCTCGGGTGTGTCGCCGAGGCCCAGGATGTAGCGGTCCGGGCGAACGACGACGGCCTGGGCGCCGGCGGCTGCAAGGATCTGGCCGACCTTGGCCGGATCGAACAGGACTACGACGTCGGCATATTCCTCGAGTTGTTCCCGCAGCGGGGCCGGGATGGCGGCGTAGAGCTCGCGGGTTGTTGCCACGAGGAAACGGCTTCCCACCATGTCATCCAGGCGCACCCCGTCGGAGAGGATCGGCTGCATGCCGAGCCGGCCGGCACGTTCGTCGGTGCCGCCTTCGTGCAGCCCCGGGCCCAGCGCGGGGGAGACCGGTGCCGATGCCGCGGGGTTCGCCCGAATGAAGGCGTCACGTTGCTTCGCGACCTCGGCGTCGGTGGTTTGCATGAAGCCCGCGGCACGGGTTGCCTGCTCGACCCAGAACCGTGCGTGCGGCTTACGCTCGCTCTCGTAAGTGTCAAGGAGGCTGTCGTCGGCCGCACCGCGCTTGACGGCGTCGAGCTTCCACACCAGGTTGGCCACATCGCGCATTCCGGCGCAGAGGCCCTGGCCAAATAGCGGCGGGGCCTGGTGGGCTGCGTCCCCGGCCAGGAAGATGTTCCCGGCGCGCCACTGCCGCGCGATGCGGCCCCGGAACGTATATATCGCCAGCCGGTCTGCCGTGAACTTGTCTGCCGGCAGCACGCCATGGCTGATCCGTTCCACGCCCGTGGGAGTCGTAATTTCCTCGGGGTCGTCCCCCGGCATCAGCATGAACTCCATCCGCACCCGTTTGCCGGGGAGGCGGATCCACAGGGCGGGCCGCGTGTGGTGGCCCAGGAAGATCATGTCGGAAGACAGGCCCGGGCCTTCTTCCAGGATCCCGTCCGCGACCAGCCACTGCGCATCCTCGCCCAGCTGCTCGCACTCAATACCCAGCGCCTGGCGGCTCTGCGAGCGTGCCCCGTCCGCCGCGATCGCCCAGCGGGCGCGGATGAGAAGTACTTGGTCGTCCGCGTCACGCACCACGACCTCGACGCCCTGCCCGACATTGCGCACCGAGAGCACGGTGGTGCCGCGGCGAAGCTGGACGCCGGGAAGCTCCTCGACGACATCCCGAAGCAGGACTTCGATGTCCGGCTGGTGAAAGGTGAGGTCATCGTGCCAACCCTGGGTGCCGAGCCGACCGGTCGGCACGGACACCAGGACTTCGCGCTCCTCGTTTTCGATGTGAAACGAGGCCATCGGCAACGTGGCCTCGGCAAAGCGCTCGGCCACCCCCAGCGACTGGAGCGTGCGGAAGGTCTCGCCGTCGAAGTGCACGGCACGCGCGGTGGGCCAAACTTGGACTTCGCGTTCGACGCCGACGGCGCTCAGGCCTGCGCGGCCCAGCAATGCCAGCGCAGTGACCCCCACAGGGCCTCCCCCGATCACTACCACGTCGACGTTGACGATGTTAGCCATCTTACTCCTTCAAGTTCAGTACGTATCGTTTCGTATTTAATGTAACACCCATCACTTGCCCGCACAAGGAAGCAATAGGGTTCGATTTCGCGTCCCGCCTGCGGCTCAGGCCTTCCAAACGGTCTTGAGGTTGCAGAATTCCCGGATGCCGACTGCGGCGAGCTCACGCCCGAACCCGGATCGCTTGATCCCGCCGAACGGCAGCTCCTGGTAGGAGACCGTCATGCCGTTGATGAACACCGCGCCGGCGTCGAGGTTGGCCGTGAACCACTCCTCTTCCTGGGCGTCGTTGGTCCAGACCGCGCTGGAAAGACCGAAGGTGGTCTGGTTGGCGATCCGCAGGGCATCTTCGCGGTCCGCCGCACGGTACAGGGACGCGACGGGCCCGAAGGTCTCCTCCTGGATGATCCTCATCTCTTCACTGAGCCCGGCGAGCACCGTGGGGGCATAGAAGAAGCCTGGGCCCGCGGGAATCGTGCCGCCGGTCAGCACCTGGGCGCCCCGGGCGCGGGCGTCCTCAACCAGCTCGGCCAGATCGTCGCGTCCGGACGCGGTGGCCAGCGGACCCACCTGGGTCGCGGGGTCCAGCGGGTCCCCGACGGAAAGCTCGGACATCAGCTTCACAAATTCGGCGGCGAACGAGTCATAAACGTCGGTGTGCACGATGAAGCGCTTGCCGGCAATGCAGGACTGGCCATTGTTGCTGATCCGAGCACGCACGGCTGTCGCGGCAGCGGCGGCGACGTCCGCCGAGGGCATCACAATGAACGGGTCCGACCCGCCCAATTCCAGCACCGACTTCTTCACGTGGTCAGCGGCAATGGAGGCCACCGAGCGCCCCGCCGGCTCGGAACCGGTCAATGTGACCGCTTTGACGCGCGGATCGGCCAGAACAGCGCCCACCTCGGAGCCGCCGATCAGCAGCGTGCGGAAAGAACCGACCGGGAAGCCCGCCCGCTCGAAAAGGGAGTCAAGGAACAGCGCGGCCTGGGGCACGTTCGAGGCATGCTTGAGCAGCCCGGAGTTGCCGGCCATGAGCGCCGGGGCGGCAAAGCGGATGACCTGCCAGAGCGGGTAATTCCACGGCATGACCGCAAGGACGGTGCCCAGCGGTTCGTAGCGCGTCCACGCTCGGCTGGCACCGACAATCGACGGGTCCGCCAGCGGGGCATCGGCCAGGAAACCCTCGGCATTCGCGGCGTAGAAGCGCATGGCCTTGACGCACTTGTGCACCTCGGCGACCGATTGCGCAATCGGCTTGCCCATCTCGACGGTGATCAATTCGCCCAGGCCCTCGGCCTGGTCCTCCAGGTTATCCGCCGCGGCCAGCATCCACTGCGCTCGCTTGGCGAACGTGGTGCCGCGCAGCAGGCGCGCCGCTTCGGCGGCTTCCGCGATGCGCTCTTGGACTTCCTCGGCCGAGTGCGGCTCGATGATCATTTCGGTCGTACCGGTGGTCGGGTTGACGGTTGCGATTGCCATGGGTGGGATCCTTTTCCTGGAGATGTGTTCTCTGTCACGACTATATAGGATACGATTCGTATCGGATAGTATTTGGGTCTACTCAATGAATCCACCCACGCCCGCAGCCCGTGGACCGGCTGCCCGACATCCAAGGAGTGCCCTGTGAGCACCAATGGCGAGTTGCCGACCAAACTTCCGCTCTTTCTCACCGACGCCGACGTGGCCAGCCTTTCGGACTGGGCCGGGGCGATCGAAGCCATCCGCACCGCCTACAAGGCCCCCGGCGACGAGGCCGGAACCCCCGGGCGGATCTTCGCGCAGACACCTCGGGAATGGTTGCGGATCATGCCCTCGGTACCGCCCAGCGGCCAGCTGTTCGGCGCAAAGTCAATCGCCGGGTCCTTCGCGGACGGCCTGCGCGTCAGCTACCTGATTTCACTCTTCGACAAGGACACCGCAGATTTGGTGGCTCTGGTTGACGGAAACCGCGTCACCGGCCTGCGCACCGCCGCGACCACTGCGGTGGGCACCTCCACGATCGTGCCCCAACGGCCGCTGATTGTAGGAGTGATCGGCTCCGGCTTTGAGGCCCGTTCCCACCTCACGGCATTTTCCCACCTGCTGGAGTTCGCCGACATCCGCGTGTTCAGCCCCACCCCTGCCAACCGCGACGCCTTTGCGGCCGAATTCGACGGCGCGTTCGGCGCACCCGCACGTGCTGTCGGCTCGGCCCGCGAGGCCGCGGAAGGCGCGGATCTCATCCTGTGCGCCGCACGCTCCCGCGATGAATCCCCGACACTGCAGGCCGAATGGGTCGGCCCGAACGCCGCGGTCGTCTCAATCGGTTCAACCACCCCCGCCCAGCGCGAGCTGCCCGCGGAGCTGATCGCCCGCGCCGCGGTGGTCGTGGTGGATACCCGTGACGAGGTCGTGCACGGCAGCGGGGACATGATCGCGGCCCGGGCACACGGCGTCGATGTCGATTCGCTCGTCGTCACACTCAACGACGTCCTGACCGGTGAAACCAAAATCGACGCAGCGCAAGGGATCAGAATCTACAAATCAACCGGTTCCGGCCTGCAGGACATCGTGGTTGCCGAGATGCTCGTGGACCGTGCCCGCGCCGAGGGCATCGGCACCGTCCTGCCCGTCGGCATCGTCACCAGCCGCAAATAGCCCAGAGACAAGACCCCACTGACAACAATCAAGGAGTACACCATGGTGGACTACACCAAATCCGAAGCCCGTGCCTGGGCCCGGGAGAACTTCGTCGGCACCGTCGCGGTGACGCACCCATCCTTCACCGCGGACTTCTCCGGCATCAACGAAAATGCGATCCGCCACGACATCCTCCTGCTCAAGGAACGTGGGTTCAAGGGTTCGCTGCTGATCGCCGAAGCCAATGTCACCCCGGAGGAGAACGCCCGGATAACGGCCGTCGCCCGCGAAGCAGCTGGGCCGGACTTCGCCCTCTTTTTCCACGCCATCTTCGGCACCCTGGAAGAGAACATCCACGCGGCAAACCTTGCTACCAAGGCCGGCGCCGACCGCGCGCTGCTGGCCTACCCTTCATCGTTCTGGCCGACCTCCTACGACGAGGTCTTTGACTACACGAAGCGTTTCACCGACGAAACCGACCTGGCCACCATGCTGTTCCCGCTGCCGGCATGGGGCTTCGAGCGCATCCACCCCGCCGGCATGAGCGTGGAGTTCGTGCGCCGCGTCCTTGACGCGATGCCGAGCATCGTCGCCATCAAGGCCGAGCAGGGCTACCCGGGCATCCCCGGAGTCATGGAGATGTACCACCACTTCCGCGACGAAGTGGTGATCTCCTGCCCCATCGAGGCCGAAATAATCCCCCTCATGTCGGTCTTGGACGTCCAGTTCTCCGGCACCGCGAACACGAACTGGATGGGCGACTACTACCCCAAGGCCTTCGAGCTGGCCCGGACCGGCAAGTGGGAAGAAGCCATGAAGAGCTACTGGGAGGTCCAGCCGGCGCGCGCCGCGAATATGGCTGTATCGTCCACTTCCACCCCGGGCACCAGCTCCATCAACCGCACCCAGTGGAAGTACCAGGAGTGGCTCTCCGGCTTCAACGGCGGCGCCCTGCGCGCGCCGGCAGTCAGGCTTCCGGACCGATTCATGAAACAGCTGCGCGCAAGCCTGGAAGCCTCTGGACTGCCCGTCACCGACTCCCCTGACTCCGAATTCCTGCGCGGACGCGTCAGCGCCTGAGCCTGCCCGGCGTCTGCCGGCATTGGAAAGCCCCTTGGAACACTGAACAGCTTTGCTGGTTCAGTGTTCCAAGGGGCTTCTTTGCGTGTGGCAGACGGTGCCGCCGAAGATACCCGACCCCCGGGTACCGATCCGTCGAGCGCGGGCCGCCTTCCCGCCCAGCGGCCTATCTGCTTCCTGGTATCCGAGGATCCATTCCCCATGGTCGCGGTGAAGCCCGTCAACGGGCGAGGGCCCCTTCGCACGTAGTTGTCGAAGTGACATCCACCGGGTGGAAAGGCCCTCGGAACCGTTTCTCAAACGGTTCAGTCAGCTCATCGACGCAACCCTTTGCGAATCCGGGTTGCTCTTCCGCGCCCATCCGCCATCCCAGCCAAGCAAACGATCCACGGAAACCGACCCCGGACCTGTCACAAGGAGAACAAACAAGCCCGCGATCAACAAAACAGGTACCTGCATGCCGCCGCTTTCCGCGGGCGCGAACCCCCTAATGATCTCAACCATGAAGATCGCGAGGAAAATATGTACGACCACCGGAATCGTCACCAGCCTGGTGAGCAGACCCAACGCGATGAAGCTCCCGCCGACGAACATCAGAAGCGTCACGTACCAGCCGATCAGGAGAGGAAATGGCAGTCCCCACGCGCCTTCCACAATCGCGGCGAACTTCGCCGGTGCGAACTGGAATCCGTGGGAAATCAGTGTGGCACCGATCGCGAGTCGCATGAGTAAGGGGACGAAAGGTTCAAGGCGTTGCAGTGGCGCCGAATGTGCAAAAAACAAGGTTAAGCTCCTCAGGACTTTGTGGAGCCGAGAATATTTTTGTCATTGTAAGAAAGCAAGGCGCTACGTCCGGTATCCATTCCGAGGCAATCTCGCGGGCCGACTACGCGGCCGCAAAAGAGGCGACACGATGGTGTGTCACCGCTCGCTATGCTTTGCCCACCGGCAGTCGGTTCCGGGCCGTGCCTGCACTGAACAGGGCGGCGCAGGATATTGTCCTAGGGGCATTTCCGGGCCGGTGACCACTCGTCACGGTGCAGGCCAAATGCAGGTTCTTCCACCGGTGGATGTCGATCCGACTTCCACCGGTGGAAGAAGCCTCCGGGGCTCAAGTGGGTGTGCTCAATCCACGGCGGCCGCTCGTGCCGGGGTCCCTTCCGCAGTCACGGGGCCAGCTGAACCGACTTCCCCTTGCTCCGGCACCTGGGTCCGTCTTGACTGCAGGCGAAGCCCCGTCAACGAACCAAGAAGCACGCCGATGGGCAACAGCAGAATAAGGAACAGGCCCGAGAGTCCCATTCCGGCGCCGATGAGCGTGCCACCGGCAACGCCGCCGGCAGCTGCTCCCAGCCGCCCACCGAATTCCGCCACGCCGATTCCCGCGCCGCGTATGTTGGCCGGGTAGGCCATGGCGGCAAGGACACTCCGTGTGGGGCCGAAGGCGGTTGGCAGAATGAACCCGGTGATCCCCAACACGACGATCAGGGAACCGAATCCCGGATCAGGCAGGAGGTAAACCACGACCGACACGACGGCAGCCAGCCCGAGGACAATCCCGATGACGAGAAAACGTGAAACCCGGGCCAGGATGGCGCCAACTACCACCCCTCCCAAGACACTCGCCAATCCGTAGACACCGACGATGGTGCTGCTCTGCACGGTGTTGAGCCCGGGTGCCGGAAGTTGCAGCAAGGTCGGCAGGTACTGGGCGATCAGTAATTGGGTGCCCAGAGAGAAGAAGCCAAAAAGCCACACCAAGACCGTCGTGGGGGCCAGTGGCCGCGACAGGATGGTCCCCACGGACGCCTCGGAACCCGAAGTACGAACCTTTGAACCGGGACCAGACGATTCCTGTCCCCGGCCGGCCGGGGACACGGCGCTTTCCGCCCAGCGCCTCGCCGACAGGAAGGCAGGGGATTCGGGGACAACGAATACAAGCACAGCGATAACCGCCAACGGGATCAGGCCGCCGACCGCGAGGAGTGCCCGCCACCCCGCGGTCGGGAGCAAGGTGCCGGCCAGAGCTGCGCCGACCGTTGTCCCCAGGCCCACCCCGGCGTAGGCCATCGCGAGCAGTGCCGCGCGCCGTCGTTCGGGGATCAGGTCCGCCAGCAGGGTGTTTCCGGACGCCATCGCGGCACCCATCCCCAGGCAAGCCAGGATCCGCCAAGCGGCGAATGCCGTGAAGTCGCCAGAGGTTCCCCCCAAGGCGGTGGCCCCGCCGAAGACGACCACGCTGCCGATGAGGATGGACTTTCGTCCCCACCTATCAGACAGGCCGCCGGCGACGACGGCGCCAAGTCCCATGGCCAGGAAGCCCACGGCGACAACGAAGGCGATTCCGCCCCCGACCGAGACACCCCAGCTCTTGATAAGCGTTGGAAAGACATGGCTGACGATGGTGACATCCATGCCATCGGACAACAGTACGAGCGTGATCAAGGTGAAGTAGATCCAGTGCCTGGGCGTCAAGCGTTCGGAGCTCGACCTGCCGGCAGACCCCGTGGCGGATTCATCCCTCGTATTCAAGGCTCGCGCCATCCCTAGGCGCCGGGCCGTGAGAAGAACGCATTGAGGCGATCCGTGGGAAGGTAGTCCTCCGGAGCGCCGGCCAGGTCGGTCAGGTCATTGGGGTCCCACGACGGGTCCGCGACCTTGGCGATGTTCTCCCGGGAGACGATCACCGAGGGTTCAACGATCTGGTTGATCTTCGGGCCCTCGCCCTTCAGGATGCGCAGCGCCACATCGACCACTGCCTCGCCGGTGCGCACGGACGGGGTCGTGGTGCCGAAGAACGGGTAGTCCGGGTTTGCCAGCGCCCAGGACGAGAAGCCGTGGCTCGATCCGTCGTCCGCGATCGGCGGCACCTCCATGCCCGATTCCTCGAAGGCGTTTCGGATGCCTACGCCCATCGTTCCGGCCTGAAGAACGGCGTCAACCCCGGCAGGATTGGTCGCAAGGAACTTCTGGACCTCCGCCTGGGCTTTTGCCGGCTGGAAGAATCCGGTGACCGACCCGGCGACCTTCACCTCCGGGCAGTTTTCCAGGACGGCATCGATGCCCAGGTTCGCGAAAGTCGAGGCCGGGATCCCCGGGATGCCCTCGACTCGCAGGACGGTGCCCTTGCCCCCGATTGCTCCCACCGTTCCGGCGGTGACTTGGGCGACGGCGAGCGGAGTATTCCTCGTGACGCTCACGGCGTATTCGGAATCGATCGGAATTTGGGCGGCGACCAGCGGGATGCCGGCGTCATGGGCGGCCTTGGCCAGGTCCACGGAAGGCTCCGGTGCGATGGCGGTGTAGATGATCACGTCCGGTTTGAGCGAGAGCGCTTCGTTGAACTGCTGGAGCTGCAGGGGCACATTCGACGGGTCATCAGGGGCGAAGTCGCCGACGATCTTGACACCATTGGCCTTCAGGCTCGTCCGGATCGCCTCCGACATGGAGGCGATGAAGGGGCTGGCAGGTGGCATGCCCACGACCGCGGCGGTGAAACCGTCAGTCTTCTTCGACTTGTAGTCTGCCCATGCCGACTTCCGGATCTCGTAGGGGTAGAGGTTGTAACCCTCGGCGATCTCCTTGGAGAAACCGGCCAGCATGCCGTTCGGATCGTTCGCCGTACCCGCCGGCAACGACCCGCAGGTCCCGGCGGCCGCCGACGACGCCGGGCCAGGTGCGTCCCCTCCGGAGGAGCCCGGGCCCGCTGGAGCCGATGCAGAACAGCCCGTCAGAACGAGGGTGCCGGCACCCAGCACTGCGGCGCCCACCATTGTAAAACGGGGGAAATAGGTCATCTTCTTCATGGTTTTAACTCCCTGCCGACTGAAACGCTTCGTTGCGTATCGGATTTAGAGTGGCACATGCTGTACGATTCGTCTAGTTTCGAATATGACCCACGCCACATTTTATTGCCAAGGAGATCCGCCGTGAACAACCAACCATCCGGCCTGGTGCTCGCCGGGGTGAGTAAGCGCTTCGGTGCCACCCGCGCCCTCATCCACGGCGAACTCCACCTCCGGCCGGGCGAAATCCACACGCTCCTTGGCGAAAACGGCTCCGGAAAGAGCACTCTCGTCAAGATCATGGGAGGCGTCCACCGTCCCGATTCCGGCACCGTCACATTGGACGGCGTCCCCGTTACCAGCCGATCGCCCCGAACTGCCATGGACCTGGGGATTGCGACGGTGTTCCAGGAAGTGCTCACCGCGGGGAGCCAAACGGTCCTCGAGAACGTCTGGCTGGGGTCCCACGGAGTGTTTCGTCGCCGGGTGGGCCGCGCCGAGCAGCGATCAATAGCCCAAGACGTCCTGACACGGATCGCAGGCGAGATTCCGCTGGATCTTCCCGCAGGCAAGCTCTCGCTCTCCGAGCGGCAGTCCCTCTGCATTGCCCGCGCACTCGTGCGCAACCCCAAGGTGCTCATCCTCGACGAGTCGACGGCCTCCCTGGACGTCAGCTCCCGCGACCGGCTCTTCGTCGAGATGCGCCGGCTCACGGCCGAGGGCACTGCCATCCTGTTCATCTCGCACCGCATGGACGAGGTCGCGGAGATCTCGGACCGGGTAACCGTCCTGCGGTCCGGGCGCAGCGTTTCCACCGTGGAGAGGTCGGGCCTGTCCATCAACCGCTTGATCGCGGACATGACCGGAAACTCCGGCCATGACGACACCCGGCGGCAACCGCATGTTCCCGGGGACGCCGTCCTTCAGGGGGCGGCCGTCCGCCTGACACCGGCCTCGGCACCCATCGACTTCGAGCTGCGCGCTGGCGAGATCGTGGGCCTCGCGGGGCTCGAGGGCCACGGCCAGGACCAGTTCATCAAGCGCCTGGCCGGTGTGGCGGGTGGGCCCGGCAGCGTCGTGCGCCTCCTCCCCGAGGGCGCCGCAGAGCTTACCGAGCGCAACGGGGATGTCCTGGGCGTGGCCTACCTGCCGCGCGAACGTCGCGGAGAGTCGCTGTTCGAGTCCATGTCGATCCGCGAAAACTTCGCGCTCCCCACCCTGGCCAAGGACCGCCGCGGCGGGCTGCTGGACACCCGCCGCACTGCCCGCCGGTTCGAGGCCTTCGCCCACTTGCTGTCCCTGCGCTTCGGTGCCGCCCACGATGCCATCTCCACCCTGTCCGGCGGCAACCAGCAGAAGGTGCTGCTGGCCCGCTGGCTTGCCACCGACCCCAAGGTCCTGCTGCTCAATGACCCCACCCGAGGGGTTGACATCGGGACCAAGCGGGAGATCTACGCAATCCTGCACCGGCTCAGCGCCGAAGGAATGAGCATCGTGGTCCTCTCCAGCGAGGTGGACGAGCTCGTGGACCTCGCGGACCGCGTCCTGGTCTTCCGCGACCAAGCGGTATTTGCCCAGATCCCCCACACACAGCTGTCCACCGAATCCGTCGTCGCCGCCTACTTCGGCCAGAAATCAGAGGTCCTCACATGAACCGCGTCCTGACCCTGTTCCAGCGCTGGCCCTTCGCCTTTGCCTTGCTGCTCGCGCTGGTGCTGCTGGTGCTGAACCTTTTCGTCTCACCGTCCTTCCTCTCCCCCGCGCGCCTGCCCGGTACCCTGGCCACGCTGGCGCCGTTCGTGCTGGTGGGATTCGCCTCCACGCCCTCGATCTTGGCCGGCGGCATCGACATCTCGGTCGGCCCCCTGGCCACGTTCATCAACTGCTTCTTCGTCGCCATCCTCATCCCCGCGGGGCTGGGCAACTGGCAGCTGGCAGCTCCCATCATCCTGGCCGTCGCCGCCGGGATCGGTGCCCTGAACGGAATCCTGGTCGCTGTGGTGCGCCTGCACCCGGTGGTCGCCACCACCGGGATGCTGTTCCTGCTCGTGGGCCTGTCGCTGAGCATCGCCCAGAACCCGGTGGCTGCCCCGGACAACTGGACCGAAGTGTTCGCCGGAGGCATCGGCATTCTCCCCGGCGCTCTCCTAACAATCGGCGCCGCCGGGCTCATCTGGTTCGCCCTGCGCCGCACGGCATTTGTCAGCAATCTTCTGGCCACCGGCGAGAGCGATGTCTCCGCCTACGGCTCCGGGGTCAACGTCAGTGTGATCCGGATCCTGGCCTACACCCTCGGCGGGCTGTTTGCCGGGATCGCCGGCATTGCGTTGACCGCCATTGTGCAGTCATCCCAGTCCTCGCTCGCCTCCACCTATGCCCTGCTGGGGCTAGCCGCCGCCGTCCTGGGCGGAACCAGCCTGGCCAGCGGCCGCGGTGGCCTGTTGGGCGCACTCTTCGGAGCGGTCTCCATTTATCTCCTGCAGCAATTGCTCACCGCCTCGGGCGTGGCCCCCAGCCTCATCCAATTCGCCTACGGCGCCGTCCTCGTCGTCGGCGTCGTTCTTGGCGCGACGCTGCTGGCACCCCGCTTGAAGAGGAACGCATCATGACCAGTGACACACTGTCCCCCGCAGAAACACCCGAGCTTCGGATTTCCAGGCCCTGGACCACGTTCAAGACATGGGTCTTCGGGGTGCCTGTCCTGCAGGTCCTCGTTGTCCTGGCCCTGGCGTCCTGGCTGGTCATTACCATCCCCGCCATCGCAAACCCCAGGTCCGTCACCTCGATCCTGGTCATCACTTCCCTGTTAGCCCTGGCGGCCATGGGCCAGACGCTCGTGGTCATCCTGGGCGGACTGGACCTCGCTGCGCCAGGCTACATCCTCTTCGGCGCCTTTATGGCCGCCAACGTCGCGGGCAAGCTCGCGGTCCCGGCGGTTGTCGCCGTGCTGACCACGGTCCTGGTCTGCGGCGGCATCGGTGCCCTGATCGGCTGGATCTGCCACCGCTTCGCGGTCCAGCCACTGGTCGTCACGTTGGGCACCGGCGCTGCTCTGACGGGCGCGACGCTCTTCCTCGCTGACGGCGACTATTCCTCTGCCCCGCCGCAGGCGCTGCGTTCTTTAGCGAATCTGCGGGGAACCACCTTCGGCATGCCGTTCCCGCCGATCATCCTGATCGTGATCCTTTGCGGGGTGGGCATGTGGATTTTCCTCAACCGCACCGCGGCCGGACGTCGCTTCCATGCTACGGGAGTCAATTTCCGGGCCGCCCGGCTGACGAGGATTCGCACCTCCGCCGTGTGGACCCTTGTCTTTGCCGCCTCGGGCGCCCTGGCCGGGATCGCCGGCGTCTTCATTGCCTCCTACGGCTCGGGATGGTCGCAAACCATCGGGGAGCCATATCTGTTCTCGGGCCTGGCCGCCGTCCTCGTTGGAGGTACCATCTTTGGCTCGATCCGCGGCAGCTACACCCGGACGCTGCTCGGCGCACTCACCCTCACCCTGCTGTCCACGATCATCGTGAGCAACGGACTCTCGGAGGCTCAGAGCCGCATCATTTTCGGGCTCATCATCCTTGCCGTGGTTTCGCTCTACGGCAGGGAACGTCACGTCCGCGACAGGTTCTGAGTTCTAAGTCCGCCCCTCGATACAAAACGGCCCGAACGCATGCACGGATGAATTATTTCATCCTGGTTTCACTGAAAATCCAAGGAGAACAAATGTCCCCCGAGACCGCTACCGTCGCCGAGGTGCTTTCCAGCCCCTGGAAAATCGACGGCCTGACCATCAAGAACCGCTATGTCCTCAGCCCCATGGCAGTGCTCCAGCCCACGAAGGACGGCCACCCCAGCGACCAGACAATCGCGTTCCTCACCACTCGGGCCCGCGGCGGCGCAGGGCTGCTGATCATCGGTGGCGCGGTGGCCACAGAGCGTGGGAACCAGGAGGCACCATTCCAGCCCCTGATGCGCTTCGACCGTGACGAATTCATTCCCGGCCTACGGCGCATGGTCGATGCGGTGCACGAGCACGAAGTACCCATCTTCGCCCAGATCTTCCCCAGTTTCGGCGCCATGGGTGTGCCGGGCGAGGGCCGGCCCACAAGGGCTGCTAGCCCGAAGCCCGTTCGCATGGCCGCACCCCGTCTGCCGCACGGTTTCTACATTCCCGGCGGCAGAACGAACCCGACGCCGGAGGAGATCACCAAGGAGGAAATCCTTGAGGTCCAGGAACAGACCGTCGCGGCGGTGCGCCGTGCCAAGGCGGCCGGCTTCGACGGCATCGAGCTGGGCGCACACATGCGCTACCTCTATTCCTCATTCCTCTCACCGCGGACCAACTGGAGAACTGATGAATACGGCGGCAGCGCCAAGAACCGCGCCCGCATCCTCGTCGACACGATTCGGGCAATTCGCGCCGAGGTCGGAACCGACTATCCGGTGGGCCTGAGGATAAGCACCAACGACCATCTTCCCGATGGCCAGGGGCCCGAAGGGTTCGCTGAGGTCGCCGCGATCATTGAGAAGGAAGGGGTTGGATATATCGCCCTGAGCGATGCTAACTACGAGTCGATGGACAACAACGTCACCTCCGAATCGGGCGCAATCCTGAACCACGGAGAGCCACAAGCATTCCGCGCCGCCATGCCCGAGGTTCCGTTGCTTCTCAGCAGCACCTATGACCCGCAACAGTGTGCAGACGCCATCACCGCCGGGTTCGCGGACGGAATCATGCTGGCCCGGCAGATGCTGGCCGATCCGGAATTCCCCAACAAGGTCCTCCAGGGACGACAGGATGAGATTGTGTGGTGTGACCACGACAACTCATGTCTGCGCCGCCTGATCTTCAACGTGCCGGTGAGGTGCCACAAGAACCCGGCCATGGGACGCGAAGCAGTTCTCGCGGGGGCCAAGGAACTTGTCTCGGTAAAGCTACAGCGTCCGATCCAGGACCTGCTGATCGCCGCGACCGGTTCCCCGGTCCTCATGGGCATCGCCGACAAGCTGTCGACCGCCGGTGCGGCGAAGGCCTCCAAGAGCTGACACCTCCGCTGCGCCGCGCCCCACCCGCAATACGGGGTCCGGCGCGTCAATCTTTGGTACAAACACGAGTGTGCCCGGGCTCCAAGACGGAGTCCGGGCACACACGCATGTCTGGACGCTTATATACGGCAGCCCTGTCAACCTCAGTCTGTAAGGCGCAGGGCCCTGCCGGTTCCGCGGTAGATGGCGACAGTCCGCTCCCCCGCCCGCACCACCACATCCACAATCATCCGGCGGCCCTCATGAAAGGCCACTTCGGCGGAGGCGACCAGCTCGTCGGCGATGTGAGCCGGGGAAATGTAGGAGATGGAAGCCTCGGCGGTCGCGATTCCGGCGCCGAACGTGTTCGCGGCCATGGCGAACGCGGTGTCTGCCAACGCGAAGACCAATCCACCGTGGGCAATCCCGTGCCCGTTGGCCATCTCGGGAGTGACCGTCAGGACCGCCGTCGCGCGCCCCTCGCTGGCTCGCAACACGTGGATCCCGAGGCCTTCCAGGCTCCGGTCGGCGGCCAGCATCGAGCGGGCCGGGTCGGCAATGAGCGCTGGCTGGTTCACGACAACCTTTCCACTACCATCGCCATGCCTTGGCCGCCGCCCACGCAGAGCGTGGCCAGGCCGAGCGATCCATCCTTGGTTTGCAGACCATTAATGAGGGTTCCGACCAGCCGCGCGCCGGTCGCACCGAACGGGTGGCCCAGGGCGATCGCCCCGCCAAACGGGTTGACCCGCTCCGGATCGGCGCCAAGCTTCCGCACCACGGGAACCACCTGCGCGGCGAAGGCCTCGTTCAGCTCAACAATGTCAATGTCCCCGATCGACAGTCCGAGGCGCTCAAGCAGACGGCGGGACGAGTCCACCGGACCCAGTCCCATGATTTCCGGCGAAAGTCCGCTTGCGGCACTGCCCAGGATGCGGGCCAGCGGCTTCAACCCCAGTTCGCCCGCGCGCTGGGCACTCATGACCACCAGGGCAGAGGCACCGTCGTTGAGCGGGCTGGCGTTTCCTGCGGTGACTGTTCCGGATTCATGGAACACAGGCTTGAGGCCGGAAAGGGCCTCCAGGGTGGTGCCCGGGCGCGGGCCGTCATCGGCGCTCACCACGGTGCCGGCAGTCGTGGTCACCGGGACGATCTCGCGCGCGAAGTAACCGGACTCGATAGCCCGCTCCGCCCTGAGCTGGGATTCCAAGGCCCATTCGTCCTGGTCGCGGCGCGTGGTGCCGGTTTGGCGTGCCACGAACTCGGCGGTTTTGCCCATAGAGAGGTACACGTCGGGCAACTGCCCGTGATTCCGGGGGTCCTCCCACCGCTGGCCGGATTCAAAGATGTCGTCGGCACGCCGTGCCGCCGCCGTGAAGGCGGGATGCGGGGACTCCACCACGGGTGGTGTGGAGCTGGTGGATTCAACGCCCGCAACCAGGAACGCGTCCCCATCGCCGGCCCGCACGGCCTGGGCGGCCATCGCGGTGGCCTGCAACGAGGAGGCGCAGAAGCGGTTCACTGTGACCGCAGGGACGTTGTCCATTCCGGCAAGCACCACGACTCGGCGTCCTATATTGTCCCCCTGCGCGCCCTGCGGGACCGCGCAACCCACGTAGGCGTCGGCGAACCTGACCGAGTCGAGCTGCCCCAGGTCCGAGAGCGCTCCGCGGATTGCGGCCACGGCAAGATCCTCCGGGCGCACGTCGGCAAGCGAGCCCTTGCGTGCGCGTCCGATCGGGGTCCTGCGGTAGGAGACAATGACCGCGTCATTGGGCGGCGCGATGGCGGTACTCACGATGATGCTTCCTTTCATTGTGGATCGCCTGTCGGCGGACTGGCTCCACGGGCCGGGAAGGGAACGGCGTCGGAACGGGACAGCCAAAAATGCCATGAGCGCATCTGGTTCCCGAAATCAACGTTCACCCAATATATACGGGCCGTATCGTATTGCACAAGGTTCGCTACATGCTAATGGGTTCTTCCGGCGCACGCAGGGCGCGTCGGAGGAGGGAATCATAGAAGAGGAACGACAATGACGGCAATAGACCCTCGTGTTGCAGCGGTTCCCGGGCAAACCACGGGTACCGCGGAGGGATGGATTGAAAACGCCATCCGTTTCGGCGTGCGCGCCAGACCGCAATGGTACCTACCTCCCGCAACCGCAATACGAGACGGATGCCCCAGCTCCATGATGTGCGTTCCGATCGCGTTGGCCTGCAATGTGGCATGATCGCCGTCCACGCTGACGAGCTGATTGGAAACGACGAGAGTCAGCACGAGCGCCAAAAATTGCCCGCAGAAGCAAGCGCCGCTGTTCGGATGCTGGCATCCCCGGCCGACACCCAGAAGGGCCAGCACGGAAACCGCTCCCTCGGACAGTTCACGCAGCGGTGCATCTTTCAGCCGCACACACCCAAGGCCCTACCGCGAGTTGGATCTCGCCGTGGCCTCAACCCGCCCATCGCCCATCGCCCATCGTGCAGCATAGCGGCGCCCTGTTGGCCGCTATGCTGCAGCAAGCCCGTCAAGTGCCGTCTGCATGATGGAGTCCGTGGCCTTGGCGTCAAGGGGGCCCGATTGAAACAGTAGGCGGAAGTACACGGGGGCATACAGCAGCTCCGTAACGACCTGGGCGTCGAGATCCTTGCGCATCGACCCCTCGCTTATGGCCCGCTCAACCAGTGACGTAACGACCAGGGCTCGCGGGGACCAGAAATGCTTCTTGAACTCAGCCATCGTTGCCTCGTCCTGCTGGCACTCCCCGATGAGTTGAGCCACGAGCCGGCCCTCATTACCTGCGTAGACCTCCGCAAGGGAGGCCATGTGTTCACGGAGCGCGTCGATCGCGGGCACATCCTGGCGCACTGGAGTACGGGCGACGTGGTTGTCCAGGAAAGTATCGATAACCACGGCAACCTTGCTCGACCACCACCTATAGATGGTGGTCTTGCTGACGCCGGCCTCGCGGGCAATGCGCTCGATGGAGAGCTTTTGCACGGTAAATCCGGCGGGCCCCGAGTCTTCGAGCAACTTCATGGTTGCTTCCAAAACGGCCCGACGACTTTCTTGACTTCTGACTGCCATGGGTCAACCATACGGGCAACGCCATGCAATACGAAACGTACACGACTATATCTGCGCGATTAAGGGCTCCGGGCATCGCCCCAGGCACCTGCGCATTTTGCATCGAAGTGTGACGCGCCTTATCTGCCGGGCATCCATGCCAAAGCCCCACGGTTCACCGCTCTGGTTCGAATCTGTAGAGCTTGCCGTCTACGACTATGTTTCGTAGCTAATCCCGCAGAGCGGACGGTGGGGTTTCCAATCGGGAGTTTCCCTCCAGGCTCGATGATGCCAGGACGTCGCGTGCGACTTCGATAAACTTGCGCGCACGCCTATTGAGGTTTACGTTCGCTGGCCATACCCCGACAATGCTCTCGTCGGGGATGGCCGGCCGGATAGGAACGTAGGCCACTTGAAGGCTAAAGTTCTTGCCGGAGACCGCCGTGAGATGGCTTGGCCCGCTGGCCTTCATCGCCGCGTCGAGGTCCGCTCACCGCTGGCACGTCGCCCACGGCGAGCCCGGGCAGCAGCTCGGCCGGGCTCGGGAAGGCACTGCTTCCGCGCGATGAATGTCGCGCGCATGTTTGACGGCAAGTCGGCCCGCTCGTAATGCCTTCACGCATACACGGTTAAGGGCATACACCCGGGGAGTGTGCATAAGTGTGGTGATGGGCTCGTAAGCGAGCACAACCCATGCCTGTGAATTCAGCACAAACAAGCCTACTCCACTGCGATCACCACATGTTCACTAACTGGAAGAGACGATGCTGGTGGGCGAAACCAGACCGACCCGAAAGACTTCCCCGGATAGAGAGTCCAGACCCGGCCCGGGAACGTTACGGTCGGAGTCGAAGTTCCTATGTAGCTGGTTTGGCTATCTCGTATCCTGCGCGCCTCGCGGGCTCATCGAGCCGGGATTCGGCTGCCATGGTTCGTCGTTGAACACGAAGATGTTAAATGTCGCAGTGGAGTCCCAAAGGCCAATCGCTGCTAGCTAGTCGAGACGTAGAGCGTGTTTCCGCAACCACGGGCGCAAGTTGGTCTCCCGGATGGGAGCGTCCTGGGTGACGCCCTGAGGCCGCCGAACTCAAAGAATTGCGGAACTGACAGGTTGGATGGGAAAAAATCCGCCAGATCCAACCTGCCAGTCCCCACGTCGCGACTGACAACTACATTGAGAACGGACAGTCAGAACCAGCAGAGGGCCGGCCGGGCACTGCCGGGCAGCGGCCTGACGGTCCAGGAACGTGGCTGCTTTCAAGGCGGTTGATTCGGGAGTCCCTGCCCACGGCTGGTCAGCGGCCACGGTACAACCAGGCGCTGCTCCCGGCCTTCGATATACAGCAGCATGCTGCCGCTATCTTTACAGTCAGTGCATTCCTAGGCATCCCATGCGAGTCGGAAGCCATGCTTCCAGAGCGTTCGACGCCGAGGCCGGGCAGTAGGAATTTCAGGCTGAACAAGGGGTCCTGAACGCATCCGTCGGTGTACCAGTCGGAGCCTGTGGTGAGGTGGTCGCTTCCCCCTTGAGCATGAGGAAGCGGGTGATGCCGTAGCTGTGTTCGCTTTCAGTCCAGTTCCAGACTGCGGGGATGCGTCGTGCGAATCCCGGTTGTTTGGCCGCGAGCTGCCATTCAAACTCATTCGGGAGGCGTGCGCCGGCCCATGCGGCGTAGGCGCGGGCATCGGCCAGGGAAACGCCGGTGACAGGGGCGTCGTTCGCTGCGCCTTCTGTACCTGACAGGAATCGGGTGCCAACGTTGGGCCGATAACCGGTCCGTAGGATGAAATCGCGGAATTCCTCTACCGACACTTCCCCCGGTGCCACGGCGACAGTTCTGTCGATCGCGACGCTTAGTTGCTCGCTGCGCCGGTCGTGCAGGCGCGGCGGAAGCGGCTTCCATTCCTCGACGTACGGGGCGCCCTGGTAGAAGCCGGTTTCGCGACGGCGGAAGGTTACTTCCAGCGTGCGGGTGCCGGGGTCGAGGACAATGGCGGCGGCTGGGAAGGCGTCTACTTTGGCCGGCCGGGGAGTGATGCGGATTGCTTGACGGTGCGGGAAGCGGGTGTCGGCTGAACCGGTATCGGCGGCGGCCGCTGCCATCAGGGCCGCGAGCCCGGCTGGTTCGGGTATGTCGGGTTCGAGCTGAAGGATGCCAGCGGCACCACGCGCCGGCACTTTCACCGAGCGTACGTCCGCCGCTCCGGCGGTGACGTCAAAGCGCCGCGTTCCTGATCCGGGGACAGCTGCGAGCGCGTCGCCAGCCCAATCACGTTCGCTGCGGTTAACGATCGTCCACAGCGTTGTGCCGGCTTGTGACCAGCGGGAGACGTAAATGCCCGCATCCACCGCCTCGGCAGTCGCGCCCTCCAGCGGCGACCAGTCACCTTCGATAAGGAGGTCCGAGAATGCGCGCTGCACCCGCAGCATCCTCGGGAGCGTTGCCTTGTCGCGCTCATTCCAGCCGACCCAGACCCCGAACACGGTGTCCCAGACGAGCATGCCGGTCCCGTTCATCCAGGCCGACTGAAGCTCGTCGCTGTGGTCGCGGTTCCATCGCCGGGTCGAGTGCATCATGTGGCGGCGTTCGTACCAATTCGGCAGCACGGACCAGGGCGCCAAGGTCAAGTGTTCCGTGGGTTTCCTGGTCCAGTGCGGTTGCCAGGGCTCCGCAGAAGGTGTCACCTGCGCCCGTCGTGTCGACAGCGGCAACGTGACGTCCGGGCACGAGCGCCGGTGGTTCACCTGGCACACAGACGGATGGCACCCCGCGGGCCGAGGGTGAGGATGACGGCTGGGCCCTGCTCGCTGAGCGCCGAGGCAAGTTCGTGCTCATCCCCGTGTTGGGTCTGAATGCTGCGGGTATGTGCCGCGAGGTGCCTGGCCTCGTGCTCGTTGACAATGAGGACGTCAACACAGGCGAGAAGTTCGGCAGGAAGCGGCTGGATGGGCGAGGCATTGAGCACGACGGTCGTGGACGCCGCGCGGGCGGCGTGGGCTGCGCCGATGACTGCTGACATGGGGGTCTCGAGCTGCACAACCAGGACATCGGCGGCTGCAATGGTCGCACTTTCTTCAGCACTGAGGAATTCCAGAAGACGGTTGGCGCCGGGGTCCATGACGATGGCGTTCTCCCCGTTGTCGTCGACGGTGATGATTGCCGTTCCGGTGGGTTCGGTGACGCGGCGTTCCTGCAAGGTCACCCCGGCCACTGTGGCACAGCAGGCACAGAAATCTTCGGTCCACCCGAAGGTGTTCCATTTCCTTGGCACCGGGACACTCTGCAGTGGACCTGCCTAGGGGCTGATGCCGGCTAATTTACATTGTGTTGTTGATTTCGGCGTCCCACTTATTAGGGCTTGGGGCTGCTGGGCAGGTCCCGTTCCACTGTTACTCCGTAGGGAACGTCAGCGCTTAGGTTCACTGTGTAGTTGTCAGGTCCGTGGCGGGTGACGAGAATGCCCTGCCATCCTTCGCTCATCGAGTGGTCGCGGGCCATCTCTACAGCCGTGTTGATACTGTCTGCGATTTCTGTCGGGGATAGGCCGGTGATGTGGAAGTAGCGACCGGCCTCGATCGTGATGATCATTGCACTCTCCTGATCTGTTCCTTACGTCGTCTTCGATTTGGTGGTCATGATGTGGGCGAGGAATGAATCGGTTCTTTGGGACGAAGAAATAGTTCTCAGTGATGGCACACTCGCCCGATCGGATTCTCTTGACCCCGGGAGAGTGGTTGCCACCGAACTTGCACTGCGTCCCGGGTTGCGGTTCCGCGGCCCTGGATGCAGTGGGTTGTCACTCGGTACGATCGGACTTTGGAGATTCGTCCAGGGTTAGATGTCGGTGGGCTGGGCCTGGGCGGCATTGTGCTTGGCTGACCGTGTGTGGTCCCCGTTTGGCTGGTGAACATTAGTGGGTTCGTCCGGCTGGCCGTCACGGTCGTGCAGACGCATCTCTGGTGGTTCCTTGCGGAATCCTTTGGTGAGGAGAGTGAGGTAGAGGACGCCCAGGCCGATCCAGCAGAGGCCGATGGTGATGGCGATGGGACTGAGCTGGGTTAGAAGGTAGATGTCGACGGCTGCGCCCAGTATTGGTAGGACGATGAAACCAGTGATCGAGAGCTTTGTTCCTTGCTGGCGGCTTCGGATGAAGTAGGCGATGACACAGAGGTTGACGGTTGCGAATGCCAGGAATGCTCCGAAGTTGATGAAGGAGGTTGCGATTTCCATGGAGATGTTCAGTGCCAGCATGGCCATAGCACCGACGAGGACCAGGTTGAAGATGGGCGTTTTGGTCCGGGGATGGAGGCGGCCGAAGAGCCGTCTGGGTAGGACTCCGTCGCGGCCCATGACGTAGAGGAGTCGGCTGGTGCTGGCCTGGATGGCGAGCCCGGATGCGAACCCGCCGATGATGAAGAGCATGTTGGTGATGTTGGCGTAGAACTGCCCGCCGACGAGGACCTGCATGGCGTAGGCTGCGGTCGCTGCTTTCTCGAAGTCCCCGCCAGGATGAACGAGCTGCATGATGTATGAGACCACGACGAAGATTATTCCGCCGACGAGGACGGTCAGGAGGATCGCCCGGGGAATGTTGCGCTCGGCGTCTTTCGTTTCTTCGCTGAGGGTGCTGACGGCGTCGAATCCAAGGAAGGCGTAGGCAGCGATAGCAGCAGCGGCAGCGACACTGCCGACCGTGGTTGCATTGTTCCAGAAGGGGTCCGTGAACGACGCAGTCGGATTATCCCCGAGGTAGGCCAGGCAGTAGGCGATGAAGACCCCGATGAGGGTAACGACCAGAAGAGTCAGGGTCTTGTTCACGCGGTCGGTAAGGACGATGCCCGTGACGTTGATGATCGTTGTCAGTCCAGCGTTTAGAGCGAGCCAGGCCCAGACGGGGATGTCCGGGAACTGGGCTGCGAGGTAGAACGACTGGAAAAGCCAGGCCACGGTGGGAAGGAAGAGGTAGTCGAGGAGGATTGCCCACCCGACAAGGAAGCCGACGCGGGAATCGAGGAGCCGTCGAGCATACACATATGCCGATCCAGAGTTCGGAAAGATCTTGGCCATTTTCGCGTAGCTGAGGGCAGTCAGCAGCATGGCGGCCGTGGCGAGGACGAATGCTGTCGGGGCTGTTCCGTCGCTGGTGGAGGAGATGACGCCGAAGATCGTCATTACGATTCCCGGGGCCATATAGGCCAAGCCGAACACGACCACCGATAGCAGGGATAGCTTGGGGGTGAGTTTGATGTTCTCAGCGGACATGGGGTTTTCCTTAGGCTGGGGCAGTGCTGAGGTTGGTCGGGGTTGACGGGGAGTTGGTCTGCCGCCAGAGGCGGGGATCAAGCTGGCCCGCGTAGAGCGGCAATGGAATGGCGTCGTCGTTTTCGACGAATTGGTCCCACGGTCGGGTGACGCCCGCTGTGCCATGCTGACGGACATTTACTACCTGGTCCAGGTCGATGACATCGATCAAGGTTGCGTCTTCGGGCCCCGTAGCAGAGATCCGCACGCGGCCTTCAGGGTCAACCAGGAGACTACGGCCGACCCCGTGCGGGCCCGCTGCGTTTACACTTGCGACGAAGTTCTGGTTGACGATTGCGTTGGCTTGGCTGATAACAACTTCCTGCACACGATCGTTGGTCGGGGTCTGGACAACGTTGAGGACGAGCTCTGCCCCCATCCATGCCAGATGCCTGCTGTGTTCGGGGAACCACGCGTCGTAGCAAATCGACAAACCGACTCGGCCGTAGCCGGGCATATCGAAGACCACGAAGTCCTTGCCGGAACAGACCGTTTCATATGGCTTCCATGGAAAGATTTTTCGGTAGCTGGCCACAGCCTTTCCTTCCGGAGAGTAGACAACGGCGGTGTTGTAGATTCGCCCGTCCGTGCCACGTTCAAGCACGCTGCCAGGCAAAACCCAGATCCCAAGGTCTCCGGCGAGCTCGGCAAGGGCGCGGCAGCGCGGGCCGTCAAGAGGTTCGGCCGAGGCTTCCATGTAGGCCTGCCGGTCCGCAGGGCCCGGAGAATCTGCCGTATTCAAGTGAAGCTCCGGGTAAACGAAAAGGTCGGCGACCGCATGCGTCTTGACCCTCCGCTCGAGACCAGCAGCAAAATCAGTCAAGGACTCAGCAGGTGATTGCACAAGAGCTAGGGGAAGAAGTCGGGTCATGACAGTGGCATTCCTTGGGTGGGAGTATTCATTAACTAACTATTAATTAAAGATTAATTAACGAACCGGGGTGTGTCAAGGGTCACTTCGAGGTGAGTGTGAAAGCATTGTGTCCATGGCAAGACCACGGAATCAGACAGAACGCCGGGATCAACTCGTAGCAGCAGCTGGTCGAGTCCTGCTCGACAGAGGGTCATCAGCGGCCCGCCTTTCCGACATTGCAAACGAAGCCGGCGTCACGCCCGCTGCGGTGCTGTACTACTACCGGGACGTCGACGAGCTCTTCAGCGAGGTCTTTCATCAAGGCGTTACGGAGTACTGTGACCGCAGGGAGGCCCGCATCCGGGCCGAAAGTGACCCTGAAGCCCAACTGCGGGCCTGCATCCATTCAGGCGTACCGTGGCCTGGCGAAAGCGAAACCGCTTCCCGAATCCTCGTGGAACTCATCCCGGTTTATCTGCGCAATGAAGCAGCTGCTCGACAGCAGATGGCGTTTGTGGAGCGCCAAACGAACCTCTACAAGGGAATTCTGGAACGAGGCGTGCAGGAGGATACCTTCACCTTGTCGGCGCCGACGGGATTCCTGGCCCGGAGCTTCGTAGCCCTCGAGGACGGCCTCGTAATGGACGTCCTTCTCGGCGACCTGACACCGGAGGACGAGTACCAATTCCTGATCACCTACGCGACGAACATGGTAAAAACCAAGACCGGCAGCAACTTGCATCTCAGCTGACTCTCCCGAACAACAACGGACACAACCAGGTTAAGGGTGCGCCATTCGGCGGGGCGCATTCAATGCGTCAGTGTGCTCCGGCCGAACGGATGGTCGGCGGCCCCGACTGGAGTCCTGTCGCGAGGAGAAGGGCTTGACGAGGGGCAGTGAAAAACTCAAGGCAAACCATGAAATCTCTCCAAAGTGGGGCTGGTCCGGCCACTCCCCCAGAGTCACGAAAGGTCCGGTGTCGAGAGTTTTAGGATTGGCTGCATTCTATATTCGAGCGGCCGGGTACAGCTCCGAGGTGAAACCCGAAAGGTTGTCCAGGCACTCCCTTATCGCGGGCGCGGCGAAATGCAGCGGATTCCAGACGCCGAAGAGAGTGAACACGAGGTCCTTTCCGCGATGAGTGATGGGCATTGCGTGCACCCCGAAATTCGGATCATCCGAGAGCACGCAGATGCCTTTGCCGGCGGCTGCCAAGGCTTGGCCGACCACGGCGGAGCGTACTTCAAATCCAGTCGTGTAGGTGAGGCGCTCAGTGCTAACAGCATCATCGAACATCGTGCGGACGCCAAAATCAGCTGTCATGGTTATGAGAGGCCATTGGACGAGTTCCTGGAGGCTGATTTTCTCCCTCCCGGCAAGAGGGTGTTTGGCGTTGCACTGGGCCCAAAGAAACGCCCTGCCAACAACAACGGATTTGAGCTCGGACGGTGGGGGCTTTGTTCCCAGAGCAAAGTCGGCCTTACCGTCCTGCAGCGCCGAGTAGACAAGCTCGGGGGTCGCCTCGACAACATTGGTCAGGACTCCATCGGGCCCCTGCGAAACAATGAAAGGGGCGATGATGTCGGCGATGGTGGCAGAGGCTGCCGCTATCGTAAGCCGTTGCACCGAACCTCCGGCCATCGCCCGTGCGGATGATTTGGCCTGGGCGGCGCGGGTGACCAGGTCCTTGGCGATGGGCAGAAACGCAGTGCCCGCCGCGGTCAGCGATAATTTGGCTCCTGTTCTATCGAAGAGGGTGAGCCCGAGCTCCTTCTCCAAGGAGCGAAGCTGCCGGGATAAGGATGGCTGGGCGACCATCAAAGAGCGTGACGCAGCATTGATTGATCCTTCATCAGCGATGCTCAGGAAATACGTCAGGTGCCTCAAGTCCACTATGCCTCCAAGGTATGAGTTTTACTCATAATAGGCATTTCCCAGGCATAGGTACATCTAGTTAGACTCGTCACACTTCCCTCCCTTCTTCAAGGAGTCTCTGTTGGCACTCTCATTTCCACACCCGGCTCGGACCGTCCTCGCTACGGCCGCCACAGTTGTTCTTGCCTTAAGCTCAGCGGGCTGCACGCCGGCCCCGAAGGTATCTTCGGAACCGGATGTATTCTCCGTGGCCGCCTCTGCCGCCGTTACCACGTGGGATCCGGTGCGTTCCTTTTCAACCGAGGCCCTGTACATGGGAAACATCTACGAGCCTTTGCTATGGAAGAACCCGGAAGGTTCGGCCGAAGAATTCAAGCCGGCCATCGCCGAGTCCTGGAGCTCCAGCGAGGATGGAAAGGCCTGGACCTTTAAGATCCGTTCGAGTGCGACCTTCCATGACGGCGAGCCTGTCAATGCTGCTGCCGTCAAGGCCAGCATTGATGCCGCCAGGGAGCGGGCAGCTGCATCGTTTATCTGGGCACCGGTCGAGAGCGTTGAGACGCCTGACGACTCTACAGTCGCGATAAACCTCAAGTACGCGGCCCCGATTGACCTCGTTGCTTCCTCCACGTACGGTGCCTGGATCGTTTCCCCGAAGGCGCTGGCGGCATCGGCAAAGGACGAGAAGTACTTTGATGCCGGTATCGACGCGGGCTCGGGGCCGTACACCGTCGACTCCTACAAGCCCGGCTCTGAGATCGTGCTGAAAAAGTTCGAGGCCCACTGGAACAAAGAAGAGGCCCCGCATTTCGATGTGGTGGACATCTCCATCACACCCGATGCCGTAACCGCCCAGCAAATGTTGACCGCAGGAGAGGTCGATTATGCCACCAGCATTCCGCTGGAAAATGCCAAGACACTGGCCAATGATCCGAAGTTCACGGTGAAAGACTTCAACTCTCCGTTCAATTTCCTGGCCATGTTTAACACGAGCCGCGCACCACTGAACGACCCCGAGGTCCGCCGCGCGCTCAGCTACGCGATTCCGTACAAGGAGATCATTGACGTCGGAGCGCAGGGCTACGGTACGCAGTCCCACGGCCCTGCTCCCCGTGGCATCTTCCCCTACAGCCAGGACGTCCCTCAATACTCCCAAGACTTGGAAAAGGCCAAGCAGCTGTTGGCCTCAGCTGGTCATGCCGACGGCCTGAAGCTCACTCTTAGCTATGCCTCAGAAAACCCAGCAGAAGCCCGGTTTGTCCCACTGATCAAGGATGCGTTCGCCAAGATAGGGGTGGAAGTGGAGGTCAAGGCCCAGTTGTTCAATCAGCAGTGGGATGCTGCCAAAGCAGATCCCGCAACGGCTCAGGACATCTTTGTGTTGTATTACTGGCCCACGTACAGCGACGCGGGCAGTGACAACCTCACCACTCTGTTCCGTTCCAGCGAAAAGCCATCCTTCAACCTGAGTTATTGGAAATCCCCGGAATACGACAAATTGGTGGACAAGGCGGCAACGTTGACAGGAACGGACAGGGCTGCAGCCCAAGACCTTTATGAGCAAGCCATGGACCTCCTGTACAAGGAAGCTCCTGCAGCATTTCTCTACGATGCCCGCGGAGTCTCCGTAGTTCCCGCTGGACTGAACGTTTCCCAGTTCAACGAAAATTACCCCTTCACGGTGTTCTTTGCATCCATGAAACCCGCTGCATAGCCAGCCCATCAGAGACCCGGGGGCAGGGGAGGCTGAACCGGGGTTCGCCTCCCCTGCCCCGACCTTCATTCCATCGTCAAAGATAAGGAGAACCATGTTGCGCTTCGTCCTCAGACGGCTCATCACATCGGTGCTGGTTCTCGCCGTGCTCACAGTGATCGTCTTCGTCCTGGCTCGTGTCGTTCCCAGCGACCCTGCCGTAATTTTCGCCGGTCCCAAGGCTCCGCCGGCAGAGCTTGACCGTGTCCGCCAAGAGCTGGGTTTTGATCGCCCCATGTTCGTTCAGTACTTCGAATACTTGAGCAACCTGCTCACCGGAGACTGGGGTCAGTCGCTTGCCACAAAACGCCCCGTGTTGGATGAGCTGTTCACCCGCCTCCCAGCCACATTGGAACTCATCGGGTTTGCCATGGTTCTCGCTGTTTCGGCAGGGGTCATCTTGGGAGTGCTTGGCTCCCGGCGTCCCGGCGGATTCATCGACGGAGCAATTCGCTTCCTCTCCATCGGAGGGATTTCCGTGCCCGCGTTCTGGCTCGGGCTGCTCCTGCAACTCCTGTTCGTTGGGGGGCTGGGAATCCTTCCTGCCACAGGGCAATTCAGCAACTCCATCAAATACTCCAACCCCATCACTCACGTGACCGGGCTTCCCCTGCTAGACAGCATGGTCACAGGCAACGGCATGGCCTTCACTGATGGGTTACAGCACATGATCCTGCCGGCCCTCACCTTGGCCGCCTACCCTCTCGGGCTCGTTGCACGAATGACCAGGGCCGCCATGCTCGATGTCATGAACCAGGACTACATCTTCACCGCCAGGGCCTACGGTCTGAGGGAGACCGCCATCCGTTGGCGCCTGGCCCTGAAGAATGCCCTACCACCCGTCCTGTCTATCGCAGGAATGGCTGCAGCCTACGCCCTGACCGGAACATTCTTCGTCGAAGCTGTCTTCAACTGGCCAGGGATTGGACAGTTCGCTACATCTTCCATGCTTGCAGTGGACTACCCAGCCATCATGGCAATCACGCTCATGGGCGCCACAGCCTACCTGCTGGCCAACCTTCTGGTGGACATACTGCAATCCCGAATCGACCCCAGAGTGAGCATGTCATGAGCCCCACCACCCAAATCTCCGCCCCGACCCAACCCGATCCTGCTGGAGAACAGACCACCCTCAAACCGATCAAACTGCTCAAACAGACCCTGGGCCGTGACCGTTTGGCCGCGGTCGGCGCGATGATCATCGTCCTTGTCGTAATCCTGGCTGTTTTTGGGCAATGGCTGGCACCCTTCCCTGATCAGGGCATAGGGGCGACCAATGCCTCCGCCCGAAACCTCGCTCCCAACGCCTTGAACTGGCTCGGCACCGATCAACTCGGTCGTGACGTTCTCAGCCGCATCATCATGGGAGCGAACCCAGCGCTGACCATCTCTGCCAGCGTTGTTGCAGCCGCGGCCCTCATCGGCATTCCCCTCGGCGCAGTCGCCGGATACTGCGGTGGCTGGCTCGACGAAACCTTGATGCGCGTGACCGAAGTCTTCCAGGCCTTCCCGCCTCTGCTCCTGGCCATGGTGACCGTTGCGATCCTCGGGCCCAGCCTGACCAACGCCGGCATCGCCTTGGCCATCAGCTGGTGGCCCTGGTATGCGCGCCTTGTACGAGCGGAAGCAAGATCCCTTCGGGAGCGCTCCTACGTCGAAGCTGCCCGGGCCATGGGCATTCCGCAACTGCTCATCATCAGCCGCCATATACTCCGCAACTGCATGACGCCCATCCTCGTCCAAGCTACCGTCGACATCGGCACTGTGATCCTGGCCGCCGGCTCCCTGGCATTTATCGGGCTTGGAACTCAGCCACCCCTGCCCGACTGGGGTCTGATGGTCGCCGAAGGACGCGGGCTCATATTCAGTTCCTGGTGGATAGCCACCTTTCCCGGGCTGGCCATCTTTCTGGCCGTGCTGGGATTCAACCTCCTCGGAGATTCGCTGCGCGACCTCCTTGACCCCAGGCAGGTAAAGCGATGACCCACGTACTAAGCATCCGAGACCTCAACGTCGAGTTCACCGACCGGGGAAAGGTTACCAACCGTCCCGTCCGCGGGATCGGCCTCGATGTTTCCGCCGGTGAAATCCTCGGCCTGGTGGGGGAAACCGGGTGCGGGAAGTCCCTGACAGGACTCGCAGCGTTGGGAATCCTTCCACGCGGTGCACGGCGCACGGGGCAGGTGACCGTCGGCAACGATCCCTCACAGGCATCGTCAGAACCAGGTGGCTCGGTGGCCATCGTATTCCAAAACCCCGGAACTGCCTTCAACCCTGTCTTCACGCTTGGCCGCCAACTCAGCGATGTCCTGAGCCGGCACCGACAAATCTCGAGGTCCGAAGGCAAAGCTGAAATCATTCGTCACCTAAGCCTGGTCGGCCTACCCGACCCTGAACGGATCTACCGCAGCTATCCGCACCAACTGTCCGGCGGAATGCTGCAGCGGGCCATGATTGCCATGGCTTTGCTACGCCAGCCCCGGCTGTTGATCCTGGATGAGCCCACAACGGCTCTTGACGTCACTGTGGCCCGGCAAATTTTGGTCCTCATTGACGAACTCAGACACAAGTTCGGGTTCGGGGTGCTGCTCATCAGCCATAACCTTGGCATCATCCGCGATGTTTGCGACCGGGTGGCGGTCCTCTACGCAGGCAGGGTGATCGAAACCGGAACCGTCGACGCGGTCATGAACAACCCCCGCCACCCATACACCCGCGGCCTCCTCGGCGCCCTCCCAGCAGGGCGAACCCACGGCCAGCGACTGACCGCCATCTCTGGAACAGTCCCGGGGAACCTCCTATCCATCACCGGGTGTGCCTTCAGGAACCGTTGCTCACATGCAGTCACTGACTGCTCACTCACCGACCCGCTGCTTACAGAGACCGGGCCACACCAGGCAGTCGCCTGCATCCGGGAAGGCGAACTATGACCAGCGTTCTCACCCTCGAAAAAATCGTCAAAACGTTCCCGCTCCACAGAAGAGTCTTCACCGCTGTCGACGACGTCTCCCTCAGCATCAAGGAAGGTACGGTCTACGGCCTTGTCGGAGAATCCGGCTCCGGCAAAAGTACCCTCGCCCGCTGCGCCATGCAACTGATGCGCCCAACATCCGGGCGAGCAATATTTGAAGGCCATGACCTCGGCAAACTCGGACCCAAGGCACTGCGCACTATCCGTTCCCGGATGGGAATAGTACTTCAGAATCCTGTGGCATCATTGAATCCACGTATGACTATCGGCGCTTCAGTGGCAGAGCCACTTCGGGCCCACACTGCCCTGAAAGGGCACGCCCTCCAAGCAAGAATAGACAATCTGCTGGATGAGGTCGGACTGGGAGCTGAGCACGCCCATCGGCTCCCGCATCAGCTCTCGGGAGGACAGTGCCAACGCGTCGGCATAGCACGCGCCCTGGCCACGTCGCCGCGTCTCCTGATCCTGGACGAACCCACCAGCGCCCTTGATGTTTCCGTCCAAGCCCAGATTTTGAACCTGCTCCAGGACCTGCAGCAACAAAAAGGGCTCACCTATCTGCTCATCTCCCACGACCTGGACGTCGTCCGCTATCTCAGCGATGAGGTGGCCGTCATGAAGACCGGAAAGATCGTAGAAAGCGGACCAGCCGAACGGATCTTCACAGACCCACGGCACGACTACACCCGCAGACTCCTCGAGGCAGCCCCAGGGCACGGCCGACCCGAATTGGCCGATTCCCACGCTCGCCCCACCCTTACCACGCAAGGCAACGACTAAACATGCTAGAGACAACAGCTAACAGTTCCCTCCTGACCAGCCCCGGCAAGATCGACCGCTACGCCGGCCAGGACTTCAGCGAGGACGTCACCCTGGAAAACTGGCAGGAAAGCCCCTTCAACCGCTGGGGCTTCGCTCACATCAGTGAACTCATCACTACCGCAACGATCCGTCGAGGCAGCACATCCGAGCCCCCTACTAGAAACCATCCAGCCGCACCGGAACACGCGGATAGGTGGCACAGTGTTGAGGAGTTCCTGGAATCCACGCACACAGATGCCATCGTCGTACTTCAGCACGGTGAACTGGTCATGGAACGCTATTTTGGCGCTTTCCAGCCGCACGACCGGCACGTCCTGATGTCTGTTTCCAAATCCGTCTGCGCGCTTACTATGGGCGTCTTGGTGGGCCGGGGACTCATAGACACGCAACAGCCTGTCCACCACTACGTCCCGCCGCTAAAGGGAAGCGCTTACGGGAACGCGACGGTCCGCCACGTGCTAGACATGACCGCCGCAGTCCGGTACAGCGAGAACTACTTGGACGCGGCCGCTGAAGTCCAGCAGCAGGACAGAATCGCCGGCTGGCGCCCCAAGCTCGAAACAGACCCAGAGGACACTTACGAATTCCTCACGCTCCTCAAAGCTGCAGGAGAACACGGCCGATCATTTCAGTACTGCTCGGCCAGTACAGATGTGCTGGCATGGATCATCGAGAACGTCACCGGCAAGCGATACGCCGAAGTCGTCTCCGACGAACTGTGGTCCCAGCTTGGGACACTCGATGATGCACTCATCACCACCGATTCCGGTGGTTTCGCATTTGCGAACGGAGGAATCGCCTGCAACGCACGAGACTTGGCCAAGATCGGACAGCTCATGCTGGACGACGGGAAAGCCAACGGGCAAACGGTCGTCCCATCATGGTGGATTAACGACACGATGCAGGGCGGAGACCCGCAACTGGCCAGAGGAACCGCCTACCAGCAAGTCCACCCCAACGGCTCATACCGGAATCAATGGTGGGTCCCCGGAGATAGCCGAGGCACGGTCTACGCTGCAGGCATCCACGGCCAATTCATTTGGATTGACCCCATCAGCGACACTGTCATAGCAAAGTTCTCCTCTGACCCACAACCCGTCTCACTCGAACTCAGCCGGGCACACGCCGAAGGCTTCAGGCAATTGATTGGCCTCCTGGAATACACCAGCTGATTGAGGCGACCCATCGGAGCGCAGTTACTCAGGAATCCCCACTAAGAGGAAAGACCAAAGGATAAAAATCGCCTCCACGGGCAATCCGAATCTGACGCCGAAGAAGACCGCCGCCCAGTGGCTGTGCACCCAATTATCCTGAAAGGCCGCTAGGGAAAATCGACACCGAAGACTCGTTCCCTACGGCTTTGCGCCACGGAGTGGCATATATACCCGGCCCTGCCTTCTTCGCCACCTCGTCCCCGGATCGGATCACACAAGGCGTCGAACGGCTTGGCGCGGCGGTGGAGTAGCAGCTTGAAATCTCAAGGATGGAGCGCGCGTGACAGCTACGTCAGTTCCGAAAACAAGGGTTGCACTGGTTACCGGAGCGACTTCTGGCATAGGCACAGAAATCGCTAAGCGGCTCGCGGCCGACGGATTCATTGTCGTGATCTCTGGCCGGTCACTGGAGAGGGGCGAACGGACCGCCCGCGAACTCGGGGACCAAGTGCATTTTGTACGAGCAGACCTCACCGAGCACCGCGCTGCAGAAATACTCATAGAGCGCACGTTACGAATTGCGGACCGCCTCGATGTGCTCGTGAACAACGCAGCGATCGACCACATCGGTTCGCTCCTCGACACGCCAACGGACGAGGTCCGGCAAACGTTTGAGACCAACACCTTCGGAGCCATCTCGTGCCTGCAGGCAGCCGGCCGGACAATGCGTGAACGAGGTGAAGGAGGGGCAATCATCAACATCACCTCTCGGCTGGCCAGCATCGGCGTCCCCACGATGTCCCTCTACAGCGCAAGCAAAGGGGCCATGCTGGCGCTCACCAGGGCGGCCGCCGTCGAACTCGCCCCGTACAATATCCGCGTCAATGCGGTCGCACCGGGGATGACCAATACGCCTCTCTATGCGGAGTGGGTATCGAGCCGAGACGACCCCGAAGCAACAAGGCAACGCGTGGCGAGTGCCATTCCCCTCAAACGCATCGCCGAACCGGCAGACATTGCTGGGGCCGTCTCATACTTGGCCAGCCCTGAGGCAACATACATTACCGGCGTCTCGCTACCCGTCGACGGTGGTTACCTCGCGCAATAACGGCCAGCAGTTCAACCCCCGCTACGTAGGAGAGTCCTATGGAAAGGCGCCAACCATGCCAATCACAGAAATACCCCTTCCACCATATTCATTCACCTCCTCCAGGTGTCCAACAGGCGGACTCTGGGCGCCGGCAAACACGCCGCGAGGATTGCGGATCTCCACTAACGGATCACAAACTTGAGCGAATTCTTGCGCTGCTGAGGGCGACGTTCCGAGTCGCATCCGGTACCAGCATCTCGTTCCGACTCACCGCAAGAAGCGGACTTGCTCTAGCTGGAAGTACGCAAATGATGCCTCGGCCCCGCTGTTCCATGAACGTAACTTCGTCGTCTCGGTGCCGGCGGCGAGAAAGCGAAGGTGACCGCCGCGTTGACCGTTAGAGAGATCGATCAGACCCACGGAGTTCACGGCCGACGTCGAAACTCACCTTAGGACAGCCCTGGCGCAGAGTTCCGCCGAGCGGACAGCCGCGGCCCGAGGACTCTGGTCCAGCCTTCCTCGAGGACGGGGCGGATCCGACGGCGGCACAGCTCGCCGAGGTGGTCGCCCAACTCCAAATTCCCGAACTCGGAGACAGATACCGCGCCGACATGCCCGGACTGGACCTCCCGATGGAGCTCCTCCTGTTCGGCGAATCTGACACTGCGCCGGACTGGGATCGGATGGACACCGTCGTAAGAGCCGTGCTGCAGTTCACTGTCGCGGCTTGAAGCAGAGGCTTAGTTATGTTCACAGTTGTCGGGAGATTTGTGCACTTTCTGAGCCTGAGACGCGCCTGAACTGCACCAACACTGCAAAAGTAGGCGGGGTTCAGTCCCACACACCCTCAGTCTCCGCCGTTCGGGGTTTTGAGTGCAACGTATCCTCGGGCTTCTTGCCGGAGCCTATGGCCGTCGAGCAGCCACCACATGGCGAATTGAAACGTGTTGCGGGCCGGCGGTCCCTATTGCGCGGCGCATCGCAGGGTTTCGCGAATCCTCCAAGGTGGCGGGTCATGTCGGACCGGTGTGCGGCAGGCATGAACTTAGCAACGCGACGGACACCAATTTTGCCTCAGGTCATGTCCTGGAGAACGCCAAGACGTATGAACTGGTAGCAGCCAAAAGGGGTGCGGGAGGGTGAGCAAAATGCAGGTCACAATGTGCCGTGGACAGGGTGTTGACAATGTCAACACGTCTTTGGCCGGACAAACCGCGCGTTGAGCCCACTGCCTGGTCCGCACGAGGCAGCTATGCGGCGAAGATCCTGGAAGCCAGCTTCGCCTTGGTCATGTCGTCAACACAACTTTTAGCCATGAATGATTGATGGCCAACCACGGCCATCAGAACAAACCGTAAAGGAGGACGGATAGCCCCATCACAGCAGGCGGAGGGCCCACTGGCCAGAACCCTGATCCCGCCACCCACACACCTGAATAGGCCCCGCGGCAGCCAGGCCACAGCCCGCAAACCTAGCGTCAGAGGGACGCCACCACAAGCTTTGTCAACACGTTAAAGCTGAAACCCCTCTGACGAGGGAAAACACTGTGCCCGAGGTGGGACTCGAACTGCATTCCAGCCCCCGCAAACACTGGGAAGTCCCGGAAACATGCGGAATCCGGCCCGATCCGCCCCGTTTACGACCCAGTCCGACGGCAAAAGTGTGCACATTGTGCACACCCCTAAATTCGACGTTTTGCGCGCTCCAAACAACAACCGCGTCCCCTGCTGAGGGAAAGCGGTTCTTCTGTTCACCGGCGAAACCGGGACGACGTACAGGCTCGCACCGTCCCACGCTCTGGATGAGGCCTCCCGCACGGGTGACGGCACTCAACGACTGACATACACGACGGCCAACAATCAAAAACGTCATCGCGGCGACACCTCCTTCACCCATCTCATGAGCTTTCAGGCACACAACCACATGACTAGGCCCAAACCCTTGCCATCCGGCTTCTTGGTTGTGCTACCCACCGACAGCAAGACAACGCTTGGCCGACCACCGAATCCCAGAACGTCGTGTCCACGCATTAGCCGGACAAAAGCGAGTTATCGGCGTTCGAAGCACGGGAGTAGATGTTGTGCTTGCGAAAACTCCGTCGCCGCTTCGACCCGGCGTGCGGCCAGGCTCCCACTTTGTTGTCCGTTTCCATCTAAGTTGACGCCGGCCTTGGCGTTGACCAGCATTACCGGCAGCGTCTCTTCGAGTTGATAGAAGAAGGGTTTCCAGTGGCCTCCATGACGGCCGTGGTGACGGGCTCGCGTTCCAGGAAGTCCTGCAGGCAAGGATCTGGCCTGTGGGTGCGCCCCACGTTGTGACCGTGGAGGTGTAGGTTCCGGCCCGCTGCCCTGGCAGCCGGGGACAGACCTTCGCGTCGCGTTTTGGAAATATCCAGGCCGGCAGCCCGCTCGTGCACGATATCCAGGGCTGTTCCTCCTGTCACCTTGACCTCGTCATGTCGGCGTCTGCCGAGGGGAGGACAGGGAAAACAGAAGAATCTAACACTCGTGCTCCAAAGGCAACAATCCACGGTTACCGTGGAAGCCCTCCGCGCCACGCTAGCCCCAAAGCTCAGCCACAGCACCACAGACGGACCGGCGTCCATCGCGGCAGACACCTCCATGATTCGCCCCAAACCTCATTCGCGGCCAGAGCCCGGGGCAAGGCAACCGCAAACTTTCTCACACCACGGCGGCAACAGCGACGCTGGACCGCTAGCCCTGTTGCGGATCCCGTGAGGAGCGAGGCGGAGATCGTCGACGATATTTGCCTCCTGCGAAAAGGTCTGCTCGCACCGATGGAGGCACCCGTGGAGGTTGCAGCAGCCGACGCCGTGGAGATTCCCGCAACCCTGCAGGAGGTCGCATCCTGGGGGCTGTTACCGGTAGACGTGGGGGCCGGGCGCGGCGATGATGGATCACGTGGGAGGATCCTGCCTCAACGAACCGTCTCGGGGCGGCTCCACCCGCGGGAGGCGCAGGGGTTATGGCTGACGAAGACTTGCCGAGCGGCGCGTCTACGCGCGGGGTCGATCGAGCCGAGATCGAGCCGAGCCTGTTGCGGGCGTTGCACTGGGCGGAGCGGCTCGACGACGCTCTGCACGCTCGTATGCCCGAGGCGGCCGCCCGCCTCTCCGCCCTGTGGTCAGCAGCCTTCCCACTCGACTATCGAGTAGGGGTCGACGTCGCGGCTGCTGTCGACGACATTGAACGCTTCGAGCAGTTCGATCTCGACGGAACCGGCGGACGGCCGTTGGATGATCCCGTTCTGATCGTCTCCGCGCACCCAGCGCGCATTCGGCTCTATCTCACTCGACCCCGGAGCCTGACGGAGATCCTGCCCATCTTCCACAATCTAGGCCTCGTGGTGATGGACGAGCGTGCGTTCGACATCGTACGCGCGCCGGACCGGCCCTTGTTTCTGTACGATCTCGGCGTGACCTACCCGGCCGGGGTCGATGCGCTGGAGTCGAGCTGGGTGCTTGCTGGTGCATTCAGCGCGGCCATGCAAGGAGAGGCAGAGTCTGATCGTTTAGACGCTCTCGGGCTGACGGAGGGGCTTAGCTGGGGTGAGGTTTCAATCCTGCGGGCGTATGCGAAGTACCTGCTCCAGCTCGGGACGACGAACTCATACGACTTCATCGTAGATGCGCTCCTGGCGAACGCACAGGCGACCCACGCGCTGTTGGGCCTGTTCCAGTCCCGGTTCGATCCCGCTTTCGGCAGTGATGGTCGTGGCCGCATCGCCAGTGCCCGTACTGCAGTAGCAGAGGCGATTGACGCCGTCGCCTCCTTGGATGCGGATCGGTTGCTACGGACGTTCGTCGGCCTGATCGAGGCAACGACCCGGACGAACTTTTACCGGGACCGGCCGTTTGTGAGCTTCAAGCTCCAGACCTCCCACCTTCCCTGGGCCCCCTACCCGCGGCCGCGCTCCGAGGTCTGGGTCTACTCGCCCCGCGTGGAGGGGGTGCACCTGCGGTTCGGGCCGGTGGCCCGTGGCGGGATCAGATGGTCGGATCGGCGGGAGGACTTCCGCACGGAGGTCCTGGGCCTGGCGAAGGCGCAAATCGTGAAAAACTCGGTGATCGTACCCACCGGCGCCAAGGGCGGCTTCTACCCCAAGCGCCTCCCCGACCCGGGGGTGGACCGGGCCGCCTGGGTCACCGAGGGCACCGAGGCCTACCGCGACTTCATCCGCGGCCTGCTCGACGTAACCGACAATCTGGCCCTGCCAGACAGCCGGGTAGTGCCCCCCGAGCGGGTGGTACGGCACGACGAGGACGATACTTACCTTGTCGTGGCTGCGGACAAGGGCACTGCGGCGTTCTCCGACACCGCCAACCAAGTCGCCGCGGAATACGGGTTCTGGCTCGGGGACGCTTTCGCCTCCGGCGGGTCAGTGGGTTATGACCACAAGCGGCTAGGCATCACCGCTCGCGGCGCATGGGAGTCGGCGAAGGCGCACTTTCGCCAGCTTGGGGTGGACTGCCAGGCTCAGGACTTCACTGCCGTCGGCATCGGGGACATGTCCGGGGACGTCTTCGGCAACGGCATGCTACTCTCCGCGCACACTCGCCTCGTGGCCGCCTTCGACCACCGCCACATCTTTCTGGACCCCGACCCCGACTCCGCGGTCTCGTTCAAGGAACGCCGCCGTCTCTTCGACGTTCCTCGCTCCTCCTGGGTTGACTACAGCCCTGCGCTCATCAGCCCCGGCGGAGGCGTCTACCCTAGGACCGCCAAGTCCATCCCTCTGACCCCGCAGGTGCGGGCTGCCTTGGGGAACCCGGGGACGACGGCGGCGCTGACACCGTCCGAGCTGATCCAGGAGATCCTGGCAGCCCCGGTGGACCTGCTCTACAACGGCGGGATCGGCACCTACGTCAAGGCCTCGACCGAGACGAACCGGGACGTGGGGGACAAGGCCAACGACACCGTCCGTATCAACGCCAGTCAGCTGCGGGCCCGGATCGTGGTCGAGGGCGGCAACCTCGGCCTGACCCAGCGGGCCCGCGTCGAGGCCGCCCTGAACGGGGTGCTGGTCAACACCGACGCGATCGACAATTCCGCCGGGGTGGACTGTTCTGATCACGAGGTCAACATCAAGATCTTCCTGGACCGCATGATCGCGGCCGGGCGAATGGACCCTGGCGAGCGCGCGGGCTTCCTGCATTCCCTCGCCGACGACGTCGCCCGCCACGTCCTGAAGAACAACCGCGACCAGAACACCCTCCTGCGCAACGACGTGGTCCTCGTCAGGGACTGGAGCCCCTCCTTCGAACGAGCCATGGACTGGCTCGAGAAGGCAGCCGACCTCCACCGCACCCTCGAGGCCCTCCCCACAACCGACGATCTCCACGCCCGCCTCACCGCAGGTCGCAGCCTCACCGCTCCCGAACTCGCCGTCCTCGCCGCCCACGCCAAGATCGAACTCGCCCGCGAGCTCACCGATACCGATGTCGCCGACGACCCCTGGTTCGACCGCATCCTCAGGGACTACTTCCCCCACCAGATCGTCGAACGCTTCGGCTCCGACCTCCCCTCCCATTCCCTGCGCCAGCAGATCATCTGCACCGTCCTGGCCAACGACATCATCAACCTCGGCGGTATCACTTTCGCCTTCCGGGCCCTCGAGGAAAACACCGGAGACGCGGCAGCCCTCGCGAGGGCGTTTACGGTGATCCGGGAGGCCTTCGGTCTCGACTGGGTGATGGAGAGGATTGCGTCGCTGCCTCCCGCCGTTCCTACTGAGCGGGGGGTCGAACTGACTTTGTATGTGCGAAGGATGCTGGACCGCTCGGTGCGCTGGTATATGACCCACGATCACCGTGACCAGGCAGTGGAAGTGGCCCTCAGCAGGATCCTGCCCGCCATGGGTCTGCAGCGGAATAGAAATGTCATCGATGAGCGGGCAGATGAGAATGCTTTCGAACAGGATCCCGCGGCGCGGTGGGAAGCCGTCGGCTTCCCGAGTGACCTCGCACATCGCGCCGTCGAAATTTCCTCCGGCTTCCCAGTCTTGGATATCTCTCTCATCGCGGAGCAGAGCGATCAGCCTATTGAACGGATCGCTGATCTCTATTACGCCGTGTTCCAGCGCACCGGCGCGCTGAGGATGCTTCTGAGAATCACGGATCTTCCCGTTCAGACTAGATGGGAAACTCTGGCCAGGTCAGCTCTCTACGACGACGTTTATGCTGCTGTAGCCGATGTGACCGTCTCGGCGCTCCAGACCATCCGCAATCTCGGTACCCAGCACGGGCATCCCAGCGAGTGGATAGCGCAGTGGGAACACACCCATCGAGACCAGCTCAGGAAGGTCAAGGAGACGGTTGTCGAAGCCACCGCGCCTGGTCAGACAGATCTCGCCTCGGTATCTGTGGCACTTAAGCTCCTGAGGACCCTTGTGCGGGGGTGAGCGACGAGGCTTGCCGCCTATCTCGTGACTCCATCCTGTGCACCACCGTAGGTCTCGAAGCCACACTCTCCGCATAGGGTTGGTCTTTTGGTCCTCAAGTTGGAAAACCGGAACGTGGGCGGGCTGGCCAGCGGCCCTCACGCCGGAACGGAGCTGGGACGTGAGAGATCGTCTTCCAAGGAATTGCGGCGGTCCGATAACGATGGCCGCATGGGTGGCGGACTCCTCGAGGCCCGTCGCACGGTACAGGTCAGCGGCGGTCTCGATGCCGAACCGGTTCGTGTAGCGGACCGGAGTTCGGGTGACCTCGTCGAAGAGAACGAAGGCCTAACCGTCTTGCGGCCAATGCCATGGGGTGGTTTCCTTCCGGGGAAGTAAGGTGATCTGTCCTATCCAGTGCCGATGCCGAGCAGAGGCAGGGCGTAGTGGGTGAGCAGGCGGCTGAAGGTCTTGATGGGGTTTACGTCAGCAATGCCACAGGCAACATGGGGTGGGGCGCCGCATTGGGGGTACTTCGGCTTCGCAGAAGGAGAGGACCAGGACGGCAACGGCGGCAGCTGATGCCGGCATTCCGGCCGCACCGAGGGTTTCAACGCCACCGTTCCGACGGCCGCCAGTGTCGCCGTCGCGGACAGGGGCGCTGCGACGGCGACGATGATCAGGCTTCTGCAGCAACCCCCACCAGGTACGTCCATTGGCGGGCAGCTTTTTCCGGCCGAGCAGCGTTTCCGTGATGATCAGGACGACAGGGATTCAGACCATGACGCTCACGGCCCGGGTGACCCCCGGTCCAGTCCGACAGGGCTTCATGATGGCGCCGGAAGTGATAATCAGCGGAGGCTACCACGACGAACAGCAGCAGGGTTGGCCAGCGACGATTGAATGCTGAACCGACAGATCCGGTGGGCGGCATCGAGTGGCGTCATCCCGCTCTTGCGGATCAGGAGCCAGATGACGATCAGCCGATGCAGGAAGCACCAGAGACCGCCGAACAGCAGCGGCAGGACGCCAGATGCTGAAAGCCGCTGCCCGGCCAGCGGCAGGTCAGGCAGGTCCGGGCATCGTTCTCTCTAGATGAACGGACCATCCTCAAAACCGGCGTATCAGTCGACGTCGTACGTGTTTGCGATATAGACATCGCAAGGGGCGTTGTGGGCCACACTGTTGGCCACGCTGCCGAGGACGCGGCCAATGCCGCGCATCTTCCGGTTACCTACAACGATGATCCGGGCTTCCATGCGGAGAGC
The DNA here is from genome assembly GCF_031457335.1 of Arthrobacter sp. BE255. NCBI lineage: Bacteria > Bacillati > Actinomycetota > Actinomycetes > Micrococcales > Micrococcaceae > Arthrobacter > Arthrobacter sp. BE255. Next base: position 7,705 of record NZ_JAVDWK010000006.1, on the reverse strand, counting down.
TTCCTTGATGAGGGCGTCCGCCGGGCGGCCTCGGGCTGACGAGTAGGTGACATTGATGTCCCGGCCCAAGGTTTCCGCGACACTGCGGGCCACATGCTCGGCACCATCCGCGTCGGAGACAACCCGCTGATCGCTGCCGCTGCCGAGAACTTCGGTCCGGTCGCTGTCGAAGGCTGATACCACATGGAGGGACGCGCCCAGCGCTGCAGCAAGGTCCCTGGCTGACTCTGCCGCCTTATTTGCCGTTTTGCTGCCGTCGACTCCCACAACGATTACGGGACTCATGTGTTTGCTCCTTAGTAGATGGATGCGGTTAGGTTCTAGCACTCGCCGCAATTTCAGGATATCCTGCATTATGGGACTTAGTACAGGTTGTGATGACGGAATCGATTCGTGGCCTCATGAAGGAAGCATGCTATGAGTGGACGTGGCCCGACTACCCTGCGGGGGGTCATGCACATCCTGGCGCTATTCAGGGAGAGATTGTCTGGCTGGTGGACCGTCCCATCAGTGAAGATCCAGGAACGGCACCATAAATCATCACTGCCCGTTTCTTCCAAGGAGCCCGCGGACGCGTGGCCCGTCGCTGATCCGTTCGGCATGCCCTGGTAGTGGGCGAAGTTATTTGAGCGTCCGGCTTATCCCCTGATCGACATCAACATCAATGTCTAAGTGGCTGGCGAATCCACTGGTCCCGCTTCCAGCCGTGACCTCCGCGCTTGCTGTAGACAGCTGTCTTCCGTGGCAGGTAACTCGAACAACGGCTGCGCGTACTCCGAGAGAGCCCGCTGTCACTGGCCGATCTGCCGGGCTCCAGCGGCAAGAGTTGCAAACGCCTATCCCACCTGGCTTAGTGTCACAAGGAGCCCGGCGAGACGCCTAGCTCCACGGCAATACCCCCCGAGCAGCGGCTGTGCCCAATACAGGTTTCCCACGCCTACGCCACCTACAAGAGCGAAAAGCAGGGTGAGTCCAGTACTGATTCCAGAGGCCCGGCCTGTGTTCTTCGTGCGGGTAGCCGTTGTGGCGCCTTCCCGTGGAGGCATAGCAGTCCCGCGGGGAACCACCTGTCCCCACCGGCCGAAGCACATAATGCCTTGCGATTTGGGATATCGGCACACATGCGCCACTCCTCCGGCAACAGGTGCACAAGAGGGCTACGGCCAGAGATCTACCGCTTGCCCGATTCGGCGCTAACAGATAGGTTTTATATATAAAACTTGTAACCCCCTCCACCGCGGATGGGGAGGAAAAGCGGGGCGGGCGTGCAAACAGAAACAGACGAGGGAAAGTATCGGGCCCCGGCTCTGGCCAAGGCACTCGACATCCTGGAACTCCTGGCCTCCGAGGATAGTGGTCTGGGCCAAGCAGAAATCGGCAAGAAACTCGGCCGAACCACCTCGGAGATTTTCCGCGTGCTCATGGTGCTGCGCGAACGCGGCTACGTAGAGCTCAACGAGGGCGAGCGCTATCACTTAACGACGAAACTGTTTGAAGTCGCGCATCGGCAACCGATCATTCGTCGCCTGACAGTCATTGCTGGCGATGAGATGCAGAAGCTCGCGAATCGCATCAGTCAAAGCATTCACCTCTGCATTCTTAGCTCCGGGAAGCTGCTCGTTATTGCTCAAGTGGATTGTCCGGACACCAACGTGAACACGGTTCGTTTGGGCTCACAGATCCCCATTGACGATTCCGCCTCTGGCCGGGTTCTTGCAGCGTTCATGGGAGACACGGAACTTCAGAACCTGCTCATGCTCGCAGGCAACGAGACCAGTGCGCGCCGGGCGCGCTTCCTTTCTGATCTGCCTGAGGTCCGCAAGGCCGGATTCTGCCAGGGAAAGTCGCTCACGATCGAAGGGGTCACGAACATCTCAGCGCCAGTCTTCGACTACACGGGGAAGGCTGTAGCTGCCATGACCACGCCTTTCATCCATCGCCTCAACGGCATGGGCAATGTGCCGGTCGATCAAGCACGCGAGTTACTGGTGGAAACGTGCAAGGAATTGTCCCGGCGCATGGGTGCCGGTGCCTCAAAAGGCGACTGAACAATATCTGAGAGACGGACGCCGATCAGCTGACGGGTCAGACCCGGAGAGCTGCCCTCGTACAGTCTGACTACTCCGACTACTCCCCCTTCCGGGATCCCTGCATTTCAGACGGTCCGCCGTTCCTTAGCTCGGTTCGAACCCGAGGGCGAAGTTCTACGGTCGCCGCGGACGCTGGAGGCGGCCCATGCCGCACGCACTCAAACGCGATTCCTTCCTCTGGCCTGCCCAAGCTCCACTAAAGCCATGAGTTCCCCACCCCGTCCAGACGTGACCGCAGTTTGTTACGAACTCAGCCCAACTGAGAGACATGCCTATTGACGCGTCAGCGCGTATATGAAACTCTAATTCATATACAAAACAGCTTGCGCACTCTCCCGTGTCCAACATGGCCACGACCACGAGGGTCAGCAGAAACACAAGAGGAGTCTCGATGAAGCGATTCGAAGGGCGAACTGTAGTTGTAACAGGCGCCGGCAGCGGTATTGGCGCCGCCAGTGTCAAGAGGTTGCTGGCTGAGGGGGCGACAGTGGTAGCTGTCGACGTCACTCAAGCCGGTGTCGACGCCGCTCTGTCAGCTGCCGCAGAGGGAGACCGCATCCATGGGGCGGTCCTCGATGTCTGTGATCACGGTGGGACGGTGGCGCTTCTCGCCGAGATGCGTGAGAAGTTGGGCGGACTCAACGGCCTGGTTAACTGCGCGGGAATTACGGGCGAAGGCAGCATCGTCGACACCGATCCGGAAAAACACCGCAAGATCATGGCGGTGAACCTCGACGGAACAATCAATATGTGCCAAGCCTTCGTGCTGGCAGTGAAAGACGACGGCGGCCCGCGCGCTATCGTCAATATTTCTTCGGGCGCCGGTGTCCTCGGTGTGCCGAACCGGCTCTCTTACGTCGCTTCGAAATTCGGGATCTCCGGCATAACAAAATCCATGTCGCCCGAGCTTGGACCCCTTGGTATCCGGGTCAATGCGGTCGCTCCGGGCATGACCAGGACACCCCTGGTCGAGTACATGATGGAAGATCCCGCCGCTGTCGCCCGTATCAACGCGAAGCATCCGATCGGGCGAATTGGCTACCCGGAGGAAATTGCTGCCGTTATCGTATTTCTCCTAACCGATGACGCAAGCTTCATGACTGGTTCGGTCGTCTCGGTAGATGGCGGCCAGACTGCATGCCTCTGACGCGCGCGCTTCACTGATCAGCGGAAGACAGCAGGAGCAAGTACAGGCGCCCGGAGCGCCACGAAAGTGTTAGGTGGAGTTGATGACCGAAATTAAGCTTTTGGTCGATTGCAAGAACCATCTTGGCGAAGGCCCGCTCTGGGATGCCCGGGAGCAGCGACTTTACTGGATCGATAGCACGGCGTGTGAAATCTGGAGTTGCAACGAAGTCGGAAGCGACGTGCGCACCTACTATGTTCCGACCTATATCGGATCCATGGCGTTGCGCGAGAGCGGGGGCGCTGTTCTCGCGCTGGCAAGTGGCTTCAATTTCTATGATTTTGGAACGCAGGAAGTCACCCCCATCGCCAACCCTTTAGCGGATAGACCCGCCTATCGGTTCAACGATGGCAAGGTCGACCGCGCGGGCCGGTTCTTTGCAGGATCAATGGGCTATGATTTCGATCCGCTCAGCGTGGACATCCTGCGGAAACCGGCAGGAAACGGGTCTCTTTACCGGCTGGACTCCGACCTTTCCGTGAAAGAGATCGAGACCGGAATGATCTGTTCCAACGCGCCGTGCTGGAGCCCCGACAATAAGACATTCTATTTCGGCGATTCCGAGCACAAGGTCATTTGGAGCTACGACTATGACATCGCCACGGGCGACATATCGAACAAGCGCCTGCATGTTTCCGACCGGAACTATGCCCGTACCGTCGACGGTGCCACCGTCGATTCCGAGGGCTTCCTTTGGAATGCCAAAGTGCTCGGTGGCCGCATCATCCGCTACGCACCGGATGGATCGATTGACCGCGAAATCGATGTTCCCGTTCGAAACGTCACCAGCCTAATGTTCGGCGGTCGCAATCTCGACGTTCTCTACTTCACCAGCATGTCGAAGGCGTTGCATGGCGTACCGACCACACAACCTGGCGCCGGTGGTCTGTTCGCGATCTACGGGCTAGGCGTAAGGGGCCTTCCAGAAATGCGCTTTGCCGGATAAACCGCGCGGCGATGACCGCATGAAATTTTCTGACACGAAAGAAAGACACCACATGGCAAATAATATGGACCTATCCCACGACCTCGCGAAATTCGCATCAAATACTCGATTCGAGGATTTGCCGCCGCAGGCGGTCGACGCCGCCAAAAAAAGTCTTCTGGACACAATCGGGGTCATGCTCGGGGCGAGCGGAATGGAACCGGCCACTAAACCCCTTATCGAACTGGTCTCGGAAGCCGGCGGCAAGGAAGAAGCAAGCATCCTTGGGTTCGGTGGCCGCGTGCCAGCCGGTGCAGCCGCTTTCGCGAACGGCACTCTGGCCCATGGACTCGACTACGACAGCCAGACACCCTGGGGCGCCCATCCGGACAGTTCCCTCGTCCCTGCCCTCCTTGCATTGGCTGAGCGCAAAGGCGGAGTAACCGGCCAAGAGTTGGTCACAGCAGTGGCCGTCGGCCAGGAGCTATTCATCCGGCTCCGCTGCAACGTGGGCTGGCATATGGACTGGAACTTGTCGGGGGCAGTCGGGGTGTACTCGGGCGTCGCGGCTTGCGGAGCGCTACTGGGCCTCAGTTCAACGCAGATCGCGCACGCCATGGGCATTGTGAGCCTGACAGCGGGCGGGACCATGGAACAGATCTTCGGTATCGGCAGCAACTTGCGCGGGCTTTATGCCGGGTTTATAGCGCAAAGCTGCGTGAACGCCGTTCTCCTTGCCCAGAAAGGGATGCTCGGGATGGAGAACCTGTTCGAAGGTGAGGCCGGCATCTTCAAGGTCTATTTCAACGGAGAATATAACCGTGAAAAGATGCTCGAGAACCTCGGGTCTGAATATCTTTGTGCAGGCATGACCTATAAGTATTGGCCTGCAGTGGGCAACGCCCATACCTACATTCACGCGGCCATTGAACTGGCGCGAGAAAATCCAATAGTCATCGAAGATATCCAGACAGTGCGCGTCTACGTCGGCGATTTCGCCCAGCGGATGACAGCGCCGCTCGATGAACGAAAGAAACCCAAAACGATGATGGATGCTAAATTCTCATTGCCATTCACCGTTGCACTGGCGCTCGTCAAGGGCAAAATGAGTATTTGGGATTTCTCAACAGATGCCCTCGAGGACGTGCAAGTCCTCGCGCTGGCCAATAAGGTCGAACCCGTATTCGATGAGTCCTTTAATTGGAATCTCAAGTTGCCTGATGGCAAAGTCGAGTTAGTCATGCATGACGGCCGCCGGATCGAACGCCTGGGTTCAGAAGTGCCCGGCACACCTGAGCGTCCGATGACATGGGAAGAGCTGCGCCAGAAGTTCAGCGAATGCGCAGAGGCATCGATTCATCCCGTCCCCTTCGAAAATGTCAAAAGGGTGCAAGACCTTATCCAGGATATCGAAACCTGCGATGACGTTATTGAGGTTTTGGCGCTGGTCCGCTGACAGATCCGGGCAATATTGGGCGTCTGTTGAAGTACCAGGAGTGAAAGCATTTGGTTCGGAACAGGTCACAAAAGTACTTGACCGTATCCCATATAGCGGAATATCATTAACAGGTAAGTTAATGGGGGATGTGCTTCAACTCTTTGGGCAAACCCCAGTCCTCCATTCGACCCTCAAGTGCCACAGTGTGCTACCCATAACACTGCAGTTGCCGCAGGGATAAAGTTTTTGACTAACTTAACATTCGCGTTACGAATGTCTGCTCTCCAAGCTTGGCACCTTTCGGTGCCGCATATCCAGCCCCATATCGGGCTCACCTACGAGGAGGTAGCGTGGCTACAAATTCTTTACCGGCCAAGCCGGCCGTGGACCGAAAGACGGTCATAAGGAAAGTTAGACGGACAATTTTGCCGGTGGCCTTCCTGTTATACGGATTTAACTATATGGATCGCGCCTCCATCAGTTACGCGCAATTGACAATGGGCAAGGAACTCGGCATTGACGTTGCGACGTACGGTGCCGTCGCCGCAATCTTCTTCGTCGCATATGTTCTCCTTGAAGTGCCCAGCAACATGATTCTCGCCAAGGTCGGCGCCCGACTCTGGTTGGCACGCATTGCGATCACATGGGGCCTGGTCACCATGGCCACGGGATTCGTATACTCGGTTACCCAGCTGTACTTCGCCCGCGTCCTGCTGGGTATCGCTGAGGCGGGGCTTTTCCCAGGACTCATTCTGTTCCTTACTTATTGGTTCCTGAACCATGACCGCGGCCGCGCAATCGGTGCCATCGCGCTGGCCATGCCTGCTGCTCTTATTGTTGGAAGCATAAGTGGCGGCTTGATTCTCGAGCACGCGGACTGGTTCGGGCTCAGCTCTTGGCGCTGGATCTTCATTCTTCAAGGCCTGCCGCCGGTCCTACTCGGCATCTGGATCCTCCTGACGCTGGCTGACCGCCCGAGCAAGGCAAAGTGGCTCAGTTCTGACGAAAAGAAGTGGTTGGAAGATTCCATAGCCGAAGAGTATGCAGCCATGCCCGAAGACAAGCACGATAAGTCGAGCGAACTGCGGGCCCTGCGGAACCCCAAGATCCTGTACCTGGGCCTGATCAATGCACTAGCCGGGGTGGCATCTTACGGCATGACTTTCTTCCTCCCGCAGGTTGTGTCGCAATTAAATCCGTCATACTCTCCGACCAACATCGGCCTTTACGGCGCGATCCCGTACGTGTGCGGTGCCGTCGTGATGTTGCTGCTTGTCCGCTATGCAGACATCACCGGACGACGGAAGTTCATCGTGCTGTCCTGCTTCGCGACCGCCATCATTGGCCTGCTCATGACGGCAGTGTTCCGTGGCTCCCCGCTGATGGGCATGATCGGCCTCGTCCTGCTTGCATGCGGCGTCATCGGAAACATTCCTACGTACTGGGCCCTGATCAGTCAGATCCTCACGAAGCGGCAGGCCGTGGTGGGAATCGCAGTCATCAATTCCTTGGCTTCCGCCGGCGGCTTCTTCGGGCCGTTTCTCATCGGCAAGCTAGCCACTCCCGGCGACACCATCGTGGGAATGAGCGTTCCGTTGGTTGCACTCTCGCTCGCGTTCGTATTGTTGCTCTTCGTCAGAGTGCCACCCAGCAACCAAAGGGAAACAGCACCACCCGAGAAGCTGGCAACTCTCGAACCGGGCTCTTCGATCCTGCGCGACTAAGCCGACAGCAGTACCTAACAGCAGCTACTGGACCCACCAACCTATCAAATCCCCATCTGACTGAAGGAAGACCGCGAAGATGACAACGACAACGTTCGAAGAGTTTGCTGGCACGCGGGAGGGAAGGCGCTTTCGTATCGGAGTCATCTCTGCGGAGGGGGTGACGGTTCCCGCCGGTGGCTTCGAGATGGAGATTCTTAACCCGGCTACCGGCACGGTGATTGGCACTCTTCATGAACCCGGCGCCGCGGAGATCGATGCGGTGGTCGCCGGGGCCAGGGCTGCGTATGAGAAGGTGTGGCGGCGGACAGCGCCGGAGGTCCGGGCGAGGATGCTCACGGC
>NZ_JAVDWK010000005.1:0-352741 GCF_031457335.1 Arthrobacter sp. BE255 | reverse complement strand
CCCCCCCCCCCCCCCCCCCCCCCCCCCCCCCCCCCCCCCCCCCCCCCCCCCCCCGCCCCCCCCCCCCCCCCCCCCCCCCCCCCCCCCCCCGGACTGCAGCAGGTTGGCCATGGACCCCAGCTGCGCCAGCGGCATGGTGAACTGCCGCGAGTACTGGATGAACGCCGGTGGTTTCGACGGTTACCTCAACGAAGATGGGAGCCGGATGCCGCGGGTGACGATGGCCTGAAGCTTGCCAGGTGTGGGTCAGAAACGACCGTTACTGACCTGGGAAGGAGCGACGCCGGGTGCTGTTCGCACCCGACTTCCCCCTTCTGGCCTACTACCGGATGGTGCCTCTAGGTTCGTCCTCGACGTCCTGAGGTGCCGTGAGATCCATCTCGAGCAGCGGCACCACTTTGGACTTGGTGATGTAGCGGTGACCCAGCCACAGAACGATGAAGACTGGCAACCCGATGTAGGAGGAAAGCACCTCAAAGGACCGTCCGGCCAGCACAGCCTCGTAGTTCTGTCCCGCGATGACCAGAATGAGCAAGGCGAAGGCCAGCAGCGGGCCAATGGGGAACAGGGATGCTTTGTACGGCAGGTCGCTGACCTTGTTTCCCTGCGCCAGGAAGCCGCGTCTGAAACGGTAGTGGGAGACCGCGATGCCGGCCCACACGATGAAGCCGCACAGGCCCGACATGTTCAGCAGCCAGGAGTAGGCAGCACCCTGCCCGACGATCGCGGAGAGGAACCCGAACAGTCCCACGGCCGCCGTCGCAAGCAACGCCGCGATCGGCACACCACGCGCATTGGTTCGGCCGAAGATCTTCGGGGCCATGCCGTCATGGGCCATGGCGTAAAGCATCCGGGTGGAGGCATACAGTCCGGAGTTGCCCGCGGACAGGATTGCGGTCAGGATCACGGCGTTCATCAAGGCCGCCGCGAACGCGATTCCGGCGCGCGAGAAAACCAGGGTAAAGGGCGATGACGCAATATCGGACTCACCGGAGGCCAGCAGGCTGGGATCGGTGAAGGGGATGAGGCAGCCGATGATAAAGATGGCGCCAATGTAGAAAAGCATGATGCGCCAGAAGACAGTGCGGATAGCCTTCGGCACCTCGCGGCGCGGGTTCTTCGCTTCGCCGGCGGCGACTCCTACGAGCTCGGTGCCCTGGAAGGAGAACCCGGCAACCATGAAGACCGAGATGATCGAGACCCAGCCCCCATGGAACACGTCATCGCGGTTTTCCCAGTTGCTCAGTCCCGGGGAGTTATCCCCGAGGATGCCGAAAATCATCAGCACGCCGGCGATCAGGAAGAGCACCACTGCGCTGACCTTGATCAGTGACAGCCAGAACTCCGACTCACCAAAAGCCTTGGCCGAGAGGGCATTGAGCCCGGTCAGCACCACCAGGAAGATCCCGGCCCACACCCATCCCGGGACCCCAGGGAACCAGAAGTCCATGATGATTCCGGCGGCGACCAGTTCTGCGGCCACCGTGATGGCCCAGTTGAACCAATAGTTCCAGCCGATCGCGAACCCAAAGGACGGGGAGACGAAACGGGTGGCAAAGGACTGGAACGAACCGGCAACCGGAATTTTGGCCGACATCTCGCCCAGTGACTGCATCAGCAGGAAGACCATCAGCCCGACCAGCGCGTAGCCGGCCAAAGCACCGCCGGGACCCGCCTGGGAAATGGTGCTGCCCGAGGCCACAAACAGGCCGGTACCGATCGCGCCGCCGATGGCGATCATCTGCAGGTGGCGGTGGTTGAGCCCGCGCTTGAGTTCGTTGGTGGATCCGCCGGTAGGGCGATCTGCCGCTATCGCAAGGGAGGACCCCTGTGTTCCATCGGGCTTGATTTCTTCGTCGAAATCAATAGCCCGATCACTTATTTGCGTGTGGGAGCCAAGTCCCATGGTGCCTCCGAAAAGGTAGCTGCGGTGAATTTGGGCCTTCCGAAGCCCTCGGGCCGGGAAGGATGGTGATCAAGCTAACACAGGCAAAGGAGGCGACATTTGGCGGGGCGAATGTTGCACGTCCGACGGGTCAAGTCCTTACGCATAGGCGGTGGCAATCCCATCTGAGCACAAGAGTTGCTGACCTGATGCCGTCCGGTGGCTAAGCAGCCCTGACGATCTGCTAAGACGCGCCAGTAGGCGGCGAGCAGCCCACGCCACAGGTGGCACGGGCGGCAGGAGCCGACCCCGATCCGTCCCGATATCGCTGCTTGTTCGTCGTGAGGCGCCGCTGCCGGGATGTCTCAAAACCGCTGACCCCCAGGTCGGACGCAGGCATTGCAGTGAAGAGCGGGCCCCGAGCAAAAGCATTTCTTATGCATGTTGGAAGAATCATTCACGGATGCTTACGCACTGCTAACTTCTTCAGGAATCCCCTCAACGGAAGGAACAAGCATGTCTGTAACCGCAAGCCCTGAAGTGACAACCATCCGGGCAGAAGACCTCAAGGCGCTCCCCGCATGGCAGGCTCTGAAGGCAGCCGTCGTCGGGCTGCAGCAGGTTCAAGTGCAGGACGGTTCCGTTCCGGAACCCGCTGACCATGACCAGGCCCGCCGGCATGTCGGCATCATTGCCGACTCAATCAACGGGCTGCGCCACCACCTCCCCCACGACACGGACTACCTTGAACTGCTCGTGCAGGACCTCCAGCGGTGGGCGTCCGGGGGCTTCGCCGTACCGGATTTCCTCGACTCATTGGTAGCCTTCCACCCCGAGCAATGGCGCATCGACGGGCTGCCGCACCTGGTTCTGTTTCCCATGTACACGCAGAACGGCAGCACGAACCGCTACTTCGAGGCCGTCCTCATCGAGGTCATCTGGCCTTCATTCGTGGCTGACCTGGAGGCAACAAACTACTCCAACAAGCTGTTCGTCCCCATCAGCTTCATCGATTTCACGCCCGGTTATGACACGAACTCCGCAGTTCTATTCCCCGAGAGCGTAGCGGTCCGGAGCACCCCGTCCTTCACGTGGGGAGGTATCTTCGCGGACCGCGAAGCTGCCCGGTTCCGTCGCGTCCTCAAAGCCGCTGCCGACATCACTTCCCTGGACCTGCCGGCGGACGCCGCGGAATTGATCGAGGACCAGCACCTCACGGAGAAGACCTTTGTGATGTGGGATCTGATCCATGACCGGACCCACATGCGCGGTGACCTGCCCTTTGACCCGTTCATGATCAAGCAGCGGATGCCATTTTTCCTGTACTCCCTGGAGGAGCTCCGCTGCGATCTGACCGCCTTCCGCGAGTCCGTCCTCATCGAGCGGGACGAAACGGCGTCCGAGGACACCCGCAAGCACGCCAAGCTGGTGCAGTACGCCGTGATATTCGACCGCATTTTCCGCTTCGCGATTACAGGGAACAGGGTCCGTAACTACGACGCAGTGGGCGGCCAACTGCTGTTCGCCTGGATGCACCAGCACCGGGTCCTGCACTGGACCGATGGAAAGTTGAGCATCGACTGGGCGGACGTCGCCGGCGTGGTCGTCGAGCTGGGTCTCCGCATCGAGGAACTCTACTGGCGTTCAATCGACCGGCCGAAGGTCGCACACTGGCTGGCTGCCTACGAGCTCGTCTCCGAAACCCTCACCCCCCACCCGGCCTCCGTGTGGGCCAAGGGACCGGAAGCCCTTCCGGTGAACGGCCCGCTCCGGGACCTGACGGACCAGATCCTTGATGACGAATTCCCCCTGTCGATGTTCTACGAAGCACTGGAGAAGAAGATGTCCTCGGTCATTGAATCAACTGCCGGGATCACCGGGAAGAGCCCTGTGAAGACCGACGGCGAGGCGGGCGCATGAGCCAGGACCTCTCGGGGCGTACGGTCGTCGTCGCCGGTTCGACAAGCGCCGCAGGCGTCGCGGTAGTCCACGCCCTCTCGCAAGCAGGGGCACGCGTGGCCGCCGTGGACATCCTTGAGGACCGCGTGCAGGAGCTCGCGGCCGCGTACACCAACGTCACCGGCTATGTCTGCAACCTCGCGGACCTGCAAGCCGTTGAGGACCTGGCGGCGTCTGTCCGGAATGATCTGGGTCCCGTGGACGGCCTGATCCATCTTGTCGGCGGGTGGCGGGGCGGTACCGGAATTACAGACCAGACGGATGATGACTGGGACTTCCTGCACACCAGCGTCCTCACCACGTTGCGGAACACCAGCCGCGCTTTTTACGACGATTTGAATGCCTCCCCTGCGGGCCGCCTGGCCGTCGTTTCCGCACAGTCCGCCTCCTCGCCGACGGCGGGCGGCGCCGCCTATGCCGCCGTCAAGTCCGCCGCCGAGGCATGGACCATGGCCGTGGCCGACGGATTCCGGCACCTGCAGGGAGGAAACGGAATCCCCGACGCCGCCCAGCACTCAGCCGCCCTGGTCTTCGTCGTCAAGGCCCTGGTCGATGACCGGATGCGCGCAGCCCAGCCGGAACGGAAATTTCCGGGCTACACCGATGTCAGTGTCCTTGCCGACGCTGTTCAGCAGATCTTCGGCATAGAGGCAGGACAGATCAACGGGCAGCGCTTGCCCCTCACGGCCGGCCTCCTCGCGGGTGCACCGGCGTGAGCGTCAGCGTTGAGACAAAGGCAGGCGTCCCACAGGTACTGGCGGGGCGCCTGCACGACCCGGCATACCGGGGCTTCGCCTCGGATAACTACGCCGGGGCGCACGCCGAAATCATCGAAGCAGTTCAGGCAGCCAACGAAGGCCACGTCACCGCATACGGCGAAGATGCCTACACAGCAGCGCTTCAAGTTCTCATCAAATCCCACTTCGGGGCAGCTGCCACCGCATATCCGGTCTTCAATGGAACAGGGGCCAACGTCCTTGCCCTGCAAGCGCTGCTCCCGCGGTGGGGCGCTGTCATCTGCGCAGCAACAGCGCATATCAATACCGACGAAAACGGTGCCCCGGAACGGATTGGCGGAATAAAGCTCCTCCCTGTCCCCACACCGGATGGCAAACTCACCCCGGAACTGATCGACGCCGAAGCCTGGGGGTGGGGTGACGAGCACCGGGCGCAACCGCTGGTGGTCTCGATCACCCAGACCACCGAGCTGGGCACCTGCTACACGCCGGAAGAAATCCGACGGATCGCTGAACATGTCCATGCGAAGGGCATGAAACTGCACCTGGACGGAGCAAGGCTGGCCAACGCTGCAGCACATCTCGGGCTTCCTTTGCGGGCATTCACCGCCGACGCCGGTGTGGACGTCCTGTCTTTTGGCGGCACCAAGAACGGGCTGCTTTTCGGCGAAGCCGTTATCTGGCTCGGCTCACAGTCCGATCCGGGCATGAGCTACCTGCGCAAGATGAACATGCAGCTGGCCTCAAAGATGCGCTTCGTCTCCGCGCAACTCATAGCCCTGCTAACGGATGGGTTGTGGCTGCGGTCCGCCAGCCAGGCCAACGACATGGCCCAAAGGCTCAGCCACGGAATTTCGGCCATTGACGGCGTCTCGCTGACCCAACCAACCCAGTCCAATGGCGTCTTTGCAGTCCTTCCACCCGGGGCGGCGGCGAAAGTCCGGGAATCCTTCCGCTTCTATGACTGGGACCAGGCACGCGGGGAAGTCCGGTGGATGTGCTCGTGGGACACCACCGAGTCCGACGTCCATTCTCTCGTTGCTGCGGTGAAGGCTGCCGTGGGCTCTCCAGCCAACGAAAACGCCTGAATAAGGAGACGTCACTGCCATCCGGTGGCGGTACTTTCCGGCGGGCGCGGTCTCAGGAGGCCGCGCCCGCTCCCTAAACCTCCGCCACGGGAGCCGCGAACTGCGCCTCGTACAGCCGGGCGTAAGCCCCGCCCGCTGCCAGCAGCGACGCGTGGGTCCCCTGCTCCACGATCTGGCCGGCCTCCATCACCAGGATGAGGTCGGCGTCGCGGATAGTGGACAGGCGGTGCGCAATCACAAAGGAAGTCCGGTCGGACCGCAGCGCACGCATCGCCTTCTGCACCAGCACCTCGGTCCGGGTATCCACCGAAGACGTCGCCTCGTCCAGGATCAAGACAGAAGGCCGCGCCAGGAACGCCCGGGCAATGGTCAGCAGCTGCTTCTCCCCCGCGGACACGTTGGACCCCTCGTCCTCCAACACCGTGTCGTACCCCTCCGGCAGCGAATGCACGAACCGGTCCACGTACGTGGCCTGCGCCGCCTCGAGAATCTCGGCCTCGGTAGCCGTGGGACGCCCGTACGCGATGTTGTCCCGGATGGTGCCGCCGAACAGCCATGTATCCTGCAGCACCATGCCCAGCCGCGAGCGCAGTTCCCGCCGGGGCACCGAGGTGATGTCGACGCCGTCGAGCGTTATCCGGCCGGCATCGAGCTCGTAGAACCGCATCATCAGGTTCACCAGCGTGGTCTTGCCCGCCCCGGTGGGGCCGACGATCGCCACCGTCTGCCCCGGCTCGGCCACAAGAGACAAAGAAGAGATCAGCGGCTTGTCCGGCGAGTAGGAGAAGGACACGTCCTCGAACACCAGCCGCCCGCGCCCGGCCCCGTCAACAGAAACCCCGCCAGCGGCATCCGGCGACTGCTCGTCCTCGTCCAGCAGCGAGAACACCCGCTCCGCCGACGCCACCCCGGACTGCAGCAGGTTGGCCATGGACCCCAGCTGCGCCAGCGGCATCGTGAACTGCCGCGAGTACTGGATGAACGCCTGCACATCGCCCAGCTGCATCGCCCCGGACGCCACCTGCAGGCCGCCCACCACCGCGATCCCCACGTACACCAGGTTCCCGATGAACGTCATGGCCGGCATGATCAGCCCGGAGATGAACTGCGCGCCGAAGCTCGCGTCGTAGAGTTCCACGTTCTTCTGCCGGAACCGTTCCTCCACCTCGCGCTGCCGGCCGAACACCTTCACCAGCGCATGCCCGGTGTAGGTTTCCTCGATCTGCCCGTTCAGCTCGCCCGTGTTCTTCCACTGCGCCACAAACAGCTTCTGCGAGCGCTTGGCGATCAGCGCCGTGATCCCCAGCGTCAGCGGAATGGTCACCAGCGCGATCAGCGCCAGCGTGGGCGAGAGGATCACCATCATCACCAGCACACCCACCACCGTCAGCACCGAGGTGACCGCCTGGCTGATGGACTGCTGCAGGCTCTGCGAGATGTTGTCCACATCGTTGGTCACGCGGCTCAGCAGCTCGCCGCGCTGGATCGAGTCGAAGTACCGCAGCGGCAGCCGGTTGATCTTCGCGTCGATCTCCTCGCGCAGCCCGAACACCGTCCGCTGCACCACCCCGTTCAGCACATACGCCTGCACCCACATGAACGCCGACGCCAGCGCATACAGCACCAGCGCCCACAGCAGCACATTCGACAGCGCGGCGAAGTCGATCCCCTCGCCCGGCGTCAGCGCCATGGGCGTGAGCATGTCCGCCTTCTGGTTCTCCCCCGCGGCCCGCAGCTGTGCGATCAGCTCCGCCTTGCTCACCCCGGGCGGCAACTGCTTGGACACCACGCCGGCGAAGATCAGGTTGGTGCCCTCGCCCAGCAGCCGCGGCCCGATCACCGAGAGCGCCACGCTGGCGATGCCCATCACCAGCACCAGCAGCAGCCACGCCCGCTCCGGCCGCAGCGTGCCCAGCAGCCGTTTCGCTGACGGGCCGAAGTTCATCGCCTTCTCCGCCGGCACGTTCATCCCCGCGAACGGTCCGCCGCGTCCGGGTCCGCCCGCCGGACGCGGGATGCGTACGACGTCGGCAGTCCCGGTTTTCGGGGCGGGTGCGGTGCCGCCGTGGCCGGCGTTGTGGGTGGAGCCCGACGGCGGCCGGTTCTGCGTGCTCATACCGTTTCCTCCGCTGCCAGCTGGGAGGACACAATCTCGCGGTACGTCTCGGAGGTCTCCAGCAGCTCACTGTGCGTTCCGCGCCCCACGATCCTGCCGTCGTCGAGCACGAGGATCTGGTCCGCGTCCACGATGCTGGACACGCGCTGGGCGATGATCACCAGGGTGGCGCCGGCGGTGCTGCGCTTGAGCGCCTGCCGGAGCCGGGCGTCGGTGCCGGTGTCCAGCGAGGAGAACGAGTCGTCAAAGATGTACAGCTCGGGCCGTTTCACCAGGGCCCGGGCGATGGCCAGCCGTTGCCGCTGCCCGCCGGAAACATTGGTGCCGCCCTGCGAGATGGGCGCATCCAGGCCGCCCTCCATCTCCTCCACGAAGTCGCGGGCCTGGGCGATCTCCAGAGCTTCCCAGCACTCGTCCTCGGTGGCGTCCGGCTTGCCGTACTGCAGGTTGCTGCGGACGGTGCCGGTGAACAGGTAGGGCCGCTGCGGCACCAGGCCTATGTGGCCCCAGAGCAGGTCCGGGTGCAGCTCGCGCACGTCCACGCCGTCGATCCTGACCGAGCCGGTGGTGGCGTCGAACAGCCGCGGCATGAGGTTCACCAGGGTGGTCTTGCCGGCGCCGGTGGAGCCGATGATCGCCGTGGTCTGCCCCGCCCGGGCGGTGAAGCTGATCCCGGACAGGACCGGCTGGTCGGCACCCGGGTAGGCGAATCCGGCGTCGAGCATTTCCAGCTCGCCGCGGCGCACCGCGCTGCTGAGCGGATTCTTCGGCGGCCGGACGCTGGACTCGGTGCCAAGCACCTCGCCGATCCGGTCCGCGGAGACAGCGGCGCGAGGGATCATCACGGCCATGAACGTGGCCATCATGACGGACATCAGGATCTGCATCAGGTAGCTCAGGAACGCGATGAGGGTGCCCACCTGCATGGAGCCGTCCTCGATCCGGAACGAGCCGAACCAGATCACCGCCACGCTGGAGATGTTCAGCACCAGCATCACCACGGGGAACGCGAGCGCCATCAGCCGGCCGGCACGCAGCGCGGTGTCCGTGACGTCCTCGTTGGCCTGGGCGAAGCGGGCCGTTTCGATGTCCTCGCGGACGAACGCGCGCACCACCCGGATGCCGGTGAGCTGCTCGCGGAGCACCCGGTTCACCGTGTCGATCCGCTTCTGCATCTTCCGGAACAGCGGCACCATCCGGACGATAATCAGGCCCACGCCGATCATGAGGGCGGGCACGGCGACGGCGATCAGCCAGGACAGCTGGAGGTCCTGCCGGACGGCCATGATCACGCCGCCGATGGCGAGCATGGGCGCGGCCACCATCATGGTGGCCGCCATCAGCACCAGCTGCTGGACCTGCTGGACGTCGTTGGTGGACCGGGTGATCAGGCTGGGCGCGCCGAACCTGGTGACTTCCTGCTCGGAGAACTCGCCCACCCGGGAGAAGATGGCGCCGCGCAGGTCCCGGCCCACGCCCATGGCCGCCTTCGCGCCGAAGTACACCGCAATCACGGCGCAGACGATCTGCAGCAGCGTGATGCCCAGCATGAGGGCGCCCAGGCTGAGGATGACGCCGGTGTCCCCCTTGGCCACGCCCTCGTCGATGATGTCCGCGTTCAGCGTGGGCAGGTAGAGGGACGCGATGGACTGCGCCAGCTGGAAGATGACGACGGCGATCAGCAGCTGCCGGTGCGGCCGCAGGTATTCAACAAGCAGTTTCCAGAGCAAAGCGGCTCCAACCCATTTCGGTCCCGCGGGAAGCGGTTCGAAGGTCAGTTTACGTCTGGTTGCTGGGGGCAACCAGTGGGCTGCCGGGAGAAGTGGGCGGGTTCTCCCACAGCGTATTTAGGTGCGCAAGGACACGTACCGGCTTCCTTCCCGGCACACACCTCTCAGCCGCGGCGGGGAGCTGAAAAATCGGCGGTGTCGAGGCTGATCGTGAACGGTCCGTCATTGACCAGGGACACTTGCATCATGGCCCCGAACCGCCCGGTGGAAACCTCCGCCCCAAGGCCGCGCAGGGAAGTGACCAGGTGTTCAATCAAGGGCTCACTGGTGTCCGCCGGCGCCGCGTCCGACCAGGACGGGCGCCGCCCACGCCGCGTGTCGGCGTACAGCGTGAACTGGCTGACCACCAGCAGGGGCCCGTTCTGGTCGGCACACGACTTCTCGCCGTCAAGGATCCGCAAGGTCCAGATCTTGGCGGCGAGGGCCTCCGCATCATCCAGCGTGTCCGTGTGGGTGACGCCGGCCAGGACAACGAGTCCCGGGCGGTCAATGGACCCCACCGTTTCGCCGTCGACGGTGACCTCGGCTCGGGTGACCCGCTGAAGGATGGCTCGCACGGAGTCCGCGGCGGGGCGAAGTGGGCGGGTTCTCCCACACCCTATTCGCCACGCTCCAGGCGCCGTCCGTTATCTTCCCGACAGCCCGCCGCCGCAGCGGCGGGACAGGCTAACGGCACCGCCATGAACGCGTCAAGCACCCAAACAAGAAATCCACTCCCCAATTTCTCGGGTGCCAAGATCCCCTGCTAGATGGGCTTTCCTTGGGCTCCTTTAGGCAGGGAGCCCTATCCCCCAGCCCCAGATTGTGCATGATGCACCGCGTTCCGGAAAGCCCCCTGTCTAACGTGATTTTCCACACACCAAGTTCCACCCAGAACCATGAGGAGATACACATGCCGAACTACAGGGTGTCGATGGATATCGGCGGAACGTTCACGGACATCGTGGCGTACGACCAAAGCGCAGGGACCTACGAGGCGACGAAAGCATCCACCACGCCGGGCAACCTGAGCGCCGGCGTCATCGCCGGTCTCGAATCGATTGTTACCGACCTTTCCGATATCGAATTCCTGGTGCATGGCACGACCCAGGGCCTCAACGCTTTCCTTGAGCGTCGCGGCGTTCCGGTACTGCTGCTGGCCACTGCGGGCGTGGAGGACTCGTACCACATCGCCCGCGGCCCCCGCCTGGAGCTTTACAACGCCCAGTACCGCAAGCCGGCTCCCCTGGTCGAGCGGAAGGACGTCATCGGCGTCGGCGGACGCCTCGACGGTCAGGGCCACGAGATCCGCCCGCTTGACGAAGTTGCCGTCCGCCAGGCGGCCCGCCGGGCACAGCAGGAGGGATACGGCGCCGTTGCCGTGGCATTCCTCTTCAGCTACAAGAACCCGGCCCATGAACTTCGTGCCCGCGAAATCCTGCTCGAAGAACTGGGCGAGGATTTCACCGTCTCGCTTTCACATGAAGCAGCCAAGGAGTGGCGTGAATACGAGCGCACCTCCTCCGCCGTGGTTGAGGCCTACACGGGCCCCGTGGTCCGCAATTACCTTCTGGACCTGGAAGAGAAGCTTGCCGACCGCGGCGTGGAGGCTCCGCTGCACATCATGCAGTCCTCCGGCGGAGTACTTACCGCCGAGTCCGCCCGTAAGCGCCCGCTGCAGACATTGCTTTCCGGCCCCGTCGGCGGTGCCATGGGCGATGTCGAACTGGCCGGAGTCTCGGGAAACCGCAACCTCATCGGTGTGGACATGGGCGGCACATCCTTTGACGTTTCCTTGGTGGTCGACGGCAAGCCGGATGTCTCCACGGAGGCCCACCTTGAAGGTCTGCCGATGCTCATGAGCGTTGTGAACATCCACACCGTCGGCGCCGGCGGCGGCTCCGTCGCTTGGCTCGAAGCCGGCGGCCTGCGGGTCGGACCGCGTTCCGCAGGAGCCAACCCCGGCCCGGCCTGCTACGGCCGCGGCGGCACCGAACCCACGGTCACCGACGCCAACCTGGTGCTCGGCCGCGTGGACCCCGACTGGTTCGCCGGCGGACAGGTTGCCCTGGACCGCGAAGCAGCCATCACAGCCCTGAAGACAGTCGGAGACGAGCTCGGCCTGGACCCCATCGCCATGGCCGAAGGCATCTGCGACGTAGCCAACTCCCAGATGGCCCAGGCCATCAGGACCATCACCATTTCCCGGGGCATCGAACCCCGCGACTTTGCCCTCGTCGCTTTCGGCGGCGCAGGGCCCATGCACGCGGTCTTCCTCGCCAAGGAACTCGGGATCCCGGAAACCGTGGTTCCCCGGTTCCCCGGTGCGTTTTCGGCGTGGGGCATGCTGCAGACGAACATCCGCAAGGACTTCTCCGAACCGTACTTCTTCCTCGACGAAGACATCGACGTGGCTGACATGGCCGGTGTCCTGCGAAGGATGGAAGTGGAGGGCCTGACGTCCCTGGTTTCCGAAGGCGTCCCTGAGGAAAGCCGCCAAACCACCGCTTCCGTGGACGTGCGCTACCAGTCGCAGGAATTCTCACTGAACGTCCCCCTCACCTCCGCCGACGAACCCGAGTCAGAGGGCTTCGTCGGCGACCTGGCGGTCCGCTTCTCCGCGATGTACCACGAGCGCTACGGGCACTCCAACCTGGGCGCCCCCATCGAGATCGTCGCACTGCGGACACAGGCGGTAGGCGACCTGGGCCGGCTGGAGGCACCGCTCTTCGCAACCGCGCAGAGCCCCGAGTTCAAGCACGAAATGCGCCGGGTGGTCTTTGACCACGTGGAACACGAGACCACCGTAGTGCGCCGCGACGACCTGGCCGCCGGGCACACCTTTGAAGGTCCCGCCATCATCGTGGAGCAGACGGCCACCACCGTGGTGCCGCCCGGGTTCAACGTCACGGTCGACGAGTTCGGCTCCCTGGTCATCCGCACTGAAGACGCAGAAGGAAATTGAGGTACCACTAATGACAATCACTGCAGTCAAAACCCTGGATCCCGTAACCGTGGAAATCATCCGCAACGCGCTCACCAGCGCCGCGGACGATATGAACGCCACCCTGATCCGCTCCGCCTACTCACCCATCCTCTACGAGGGCGGTGACTGCGTGGTGGCGCTGCTGGACACCGAACACCGCGTACTCGGACAGTCCGCCGGGCTCCCTCTGTTCCTCGGCAACCTCGAAACGTGCTCCATTGCTGTGGAGGAGCTGTACGGCCGTGAGGTCTGGCAGGAAGGGGACGTGTGGATCCTCAACGACTCCTACCTCGGCGGAACGCACCTGAACGATGTCACCATCTTCGCGCCGATTTTTGACGATGGCTCGGTGGTTGGCTTCGCCGCCACCCGCGCGCACTGGATGGACATGGGGTCCAAGGATGTGGGCGGGTCGATGGATGCCACGGACATCTTCCAGGAAGGCTTCCGTATGGGGCCGGTCAAGCTCATGGAAGCCGGCATTGAAACCTCCGTGGTGGACCTGATCCGCACCAACGTCCGCTTCCCCTACCAGACCATCGGCGACATGCACGCGATGATCGCCGCACTCCGGATGGGAACCACCCGGATGAAGGAGCTGGTGGGCCGGTACGGCATGGAGCAGCTCGATGCCGCACGCGATGAGATCTTCCGCCAGACCGAGGAGATTGAGCGCGAAACCGTCCGCAACATCCCCGACGGCGTGTACGAAGCCGAAGGCTTCCTGGACAACGACGGCATCAACCTGGACACGCCCATCCCCATCAGGCTGAAGATCACCGTCGCCGGCGACACTGTCGACTTCGACGTCACCGGCTCCGCCGACCAGACTATGGGCCCGGTCAACTGCGGCGCAGCCCAGGCCGTCTCGGCCCTGCGCGTGGGGTACAAGCTCCTGGTCAGCCCTGACTCCAACTCCAACGGCGGATCCTTCCGCCCCATGACCACCCAGGTGCGTTCCGGCTCGGTGCTGGGCGCCGTGGCACCGGCACCATGCCAGTGGTACTTCTCGCATCTCGGGCTGCTGATCGACTTGGTCTCCAAGGCAATGGCACCCGCCATGCCTGAACGCGTAGCCAGCGCCAGCCATGGTGACTCCATGATCATTACTGCCGCCGGCTTCGACCCCCGCTTCGGCCGGAACTTCGTCAGCATGGAAGCCACTCTTGGCGGCTGGGGCGCCTGGCAGGGAACCGACGGCGAATCCGCCATGATCAACAACGTCAACGGGTCCCTCAAGGACCTGCCCATCGAAATGATGGAAACCCGTTACCCGCTGCGGATCAACGAGTACTCCATCCGCCCGAACTCCGGTGGCCCTGGCCAGTGGCGGGGCGGCAACGGAGTTATCCGTGAATACGAGTTCCTGGCCGACTGCGTCGTGGGGCTGTGGTTCGAAAGGTCCAAGACGCCGGCCTGGGGCCTCTTCGGCGGTTCTGACGCCCAAGGCCCGGAGGTAGTGATCAATCCTGGCCGCCACGATGAGGTCCGGACGCTGAAGGCCAACGCACGGAAAATCAAGGCCGGCGACGTCGTCCGCCTCGCCGTCGGGGGCGGCGGCGGTTTCGGAGACGTCTCCAAGCGCTCCCAAGAAGACATTGAGTACGACATTGTCAACGGTTTCATCACCGAGGACTTCGCCAAAACCCACTACGGCTACTAAACGCCGCGCCAGAAAGGATTGACTGTGAAAATCACCAAACGTCCAGCCGCAGCGATGGCCCTCATGAGCCTCGCCCTGCTGACCTCAGCATGCGCCCCGCCCGCCCAGACCAGCACCACAGAAGCAGTGGCTGCCGGTGCAGACCAGAAACTCAACGTTGGATTCTTCGGTTTTGCCAAATCCAACGGTTTTGCCCAGGGCACGTACCTCGGCGTGGAGCAGGCGGCCAAAGCCAACAACGCCAGCGCCACCTTCGTGGACTCCAATTTCAGCGCCCAGACCCAGGTCCAGCAGATCCAGGACGCCGTCACCTCCAAGCAGTTCGAGGTGATCGTGGTCCAGGCCAATGACAACCAGGCCCTCATCGCACCTTTGACGCAGGCCGTACAGGCGGGCATCACGGTGGTTGTCGAATTCTCGGTCATCGGGCCAAAGTTCGACACCATCGAGGCGCAGGTCCCTGGTGCCATCAGCATCGTGGACCTGCCCACCCGCAACGGCAAGGTGCTCGGCGAGATGGGCAAGCAAGCCTGCGCCACGGTGCCGGGCGACACGTGCAAGGTGGCCTACCTTGAAGGCTTCAAGGCCATGCCCCTGGATAACGCCCGGACCGATGCCGTGAAGACGGAACTGGCCACCGATCCGAAAATCAAGCTCGTGGCCAGCGTGGAAGGCGGGTACACCCAGGACACCGGCCGCCAGGCATTCCAAAACGTCTCACAGGCGAACCCTGATGTTGACGTGGTGATTGGCGCATCCCAGGCCATCACCGGGGCCGCCGCAGCCGCCGGGAACAGCGACGTCAAGTTCATCGGCAACGGAGCATCCGTTTCCAATGTGGAAGCGGTCCGGTCCGGTAAATGGTTCTCCATCTACGTCAGCGACGTCGTAGCCAACGGCGCCAAGGCCACCGAACTGGGGCTCGCCAAGGCGCGGGGCAAGCAGGTGGAAACTGCCATCGACGAAGCCAGCCTGGCCCCCAACAACAGCAAGGGCACCAAAGAGGCACTCGATGCCCTGAACTACGTCTCAAAGTACTCGGACTAGTCCAGCCACCTCCCGGGGCAACCCCTGGGCCGGAGTCTTACCGCTTCGGCCCCGGGGATCCGGCCCTCAACTCCCTTCCATTTCCAGAGGTCAACATGGCGATACAACAGTTGGAAAAACCTGAGCATGCCAGCCGGCGGACCGCACCGGAGATCACCGTCTCCGGAATCGGTAAACGTTACGGTGCAACCCCGGTACTGAAGGACGTCACACTGTCGGTAACCCCCGGGGAAATCCACGGCATCATGGGGGAAAACGGCGCAGGAAAGAGCACCCTGCTCAAAATCCTGGGCGGTGCCATCATGGCGGACTCCGGCACCATGGAATTGGACGGAAACCCGGTCAGGATCACAACCCCACGGGACGCCATTTCCCACGGGATTTCCCTCATCTCCCAAGAATTGGCACTGATCCCCAATCTGTCGGTGCTGGAGAATGTCTTCCTGGGCCGCTGGGCCCAGAGGGGAAGCATCCTCCGCCCCAACAAGGACGGTGACCATTTCGCCCGGCTGTTGGAAGAGACCGGTTTTGACCTGGACCCCCGGGCAACCGTGGGGAACCTGCCTATCGGCCAACAGCAGCAGGTGGAAATCCTGAAAGCCCTCGCCCGCGGGGCGAAGGTGCTGTGCATGGACGAACCCACAGCGGTCCTTAACGAGGCCGAGAAGGAAAAACTCCTGCAGGTTATCAAAAGGCTGGCCTCTACCGGGACCACCGTCCTCATCGTCTCCCATTACCTGGAGGAAGTCCTGGAGTTGGTGGACCGGGTGACCATTCTGCGCGACGGACAGCACATCGTCACCGAAGACGCTGCCGGCCATACGCCGGAGTCGCTCGTGCGGCTGATGGTTGGCCGGGACGTCGATTTCCTCCTCCCCGAAGTTCCGCAGGTGTCGTCCAAAGCTGAGACGGTTCTTCGGGTTGTCGGATTGACCAGCACCAAGGTTAGCGACATATCCATTGAGGTCCGTCGCGGAGAGATCCTGGGCATCGCCGGCCTCGTGGGCAGCGGCCGCAGCGAAACCCTGCTCGCCATTTTCGGTGCAGACCGGACCACCGGCGGCTACGTCGAGATCAACGGCCGCCGCCTCCGCGCCTGCTCCATCAGGGACGCCATCAAAGCAGGTATTGCCCTCATTCCGGAGTCGCGGAAAGAACAGGGACTGGTCATGTCCCGTCCAGCCTCAGAGAATATTGCCCTCTCAACCCTGTCGGGCCGGTCATGGGCCGGCTTCGTCAGTTCACGGCGGGAAAGGGCGGCCGTCAAGGACGTCAGCAAGTCAGTTGACCTGCGCGGCGCCCGCCCGGGACAGCCCATTGCCAACCTTTCCGGCGGGAACCAGCAGAAGGCGCTTTTCGCCAAATGGCTGTTGGATCCTCCGGCAGTGCTGTTGGTGGATGAACCCACCCGGGGAGTGGACATCGCAGCCAAGGCCCGGATCCACAGCATCATCGTTGAACTGGCTGCTAAGGGTACAGCAGTCATCGTGGTCAGCTCCGAGCTCGAGGAAGTGCTCGGCCTGTCCCACCGTGTCCATGTCATGAGGCACGGGCGCATTGTTGCCGAGTTCGACCGAAACGCCTCCCGCGATGAAGTCATGACTTCCGCTTTCCTGAAATAGGTGAATCCACATGAGCACAACAACAGTTGCCGTGCCTTCGACGGCAGAGAAAAAGTTCAATCTGAATCTCAAAGATTTCGGAATCGTTTTTGGCCTGGCCGCCATCATGCTGTTCCTGGCCCTGAACACCGGAACATTCCTCACGGGCCGCAACTTCATCAACCTGTTCGACCAGGCCGCCGTCGTGGGGCTGCTCGCCGCGGCAGCCACGCTGTGCATCATCAGCGGGGTTTTTGACCTTTCCTCCACCGCAACCCTCGCAGTCTCCGCCATTTCGGGCGTGATGCTCACCCAGCACTTCGGTGTTGCGGCAGGGTTCTTCGGGGCTTTGCTGGTGGGCGCCCTGCTGGGGACCCTCACAGGGCTGATCGTGGTGAGCACGAAGGTCAACTCGTTCATCGGAACACTCGCGGTGAGCATCATTTACCGGGGCCTCGCCATCGTGATCACCGGCGGCGCGATAGTCGCACCGCTGCCCGACCAGCTCGCAACCTTCCAAACCTGGACGTGGCCCAGCATCTTCGGCCTCACGGCCGGCTCGGTATTGATGCTGGCAATGACCGCGGTCCTGGGAATTGTTCTCTGGCGCACCACCTTCGGCCGCAGGATCTACGCCGTAGGCGGCAACCAGGAAGCGGCCCGCCTGAGCGGCATCCGTACGGGCTCAATCCACGTTGCGGTCTTCGCCATCAGCGGTCTCTGCTCGGCAATGGCCGGCATGATTCTTGCCTCGCGTGCCGGCTCGGCGCAACCGGCCATGGCCATCGGCATCGAGCTCACCGCAATCGCCGCTGTGGTCATCGGCGGCACCAGCATCATGGGCGGGCAGGGCGCCATGTGGAGGGCCTTCGTGGGAGTCATGATCCTCACCGTCATCAGCAACGGTTTCAACCTGCTGCATTGGGATACCACGTACCAGCAGGTGGTGACAGGTGTCCTCATCCTGGTGGCCGTTGCAGCCGACGGATTGTTCTTCCGCAAAGCCACCAGATGACGGTCCAGGGTGGACCCTAGAGATATGACATGGATGCACCGCGGGGCAGGGGCCCGGCAGGAAGTTGAACAGGAGGCCCGGCAATGCGGATAGGACTGATGCTCCAGGGCACCAGTTGCCGGGCGCTCGTTTTGGAGGGACGCTCCGTCATCTCCGTGGCCGAACAGCTGCAGGCCGGCAGTCTGGCTGAGGCGCTGGACGGGGTGCTGTCCGCGTTACGCCTGCAGTTCGGGAGCCGGATCACAGACGTAACGGCCGACGTCGGACGCGTGCTCGCTGCGGGGCAGCCAGGGGACGTCGTCGCAATCCGCATCTCCCCCCGCCCTCCGGCTGATCGATTCCACCACACCGTCCTCCCGGCGCTCATTGAGCCTGCAGTCACCAGGACCATGCATGTCCGCGGCGGCCACGACCTGCGGGGACGGCCCCTTGCGCCGCTGGACCTGAACGCGTTCCTGATGGAATTGCCCTCAATGCTGTCCGGACACTTGCGGAACGTAGCCATCACCGCCGTCGGCTCCACCGCCTCCCCGGAGCACGAAACGCGCATCGCGGACGCCATCCTGTCGAACGACAGCGACACGCGGATCAGTGTTTCCAGTGATTTCTACTCGAGCGTATTCCGCGACCGTGACTACACAGCCATCCTTAATAGCGCCTTGATGGAATCGGGCGAAGAGCTGGGGGCAATTCTGGAAGAGGCCGGGAAGCGCCACTTCCCCGCCGCCACACTGTCCTATGCCAGGAACGACGGCGGCCGTGCACCCCTTGCGCGGCTGGCGGTAGCGCCCGTGCACGCGCTTCGTCCGGAACCTGCAATGGCAATCCTCGGCGCGGCCACTTTGGGCGGGATGCGTGACGGCGAAGTAGTTGTCTGCACCGATGCGGGTGTGAGCGTGGGCAACATGCGCCGCGGTCTTCCGGTTGCACACAGTCTCATCCGGCAGGGGTATGGAGCGAGCCTGGCCACCAACGCCACCATCGTGGAGCCCTACACTGCCAACCATCCAGTCCGAGCCGACATCCCGTCACTGGTCGCCGACGTCCGCACCAGCCAGGACACCCCGCCTGAGTACGGCCTGGTGCCAACACTCCCAGATGCTCAGGACCTGCCCCTCATAGGCTGTGCCGCGGCACCGCTGACGGCGTGGATCGACAGGCTCGAAAGGGTCAGCGGACAGGAGGATCTGCAACGGGTGCAGCACCGCGCTGAGGAGGAAGCCCAGTCGGCCGCGGTCCAGTTGGGCGCGAGCCCCACAGACACCCGCATCATCGAATCAAACGTCTTCGCCATGCCTTACGGGAATCCCGGAATCGTCCGGATCCGGGTCCAGGCCGCGGACGGGACTTCCAGCCCTGAGGAACAGGCGTCCACCGCGCAAGCCATGGAGGCGACGGCATGAGCACGGTCCTCACGGCCGAAGACGTCGGGCACCTCCGGACCGGTGCCCATTTCCTGGCCTGCGCCATCGATCCCACCGCCATCCACATCTACGCCGGCATGATCCAGGAGGCCATGAAGACCCGGTCCGTGGAGCTCGTCACCGTGGATGAACTCGCTCCAGATGACCTGGTAGTGGCAGTGGGCATGGTGACCCAAGGCCTGTTCATCGCTGACATGCCCCCGGTGGGTGACGAGTTCATGGGCTGTATCGATGCGATTGAAACCAGGCTGGGCCGCAGGGTGCGGGCCATCTATTCACTCGCCGCCGCCAACATCAACGGAATCATTCCGCTCATGGTGGGGCTGCAGTCCTCGCTTCCCGTGATCGACTCCGATCCCATGGGGCGCGTCTTCCCCCTCATCAGCCAGACCACTTTGAACATCGGCGGGGTGGCCATTGGCCCCATAGCGCTCATGGGGGTAACCGGCGAGCGCGCCCTGGTGGAGGCGAGTGATCCGCAGCGTGCCGAGACGCTGGTCCGCGCGCTCGTCACCGAGCTCGGCGGCTGGGCCGCCACCGTCATGTATCCATGCTCCGCGCGTGAGCTGAAGGAGCACGGAGTGCACGGCTCCATCAGCCGGATGATCCGCATAGGACAGATCCTCGACGCCGAAACCTCGGCGGAGAGCAAGTTCCTGTCACTTGCCGACTTCCTGGGCGTGACGCGGATTGCACGGGCGCGGGTGAGCCACATCGAAGGCCTGTCCCGCCCCACCGACCTGGGACTGCCTGCCCAGCCGTCAAGCCTGACCTTGGAGGATGAAACCACCGGGCAGATCATCCGGCTGGAGATCCAGAATGAGATTCTGTTGGTGCTTGTGGACGGTGCTGTAGCGGCAGCCGTCCCCGACATGGTGACGCTGCTCAACTCCGAGCACGGCTCTGTGGCCAACCTGGACGACGTCCGGGTAGGCAACGTCGTGGATGTGCTTAAACTCAATGCCGCGCCGCAATGGTATTCGGAGGCGGGACTGGACCTGGCCGAACCGGCTGCATTCGGCATTCCGCTCAAGCATCCAAGGCGGCGCCATGAGTAGGTCGATGAAGGACACACGGCTTGATGTAGCGGGCCTGCTGGCGCACGGGTCCCTGCGCGGCACGACGCCGCTGTATCTGACCCCCACCAGCGCAGTGATCGAAAGCGTCGTTCTTGTCTCCCAGCTGGAGGCGATCCAGCGCGTGCGGCCCAACACCGTTGTGGTCCTCGCCTCAGAAATGGGTTCGGGTGGATGGCTTGTGTCCGCCGCACTGCGGCATGCCTGGGAGCGGCGGGCCAGTGCCGTCGTCGTCGCCGGGAGCACCTATTCCAACGCTGTGATCGGCCTGGCTGAACGGCTGGGCATCACCCTTTTGGCTGCGGAGGGAAATCCGGCCGAAGTCGCATTGTCTCTGGCAGCTGAAATCGGTGCCGCCCTGTCCGTGGTGGATGCCGAGCTCGCCCGGTTCGCCCGAGCAGTGGCCAAGGACAGTACACTCGCTGACGTCCTCAAGACCATATCCGGTGAACTGGATGGCGTGGGCGTTTCGCTGGAATACGACGGAGTCGTCCTCGCCTCAGCCGGTGCTGCCCCGCGGGATTCGGCGAAGGTCATCACGGTTGACGTTGGCGCGGCCAACGCCGCCGTCCCTTCAGCCCTCACCGCCCGGGTACCCGCCTCCGGAGTACACAACCTGCGGCTGGTTCGTTCGATTCTCGAAGTAGCGGCTCCTTCCGTTAAGGCCGCATGGTTGTTGGGCAACTCCCGGGACGAGGCCCGCGCTGTTCCCACTGCGGCACTGGCCAGGCTAAACCAGGGTTCAGGTTCTTCCGGCACCGCCTTCGAGGAAGATCACCGGCATCTCCTCTCACAGCTGGGTTGGCGCAGGGACGAAGGCTACGCGGCTATCTGGATCTGCCGCAGCGGTGGGCACACGGCAGACCACGACCTGACGGCTGTGCTGAGGCTGCTCTGGCGTAAAGTCGCTGGGCGCAGTCCTCTGGCGGAGGTCGACGGCGGCTGGCTGGCACTTGTTCCGGCCGCACACCAGGAAGTTCTTTCGCAGCTTGAACTTCGGCTCAAGGCACGGCTCCAGCCTGCCTTGGCCGAGCTGGGCCTGGTGGCCGGCCTGTCCCGCTGGGCGGAGGAGGCTCCGCCGCTTCCGTCCATCATTCAGGAAGCCCGGCTGTCTGCTGTGTCAGCCCGGTCAGCGGGCCCGGGCACGGTATTGGGTTTTGCCGGTCTGGGCGTAGCGGCGGCATTTACATTCGTCGACAAGGACGCCGTGGCACTTGTGGCTGAGCTGACCCTGCCACGGCTGATGGCTTCTCCCGACCGGGAAGCGATCGTGGCAGCCGTAGCGGCGTTCCTTGACCACCGCGGCTCGGTAAGCCTCGCAGCGTCGGCACTTGATGTGCACCGCAACACCCTCCAGGCCCGGCTTAGCCGTGCACGGGAACTCGGCGTCCCCTTGGACAATCCGTCCGAGTTGCTGTCCGTCCATTTGATCCTCACCGTGCTGTCGGCGACAACACATGAGAAACCAGCTTTCCAAGCTCCCAACGAAACCAGAAAGGACTCCCATGAGTTCCCAGTTTGAATCCTTCGACGACGTCTACGCCTCCGCCCGGGACACCGTCGGCGTCCGCCTCTTCACTGCCTCCGTCATCGCCGACGAAGGCACCAGCATGGCTCGCATTTACACCACCCACCCCGAGGTCTACCCGATAGGCGGGAAGAAAACCCTCGCGGGAGACACCAATCCTGTGTGGCTGGAGCAGGTCCTCATCGGCCAGCAGCCATTCCTGGGCGCTGACAGGGAAGCCGTCCGGGCCTTCTTCTTCGACTCCGGAACCATTGAATCGCTGGGGTGTGGCGCGATTGTCAACGTTCCGGTGGTGAGCGGCCGCCGTACCATCGGCTCCATGAACTTCCTGGCGCCCGAAGGCAGCTATGACCAGTCTTCCGTGGACGCCGCCGTAGAGGTTGCGCGGCGCTCCGTCCAGCTCCTCGAAGCCGCTTTGGCCGCCACCAGCTAGCTTGCCGACGACAACAGGAAGGAAACACTCCACGTGATCCCCAACTTCCCGGGAAACCTGACCATCCGGAACGCCAGAATCTTTGACGGCGAATCACCTGCACTCGTAGAGGGCTCCATCACTGTCCGCGATGGCCGGATCACGGCCGTGCACGGTACCGCTGAGGACAGTGGCGCCTGGCCCGGCTCCGAAACAGTACTCGACGCGGGCGGCCGGGTGGTGATTCCCGGCCTCATCGACGCCCACTTCCACGCCTACGCGCTCAGCCTGACCTCGGCCCTGAACGAAACCGGGCCTTTGAGCTACTCCGCGCTGGCCGGTGCCCGCAGGCTTGAGGCCGCGCTGCGCCGGGGCTTTACCTCAGTGAGGGACGTGGCTGGTGGTGATGTGGGCCTTGCGGCTGCAATCGAGGAAGGACTGTGCCCCGGTCCCCGCTACTTCTTTACCGGTCCCGCGCTGAGCCAGACCGGCGGCCACGGTGATATCCGCGCCGCGAACGACGGAAGCTGCTTCCATGGCGGTCACATGTGCGAGGTGGTGGATGGTGTTGAGGACTTGCTGCGGGCGGTGCGCCACAGGTTCCGGACCGGTGCCACCGCCATCAAGCTCATGACCTCCGGAGGAGTGATCTCCCCGGTCGATCCGATCCGCGTCCCGCAGTACAGCGCCGCGGAGATCAGGGCGGTCACTGAGGAGGCATCCCGGCGGGGCAGTTACGCCACCGCGCACGCCTATTCACCAGAAGCCATCAGCCATTCGGTCCTCAACGGGGTTCGCTGCATCGAACATGGCAACCTGCTGGATGCTGAAACCGCCCGGCTCATGGCGGAGTACGACGTCTATCTCGTGCCCACGCTGGTGACGTACGACGCGATGGGCCGCCGCGGAGCGGAAATCGGGCTTACAGAAGTGGGTGCAGCCAAGAACCAGGAAGTACTGGCCGCGGGCAAGAACGCCGTCACACTGGCACAGGAGGCCGGGGTCCGGATTGGCTTCGGCACCGACCTTATGGGTGACCTTGAGGATGAGCAGCTGGCCGGGCTGCGCCTTCAGGTCGAAGTACTGGGCGTCTACGAAGCACTCCGCTCGGCGACATCAACGAACGCCGCACTCCTCCGGCGGGAAGACCTGGGACGCATCGCGGAAGGGGCCTGCGCGGACCTGGTGATACTGGACGGCAATCCCTTCGATGAGCCGTCAGTGCTGTGGGACGGGAGCCTGAACCGTATCGTCATCAAGGCCGGCCACATTGTCTCCTCAGACGCCCTTCGGGCCGGTCATGCGGCGATGGACGAGGCCATCAGCGGGGCTCACGGCTGACGCCTACCTTCAGGCCGCCGTTGCCGTCCCGTGTCAGGACAGCAACGGCGGCCCCGCCACATCAGTCTGAAACCACCTTTGACGTAATTCGCATCACCTCGTATTCTTGATGAAACGATTCAAGGGAAAGGGCTTTCCAAACTCTTGAACCAGTCACGGTCACGCTGACCATCCGGAACAGAACAGCTCCGGTTCCTTGCCGATGACGACGAAGGAATACATCGAAATGAGCACCACCCGCGGGACCACCCGCCCAATCCCGGAAGCCGCCAGCGGACGCCGGGATCCAAAGAAGGCCGCCATGAGCGGCTGGATCGGCAGCGCGCTTGAGTACTACGATTTCGCGCTGTACTCCCTGGCCGCAACGCTCATCTTCCCGGCCATCTTCTTCCCGACAGAGAACCCGACAGTGGCGATCATCGCCTCGCTCGCGACGTATGCCGTGGGGTATGTGTCCCGTCCGATTGGCGCTGTTGTCCTGGGCGCGTACGGGGACAGGCACGGCCGCAAACAGGTGCTGGTCTTTGCCATGCTGTTGATGGGCTTCGCCACCTTCGCCGTTGGGCTCCTGCCCACGTACGGCCAGGTCGGCATCCTGGCACCGGTCCTGCTGGTAATCCTCCGGCTGATCCAGGGGTTCGCGGTAGCAGGTGAACTCGGCGGTGCCAGCGCGATGATCGTCGAACACTCCCCCGATGCCAGGCGCGGCTTCTTCGCAAGCTTCAGCCTGCAGGGCACGCAGGTCGGCTCGATCCTGGCCACGGCCGTCCTGCTTCCGCTTGCAGCCATCCTGCCCGCGGACCAGTTCCAGGCCTGGGGCTGGCGCATCCCGTTCCTGCTCAGCGCGTTCGTGATCCTGGCCGGCTACGTTATCCGCCGCCGGGTGCAGGAGCCGCCCGCGTACGCGGCGCAGTCCGACAAGGGTAAGACCAAGCAGCGGTTCCCGCTCATTGACCTCGTGCGCAGCTACCCGTGGGTCCTGGTCCGGTGCGTCCTGATGACCTTCACCAACGTGGTGGGCATGGCGACGCTCATCTTCGGCGTGTCCTACGCAACTCAGAAGGGCTACGGCAACGGCTTCACCAGCAGCGAGTTCCTCTGGGTGACCCTCGTGGCCAACATTGCGGCCGTCGCGACGATCCCGCTGTTCGGCGCCCTGTCCGACAGGATCGGCCGGCGGATGCTGATGGTGGCCGGCGGCATCGGCGGCGGCCTGCTGGCAGGCGGCTACCTGTGGGCCATCGAGCAGGGAAGCCTGGTGCTGGTCTTCGTGTGCATCGTGGTTGTACAGGGCATCTTCTTCCAGATGTGGAACGCCACCTTCGCCACGTTCTTCCAGGAGCAGTTCCCCATGCGGATCCGGGTGACCGGGTTCGCCGTGGCGCAGAACGTGGGCCTCATGATCGCGTCGTTCTTCCCCAGCATCTTCACCGCCATCGCTCCCCCGGGGACGGCCAACGTTCCCCTGGTCATCGGGCTGACCACGTTCGGCATCTGCGTCGTCGCGGCCCTGGCCACCCTCATGTCCCCCGACACCAGGGGCAAGTCACTCGAGGACCTCGAAGCCGGCAAGGCCGACGCGCCGGCACCAACCGACGCACAGGAACACCAGACGGTCGGAGCCAACGCACCCAAGTAGCCCCTGCCGGCGGGCTTACGCAAGCGGCACTGAGAAGAAGAGGCCGACGGCGGGACCTCCCGCCGTCGGCCTCTTCCGTTAAGCGCGTCCCGGCGCGCTAATTCCCCGCCTGCCGTGCGGCGTGCAACTCCAGCCGCGCAAAGAAGTCTGCAATGACCAGCCGCGAATCGACGTCGGTGTAGATTCTTCGGTCCGGTGATTCGCTGGTCTGCTCGAACGACGACGTCATGTCGCCAAGGCCTGTCACGATAAGGGGAGCGCTGTCCCCCAGGCACCACAGCGGCCCAAATTTGATGAAGTCCGGCACCTTCAGGCCGTTAAACACGTCCCACAGCCATGTGCCTGCCGGGCCTGATTTCCTCAATGCGTGGTCAAGCTCGGCCGCAGAAACCACGAGGCGGCGGTACGTTTCTGACGGGAACTGCCAGATGTCGAGGCGCTGATTGCCCAGGACAAATTCTGCGGCCGCAGGATCGGTGAAGTAGTTGTACTCGTCCGCGTTATCGGCTCGCGCCGAGCCGCCCACCCAGACGAGCGTGATCAGGGCTGCAAGCTCCGGTTCCAGCAGCAGCGCGTCAGCGACGTTGGTCAGGGGGCCGGCGCACACCAGGAACAGGCGAACTCCGTCGGCACCCGTGGCGGCGTCAACGATGGCACGGGCGGCGCCTGTCTCGCGGGTTTCTCCGGTGAACGGGGAGTCCGGGCCCGCGTGGACCGTTGGCCGGTCCGGGTAGTCCAGGACACGCAGCAGGTCCGCCGCCAAATCCGCTCCGGCCTTGGCCATGCCTTCCGGCGGCCCAAACATCGGGTTGGTCAACGAACTTGTGACCGCAACAATGCGGTTTGCGGGCGACAGTGCATGATGGGCCAGTCCTATCAGCCCGTCCGGATCACCTGCCCAGTCATTGTCGATGATGACGCGGCAGTACTGCTGAATGGGGATCATGTGAAAAGACTGGCCCGGACTCCCTCCGTTTCCACCGGGGAATTCCATTAGCCGAAAGGCTTGTCGCCGGGATCGAGGCGGAGGCCCCAACTCCGGTGCCTCAAACACCCAGCCACACTTGAGAGACCTTACGGCTGACCCCTCCCCCGCGCGGCCCTTAAGTGGTCAAATGGGAAGGTTAGACCGGTTGCCCGAGTCCGACCGCGGCCTCGGCCATAGGGAAGGAAGCACATGACCGATCGCCAGGAACAACCCCCGGTCCCCACCCCCGGAAGCGCCGATGCTCCGGACCCCAGGGCCGAGGGTGAGTACCCCGTTGCCTCCGACAGCGCAACCGCACACGGCAGCGACAGCGAAAACCCTGTGATCGACGCGCCGCAGCCCAAGGCGCACCGGCCGCGGACCATCGCGGATTGGTGGCCAAACCAGCTGAACCTCTCCGTGCTCCACGCCCACAACCCGGCGGGGAACCCCCTGGGTCCGTCGTTCAGCTACCGGGAGGAGTTCCAGAAGCTCGACGTCGAAGCACTGAAACAGGACATCACCCAGGTCCTGACCACGTCCCAGGACTGGTGGCCCGCGGACTTCGGCCACTACGGCGGCCTGATGATCCGGCTGAGCTGGCACGCTGCCGGCACCTACCGCGTCCACGACGGCCGCGGCGGTGCAGGGGACGGCAGCCAGCGGTTCGCGCCGCTCAACAGCTGGCCGGACAACGCCAACCTCGACAAGGCCCGGCGGCTGCTGTGGCCTGTGAAGCAGAAGTACGGCCAGAAGCTCTCCTGGGCCGACCTGCTGGTCCTCGCAGGCAACGTGGCCCTCGAGTCGATGGGGTTCAAGACCTTTGGCTTCGCCTTCGGCCGCGAGGACGTGTGGGAGCCTGAGGAGATTTCCTGGGGGCCGGAAGAGGCCTGGCTCGGCGAAGGACGCTACGTCGACGAAAGCCATATGGCCGAGGGCGTGGGCGCCACCGAAATGGGCCTGATCTACGTCAACCCCGAAGGGCCCAAGGGCAATCCGGACCCGGCCGCAGCCGCGGCCTTCATCCGCGAGACCTTCAAGCGCATGGCGATGAACGACGAGGAGACCGTTGCACTGATCGCCGGCGGCCACACCTTCGGCAAGACCCACGGCGCCGGTAACGCCGATGCCGTTGGCCCCGAGCCTGAGGGCGCCAACCTCGAGACGCAGGGCCTGGGCTGGCTCAGCAGCCACGGGACCGGCAAGGGACCGGACACCATCACCTCCGGCCTTGAGGTCACCTGGACCGACAAACCGACCCAATGGAGCAACCGCTTCTTCGAGATCCTGTTCGCGCACGAGTGGGAGCTCGTCGAGAGCCCTGCCGGTGCCAAGCAATGGGTAGCCAAGGACGCAGAGGAGATCATCCCGGACGCCCACAACCCGGAGAAAAAGCACCGGCCCACGATGCTCACCACCGATCTCTCGCTGCGCGTCGACCCGACCTACGGGGAGATCTCGCGGCGTTTCCTGGAGAACCCCGACGAGTTCGCCCTCGCGTTCGCCAAGGCCTGGTACAAACTTCTGCACCGCGACATGGGCCCCGTCAGCCCCAACCTGCTGGGGCCATGGGTGCCGGAGCCGCAGCTCTGGCAGGACCCCATCCCCGCCGTCGACCACCAGCTGATTGATGAGCAGGACATCGCATCCCTCAAGGCCAGCCTCCTGGACTCCGGCCTGTCCGTCTCACAGCTCGCCAGTACGGCGTGGGCGGCGGCCTCCACCTTCCGCAAGACCGACAAGCGCGGCGGCGCCAACGGGGCACGGATCCGGCTCGAACCCCAGCGCGGTTGGGAGGCCTACGAGCCCGGGAAACTGGACACTGCGCTGCAGGCCATCGAGGCGGTGCAGGAGCAGTTCAACTCCGCCCAGGCCGGGGGCACGAAGGTCTCGCTCGCAGACCTGATCGTCCTCGGCGGCTGCGCGGCGGTGGAGAAGGCCGCGCAGGACACCGGCTTCGCCGTCACTGTGCCGTTCCGGCCCGGACGTACGGATGCCGCCCAGGACCAGACCGACGTCGAGTCCTTCCAGTACCTGCAGCCGCGGGCGGACGGGTTCCGCAACTACGTGCGCCCCGGTGAGAAGGTCCAGCCGGAGACCCTCCTGCTGGACAAGGCGTACATGCTGGACCTCTCCGCGCCGGAGATGACAGCCCTCGTCGGCGGCATGCGCGCCCTCGGAACCAACTTCGGCGGTTCCGCCCACGGCGTCCTCACCGACAGGCCCCAGGTCCTGACGAACGACTTCTTCGTCAACCTGCTCTCCCCCGGCACCCGGTGGAAGGCATCGGAGGCGGAGGAGAACGTCTACGAGATCAGCGACGTCAGCACCGGCGAGCTGAAGTGGACGGCAACGGCGGTAGACCTGGTCTTCGGCTCCAACTCCCAGCTCCGGGCCCTGGCCGAGGTCTACGCGAGCGAGGACGCCCGGGAGAAGTTCGTGAACGACTTCGTGGCGGCCTGGGTAAAGGTCATGGAACTGGACCGCTTCGACCTGAACTGAGCCTTCACTGACTTGGGGCACCCGGGCCGGCCGCAGACGCGGCCGGCCCAGGCAGTCCGCGCGTCAGGGTTCAGGAATCCACGGCAACGGGTACCAGGCTGGGCGCACCGAAGTCATAGCTGAGGCTGTCCGCAGCGGTGCGATTCCCAGCATCAGGCCGTCCAGGCTGAAGGACGCCGGTGCCCCCTTGGCCACGCATTCGAGGGAATCGGAAGCACCCCGTCCGTTCCGACGACGCGCAGATCAGCACTCGCGACTTCATGCAACTCGCCGCACAAGAAAAGTTCCAAACTTCCGGTTTTTCAACCTCTTATGAGGTAGAGTTTCAAGAAGTTGCTAATAGGAGAGTGCAGACTGAATGAACGCTATTGTCCATACCGAACAAAAGGCCAGCTTCCGACTGTCGGAGCTGGGACTGGATGTCGCGGGCATTACGAGGACACTGCAGCGCGCCGACGCCGAAGCTGCCACAGTCACCAAGCTGGCCCCTCCGAATTTTGCGGGGATCATCTTCTACGGACGGACGGTCCAGTTCCTCCGAGAGGAGTATCTGTCCGAAGGATGGAACTACTCCAATCCGAAGAATCAGTGCCGAACGATTTCCCCAAGCGGCGAGTGGCAGCTCATCGCCAGTTCCGGTGCAGTCGGAACCGGCGTGGAAGGAGGCAACCCTTCAACCCGCAACCCAAAGGGCATCACAATGGACGAAGTGGTTGCCAAGAACGCAATCCAGACTTCGTTTGACCTGGGGCCTGAATTCGCCCTTGAACAAGCGCCAGTTGAAGAGGGTCTACTGACGTGGATCCTGCTTTATCAGGTGGTGGACGATGGTATTTTGAGCGAAATTTCACTCCCGCGAAGCATGTCCGGGTCATTTATCAACGACTGGCAGGAACGCATCATCCTTCCTCGTGTGGATCGAAGCAGCGACGCCGCACGGTGGACGACCCCGATCGATGAGCCGACAGCAGACCTGGATACATACGATGTTCCTGTGTCTCGAATTTCCTAAACAAGAAGCCAGCCAAGCAATAAATGCACTTTGAACCCACTCGTCTTACCCTCGCTCGTCGTCGGCGGGGCCTTTCACTAACGGCACTCGCGCAACTCACAGGTACGACCTCCCGGTCTATTTCTGCATACGAGAACGGCGAATGGACACCGAACTCCGATTCCATTCAGGCCATAGCTTCTTCGTTAGACTTTCCGCCCGAGTTCTTCCTGGCACCTGCCATCGACGAAGTCCCCGTGGACTCTGTTAGTTTCCGCGCGCTCAGCAAGATGACGGCGCGCCAACGCGACGCCGCGCTTGGGGCCGGTGCGATTGCCGCGCTGATCGACTCATGGATACAAGAGCGGTTCACCCTTCCACGAGCGGACCTTCCTTCCCTAACGGGATACGACCCGGAGCTGGCGGCGGAAACGCTGAGGGCTAAGTGGGGGCTAGGTGTGCGCCCTTTGGGCAACACGGTCCACCTAGTGGAGTCAAAGGGTGTACGCGTCTATTCGCTTCCGCACGACACCGCAAACCTAGACGCTTTTTCCCTTTTTCGATCCGAGAGACCTTACATATTTATCAACACTCAGAAGAGCGGCGAGCGCGGAAGATTCGATGTGGCGCATGAACTAGGACACTTGATTCTTCACCAAGAGCATCTGCCAGTTCACGGGCCAGCAGCCGAATCCGAGGCGAATAAGTTTGCAGCAGCGTTTCTCATGCCAAAAGGTTCGGTGCTGGCCAAGGGACTCCATAATGCTTCCGTGGCGGAGACCCTAAAGGCCAAGACCACTTGGCAAGTTGCAGCGATGGCCCTTACTCATAGATTGCATGAATTGGACCTGCTAACAGATTGGGGATACAGGGCCAACTGTGTGCAGCTATCACGCATGGGCTATAGAAGCAGTGAACCGAACGGGATCCCGAGAGAAACGTCGCAGCTACTCAGCAAAGTCCTAAAGGAGCTACGCCGAGAAGGCACGACCACGTCTCGACTTGCAGGCGAGCTCAACATCAGTCAGCAGGATCTGACCAGTCACCTCTTCGGACTGACATTGATGGCGGCCTGAACTTTGCGTCGCCAAAGGGGCCAACAAGTGGATGGTCAGGCAAGCGCTTAATAGGTTCTTGATGTTGAGCCCGAGGCACATCGCCGCGAACGCAGCCGTGTCTACGCCAGGTGCCGCGCGACGCCGGCCGGGTGCCGCAGGTGCGCCAGCATCGCGGCGAGTGCGGCGGGGATCAGGAAGATCCCGGTCAGCCAGCCCCAGCCCCCATCCTCAAACTGCAGGGCCAGGCCGCCCACCACCACCGCCGGCAAGGCCGTGAGGACCTTCACCCACAGCGCTCCGCCCCGCAGCCATACCCATACCGCGGCGCCGGCAAACCCGAGGGCTCCTAGCAGTACGAGCCGGTGCCCCACCGGATACGTGGGCGGCTCGACGATGAAGGTGAAGGTGTCGGCCAGCCCGCAGGCCATCAGTACCGCAGAGAGCAGCACGAGCAGCGCCCACGCCCCCTCGGCCCAACGGATCTGGTACATGCGTTGACGGTACTTGATGGACTTCATCCCGGGCGGGAATCGGACGTGGTCCATCAATGTCGCGACGGACAGTACCGGGGAAAACGTCGCCACCAAGAAAGTTTGCTAAAACGCTTGATCATGTGATCTGACGCACTTATGCTGAAGGTGATTAAACGCTTTAGCAGATTGGACATCAGAGCCGATGAATCGCTCAGTTTTCTTCAAACCCGCCGACGGCTGGGTGGGAGACCTTATCCCTTTCGAGAAGGACGGGGAGTTTTGGCTCTTCTACCTGCACGAGGTCCGCGCAGACCCGAAACCGGGAACCTCCTGGCACCTGGTGACCACCAAAGACCTCACGCAGTTTGAGGACCACGGCGTTTCCCTCCAGCACGGAAGTGAAACGGACCTGGACTTCAACGCCTACACAGGCAGTGTCGTCGTCGACGGGACCGGCACCCACCATCTGTTCTACACGGGCCAGAACCCGCGCAACCTCGGACCGGATGGTTCGCCCCTCCAGCTCGTCATGCACGCCACAAGCACCGATGGCATGCAGACCTGGGTGAAGCACCCGGAGCTCACCTTCGGCGCCCCGGACGGCTACGAGTCCGGCGACTGGCGGGACCCCTTCGTCTTCCGGGACGAGGCCGCAGGCCAGTGGCGGATGCTTCTGGCGGCGCGGCACTCAGCCGGACCCGAACGCCGTCGGGGTGTCATTGCCCAGTGCATCTCCAGCGACCTGCTGACCTGGCAGCACACTGAACCGTTCTGGGACCCCCGGCGCTACATCACCCATGAATGCCCGGACGTCTTTGAGTGGGGCGGCTGGTGGTACATGGTCTACTCGGAGTTTTCCGAATCGTTCACGACCAGATACCGGATGGCCACAAGCCCCGACGGCCCCTGGACGGTTCCGAACCTGGACTCGGTGGACGGCCGCGCCTTCTACGCTTCCAAGACGGCTGAGCGCGACGGACGCCGCTTCTTCTTCGGCTGGATCGCCAGCAAGGAAGGCAACGCCGACGGCGGACCCTGGCAGTGGGCGGGCACGATGTCTGTCCTCGAAGCCCGGCAGAACCCCGACGGAACACTGGGATTCGGCTTCGCGGACGAACTCGTTGACAGCTTCTGGGATGACGTCCCGGTATCCCTGGCTGACGCGCTGCCCGCACGGCTGGACGTACCGGACGGATACACCGCCAACGTCTCCGACGAAGTCCTGCCCGCCCAGTTCTACGCCGCCGCAGTACTGGACATCGAAGCCGGCACCACCGAATGCGGGCTGTTGCTCCGCTCAAGCAAGGACGGGGACCAGTCCTATGTCCTCCGCCTGGAACCGAAGCGCGGGCGCATGGTGTTCGACCGGTGGCCCCGGAAGACCACCGGTGACGCGCAATGGCATGTCTCCGGCGACGTTCCGTTCGAGATCGAGCTGGAACGCCCCTGCGACCTGGCTCCCGGCGAGCACACCCTCGAACTCGTCGTCGACGGGGACATGTGCGTGGCCGTGCTGGACCGGCAGGTCGCCCTCAGCACCAGGATCTACGACCTGCCGTCGGGACGGATCGGCGTCTTCACCGGGGAGGGGTCCGCGACCCTCATCGACCTTCAGATACGCAAGCGCACAGACAACTGAACACCCGCACTGCTTTCACCCGAATCAAAGGAGATTTTCATGAAGAAGCTATTCACAGCCGCCGTGGCTGCGGCCGCGGCCATCGCCCTCGCAGGATGCGGCAGCGGAGGAACCACTGCCCCTTCCAACGTCAGTCCCACCGGCGAGGTCAAGCCACGGGAAATCTCGTGGCTGCTGTCCCGGCCGGCCGACGGCGCCGTCATCAACATCATGAAGAAACTGGCCGACGACTACGCCAAGGACCACCCGGGCTTCTCGCTCAACCTGATCACCACCCCCGACAGGCCCTCGTACATCCAGAAGCTGGAAACCCTCGCGGCCGCGAACAAGCTTCCCGAACTCTTCGACACCGACGCCACCCCCTTCGCCCAGCAGCTGGCGAAACAGGGCAAAATGCTCGATGCCGAAAAGCTGCTCAAGTCCCTGGACGTCTATGACGACTACCGGCCCAGCGCCCTGGACTACCAGCGCTTCGACGACGGGTCCCTGCACATGATCCCGTTCCAGTTCGAGCTGGAATTCATCTGGTACAACAAGGCGCTGCTGCAGAAGGCCGGCGTCGCCGCCCCGAAGTCCCTCGATGACTTCCCCGCAATGTGCACGGCCCTGCGCGAGGCCGGCATCACCCCCATCGCCATCGACGGCCAGGACCAGTGGCCGCTGGAGCGGTACGTCGCCTACCAGCCGTTCCGCGAGGCCGGGCCAGAGTTCATCCAGAAGCTCAAGAAAGGCGAAGCCAAATTTACGGATCCGGCAGGCCGGAAGACCGTCGAATGGCTGGCTTCGCTGGGCAAGGCCAAGTGCTTCCAGGACGGTTTCTCCTCACAGGGCTACTCCGATGCGCAGAACCAGTTCACCTCGGGCCAGGCAGCGATGTACAACATCGGCACCTGGGAGCTGCCAAGCCTGGCAACGGACAAGCTGAATCCTGCAGTGCGGGATGACATCGACTTCTTCACCCTGCCAACCACGGACGGATCCGTCACGGCGGCAAACGAGTTCGTCTCGCCGTCGGGCATTGGCATGGCCGTGAACGCCAAGACGTACGACCCGCTGGTGAGCGACTTCCTGAAGTTTGCCCTGACGAAGTACCCGTCCGAGTACGCGGCCACCGGCGCGCTGTCACCGACCACCAACGTGGAGACAGCACTTCCGGCCAACGCCACCCCGCTGTACAAGAAGGCCCTGGACATGGCCAACGACCTCGGGGGCAAGCAGGCCATGCCGTGGGACACCCAGCTGGACCCGACCACCAACGGCCGGCTGCAGCAGGAGCTGGTGCTCCTCGTCCAGGGCAACATCACGCCCGAACAGTTCACCAGCACGATGGACAGCACCATCGCGCAGAACGCCCCGAAGTTCTTCAAGTAATCACAGCGGTGGGGGCTCCGGCCCCCACCCGAAAGGCCCTGCCATGCTCCCCAACAGGTCACGACTCTCAGTCCTGGTCTTCCTGCTCCCGCCCCTGCTGCTGTACGGCGTCGCCGTGCTGTTCCCCATCATGCAGTCGCTGTTCCTGAGCTTCTTCTCCTGGAACGGCATCAGCGACATGGAGTTCGTGGGGCTCGCCAACTACGTCCGGATGCTCACCGCGGACGACATCTTCTGGCGCTCATTCTTCAACGCCCTGGGTTACCTCGCCATCTGCCTTGTCCTGCAGCTCGGCGGTGCCCTGCTGGTGGCCAGCCTCCTGACCTCGATGCGGCGCGGCCGCGAACTGATCAAAACGCTCTACCTCCTGCCTGCGGTGATCTCCACGGTGGCCATCGCGTTCCTCTTCGTGCGGATCTACTCGATCGAACCGGCTGGCCTGCTCAACCAGCTCCTGCACTGGATCGGCCTCGGCGCCCTTGAACGCCCCTGGCTCTCGGACATCAACACCGTGCTCGCCGCGGTGTCGGCGCCGGAGGGCTGGCG
The DNA here is from genome assembly GCF_031457335.1 of Arthrobacter sp. BE255. Taxonomy (NCBI): domain Bacteria; kingdom Bacillati; phylum Actinomycetota; class Actinomycetes; order Micrococcales; family Micrococcaceae; genus Arthrobacter; species Arthrobacter sp. BE255. The sequence continues at coordinate 317,908 of NZ_JAVDWK010000005.1, read as the reverse complement.
TTTCACCGGCCTGTACATGCTCATCATCTACGCGGCGCTGCTGTCCGTCCCGCAGGAGCTGGAGGAGGCGGCCCGCCTCGACGGCGCATCCCGGTGGCAGCTGTTCACCAAGATCCGGTTCCCGCACATCATGCCCGTCTGGATCACCACCACGATCATGGCGACAACGTACGGCCTGCGCGGATTCGACATCCCGTACCTCATGACCAACGGCGGCCCCGGACAGTCCTCCGAACTGCTGACCACGTACATGTACAAGACGGCGTTCACCAGCACCGACTTCGGGTACGCCAGCACCATCGCCGTCTTCATCGTCATCGAGTGCCTGGTCGCCGTCGGACTCATCCTCTTCATGCTCAAACGAAAGGCGGACGCATGACCGCGCCAGCAGCTCCCGTCACCCGGCCCGTGGCAGCACCGCCAGAGAGCGTCCCGCCGCTCCGAAGAAGGCGGAAGCCCGGCCTCCACGCCACCCTTTCGAGGGTGATCATCGCCCTCATCGCGATCGTGCAGGTGTACCCTCTGGCCTGGCTGTTCATCACCAGCCTGCGCACCGAACACGACTTCGCGACCGGCGACCCGTTCGCGCTCCCGAAGGCGATCACGTTCGAGAACTACGCCCGCGCCTTCGAGACCGGCAACCTCGGCATGAACATCCTCAACAGCTTCGTCGTCACCATGGGCGCCAACCTCCTGATTGTTCTCCTGGGCATGATGGCCGCGTACGCCCTGCAGGTCCTCGGCTTCCGGTACAGCAAGTTCGTCCGCGGCCTGTTCCTGATCGGCATCATCGTGCCCGTGCAGATCGCGCTCGTACCGCTCTTCATCGATTACGCGAGCATCAACCTGCTCGACACCTACCCGTCGATGATCATCCCCCTGGCCGGCTTCGCCCTGCCGATGTCGATCTACCTGTTCTCGTCGTTCTTCGAGTACATCCCCCGGGAAACATATGAGGCGGCGTCGCTGGACGGGGCAGGGCCTTACCGGATCTTCGGACTGATCACCCTGCCGCTTTCGCTAAACACCGTGGTGACCGTGGTGCTGGTCAACAGCATCTTCATCTGGAACGACTTCATCTTCGCCAACACTTTCGTCCTCTCCGAGGAACTGAAGACCATCCCGCTGGGCCTGCAGAACTACATCGGCGCGATGGGAAAGACGGACTGGACGGCTACGTTCGCCGCCGTCTGCGTCACGATCACACCCCTGCTGCTTGTCTTCCTCGTGCTCAACAAGGCAATGATCCAGGGCCTGGAAAGCGGGGCGTCCAAGGGATGACCGGCCGATATACTCCTGAAGGAGGGCACATGAATTCGCAGGAGAATAGTTCGGGCACGCCATCGTCGCCTGCCCCCGCGCAGCAGACCCGGCGCGCCCAGCCCGTCACCCTGCGTCAGGTGGCCGAAGCCGCCGGGGTCTCCACCGCCACTGTTTCCCTGGTTGTGAACAACAAAAAGGCGGCCCGGATATCCGACGAGACCCGCAAGCGCGTCCACGACGCGATCCAGGATCTGGGCTACCGGCCCAACGCCATGGCCCAAACCCTGGTCAGCGGCAGTTCCCGGTTCATCGGGCTCGTCGCCGACGCGATCGCCACCACCCCGTTCGCCGGCCAGATCATCCACGGCGCCCAGGACGAGGCCTGGAAACACGGCTACGCCCTCCTCATCGCCAACACCGAAGGCAACCGCGAGCTTGAACGGGACGCCATTGCCATGATGCTCGAGTACAAGGTCCGCGGCATCCTCTACTCGACCTGGTTCCACAGGGCAACGGACGTGCCGGACTCGCTCCGGGAATCGGACTTTGTCCTCGTCAACTGCTTTGCCGAAGAACCCGGCGCCCGTGCCGTCGTCCCCGACGAGGTCCAGGGCGGCCGTTCAGCCACCGAGGTCCTGCTGAAGCACGGCCACCGCCGGATCGCCTTCATCAACGCCACCACCCCCGCCCCGGCCAAGGACGGCCGGCTCCAGGGCTACCGGGAGGCGCTGGAAGCGGAAGGCATCCCGTTTGACAACAGCCTTGTCCTGGAAGCCTTTCCGGATCAGGAGGGCGGGTATGGGGCAACCGAAGGGCTGCTAAAACTCGGCGTCACCGCCGTGTATTGCTACAACGACCGAATGGCGATGGGACTGTACGACGGGCTGCGGGAGCAGGGCCTCTCAATCCCCGACGACATGGCTGTGGTGGGATTCGACAACCAGGAAGTCATTGCTGCCCACCTGCGGCCTCCCCTCTCCACGGTGTCCCTCCCCCACTACGAACTGGGCGCGGCGGGGGTAAGAATGCTGCTGGGCCTTGACGCCGAGCAGGCCAGCGGCCCCGAAAAAATCTACTGCCCCACCGTGGAACGGAACTCCGTCCGGGCGCTGGCGCCTGCGTAGCTCGCCAGCCTGCCGGGAATGGCGACGGCGGCGATCACGTCTGCGCCTTGCTGACTGTTTGACTGCAGGCAGGCGAGTTGCGTCAAAAACTGCTCGGAGGTTCGGGGAAGTCCGTGGCGGGCGGGCCATCATAGGCACGGCGTCCGGAACGCGTCACGGCGCGCCGGTCAACCTTTCCGCATTTCGTGCAGTGCCGGGCGAATTTCCCATCCCGGTCCGTCTCGGCCAACCAGTGGTGCCCTAGGTTCACTTTGCAAAGCAGTGTGTTGAGCATGAGGGCATCCATCCTGGGAGTCGCCAACGGGCTTGTATTCTACGCGCCTGCCATCCCGACATCCACAGGACGGGAACCGGATAGCACGACGGCGGCACTCCGCTCAAGCCAGGGGCTACTCTTCGATCTCCCCGCCGAACGCGCGCAGGTGCTGCCGGAACGTGAAAGCGGGGTTCGAGGCGCGGGCTGCCAGGAACTCGCCCAGGTGCGCCTGGGTCCGGAATGTGGTGCCCATGTGCATCTTCGCAGCCTGCGAGCGTTCTGTGTCACGGATCGTGGCCGCCACGTCTGCGACCTCGGCGGCACGGGTGAGCGGGATGAACAGCGCGCCGTCGTCGTCGCTCAGGGCGAAATCCTCGGCCGTAACGCGGTGCCCGCCGCACAGCGCGGCTTCCAGGGCATCGGGGTCGCGCGGATCGAGCCGCTGCGGGCCCACCGGCAGCGCCCCCTGGCTGAAGACGGGCAGCCGGATGGTCCGCAGCTCGGTAGTGTCGCGGTGCAGTCCCCAGATCAGGATGCCGGCCAGGCCGGCCCCGCTTGCCTCCAGTGTCACGAGGTCCCCGACGCAGGCTTCGTCTTGGCGGCCGCCGTTGTCCACCACCAGGACGTCGCCGGGTTCGGCGCGTTCAATGGCCTCAAGGAAGACGTCGACGCTGCCGTAGTGCCGGGCCGGGCGGACCCGGCCCGCCAGGTGCGTGCCGCTCCACAACGGGACCGTCCCGGGCGGGGCGCAGCGGACCTCGATGCCGAGCCGCATGCAGGCGTCGGCCACGTGCGGGGTGGTGAGGTCCAGATAAGTCCGGTGAAGCTGTTCTGGATGCAAGGGTTTCTCCTATTTGTTGCGGGTTGTTAGGGCAATCTGGTGAGGCGCCGCCGTCGGGCATTCCACAATTAATGCATCAGCTGCTCCGCCAGGAGGAACAGCCCGATGGCCACCATGGCGGCGCCGGAGAACCGGGTCACCGTCCGGGCAGCGGCGGGCCGGGTGCGCAGCACCACCCGGGCGCCGGCGCCCACGCCGGTGTAGACGACGGCGCAGCTCGCCACGTGCACCAGGCCCAGCACCACGATCTGCCCCGCGACGGGCCACGCGGCGCCGGGGTCGGTGAACGGCGGCAGCAGCGCCAGGAACAGCAGGAAAAGCTTCGGGTTCAGCCCGCTGATCCCCGCGCCCCTAAACATTTGGCGGGCCCACGAGCCCGAAGCCTGTTCCTCGCCGGCCTGCGGGATCGCGGGTCGCCTCAGCATCCCGATCCCCATCCACACCAGGTACGCCGAACCGGCCACCGTCAGCACAGTCAGCACCATCGGTGAGCCGGCCACCACAGCGCCCACGCCGGCGGCGACCACGGCAGTGGCCGCCAGATGCCCGGACAGCAGACCCCCGACGGCGGGCAACACCGTCCGGTGCCGGAGCCCGGCCGAAATCGCATACGCCCAGTCCGCCCCCGGAGTGAGGACAAACAGGAAGGACACCGCCCAGAACGCGGCCACGGTCCCAAAAGCCATATCTTCTCCCTCAAGGCTGACCCACAGAGTGCCTGAAGGTGCCTTACCAGCCTAGGAAAATCGGACCGAAAGCCGCTTCCAACTTCTCCCTCCCCAGGCCCCTAGTTGAGAAGAATGTTCTCCACTAGCGACGTGGACCGGAAAATTCTTGCCCGCTTGCGGATCTGGCCACGGCCAGGAGACTTGGCGGCCAGCAAACAAGGACCTCAGTCTGTGAGGGATCCTGAGAGGAATTCGATCACGGCCGCAGTGACCTGTGGTGAGAACTCCTCGAAGAATCCATGCCTGCTTCCGGGGTAAACGTGCAGCTGGGCACCGGGAATCCGGTCAGAGAGAAGGCGGGCATTCTCCACCGGAGTCATCAGGTCGTCCTCCCCATGCAGGACCAGCGTCGGCACGGCAATCGACGGCAGCACCTCCCAGGCATCATGCCGCCGGCTTGCTTTCCGGTGCGCAGCCAACTCCTGCTGATTCATCGTGGTATCGCCGAGCAGTGAACTGTCCTTCGGGGCATGAGGCCAGGCCGGCGTGTAAAACAGGTCATGCAAAACGCTGAGTCGGTCAGCCGCAGTAGCCCGGGCAAGTTCCTCGGTGACTTTCCGCGAGCGATCGAATGCATTCGGCCCGCCGGGGGTAGTGCATGCCAGGACCAGGGCTTTCACCCTGTCCGGATGATGTGCCGCGAGCATCTGGGCCACGCGCCCGCCCATCGACGTTCCATATACAAAAGCGTCAGAAGCCCCGGTACTCTCCAAAACATCAGCGGCGTCGGCGGCGAAACTTTCCGTAGTCCAGGAAGCAATGGCGCCGCGGCTTGACCCGGTTCCGCGGTAATCCAAAGTGATGGTCTGGAAGTCGGACTCAAAGTCCCCCCGAAGACCATCCCACCAGACATGGGAGTTTGCTTGCCCCTGCAAAAGGAGCAGGGCCGGCGCGCCGGCAACGCCGCCTGTCTGCACGGCTAAGTCAAAACCATCCCTGGTTTTGCAGACGGACTCTGCAAGCAATTCTCGAACTCCCTCTGACACACCGGACCATTGCGGATTCCATCAGAACACAGATTAAGAGAAGGGGGCGCGACTCATAGAGGAGAGCGGAAGTCCTGGCGGCACAGGAGCTTGCCGTTGGGCAGCGGATAGGTCCTCTCCTTGACTGCCTCGAAGCCGCCCTCGACCATGGCGTCTGCGAACCGTCCGGTGACGATGTCCGTTGCGATGGACGCCAGGCCGTCGAAGGAATCCGAGAACTCTGTCTTGCTGACGAGTCCCGCGGCGTTGTTCAGCTGGGTCACACAGGACAGGACCTTGATCGAGGCCCGGTTCTTTGCGGCGAAAGCAGCGAACTCCCGCTCACCCACGTATTCGACGATCAGGTTGGCGATCAGGAGGTCCGTCGTTTCGAGTACCAGGGAAGGCCCAATGGCGCATTCAACAAGGTGCAGGCGGTCACCGAACACCGGCTCGTAGCGTGTCCGGCACACGTCGAGGTAGGCCGGATTGATGTCGTAGCCGTAGACGGCCTGGACCGTCTCCGGGTCGACAAGGTCCAGTCCGTTTCCACCAGCCACTCCGAGCACGCCGACGGCACGGGGGCGATAATCCGCCAGCTGCTCGCGCGTGATGGCGTGAAGGGCCTGGAGTTGGCCCACCTGCGCATCGCTCATGTGACGTTCGTAGACGTCCAGGTCTATGTGGCGCCAAGGGTGCTCGGGCATGGAAACTCTCCTGTGCGGTTGCCTTCAGGATGGGGAGTGCATTCTTCCCCCTGGACATCAAGTATGGGGAAGAATACTCCCCATGGACAACGTGGACAGGAAAATCCTTGCCGAGCTCCAGATGGACGGCCGGCTCTCGCTGACCGAACTCGCCGAGCGCGTCAACCTCAGCCTCTCGCCCTGCCACCGCCGGCTGCGCGCACTGGAGCAGTCCGGCGCGATCAGCGGCTACCGCGCCCACCTCGACGCCGAAACCCTGGGCCTCACCTTCGAAGCCCTCGTCTTTGTCACCATGCGCGACGCCGACCACGACACGGTGGCGTCCTTTGAACAGGCCGTCGCCACCATCCCCAACGTCCTCCAGGCCCAACGGCTCTTCGGCGATCCCGACTACCTCCTGCAGGTGGTCGCCCGGGATCTGCGGGCCTTCCAGAAGCTCTACGACGAACGGATCTCCACCCTCCCGGGCGTCCAGCGCCTCAGCTCCACCCTCGTGATGAAAAGCGTCGTCGAAAACCGGCCCCTCCCCTTGTAGCCACCTCGCCACAAAACAATAATCTTCTCGCAAATGAGAAATAGTTCTTGACTCTGTGCATGCCCCGCCGTAGGCTCAAAGAGGCGCTGAAGCACACAGATGACAGCCAAGAGAACTTCGAGAAGAGGCACCCTCCATGGACCACCCATCACCCTTTGACCTCACCGGGCGAACAGCCCTGATCACGGGATCAAGCCGGGGCATCGGGAAGGCCCTGGCCGGCGGCCTGGCCCGGGCCGGAGCCACCGTGGTGCTCCACGGCCTGGACCCGGCCCGGCTGGAAGCCACCAGGAAAGAACTGGCCGGAACTTTCGGCGAGGACAAGGTGGGTGCAGTCTCCTTCGACATCACCGCCGAGGACGCCGTGGCGGCGGGAATAGCCCACGCCGAAGCCGCCTACGGGCCGCTGGACATCCTGGTGAACAACGCCGGCATCCAGCACCGCGTGCCCCTGCTGGACCTCGACGTGGCCGACTGGAACAGGGTGCTCGCCACCGACCTCACCAGCGCCTTCCTGGTGGGCCGCGAAGCCGCCCGCCGGATGCTGGAGCGCAAGCGCGGCAAGATCATCAACATCGGCTCCGTCCAGTCGGACCTCGCCCGCCCCACCATCGGCGCCTACACGGCCGCGAAGGGCGGGCTGCGCAACCTCACCCGCGCCATGACGGCCGAATGGGCCGGCCAGGGACTGCAGATCAACGGCATCGCCCCCGGCTACATCCACACCGAAATGACCCAGCCCCTGGTGGACGACGCGGCCTTCAATTCGTGGATCCTCGGCAGGACGCCGGCGGGCCGCTGGGGAACCGTGGACGACCTGTCCGGGCCGGTCACCTGGCTGGCCTCGGACGCGTCCAACTACGTGAACGGACAAACAATCTTCATCGACGGCGGAATGACAGTGGTGGTCTGACATGGCAACAACAACTAACCCAGTAGCGGGCCCCGCCGTCGTCGTCCACGGCGTCGGCGACCTTCGCATCGAAACCCTCGAGCACGCAGCGCCCGAACCCCACGAAGCAGTGGTGGACATCGCCTACGGCGGAATCTGCGGCTCCGACCTGCACTACTGGCTCCACGGCGCTGCCGGCGAATCCATCCTGCGTGCCCCGCTGGTTCTCGGCCACGAGGTGGTGGGCACGGTGGTCCAGGCGGCCGCCGACGGCTCCGGTCCGGCCGCAGGCACAGACGTGGCCGTCCATCCCGCCACCCCGGGCGGAGACGGCGTCCGCTATCCCGCAGACAGGCCCAACCTGTCCCCCGGCTGCACCTACCTGGGCAGCGCCGCCCGCGTCCCGCACACCCAGGGCGCCTTCAGCCGGTATTCCGTGCTGCCCGCCCGGATGCTCCGTCCCCTCCCGGATGGGCTGCAGCTGCGCGCAGCCGCCCTTGCTGAGCCCGCCAGCGTCGCCTGGCACGCCGTCTCCCAGGCCGGGGACCTCGCCGGCAAGCGGGTCCTGGTCATCGGCAGCGGCCCGATCGGAAGCCTCATCGTGGCCGTGGCCAAACGTGCCGGCGCGGCCGAAATCATCGCCGTCGACATGCACGAAGCTCCCCTGAAAATTGCCCGGGCCGTAGGGGCCACGGGCACCATCCTGGCTACCGACGCCGACGCCATCGAAGCCGTCCAGGCCGACGTGGTGCTGGAGTCCTCCGGGAACCACCGCGGCCTGGCCTCCGCACTCCGCGGTGCCATGCGCGGCGGCAAGGTGGTCATGGTGGGTCTCCTGCCCAGCGGCGACCAGCCGGTCCCGATCTCGCTGGCGATCACCCGGGAACTCGAAATCGTTGGTTCGTTCCGCTTCAACGACGAGATCGACGACGTCCTCACTGCCCTGGCGGACGGCTCGCTCTACGTGGACCCGGTGGTCACCCACGAATTCCCGTCATCGGAGGCACTGGAGGCCTTCGACCTTGCCAAGGACCCCACCAGGTCCGGCAAGGTGCTCATCTCGTTCCGCGACCAATAACAACTGCACTCCCCAGGCATCAGGAGCAAGAAAATGATTCAGACCTTCAAAGCACCCACCCTGCGCTGCCGGCCCCTCCGGGCCATGACGGCGGGCACCGGCACGCACTGCCCGGCCAGCGGCCGGTGGAGCCCGATCGGCAAAGTACAGGACGGCCAGGTGTTCTTCGAAGGCAGCCTCATGCCTTCCTTTGACGGCGCACCGGTGGTGTGGGTCCTGGCCCCGGAAGCGGACAAGCACTGACGTGGCCGTCCAGCCGCTGCGGGCAGGCCGGCGCCGCCGGTTCGAACCCATCGACCAGGAAACGCTCCGCCATGAACTGGCTCTGAACCGCCAGCAGGTGGCGCAGGCGGACAGCAGCGTCCGGGGTGCCCTTCGGCAGCGGAACGACAGCGTTGCCCAGGCCCTTGCCGACGGCGTCCCGGTGGCCAGGATCGCTGACGCAGCAGGCGTCAGTAAATTGGAGGTTCGACGGCGGATCGGCGCCGGGTACACGGACCTTCAGCCGGCAGGCTGGCCGGCCGATACGCACCTCGACGCGATCCGCGGCCGCACGCAGGCCCTGGCTGCCGCCGTCGAGCATAAAAGCGTGCTGGAAGTACGACGCCGGTCCCTCACCGTGATGGCGCTGAAGACGGACCAGCTGGACCTCTTCGAAGTCGCATCCCTGGCCGCTGTTCCGCCCGAGAGGATCCGCAGCGAGATGCGCGGGATAACGCTCCGGAGCGTCCGGCTGGCGAACTAGGCCCGGGGTTCAGTCCTTCGCCGCGGACTTGTTTTCGTCCCAGCCAATCAGTGCCCCGCGGAGCGCGGAGACCAGCCGTTCAGTGGCCTGCTTCTTGTTCAGGCCCACCGTGTTGATCAGGTCAAGGATTTCACGGGGATCAAAAAGGATGTTCCACAGGAACATCGCCTCGTCCCCCAGAGGGCTCAATCCCAGCTCGGTGCAGGCTTCCTCCAACGGGCGCTGCAGTGCCTCGGCCTGGACGGTGAGATAGAAGGCTCCGGTCCGCAGCCGGGCGAGGTACCCCTCGCCGGAACGCGTGTACAGCATTGCCCCGCCGTGCTTGACCACCAGGTCCACCCATTTGCGGCTGACCGCTTCGAGCAGCTCAAGGCCGCCGGTGGCCTGCTTGAGGCTGTAGTCCCGCAGCTTCTGGCCCACGTTGAAGCGGTACTCGGCCAGGACATCCTCGACGGACGCGAAATGCCGGTACGCCGTGGCGGTGGAGATCTCGGCGTGCTTGGCGATGTCCGTCATGTTGATGGGCCCCCGCCGGGCGGCAAACAGCGCACCGGCCGCGTTGACCAGTTCCCTGCGGTTACGTTGGGTATCGCTTCGCATTCCCGGGCCCCTTTCTGTTGCGTACCAAGCTTATTGCCTGTGCCCGCCGATCGGGCCGCACCAGCCCTTCAAGGCCCCCACCAGCGTGGCTACGAGCCGGCGGGCTGTGTCGTCAGGACTCAGTCCCAGCGTTTCAATGAGATCGAATATTTCGCGCGGATCGAACAGGACGTTCCACAGGAACATGGCCTCATCGCCGGGATCGTCCACGCCGAGTTCCAGGCACGTGTCCCTGAGCGCCGCGCTCAGGGCATCGGCCTGGACGGTCAGGTGCGTGGCACCGGTGCGCAGCCGCGCAAGGTAGCCTTCGCCGGACCGGGTGTGGACCATCGCGCGGCCGTGGGCCACCACCAGGGTGACCCACTTGGTGCTGACGAGGCGCAGCAGCTCCAGGCCGGTGGCCTCCTGCTGCTGGCTGAATTCCAGGAGTTCGCTGCCGACGTCGAACCGGAACCGGGCCAGGACCTCATCCACGGAGGCGAAATGGCGGTACGCGGTGGCCGTTGAGACCTCGGCGGCGCGGGCAATGTCCGCCATGGTGGCCTGGCGGCCTTCGGCGAACAGTTTTCCGGCGGAACGGATGATGAGCTTCCGGTTGCGCAGCGTATCGCTGCGCAACCCGGGAGCTGCGCTGGTGGTGGCCACAGGTGCTACTTCAAGGCTGCGAGGCCGGCCGCGAGCCGTGCCACGCCGGCGGTGATGGCCGCGGCACTGGCGGCGTAGGAGAGCCGCAGGTGGTGCTCGCCGTTGCGGCCGAACTCGCTGCCGGGACGGACTGCCACACCGTGGCTGCGCAGGTGCGCCACCATCTCGGAAGCCGGCAGGTCGGCGTCGTACTTCGGGAAAAGGTAGAACGCGCCTTCCGGTGAGCTGACCGTGAGCCCCGGGATGTTCTTCAGGCCGTTGTACATCAGTTCACGCCGGAACGCGTAGGAGGCGTGCATCCGCTCGATGTCCGGGCCGCAGGTCTGCAGTGCGGTGAGGGCGGCCAGCTGGACTGCCGTGTTCATGGAGCCGTTGAAGGTGTTGTGGACCCTGGCGGCGGAGGCGATGACGTCCGCGGGACCCCACAGGTAGCCCACCCGCCAGCCGGTCATGGCGTAGCTCTTGGAGAAGGTCTGGCAGTAGATGGTGCGGCCCGCGAGGCCTTCGATTTCCAGTGCGGAGGTGAACGGCTCCGGCGTGTAGACCAGGTCGCTGTAGGCCTCGTCGGAGAGGACCAGGATGTCGGTGCCGGCGACCATCGCGGCCAGGGCTTCAAGCTCGGCGCGGGAGTGGACGATTCCGGTGGGGTTTGACGGGTTGCAGAAGACAAACATCTTCGCCCCGTCGAGGGCGCCGGCGAGCGCTTCGAGGTCCCAGTGCAGGTCCTCGGCGAGGGGCACCGGAACGATCGTGCCGCCGGCCATGCTGACCAGGTCCGCGTAGAGGGAGTACGTGGGATCCGGGATGACCACCTTGTCGCCCGGGTTGACCGTGCCGAGGATCGCGGCGGCCAGTCCGGCCGTGCCGCCCTGGGTGATCAGCACATCGTTGGTGCTGACGGGAGATCCCAGCAGGGCACCGATCCGGACGGCCAGTTCGTCGCGGAGTACCGGCTCGCCGAGCAGCGGCGAGTAGTGCGTGTAGCCGTCCTGCAGGGCCTTTGCAGCGGCGTCGCGGACCTGCTGCGGGGTGTCAAAGTCCGGTTCGCCCATGGCCAGGGACACCAGGTCGCCGCTGGACTGCGGCTGCTGGACGCGCAGCGACGTGTCGAGCACGCGCTGGACGGCGTCGGAAGGACGGAAGCTGAGGATGCTGGGTGCTGCGGGAGTGGTCACGACGGTGTCCTTTCAGACAGGGAGGCAGGGGGTAGTCAGGGGCGGCGGAAGGATCCCGGCCGTTTGGTGCTTGAAGGGACGCGCTATTTGAGCGTCCGGGGGAGGTCGGATTCGGGGGCGCCGGTCCAGCGGCTGATTTCGATGTCCCCGGAGGTGTCGCGCTGCACGGTGGGGGCGATGATCAGTTCCTGGACCACCGTCCGCTGGGGCAGCGTGGCCACCAGGTGGATGGCCCGGGCCACGTCCTCCGGCTGGACCATGGCGTCCCGTTCCTCCTGGCGCGGCGGGCGGGCCCGGTTGTCCAGGATGGGGGTGGCCGTTTCACCCGGGAGGATGGTCACGGCGCGCAGCCCGTCGTTGCGGAAGGTGGTGTGCAGGTACGTCATGAAGTTCCGGACCGCGGCCTTGGCAGCGCCGTACGCGGCGCCGCCCAGCAGGTTCGGCGTGACCGCCGCCAGCGAGGAGACGGTGATAATGGTTCCGGTGTTGCGGCTGAGCATGTCCGGCAGGACCGCCTGGGTGAGCAGGAAAACGGCGTTCAGGTTCACGTCCAGGACCTGGTTCCATTCCTCTTCGGCGATCCAGCGCACGTTGAGGACCTTGCTGGCGCTGCCGGCGTTGTTGATGAGGATGTCCACCTGGCCCACGTTTTCGTGGATCCAGTCCACCAGGGCGTCCACCTCGGCCTTGCCGGTGATGTCGGCGGTGCGGACGTGGGACTTGCCGCCGGCGGCCGAGATCTCGGCGGACAGTTCGTCCAGCACGTCCTGCCGGCGGCCCACGAGCACCAGGACGGCACCTTCGGCTGCAAGCAGCTTCGCCGTTTCCCGGCCCATGCCGGTACCGGCGCCGGTGATGATGGCAACCTTGCCATTCAGGAGCTCCATGATGCGTCTCTTTCGTCCGGCCCGCTGCGGGAGGCAGCGCGGCAGTGGCAACCGGGAAACCCGGCTAAAACAAGAACCAAATTAGATATGAGAATAGTTTCTCATTTGAAACTGGGGGCGTCAACCCTTTTCAGGCTGCGCGGGTGCCGGGCGGCGTCGCGGGATCCGCAGCCTCTGCGACGGGAAGCCCGACGGCGGCGAACAGGTTGTGGACCCGCTCCTCCAGCGCGCAGAGCAGCCGCTGCTGTTCCCGCCAGCGTTCGACGGCGGCCTCCTGGCTGACCCAGCGGAAGGTCATCTTCCGCCCGGGGCTGGCCTGGCCCAGGAGCGGCAGCGAAGCTTTCGTCGCCACGGCCACGATGGGGTAGCCCGCGGTCAGGGTGCGTGAGCGGCCCAGGATGATCAGTTCGTCGCCGTGCGGGATCTCGAAGGCGCCGATCGGGACGCCGTGCGACACGATCTCGCCCAGCCCTTCCGGGTGGATGACCGGGCCGTCCAGACGGAGGCCCACGTGGTCGGATTTGCCGCCCACGGTGTAGGTGCTGCCGCTCAACAGCTCCCGGATGCCGGGGGTCCTGTCCGTTTCCGGCCCGTCCACCACGTCAACAGTCCAGACGCCGGGGCTGAAGTCGGGCACCGGAACCGGCAGCCTGAAGAGCGGCTGGCCGAGGTAGGGCTGGCTGAAGCCCCGGTACCGGGTGGCGAGCGCCACCTGCTGGCCCGCGGCCAGCCGCTGCGGGAACCCCATCCGGGCTTCCGGTGCAGCGCTGCCCATGAACCTTGGGGTGTCCAGCTCGCCGCTGAAGGCCAGGTAGGTGCGCATGCCGCCTGTTGCCTTGGAGATGACCACTTTGGTCCGGGCCGGCACGCAGACCGGCTGCCACAGCGGCACGGGGACTCCCCCGACGGTTACTTCCGCCGGGGTGCCGGTGATGGAGATGAAGATGTCGTGCGACGGGGTGAACGCGAAGCGTCCGCCCATGATTTCCAGCAGGGCGGCCCCGCGCCGGTTGCCCACCAAAATGTTGGCAGTCGCCGCGGAATGCTGGTCCGCCGCACCACCGCAGGGCACTCCCATGAACTCGGAGTCCTCGCGGCCAAGGTCCTGGAACGTGGACAGCCAGCCGGCCTCGCTGATGGCGAGGGTGACGGCCTGCTCAGGCTTCGCTGCCATGGGTGCCGCCTTCCTGCTGGGGTGCGGACAGTTGGTCTGCGGGCGGTACGGGCCGGAGGAACCGGCCTTCCAGTTCCGCCCAGCCGCTTTCCGGGATGACCTGGAATCTGACCCTGTCCCCCGGCCGGTAGGACGTTGCGGGGTCCTCCCGGATATCGCAGACGGTCAGGGGCGTGCGGCCGATCACCTTCCAGCCGGTGGGTCCCGGGAACGGCTGGATGATGGCGCTGGTGCCGGCCACCATGACCGAACCGGCGGCAACGTCGGTCCGGGGCTCGGCGCACCGGCTCACCTGGCCCGGGAAGTTAACCCCGGCCATCATGGGCGCCATCGCGGCCGCCAGCAGGTTGATGGTGAGCACCGACGAGGTGAGCGCCTCAAGCGTTGCTTCCTGGCTGAGACCCAGCTCCTCGGCCACTCCGGGAAGGTCCGGCGCAAACTCGTCGCTGACCACCATGGGGATCACAAAGTCCTTCGCACCCGGGGCCGGTCCGGTGTCCTGCAGTCCCAGCCCGGCCACGGCGAGCCGGACGGTCTGGGCGAGCTGGCCGTGGCTGACCGCCAGGCAGTCGAACTCCACCAGCAGCGATTCCGCGCCCGCCACCAGGTTCAGTACCCCGTACGGCCGGACCTCCAGCAGGACGTCCCGCAGCCTCCTGGCACCGGCCCGCCGGACCTCGGGGTCGTCGTCGGCGATGCCCAGCATAAGCGCTGAATCTCCAAACGGGTGCGCCTCAATGCCCGGTGGCCGGCTGTGGTTGGCGGCTGGCGGTGGTTGCGTGGTCATATGTCCTGCTCGGTGGTGCGGGCGGCGGTCAGGGGCGGACGGGCCAGGAGGCGGACGCGGCGGTCAGGCCGCTGCCGCTTTGGCTTTCTCGGCGAGGACTTCCTGCAGCCCGGTCGCCTTCACGCCTGCCTTCTCCAAGGCCGCGCGGAGGGCGGTGCCGTTCTGCAGGACCTGCGGGTGGTCGCCGTGGAGGAGGACGACGTCGGCATCGTGGCCCAGCGGGACCACCTTGCCGGTGACGGCGCGCACCGTTCCCTCGGTGACCACCTGGACAACCCGGCGGCCGATCTCTTCAGGATCGTGCAGCAAAGCGCCTTCGGTGTTGCGGGAAACCGGCATGCCGTCCTCGCCGTAGCCTCGGTCCGCCAGGAACACGTAGCCCACCTCGAGGCCGCGCTTGCGGGATTCGTCGGCGAGCAGGCCGTTCTGGCAGATGACGATGTAGGACGGGTCGTACGCCTTGATGGCGTCGGTGATGGCCCGGGCGTGCTTGGCGTCGGTCTGGGCGATGCTGCCCATCCGGCCGTGCGGGGCGACGTGGCTGATTTTGCCGCCGTGGATGCGGGCGAAGGCGTCCAGCGCGCCGATCTGGTACAGGACGTCCGTGCGGATTTCCTCTTCGCTGGCCTCGATGAGGCGGCGTCCGAAGCCCACCAGGTCGGGGTAGCCGGGGTGGGCGCCGAGTTCGATGCCGCGCTCCACGCAGGACTTCACGGTGGCGTCCATAACGCGGGGGTCCCCGGCGTGGAAGCCGCAGGCGATGTTCGACGCCGTGACCAGGCCCAGGAGGGCCTCGTCGTCGCCGATGCTGTAATTTCCGTAGCTTTCGCCGAGGTCTGCAACGACGGCGACTGAATTGATGCTCAAGGTAACTCCCGGAGGTTCTTGTTGGGATGCTGGATGGTCCAACGACGGCGGCCTGCCGGCAAAGGCGGGAGGCCGCCGTCGTTCGTGTTTGCTTAGTGCGTCTGGAGCGGCTGCCCCTTGGTTTCCTTCAGGAAGTAGACGGACGTGAGGGTGATGATGGCCGTGCCGATCGCGGCGTAGGCCGGGACCATGCTGTTGCTGGTGGCCTTGATGATCTCGGTCATCACCAGCGGGGCGCTGCCGCCGAAGATGATGGTGCTGATGCTGAAGCCGATGCTGTACGCGCTGTAGCGGACCGTCGTGGGGAACATTTCGGTCAGTACGGTGTGCACGACGGCGGCGTGGCCGGAGAAGGCGATGGCCATCACCACGGTGGCGATGCAGGCCAGCAGCATGTTGCCGGTGGTGATCATCGCGAACATCGGGTACGACACCAGGGCCATCAGCACGGCGGAACCGGCCAGGACCGGCTTGCGGCCGATCCGGTCGGACAGCCGGGCCATCAGCGGGATGCTGATGATGATGGCCACCAGGCTGACGGCAGTCACCATCAGCGCCTGCACCATGGTGAAGTTGTTGCCGGTGCCCAGCTGGGTCTTCAGGTAGGTGGGCATGTAGGCGAACAGGAGGTAGTAGCCGGGGCCGTTCAGCGCGGGCAGGAAGATGGTCAGCGCGATGGCCTTGAGGTGGCGCTTGGAGGTGAAGACGGCCTTCAGCGGGTTGCGTTCCACTTCGTTGCGTTCACGCAGGGCGGCGAAGTGCGGGGTGTCTTCCATCTTGGAGCGGATATAGTAGCCCACGTAGCCCAGCGGAAGGGCGAACAGGAACGGGATGCGCCAGGCCCAGGATTCCATGGTGGCATCGCCCAGGGTGGTGATGAGGGTGGCGGAGAGTGCGCTGCCGAAGAGCAGGGCGCAGAAGGAACCCACCGCGATGAAGCTCATGGAGAAGTTGCGGTGCTTGTTGTGCGCGTACTCGCCGACGAACGCCATGGCGCCGGCCACTTCGCCGCCCGCGGAGAAGCCCTGAAGGATGCGGAACAGGATGAGGAGGGCCGGAGCCGCCCAGCCGATCACCGACGAGGAGGGGATCAGGCCGATACACGCCGTGGCGCCG
This sequence comes from Arthrobacter sp. BE255, assembly GCF_031457335.1. NCBI lineage: Bacteria > Bacillati > Actinomycetota > Actinomycetes > Micrococcales > Micrococcaceae > Arthrobacter > Arthrobacter sp. BE255. The sequence continues at coordinate 301,523 of NZ_JAVDWK010000005.1, read as the reverse complement.
GAGATCAGGAGCAGCAGGACGGCCAGGAGGTTCTTGCGGCCCAGCTTGTCGCCCAGGAAGCCGCAGATCACGCTGCCAAAGGGGCGGGCGAGGAAGCTGACCAGGAAGCCGACGTTGGTCAGCAGCAGGGATCCGAGGTCCTTGGACCCCATGATGTTGATGGCCAGGTACGTGGTCAGCAGGCCGTAAATGCCGTAGTCGTACCATTCCACGAAGGAGCCCATGGTGCCGGCGATGGTCGCCTTGCGCACCATCTTGCCGTCAGCGGTGACAACCTTGATTTGTGCGGTATTCAGTTCCACTGAGTCCGTCGATGCAGTAGTCATTAGGTCTCTCTTAGTCTAGGGCTGGTCCTTTGCGCGGTGAAGCGCAGGTCAGCTGTATTCGCGGGTGATTTCGGCCGTCATTTCGGCCTCGTGGGCGGCAACAGCGATCACGCGTTCCAGGATTTCGGACGCACGGGCCGCCGGGATGATGACGACGCCGTCATCGTCAGCGGCGACGATGTCACCGGCGGCGCACACGATGCCGCCGATGGCCACGGGTTCGCCGATGACGCCGGGGCCGTTCTTGAAGGGACCGGCGGGGGTGACGCCGCGGGCGAAGACCGGGAACCTGATTTCGCTGATCGTGTGGCGGTCCCGGATGTAGCCGTCGATCACGGCGCCGGTGGCGCCGGCAGCCTCGAAGCGCTGTGACAGCTGCTCGCCGATCAGGGCACGGTGTTCGTGGCCGAAGCCGTTGATGACCACCACGTCGCCGGGCTGGATGTAGTTCAGGGCCTCGATGACCGCGGCGTTGTCGCCTGCCGCACCCAGGACGGGCAGTGCCGAGCCGACGCAGTGGGCGCCTTCCCAGACAGCGCTGATGCCGCCGTCGACAATTCCCAAACGCTCCATGGCGTCCCCGATGTTGGCCACGGGGAAAGCGGCGAAGGCTTCCACGAGTTCCTTGGGAAGCCGGGTCCAGGTGGCCTTGCGGACCGTGAGCTCGAGTGTTGTTGCCATTGTTGTCACCTTTGGTTGGTTCGGTGGATTGCGCCCTCCCCGTCGACTGGGGCCAGTCAGATGAGGCGGCTGTCACATATGAGAAAAGTTTCGCGTTTCAAACGTGATTCGTCAAGGGGGTCCGGCGGATTGGCCCAAATAAGTCGGGTGATTGTTGCCGGCAGGTAAATTGCGGCGGCCCCAGGTAACGGCTGTGTGTCAGCTCACAAAAAACCGTTGACTTGGCCGAGTGAATAAGAGAAACTCTTCTCATTCGCGAACTTTCTCGCAGATCCCCCGTTGTATCGAGGAGACACCATGCATGGAAGAATTACCGCCCTGGCCGCAGCCGCGGCGGCAGCAGCGCTGCTGCTGACCGGCTGCACCACAGGCACCGGAACCACCAGCACCGGGACCGGCGGAAGCGCGGGCCCCTCCACGGACACCATCCGGACCGCACTGAACTCGGACCCCACCACGTTCAACGCCGCCAAGGCCAACGCCAAGGACGACTACGAAGTAGCCCGCTTCCTCTACGACACCGTGGTGCGCCGCGACGCGGACGGAAAGTTCATCGGCGGACTCGCCACCGAATGGACCTCCACAGCCACCGACGCCTCACTGACCATCCGCAAGGACGCCACCTGCGCCGACGGAACTGTCATCACCCCCACCATCGTGGCCAAGTCCCTCACCTACTTCGCCGATCCCGCCACCAAGAACAACTTCGGCAAGCTCGTCTTCGGCCCCGGCCAGCCCACCATCACCGCCGACGACGCCGCAGGGACCGTGTCCGTCAAGCTGGCCCAGCCCTGGTCCGAACTCATCGGCGGACTCACCCTGGCCCAGACCGGTATCATCTGCCCCGCAGGACTCGCGGACCTCGAGGGCCTCGCCAAGGGATCCGTGCAGGCAGCCTTCTCCGGGCCCTACACCCTGACGAAAGCCAGCCACGGCGTCAGCTACGACATGACCCTCCGCGAGGACTACAAGGCCTGGCCGAAGTGGTCCAAGCCGCTTGAGGGAACGCCGGCCAAGACCGTGCGCTTCTTCCCCGGCGTCAACAAGACCACCGTGGCCAACCAGCTCCTCACCGGCGAAATGGACATCTCGGACATTGCCCCGGCGGACACTGCCCGCTTTGAAGGGAACAAGGACTACACCGTCACCTCCGTGCCGTTCGCGGGAATCTTCCTGCTCTTCAACCAGCGCCCCGGCAGCCCCTTCACCGACCCCGCCCTCCGCAAGGCCGTGGCCCAGCTGATGAACCAGCAGGCCTTCAACGCCGCCGCCTACGCCAACAAGGGAATCCCCTACACCTCCATCGTCGCCCCCACGGTGGCCTGCTCCCTTGAGGACAACTCACACTTCACGAAGGAAGACGCCGAGGCTGCCAAGGCGGTGCTCGCCGGCAAGACCTTCAAGATGGTGGGCACCACCAGCATCGGCCCGAACGGCGCAGGCAGCACCTACGTCCAGGAAGCCCTCCGGGCAGCCGGCGCCACCGTCAACCTGAACCTCGTGGACAACGGCACCTGGGCCACCATGACCCAGACCAAGCCGGAGACCTGGGACCTGACCATCCAGGGCGACGCGAACTTCGTGGGCACCGTGGCAGCATCCCTGACCCGCATCGCCGGCGTCCCCACCGAAAAGGGCGGGCGCAACATCGGCGGCGGCGAGAACGCCGACATCCTGGCCGAAATCGCCACCGCACAGTCCGCTACGGACCAGGCCAAGCGCTGCGAAGCCTACGAACGGGCGCAGATCAGCATTCTCGAAGACAACGACATCGTCCCCTTCGTCGGCGAACCCCAGATCGTTGCCCAGCGCGCAGGATTCTCCATCCAGGCGCCGTCCGGCATCGTCGACTACGCCACCATGCGCATCACTAAGTAAGGCCAAGGACCATGACTGAACCGACCATGCTGAACAGGGAAAGCGCCCTGTTCAGCAACCCCCCGGGGGCTCCCAAAAGCCCCCGGGGCGGGCTCCGCAATCTCTCCCCCTGGGCCAGCTACGGCCTGCGCCGCGCCGGCGGAGTGCTGCTGTCCGTAATCCTCCTTGTGGTGGTTACTTTCTTCATGGTCCCGCTCATCCCCGGCGACCCGGCCGTGGCAGTCGCCGGCGCGGACGCCACCACGGAGCAGATCGAGGCCATCAGGGAAAGCCTGGGACTGAACCAGCCCCTGCACCTGCAGTTCATCCAGTACGTAGGAAACCTGTTCACGGGCAACCTCGGCGAATCCTTCGCCTACAGCACGTCGGTCTCCTCGATCATCGCCACCAAGCTGCCCTTCACGGCAGAACTGGCCCTGCTGGGCATCATCGTGACCCTGCTCCTTTCGATTCCGGCCGGAATGGTGGTGGGCATCCTCACCCGCGGCGGACGCCGGAAGTGGCTGGATGTGTCCTTCGGCATGCTCACCGGTTTCTTCCAGGCTGTGCCGCAGTACGTCATCGCCACGATGCTGGTGGTCGTTTTCGCCATCGTCCTCAAGGTCCTCCCGGCCGCCGGGGCGGCAACCCTCACGTCCCTGATCCTGCCCGTCGTGGGCCTCTCGGTTGCGCCGATCTGCTCAATCGCCCGCGTTGTCCGCCGGGAAACCTCGACAGTCCTCGAGCAGGACTACCTGCGGACCGCCCGCGGCTGGCGCCTGCCGCCCCTGAGGCTCTACGCCCGCCATGCCCTGCCGAACCTGATGACCACAACCCTGACCCTCGCCGGGCTGATCCTCGCCGGCATGCTCGGCGGCGCGATCATCATCGAAAACGTCTTCAACTGGCCCGGACTCGGCAAGGAGATCGTCACGGCCATCATCAACAAGGACTACCCGGTCATCCAGGGCATCATCCTGGTCCTGGGCTTCCTGGCCATCATCCTCAACCTGCTGGTCGACGTCATCCTCGGCATCATCGATCCGCGCACCCTCGGAGGAGGAAAGTCCCATGGCTGAAAAGACCCGCACCAAGCGCCACTTCCGCTGGACCACCGGCCTGATCATCGGCATTGCCCTGATGACCGTCATGATCCTGATCGGCCTCCTCGCACCCCTGTTCCTCACCGAAGCCGCGGAAAAGCTCACCGCCAACGCCTCCCAGGGGCCCAGTTCCGCGCACTGGCTGGGAACTGACGACTTCGGCCGCGACGTCCTCGCCCGTTCGCTCGTGGCCACCCGGCTCACCCTGGTGATGACGGCAGCCACAACGGTGATCTCGGTGGTGGGCGGCGTATTGATCGGCACGTTCATCTGGCTGGCCCCGGCAAAGATCCGCAACGCCGTCCTGCGCGTCATCGATGCCGCCGTCGCGTATCCCAGCCTTATTTTCGCGCTGCTCATTGCCGCCATCCTCGGCCAGGGAGCCTGGTCTGCCGTCCTGGCCATCGCCATCGCCAGTATTCCGGCGTTCGCCCGCCTCACGGCCAACATGGCTGCGTCCATCTCACAGCGCAATTACGTGTCAACGGCACGCCTGCTGGGGGTCCCGGGCCCACGGATCATCACGCGGCACCTGTTGCCGAACATGGCAGAACCGCTGCTGGTGCTGACTGCCACGGTGTTCGCCACCACCCTTATCGAGCTGTCCAGCCTGTCGTTCATCGGACTCGGCGTCCAGAACCCGGAGTACGACTTCGGGCGCCTGCTCAACGAGGCCCTCGTGAACATCTACTCCCAGCCGCTGCAGGCTGTGATGCCCTCGATCATGATCACTGTCGCGGGATTGAGCGCGATGCTCATCGGCGACGGCCTTGCCGCCGCCACGGACCCCCGCGGCGGACGGAAGTTCGGCAGCGTCAAGGCTGCCTCCGAGCTCCCGGCCTCGATGCGGGCCGACCGGGAAGCGCTGGTGGAGGTGGACAACCTCACCGTCCTCACCCCCAACGGCGTGCCCCTGGTCAAGGGTGTGTCCCTGAGTATCCACGCGGGCGAAGTGGTGGGGCTCGTGGGTGAATCCGGTTCCGGAAAGTCCCTCACGGCCATGTCCATCGCCGGCCTGCTCCCGGAGGAACTCACTGTCAGGGCACACTCCATGCGCCTCGGTGAACTGGACCTGCTCAAGAGGAACGATCCGCGCACGCTGGCCACGTCCATCGGGCTGGTCTACCAGGATCCGGGAACCAGCTTCAACCCGGCCCTGCGGATCGGGTCCCAGCTGACCGAAGTCAGCCGGATCCACCTGAAGCAGTCCGGGAAGACCGCGTTCAACAGGATGGTCAAAGCCCTGGCGGACATCCGGATCACGCAGCCGGAACTGCGGATGAAGCAGCACCCGCACGAGCTCTCCGGCGGCATGCTCCAGCGGGCCATGATTGCCTCCACTCTGGTGACGGACCCGCGGCTGATCATCGCCGACGAACCCACCACGGCGCTGGACGTCACGGTCCAGGCGGACGTCCTGCGGCAGTTCCGCACCATCAACCGGGAAATGGGCACCGCCATGCTCTTCATCTCCCATGACATCGGCGTGGTGCAGGCCCTGTGCGACAAGGTGATCGTGATGAACGGCGGGAAGATCCTGGAACGGCTCACCGGCGCCCAGCTGGCTGCCGGGGACGTCAGGCACCCCTACACCAAGGCGCTGCTTGCCGCGACGCCGAGCATCGCCGAACGCAAGACGGAACTCGTCGCCGTCCGGGCAGAGGACTTCACTTTCGACGAAATCACCGACGACGTGCCCGGACCGGTTCAGCCGGTGACAGAGAGGCCACAGCCATGACAAGCACCGCAACGTCCGCCGCCCCGGTACTGGAAGTCCGCGACCTGGAAGTCACGTTCGGATCCGGGCACGCAGCGGCCAAGGTCCTCAAGGGCGTCTCAGCCACCATCGAACGCGGCAAGACCCTGGGCATCGTGGGCGAATCCGGCTCGGGCAAGTCAACGCTGGCCAAGGCCATCGTTGGCCTGAACCCGGTCAGCGCCGGCAGCATCTGGGTGAACGGCGCGGACGTGTCCCGCATGACGTCGGGCCAGCGCCGTGCCATGCGCCGGGAAGTCCAGATGATCCCGCAGGACCCGTACTCGTCGCTGAACCCGCGCCGAACCATCGGGCAGACGCTGGCCGAGGCGATCGATCCGGTGAAGTCGAATCCGCGCGCGCACCGCGAGAAGATCTCGTACTGGCTCTCCACCATCCGCCTGGACGCGGACGTGGCCGAGCGGTACCCGCACGAGTTCTCGGGCGGGCAGCGGCAGCGCATCGCCATTGCGCGCGCACTGGCAGTGGGGCCCAAACTGATCATCGCCGATGAGATCACCTCGGCGCTGGACCTGTCCGTGCAGGCGGAAATCCTGAACCTGATCAGCCGCCTGCGCACCGAACTGGACCTGACCATGGCCTTCATTTCGCACGACCTGGACGTGGTGCACCATGTCAGCGACGAGATCATGGTGCTCTTCCACGGCGAGGTGGTGGAGCTCGGCGACGTGGACAGCGTCTACGGCAACCCCAAGCATCCGTACACGCGCAAGCTGATCGACTCCGTGCCAGGCGGCCCCGGCTTCGACATCGGGGAACGCCGGGCCGCCGTCGCCTAAGCCCCCGTGGTTGAGCCTGTCAAAAAAGCTCAACCACCGGCCACACACACGAAAGCGGGCCCGGGCACATGCCCGGGCCGGCTTCGTTGTTGTGCTCCCAGCGGAGCCGACCGCTCCTACTCCCCCGCCGCCGTCGTGCTTTCCACCGCCAAACCTTCCAGCGCTGCGGCAGCCCGGTCCACCAGCTGGGCGGGTGACTGGCGGACATCGAGCAGCACCTGGCGCTCCTCAGCCTCAAGAGGTTCCAGTGCCTCCAGCTGGGAGGCCAGCAGGGTTGCGGGCATGAACTCGTGGTTCCGGGCCGCCATCCGGGCGGCGAGCGTGTCCGCCGAACCTTGGAGATGGACGAACACCACCTCCGGGGCATGCTCCCGGAGGAGGTCGCGGTAGCGGCGCTTCAGTGCGGAGCAGGCGACGATGACGCCCTGGCCGTCCTGCTGGCGTGACTGCAGCGTCCGTCCGATTTCCTGCAGCCAGGGGCGGCGGTCGTCGTCGTCGAGTGGAATCCCAGTCCGCATCTTCTCCTTGTTCGCGGCGGGATGCAGGTCGTCGCCGTCAATGAACGGGACCCCCAGCCGGTGTCCCAGCAGCTCTCCCACGGTCGATTTTCCAGAACCTGACACGCCCATGATGACCATGGGCGGAAACCTGTTGCTACTCACTTGAATTGCCTCCGCGGAGCTCTTGCCTGACGCTTTCTGAAGTGCGATGATTGTCACACATGAGAAAAGTTTCTCAGATTGATGTTGGGCAGTCAACGGTTTTTCCGCAAGACACCACCACCACTGGGAGCCACAACTACCGAACAGGGTTACCGATGCAGACAGTCCGTACAGTCACCTTCCCGGACCGGGACCTCCTCGCCAGGGTGCAGCCGCTTCCCGAGGGCATTGAGGCCTCGGTCTGGGATCTCCGCTCCGAGCCGGAGGGCATCGCACTGGACGCCATCGACGCCGTCATCCTTCCGTACATTGATGCGTCCGCCGTCCTCGGCTCGCTGTCCAAGGCGCCGAACCTGAAATTCGTCCAGACCCAGTCCACCGGGTTCGACGGCGTCCCGGAGGCGGCGGGGTCCGCGGCCGGGGTTGCGAGCGCCTCAGGCGTCCACGCGGCAGCCACCGCCGAGCTGGCCATCGGCCTGATCATTGCCAAACTGCGCGGCATAGACCAGGCCGTCCGCGACCAGCAGACCGGCAACTGGCAGCCGCAGCGCCGCTCATCACTGGCGGACCGGCGGGTACTGCTGGTGGGCGTCGGCGGCATCGGGCACGAAATCGCGAAGCGCCTCGAGCCGTTCGAGGTGGAGATCACCCGGGTTGGCAGCAGCGCACGCGAGGACAGCGCCGGACGGATCCACGCCTCCTCCGAACTCGCCGCCCTGGCTGCCACCCACGACGTCCTCGTTGCGGTCACCCCGCTGAACGAACACACGCACCGGCTGGTGGATGCCGCCGTCTTGGCTGCCCTGCCGGACGGTGCCCTGGTGGTCAACGTCGGACGCGGACCTGTGGTGGACACGGCAGCCCTGACCGCCGAAGTCCTGTCCGGCCGGCTCCACTGCGCGCTCGACGTCGTCGACCCCGAGCCGCTGCCGGCGGACCACCCGCTGTGGTCATCCCCCAACGCACTGATCACCCCGCACATCGGCGGCAACGCCTCGGCCTTCGAGCCGCGGATCGTCAAGCTCCTCGCCAGCCAGCTCAAGGCGCTGGCCAGCGGAGAGCGGCCGGCCAACCTGGTCCAGTCCGGACCTTTCTGACCCGGACACCCTGTCCGCGCCTCATGCACCATCCCCGTTGAATCCCCTCAAGAGAAAACGCGCCAGTCATGAAAAGCAGAGCCCTCGTCCACAGCAACTATGAATCCCGCCTCCTCGGCGCCCGGCCCCAGGGCAGCCAGCTGCCTTCCGGTGCCACGGCCGCGCGGATGCCCGGCCACACGCCTGGCCGGCTGGCCACGGAACAGGCACCGCTGCAGTCCCTGTCGGCCGGTTACCAGCCCCAGCCCATTCGCCTGCCGAAGGGCTGAGCTCCGGGCTTCAGCGGGCAGGGGCGAGGACCCTACGTGTCGGCCTGCCGCTTTTTCTTCGGTCCCAGAAGGACCTCGGCCTGTCTCCTGATGTCCTGCAGCAGGTCTTCGACCGAGCTGCCGATGTTGACGGTTGCCGCCATGCTGACAAACATAATGGCGGAGATGATGCGTGCCTGCGCCACGGCCTCGGGTTCACCGACGCTTTCATCGCGGCGCAGGACCCCGACGATGGCTTCTTCAGTTTCCACCGAAAGGGCAAGCGCGTCCCGGTGGTGGGGCTCTTCAGGATCCCCGAAGAGCATCTCCCGCAGGTATGTCCGTCCGTTATCAATCTGGGTGCGGTTGCACTCCACAACCGGCCGCACGATGGCCATCACAGCATCAAGTACATCCAGGGTCTTCCCGGCTGCCGCCCGGCCGCGTTCAAGTGCGTCGACGTAACTGGAGTTCTGAACAAGCAGGAGCAGCTCGCCCTTGGTCTTGGCGTAAAGGAAGAGGGTGCCGGTGCCGATATCGGCCTTATCGGCGATCTGCTGCGTAGTGACTTCGTCGACGCCATGTACTGAAAAGAGTTCCTTGGCGGCCGCGGTGATGCGTTCAAGCTTCTCCTGCTTGTTGCGTTCGCGCCGGCCGACGGACTTGGATGCGAGGGACATGGCCACCTTTCCGGGAATAGACTCTGACTACGCTCAGTTATGAGCATAGTCATTAATGCTGCTGCTCAGATACTGCTCCCATCTTCGCATGGCTTCTGGGCACGGCTTCATCACAACGAAGGAAGCACACCATGCCCTCACTCAAAGGATCATCCGTCCTCGTAACCGGTGCGAACGGCGGCATAGGACGGGAGTTCGTCCGCGACGCCCTCGCCCGCGGCGCAAGCAAGGTTTACGCCACCGCCCGCACCCCGCGCACCTGGGACGACGAGCGGATCGTCCCGCTCGCCCTCGACGTCACCGACCCCGCCTCCATCCAGGCAGCAGTCGAGGCCGCCGGGGACGTTACGGTGTTGATCAACAACGCCGGGGCCTCCGTGGCAAGCCCTGGCATCCTTACCCACACCGACGCGGAAATCCGGAACAACGTCGAGACGAACTTCCTCGGCCCGCTGTTCCTCGCCCGCGCATTCGCACCGATCCTGTCGGCTAACGACGAGTCCGTCATCATCGACATCCACTCCGCCATGAGCTGGTACGCCGTCGGTGGCATCTACAGCGCCACCAAGGCCGCCCTCTGGTCGGCCACCAATTCGCTGCGCCTGGAGCTCGCCCCCGCAGGCGTCCACGTCGTGGGCGTACACGTCGGCTATGTCGACACGGCGATGGCTGCGCACGCCACCGGGCCCAAGACGGACCCGGCCGATCTCGTGCGTACCGTCTTGGATGCCGTGGAAGCCGGTGAGTACGAGGTTCTCGCCGACGACACGTCCGTGCAGCTCAAGGCCGGACTCAGCGCCCCCATCGAGGCCGTATACCCTCAGCTGACCGCCAAGAACGGCTAAAACCCGTGGCGCCGCGGTCATGACGCAATCGCATGACTGCGGCGCCGCCCTTCCCCGTTTGAACGAACGGGCGTATGCCCTCGGCATTTCGCCGATCCCGCCTACTCCTCGTAGTGGGGAAGGATGCGTCCGTCCGTGACGTAGGTCAGGGCCGAGGACACGTCGTAGGCGTGGACCGCGGACGCGAAGGACGCCAGGTGGCCGGACAACCCCTGGACCTCGGGGCTCTCGAAGAACGCCGCGCGTGCTGGCCGGTCCGGGAAGCCGAGGATCAGCGAGGCGTGGAACCGCTCGCCGGCTGGGTTGTCATGGGCGACGTTCGGGGTGTCCCAGAGCTTTTCGTTCCAGGGCATGAAGACCTGGGTGCGGAGTTCCGTCATCGAGCCCGTGTTGGTCAGCGCAGGCACGAGCTCGTCGGTAAGGAACTTCCGGAACGGGCGGGTGCCGATGCCCTCCCGTCTCCTGAGGTAGATCAGGGCCCGAGCCCCGGTCCTCTCGCCGGGTCCGGCGACGTCGTACCAGCGCGTCGAGTAAGGGGGCCCGGCGTAGAGCAGGGTGCGGCGGAACACGTTGATCTCGTCCCGGTACGCCAGGCGGGTCTGCTTCCGTCCCAACAAGGGCGAGAGCACTGAGGCGAAGGTGACCTCGGCCACCCCATCGATCCGCCGCCCTGCGGGAATGACGGTATCGACGCCGGGGGTGGCCGGCCACAGCCCCGGATTGGTTTCGGCCAGGTGAATCTGGCGGTACTCGTCAAACCCCGGTGTCGCGGAGATGATCCCCGAGTGGGGACCCTTCCAGTAGTCCATCCCCTGCTGTCGGGGCTGGTCGGTGCGGATCCACAGCATGATCGATGAGGCGAACGGCTTCTTGGCGTACGGAATCGTGTTCGGCATTGGATCGTCCGTTCGGTGAATTTCGGGTGCCGGTCAGCGGGCCAGGAACTCTGCCGCGACCGGGGCGAACTTGTCGTGGAACTGAAAGATACCTCCGTGGCCGGAGTCAGGGTAGATGATCATTTCGGAGCCGCTGATGCGGCGGTGCAGATCCTCGGAAAGGATCGAGGGCACCATCCGGTCGTTGTCCCCGTTGGCGATGAGGGTGGGCTGGGTGATCGTCGACAGGTCTGCCGGCGTACCGCGCCCCCACTTCTTGATGGCTTGCAGCTGGGTCTGGAGTGCCTTGACCTTGATCGGGGCATCGCGGTCGGCGGTGCGCTCCTCGAGTCGCTTCACGAATGCCTTCGCGGCGCGCTTGCCCGCGGTGTCGCGGTTGAAGAACAGGAACTCCTTCGGATCTGAGCGGGTCAGTGTCGCGCGGAGTATGTCGTAGTAGGTTGTCCCGGCGACCTTGTCCATGTCTTTGCCACCCTTGGGGCCGGTGCCGGTGAGGACGAGCTTGCGGACGAGGCCGGGGTGCTTGAGGACCAGGGCCTGGGCAACCATGCCGCCGAGGGAGAAGGAGAAGACATCGATCTTGTCGAGTCCGAGCGCTTTGATGAACGTGTAGGCGTCGTTGGCCATCGCCTCGATGCTGTCGGGCACCTGGCCGGTGGATGCGCCGACGCCCTGGTTGTCGAAGGCGATGACGTGGTGGTTCTTCGCGATGGGGTCGATGATGCGTGGATCCCAGTTGTCCAGGTTCGCTGCGAGGTGGACGAAGAAGATGACGGGGATCCCACCCTTGGGTCCGAGCTCGCGATAAGCGTAGCTGACGCCCCCGGCGCTGACGGTGCGGGCTGGGGCTTTGGCGTAGGACGTGATAACGGGTTGGCTTGAGGCGTCGCGGGTGTTCATGACGGTTCTCCTGTGAAGTGGGCTGATGCCCGTTGGGTGAAGCAGCGGATGGTTAAACGGCCCATTCTGCTCAGGGGTTAGTGATGACGGCCTTGCCACGGATCCCGCCCTTTGCCAGGCCCTGGAGGGCCTCTGCGGTCTGGCCGAAGGGGAAAACCCGGCCGACGACGGGGCGGAGCGCGCCGTCGTCGATGAGGGCGGTGATCCGGCGCAGCTGGTCGCCGCTGGCGCGCATGAACAGGAATTCGTAGCTGACGCCGAGCTTCCTGGCCTGGCGGCGGATCCTTGCGCTGAGGCCACTGATCGCCAGGCGGAGCACTGGATTCAGGCCGGCTTCGCGGGCGAATGCCGGGTCCGGAGGCCCGGCAATGCCGATCGCCTTGCCGCCGGGCCTGAGGACGCGCAGTGACTTCTCAAGGTTCTCGCCGCCAAGGCTGTCCAGAACCAGATCGTAACCGCTCAGGAGCTGCTCGAAGTCCTGGCTGCGGTAGTCGATGACGGTGTCGGCGCCAAGCTCCCGCACGAAGTCCAGATTGGAGGAACTTGCCGTGGTCGCGACGGTCGCCCCGAGGTGCTTGGCGAGCTGGATGGCGATCGACCCAACTCCCCCCGCCCCGGCATGGATGAGGACCTTCTGTCCCGGCTGCACGTTGCCGCGCTCAACGAGCGCCTGCCACGCCGTCAAAGCAACCAGCGGAAGCGAGCCCGCCTCCTCCATGCTGATCGATGCCGGCTTGGGAGCCAGATCGGCCTCGGCGACGGCGATTCGCTCGGCGAACGTGCCAATTCGGTCCTGGTTGGGACGCCCATAGACCTCATCGCCAGGCGTGAACGCAGTCACCTTCGATCCGACACGGATGACCGTTCCGGCGACATCGTTGCCGGGGATCAAGGGAAGTTCGTACGGCAGGATCTGCTTAAACTCTCCCGCCCGGATCTTCTCATCAAGCACGTTGAGACCGGCAGCCTGCACCTGTACGAGCACATCATGCTCCCCCACCGCGGGCTCGGGGACGTCCGATGCCTGCAGAGGGCCTTTGTACTCCGTGATGACGAACGCTTTCATGGTTCCGACTCCTCTTGGTGACAAATCAATTATTGACTATACTCAATTATGAGTAGAGTCAGTAATTCTGTCAAGGAAAGCGTGATGGGAGCTGTTCGGCGACGAAGTCAGCCGGTCCGGGTCACGCTGTAGAGAACCACCTGGTCGGGGTGGATCCTCGGGGAAGCGACACCCACCTTTGCCAGGACGCTGCCGAAGAAGTTGGCTCCGGGAAAGACCAGGTCATCCTGGGTGGCCTGCCGCAGCGAAGTGTGTTCAATCGCCTGGCCGGCGGCTGCCGGCCGGCCCCACCACTTGGGCGGCAGAAGCCCCGAGGGTGTGGTCCCGGGGAAGACTGGCTTCACTAAATAGGTTGCTTCCGGGTCGAGTCCGCGAAGTTTGAGGCGCCCCGCAGGATCCGGGTAAAGGCTGTCGAGTGCCGCGGCCGCGAAGACCGCGCGCGAGCGGTCGCGGCTGACGATACCGTGAACCAGGACGTTCGGATCGGGGCCATCCATTCGGACGACGTCTCCGCCGAGCAGGAGGCCCCGTTCCTGCTTGTAGAAATCGGTCCACCGCCGAAGGGCTGATATCTCCTCCGGTGAGGCCTTGGCCAGGTCCCACTCGACGCCCAGATGTCCGAAGATGGCGGTGCCTGCCCGGAATGCCAGGTCGTGCTGGCGGCCGGTGGTGTGGGAGTGTCCTGATGCGATGTGGGAGCCCATGTACTCCGGCGGCAGCAGTTGCGTGGTCCAGCGCAGCATCGCCTGCCGGTCGTGGGGGTCGATGTTGTCGGACACCCAGACCCTGTCTGTGTGTTCCAGGACGCCCAGGTCCACCCGGGCACCACCTGATGAGCACGATTCGATCTCCAGCCCCGGGTGCAGTGACCGGATTTCCTCAAGCAGGGCGTAGAACGCCAGCGTCTGCGCATGAACGCCCGGGCGTCCGCCGTCGAGCTGGTTGCCGGCCTCGATGAGGTCGCGGTTGTGGTCCCACTTGATGTAGTCGATCCGGTACTCCGCCAGAAGGGCCAGGATCTGCTTTTTGACGTGTTCGTAGGCTTCGGGGATGCCAAGATTGAGGACCTGCTGGTTGCGCGACTCCACCGGCCAGTCGGCGCGGGCGGCCATGATCCATTCCGGGTGCGCGCGGGCGACGTCGCTGTCGGCGTTGACCATCTCGGGTTCGAACCATAGGCCGAACTGCATTCCGAGCTCGTGGATGCGGTCAACGAGGGGATGGAGCCCGGCGGGCCAGACGTCCGGGGAAACCACCCAGTCGCCCAGCCCGGAAGTGTCGTCGCGCCGTGAACCGAACCACCCGTCGTCGAGCACGTACCGTTCGATGCCGACGGCGGCGGCCCGCTCGGCCAGGTCGATGAGCTTGGTCTCTTCGTGCCCGAAATAGACGGCCTCCCAGACGTTGAGGGTTACGGGCCGCTCGGCGGAAACCCGTGGCGTGCGGCCGCGCGCATGTGCGTGGAAGCGGCGTGCGACGTCGTCGAGGCCGGCCCCGTAGGAGGCGTAGATCCAGGGGCTCGTGTAGCTGTCGTCGCGGGCCAGCCGCACTTCGCCGGGCAGCAGCAGCTCGCCGCCTCCCAGCAGCTGCTCCCCGCTGAACACCCGCTCGGCGTAGTGCTGGTGGTTTCCGCTCCAGGCTGTGTGGACGGCCCAGACATCGCCGTGGCCGAATCCGAATCCGGGAGTTCCCGCATGCAGGATGTAGGCACTGTCGGCCCCGGTGCGGCCTTTGCGGTTCTCCCGAAGGTGTGTGCCGGTGCGCAGTGTTCCCCGCTGCGGTATTCGTTCGTAATTGTGGTTGCCAGCGAAGTCCAGCAGCTCCGTGGCCTCCGCGGGAATCGGGAAGGACAAAGCGAGATCCTCGAGGGTGAACGTCTCATCGCACAGGTTGGTCAGTTCCGCGCGGCTGCGCAGCAGGCCGCCGGGGAGCAGCTCCACTGTCAGGTCAAGGCGCAGCCGTTCGGCGTCGTCGAGGGCGCTAATCTTGAGAAGCCCGGCGCCGGAGGAGGTGAATCCTCTGATGGCGGTGCCGTCGAGCGTCAGGGAGCGGGTGCGGAACTTGGGCGACCAACCGGTGCCGGCGAACGATCCCCGGAGCCCGGGGCGCCCTGTCCAGCCACTGTGTTGCCCGGGCAGCAGGCCGGGCCGGGGAGACAGGTCAGCGGTGTTTGATCCGGTCACGGGGACGTTGGCGGCAATCAGCGCCTCGGCTTGGGGGGCGGTCAAAACCGGAAGTTCGGGCCCCCAGTGGACGATGGCGGGCAGCTGGCCTTCCGTTGCGTCGATCAGCACAGTGACGCCGGTGGCGGTCAGTTGCAGGATCGCGTCCTGGCTATTGGTGGGCATTGAACTCCTCATGCGTTGGTGCGGTCACGCCCGTGGTGGGCTAGCGTGCTTTGGCGGTGCTCGTTGGCGGTGCCACCAGGGTCAGGCCGCCGCGTTCAGGGTCCCAGCGGACAGGAATTGGGTCCGACACGACGCCTTCGAAGAAACCATCACTGTTGGCGTCGTGGCAGGCCATCATCACCCATTGGCCGGACCGGCTGCGGATCAGTCGCCCGCTGTAGAGCTGCGCAGTGGTGACATTGGCCGCTGATTCGACGTTGTAGGATCCGCTGGCTTGGTCCGTTTCCAGGCTCCAGATCCCGCCGCCGCCGAATCCCTTTGGACGCGTGGCGGCGAGCGTGTCCACACCACAGGAGAACAGCAGGACGGTGCGGTCGTCCATGACAGCGGTTTGGAGGACTTCAAGGTGGCCGAAGCCGGCGTCGGGCTGGCTAAGTGGCGGCCTGACCTCCCAGGTTTCCAGGTCGCGAGATGTGGCGTGGCCGATGACGCCGCGGTTGTCGACGTCACCCTCGTTTGCCCTGGCGGTGATCAGCATGTGCCAGCCGTTTCCAGCCGGGTCGGCAAAGACCCACGGGTCACGCCAGGCTTCCTCCGGCCAGGTGGAGTCACCGTATTTTTCGTACCAGCGCCCGTCCGCTTCAATGACGACGGCGGGCTGCTTGGTCCAGGTGTGGAGGTCGGGGGACGTGGCGACGCCAATGGCCTCGATGTTGTGCGATTCGTAGAATCGGGCGCCGGTGTAGAACATCCGCCAGATGCCGTCCGGGCCTTTGAGTACGCTTCCGGTCCAGGTCGAGGTTGCATCAAAAGCATCCGGGTCATCGGGCTGAAGGACCACGCCGTGCGGGACCCAGTTGCTCAGATCCTGTGAGGTGGCGTGCCCGATCCGGGCGTTCCGGTGCCTGAGTTCCGGATCGCCGAGGGACTTGGGCGCATGGAGATAGTACATATGGAAGGTGAAGCCATCGTCGGCGAGCCAGAAGTCCCACACCCATGAGTCCTTGAGACTGAAAACCAATTGAACATACCTTTCTGTTGGGCCGTCCGCGGTGGCGGGACAGCGGTTGGAAGTGTCAGCCCTTGACGGCGGAGCTGCTGATGCTGGCGACGAACCAGCGCTGGAAGATCAGGAAGACCGCCAGGACAGGGACAATGAACATCGTCCCGAAGGCCAGCACCTGGCCCCACTCGGGTGGCTGCTGGTTTTGGAAGATGCTGATTGCCAGCGGGAGCGGCCGGACGGTGGGGTCCGAGACCATGAGGACCGGCCACAGGTACGATCCCCACTGCGCCAGGAACGTGAGGATGGCGACGGTGGCAAACGCCGGCTTGGTGATTGGCACTACCACCTGGAAGAACGTCCTGAATGGCCCGGCACCGTCAAGGCGTGCCGCCTCTTCGATCTCGCCCGGAACGTCGAGGAAGAACGTATAGAACAGAAAAATCGAGAACGCGTTGGCAATGAAGGGAATCGCCTGGACAAGGATGGTGTCCCGCTGGCCGGAGAACATGAAGTACAGGGGCAGGGCGACTGCTTCGAACGGGATGATCGTCAGGACAATCACCAGGAGGAAGATTAGCTTCTTACCCCGCCATTGCATCCTCGCAAAGGAATAGGCAGCCATTGAGTTAACAATCAGGCTGCCCGCAACAACTGCCGTGGTAACGATGATTGAGACGACCGCGAACTGTCCGAAATAGCCCGTGGCGCTTGAACTGAGGTGCTCGAAGACGCCGGTGTAGTTATCGAAGGACAGGTTGGTCGGGACGAAGCCGCTGAGCCCGCTGAGGACCTCGGCCGACGGGCGGAAGCTTCCAACGATGAGGTAGTAGACGGGCAGGAAGAAGAACAGAGAAACCGCTGTCAATATCAGGTAGTGGAGCGCGGTTTGCCATCGTCGGGTGCGTTTTATGCTTCCGCTCCGCCGCCCTGGCTTTGCGGTATTGGACATCGTCATCAGACGCCTCCTCGTTGTCGCGCCGCGGCGCGTTGGATGATTGCGATCACCGTGATGATCAGCATAAAGATGACGGTCATGGCCGCGGCCTGGCCGACGTTGTTGTTGTCGAAGCCGGTGTTGATAATCTGGGTCATCACCGTCTCGGTCGAACCCCGGTCAACGCTCCCTGACCGGCTCAGGAGGTACACCTGGTCAAAGAGCCGGAAGGAAAAGATCGTGGTGATGAGGGCAACGAAAATCAGGGTGTTCCTGATGCCAGGGACGGTCACGTTGAGGAATTGAGCCCATTTGCTCGCGCGGTCCAGCGACGCCGCCTCATAGAGTTCCGCGGGCACGCTCTGCAGTGCGGCGAGAACGATGATCATCTGGAAGCTCACGCTTTGCCAGATCGACATGACAATGATGGACCCCAGAGCTGTGGCGGGATCGCCGAGCCAGTCGTGGCTCGACAAGGCTCCACCGCTGAACAGCCCCAGGATGGCGTTCAGGAGACCCTCGTCTCCGCGGGAGTAGATGAGCCGCCAGATCACGGCTGTCAGGGCCAAGGGAAAGACCAACGGCATAAAGATAAAGGTCCGGAAGATCACCATGCCGCGCAGTTTGCGGTTGACGAGTACGGCGAGGGCCAGTGCCAGGACAGTCTGCACTGGTACGACGATCAGGGCGAAGGTGAAGTTGTTCAGCAGTGCCTGGCCGAAGGCTGCGGACATGTCCGGATCGGTGAACAGGCGGGCGTACTGCTCGAACCCGACGAACCGCGCCGGGCGCGGGCTGTTGAGCTGCACGCGGTAGAAGGACAGCACGAGTGCGAGCACGAAAGGTGCGACGAGGAAGATGGCGAGCCCGAGCAGGGCCGGGCTGGCGAAAAGTGGGCCTGCGAACCGCTGCCCGGAAAGGCTGGCGGTTCGCCGTCGACTTAAGGGCTGCGGGCTGGTCTGGATTTGTTGAGTCTTGGTGGTGGTCATGATGGAGGCTTTCGCTAGGGCGAGTCCGATGAGATCCGTCCGGCCGCCGGTTGTGGCCGGCGGCCGGGGTACCTGCTGGAGCTTTACTTCTTGTAGCCGTCGTTGTCGGCGAAGTTCTGATCGATGGCGCGGGCCGCCGCGCTGAGGGCCTCTTGGGCGTCCTTGCCGGCATAGATGGCTGCCTCGGCTTTGCCCACCTGGTCCGTGACGATGGGGTAGCCCGCAGTCACCGGCCGGGTGACGCTGACGCAGGTGTCGCTGATCTGGTCCTCTGCTCCGCACGCCTTGCTCAGCTGGTCGCCCAGGAGCTGCAGCTGCTTACCGGGACCGTAGAGGTCGGAAGCGGCAAGTGCGGTCTTCGTGGCGGGAGGCGCGCCGTTGGCGGCGGTGTAGATGCGGACGCTCTCGTCAGACATCAGGAAGTCCAGGAACTTCCCGGCCGCAGAACCATTCTTCGTGGTGGCGCCCATGCCCCAGGCGAAGGTTCCGGAGGCGGTCTTGGTGCCCGTGCCGAAGTCCGGAAGGGGGATGGAAACCAAATCACTGCCGAGGGCCTTGTATGTCGGGTAGGTCCAATGCCCCACCCAGCTCAGCGCGACGCGTCCGCTCGGGAAAGCCAGCCCGTCAGCGTTCGGATCCGTGTACTTCTTCCAGCTGGCGAACGTCGTCAGGGACTTCACATTCGCCTCCGAGTCCAGCGCTCCGGACGCTCTGTTGTCCTTGAGCATGGTGCCGCCGCCGGACCAGATGACGGGCCCCGCTGAACAGCAGGTGCCCCATTCGCCGGCGAAGCCGTACTGTTCCGAAAGATCCAGCGGTTTGCCTCCCGGAACGACGGCGGCGAGCTTGTCCAGGACTCCGGTGAACTCATCAGCAGTCCAGGCCTTTTCCGGGGTGGTCGGGTAGGCAACACCCGCAGAGTCCAGGAGCTTTTTGTTACCCCACAACGCGAGCCCGGCATTCATCATGCCCACGCCATACACGGCATCATCAACAGTGTTCTGCGCCTTGATGGAGTCCGTCTGGTTGGACAGCGTCGCGTCGGCAACAGAGCCCTTCAGCGGTGCCATCTTCCCGTTATAGACGAAGCTGGCCAGGGTAGGCCCATCGAAGTCCAGGACATCGGGCAAATCCGCCGGAGCCGCAGAATTCACGGCCTTGGTGTACTGGTCGGAGGGGAAGAGTTTGAGATCAACCTTGATTTTGGCCTGTGAGCTCTCGAAGTTCGAGATGATCTTTTTCAGGGCGTCGTTTTCGGCCGCCTGGCCGTCCACGGCCCAAACGCTGATGGTGCCCTCGCCGGAGCCCGGCTCAACAGCGTCTTCAGTGCCGCCTGTTCCCGGACCGCCACAGCCGGTGAGAGCCAGGGCTGCGATGGAGACGGCGGCTGCTGCAGTGAGGAACCGCGCCCCGCTGCGGAAGTTTAAATTGGTCATCATCTTTGATTCCTTCAGAAATGTGGAACTTCGTGAAAGCGTTTTGATGCCTGGATATCGTCAGGCGGGAACGTGAGGAGGGTCACTGCTCATCTGCTCAAGTTCGAGTCTACGCGGGTAGACTCGAACACGCAAGGGATGATCTTGGGGCTCAAATTTATGGCCTTTTGAGTGCTTGAGATGAATCCACCCGGGTAGACTGTAGCCAACAAGGGAGTGGAGGGTGGTCTTCGTGGCAAGTCCGCAGGCACAAGCAGGATCCGGGAGAGTAACGCGAACGGACGTTGCCCGCTACGCAGGGGTGAGCACCGCAGTGGTCAGTTATGTCATCAACGGTGGCCCCAAGCCGGTCGCCGCAGCCACTGCGGCAAAGGTGCGCGAAGCCATCAAGGCGCTCCAGTACCAGCCAAATGCGACCGCCCGGGCACTGACAATGGGTTCCGCGCGGCTGCTGGGAATGATTGTCCCTGACAGTACGAACCCCTACTTCGCGGAGCTCACGGACGCCATCGCACAGGCGGCCGCCGCACGAGGCTATGCGCTCCTCGCAGCAAACTCGCGCACGGACGCCGAAACCGAGCGACACAACACCCTTAATCTGGTGTCACGGCAGGTCGATGCGATCATCCTCGCCACGGTGCTCACCCCGAGCGAAGTCGCTGCCATGCCGGTTCATGGAATTCCCCGGGTGCTCATAGACCAGTCCAGCGCTGTACACGGGATACCCACCGTCAGTACCGACTTCCAACAGGGGGCCGCCATAGGCGTGGAGCACCTGATCGGCCATGGCCACCAGGACATTGCCATTCTGGTCGGAAAAGACATTGACCCGGTCCGCGTCGACCCGCGCCATAACGGCTGGAGGAAGGCACTCCGGGAGGCAGGCCTGCCCGAGGGCCCCGCAGAATTCACCGACTTCACCAGGCAAGGTGGCTACGAAGCCACGCGCCGGCTGCTTGCGTTGCCGAAGCCGCCCACGGCCATCTTCGCGAGCTCCGACCTGCTGGCAGTTGGCGCCCTTCGCGCCATCCACGAGGCCGACCTCTCCATACCCGAGGACATTGCCGTCGTTTCCTTCGACGGAACCTCCGAATCGGAGTTCAGCTGGCCCCAGCTCACAACCGTCCGGCAGCCCATCACCCAGATTGCCGAAGCTGCCGTCGATGCAGCACTCTCTTCCAACAGCTCAGGCGGCAAGGTCCAGCTCCTCCCCACAGAGCTCATCATTCGCCGGTCCTGCGGCTGCTGACCTCCCGGTCAGTCCTTGCCCAGGTTTTCCCTGAGCAGGGCGCGGTGTTCGACGGCGGCCTGCCGGTGGAGTGCGCGGCCGGCGTCCGTGAGTTCCAGGAACAGTGAGCGCCGGTCATCTTCGCAGGACTGGCGGGAAATGAGGCCGGCTTTGTCGAGCCGGTCCACCACCTTGGACATGGCGCTCTGGGTCATCGGGGTGCGCTCACCGAGTTGCTTCATGCGGCATGCCGCGTCGGCGCTTTCGGCCACGAGGTCCAGGATTTCAAACTCCGTCAGGCCAATGTTGAACTTCGCCTCCAGCGCACGCTCCAGCGCTCCCGCGGTTTGGAAGTACGTGGTCTGCATGCTGCGCCATTGCTCAACCAGCTGGCGGTCCTGCGGTTTTGCCATGCAGCGATTCTAGTCGATGGGCCATCAAAAAGTCCACGTCATAATATTCCTTGTCATTCAATGACGCGTCATATAAGTTGTTGCCATGACTTCAACTCCCACCCTTGAAAGATCAGCCGGAGACCGGCTAACAGCTGTGCGCTGGACCCGGGCACAATGGATGCTCCTCCTGGTCCTGTGCACCGTCCTGGCACTCGACGCGCTGGACGTATCAATGGTCGGCGTGGCCCTGCCCTCGATCGGCACCGAACTTCATCTCGGAACCGAATCCCTCCAGTGGATCGTCTCCGCCTACGTGCTCGGTTACGGAAGCCTGCTCCTGCTGGGCGGACGGATGGCGGACCTGCTGGGCCGGCGGCGCATCTTCCTGATTGCGCTCAGCGTCTTCGCCGCAGCATCCTTGCTTGGCGGACTGGTGGATGACCCGGCCCTGCTGATCGCCACGCGTTTCGTCAAGGGCCTGGCCGCCGCATTCACGGCTCCCACCGCCTTCTCGATCATCACCACCAACTTCGCCGAGGGGCGCGAACGCAACCGCGCCTTGTCCATCTTCACCACGTTCGGCGCCAGCGGATTCTCGCTCGGCCTGGTGGTGGGAGGCCTTATGACGTCACTGAGCTGGCGCTGGACCTTCCTGGTCTCCGTTCCGGTGGCAGTCGCCGTCGTGATCCTTGGCCTGAAGTACATCCCCCGGGACGGCGCCGCAGGGCGGACCGCCGATGGGGAGAAGGAGAGCGGGCATGACGTCTGGGGCGCCGTCACTCTCGCGGCCGGCATGCTGGGATTGGTGTACACGCTGGTAGCGGCACCGGGGAACGGCTGGGGATCTGTGGCAACTATCGCCGGATTCGTGGCTTCCGCCGGCGTGCTGGCAGCGTTCGCAGTGATTGAAAACCGCGTCAAACACCCGCTGATCCGGTTCAGCATCCTCAAGGAAGGCTGGGTTGCCCGGGCCAACCTCAGTGCCGTGGGGCTGTTCGGTTCCTACCTGAGTTTCCAGTTCATCCTGACGCTCTACCTGCAGTCCGTGCTGGGATGGAGCCCCCTTGGCATGGCCCTGGCACTGCTCCCGACCGGCCTGCTGGTTGCCTCGAGCGCACCTTTCGCGGACCGGCTGATCGAGAGGTTCGGCGCCCCGCGGCTGATCCTGACGGGACTGGCCGCGTTGACGCTCGGATACGTGCTGTTCCTCCGCGTGGGCACCTCGCCCAATTACGTGACCGACATTCTGCCGTCCGTCCTGCTGCTGGGCGTCGGTTTCGCCCTGGCCTTCCCGTCCATCAACGTCCAGGCCACGGCGGGCATCCGGGATTCCGAACAGGGCCTGGCCGCAGGCCTGATCCAGACCAGCACGCAGGTCGGTGCCGCTCTGGTACTCGCCGTCACCACGGCAATGGTGAGCGGCCACGGCAATGCGCCCGATTCAGGTGCCGCCGTCGACGCGGCCGCGATGCTGGAACAGTACCGGCCGGGCCTGATCCTCAGCGCCGCGGTGGCCGTGGCTGCCCTCCTGGTCGCCGCGACGCCGAAGTTACCGCAGCACACGCGGCGACAGCCTGTGTGACCTGGCTTCGAATCGTCAGCTGCCGTCGCGAAGGTTCTCCGGTGATTGCTCGGTGAATTGAATGCAGTCGAAGCGTGCCACGCAGCTCTGGCCCGTGGGTGCCTGCGACATGAAGCCAACGTTTACAGGTTTCTCCGTATCCAGACGGAACAGGCGGACAAAGCTCCAGTCCCGTCCGTCCCCCGGAGGAGTGGAACGCCCACGCGGGGCCAACCCGGCTGACGCGCAGATAGGTCCAGGGAGCCGTCACCCCGGGACCGTTCGAATCGTCGGAATGGGTGTTAGTCACCACGCTGACCACCATGGCTTCGCCCTGCGGAGAGTATTCGGCTCTCCTCCGAGTGGATCGTTGGTCCAGTCCACGCCCGCCGCGGCTGTCAGCGTCAGCGTACTGTCAGCCTGGTCGTAGGCGGCCTGGCTGCGGGCAGCCGTCCAGTCCACGGGCGGGAGCCCTGCTATCCGGGGGTGCATGTCCTGCTCCTTGGGGGTCCGCCCGTCAGATGTCCTGTTTCTCGTACGTGTAGCCGTAGGGCACTTCCGGGGATAGTTCCACCGTGACCCGCGCGTGGGCAACCCGGGTGACCAGGATTCCGCGGCGGCCTTCGTGACGGGCACGTTGCTCCGCTGCCCGGACTGCGGTGTTGAGGTTGTGTTCCATGCTGGTTTTGCTGGTAGCCGTGATGGTGGCCAGCAGTTCCGGCGCCTCGATCATGGTGCTCCTTCTGGGGATATGCGGTGTTGGGGTCCGCTAGAGGGTGGATGTTGCCTGGTTGCCGGCAGCCGCCCACGCACTGGAGATCATGTCCCGCAGTGAGTGGCGCGGCTCCCAGTCGATGTCGCGGCGCGCCAGTTCGCCGGAGGCCACGATCCGGGCCGGGTCACCCGGCCGGGCTGCGCAGATTTGCGGGCTGAACTCGATGCCCGTGGCCAAGGCCATTTCGGCCATGATCTCCCGGACGGAAACACCGGAACCGCTGCCCAGGTTGTACACCGACCCCAGTTCCACGCCGTCCTGAAGTTTCCGGGCGGCGGCAACGTGGGCCGCGGCGACGTCCGAGACATGGACGTAGTCCCGGACGCAGCTGCCGTCCGGCGTCGGGTACGTGGTGCCGAAGATCTTCGGAGTCGATCCTTCCGTCAGCGCACGGAAGACCAGCGGGAAGAGATTGTGCGGGCTGGTGTCACTGACGTCCGGCGTGCCGGAGCCAACCACGTTGAAGTACCGCAGGGATGTGTGGCGGAGGCCGGTTGCCCTTGCCTGGTCGGCAATCAGCCATTCCCCGATGAGCTTGGATTCCCCGTAGGGAGATTCAGGATTGGTGGGGGTTGATTCGGTGACCAGCCCGGCGGCCGTGTTTCCGTAGACGGCCGCGCTGGAGGAGAACACAATCGCAGGGACGGAGGCCGCTTCCATGGCTGCCAGCAAGTTAGCAGTCCCGGTCACGTTCTGGGAGTACGTGTGCAGCGGCCATTCAACCGAGACACCGGCGTATTTGAAACCCGCCAGATGGATCACGCCGGCCACGTCATGGTTGGCAAAGGCCTCCTTGAGGAAGGCGGGGTCAAGCAACGATCCTTCCTCGAAGATGGCCCCTGCCGGCACGAATTCGCGGCGGCCACTGGACAGGTCGTCGATGGCAACCACGTCGCGGCCGTCTTGCATCAGTGCCCGGGCCACGTGGGAGCCGATGTATCCGGCTCCTCCTGTTACAAGCCAGGTCATGGCTGGTTGTCTCCTCTGTCGTTGGTGCCCGGCTTGCGGGCAAATCCGTGGGTGATGCCCCAGGATGAGCGCCAGGTCTCCCCGGGGTTGAGCCAGCGGAGGCCTGCCCCCGAGTTGAAGGCATCCGGAAGTGCGGTCATGGGTTCCACCGCGACGGCGGTCCGGTGGCCGCCAGCCGGATAGTGGTTGGTTGTGTAGACCTGCGCGTAGCAGTAGTTTCTGTCGCCCCAGACCTCCACAGCGTCTCCGTTGGGCGCTTCAAGGGTGTGCCGGTAGGTCCCGTCCGGCGACGCGGCGAGGTCAAAATAGGCGGTATCGAGCTTAAGCCGGCCCACCTTGGGCCCTGCCGAAAGATCGAAGGGAGTTCCGGCCACCGGCCCGGACCCGACGGGGTTCAGGCGGTCGTCCACCATCACGCAGGAGGCCGCGGAGACCGTGAGAGCGACGTCCTCCGTGGGTGTTCCACCCACGCGGATGTAGGGATGCGCGCCGATGGCCGCGGGGGCCGGGCGTGCGGACTTGTTGGTCAGGGCGTGGACCACCGTCAGTCCCAGGGCGGACACGGCATACGTTGTCTCTACGCTCAGTGCGAACGGGTAGCCCTCGCTCGGGGCAACCTGGACACCGAGCGTGAGCTCGTCGGCGGCCTGTCGGACCATAGTGTGGGGCTGGTCCTTGACCAGCCCGTGAATGGCGTTGCCCCGCTCAGGCTCGTTGATGGCCAGCTGGAACACGTCCCCATGGTGCTCCCACCGTCCGTCGCGGACCCTGTTGGGCCAGGGGATCAGGATCTCCCCCTCGCAATGCAGGGGCAGCCCGTGTTCCGGGAACTCCTCGATCAGCGGCTGCCCGTCGACGGTGAGGCTGCGGATGGTGCCGCCGACTTCCGTAATGATGGCGGTCACGAGGTGGCCGTCCCCGGCGGACGAAATCCGGAACTGCCAGCCGGTTGGTACTTCGGCTGTGGTGGTCAGTCGCATGTCAGAACTCGGTATGGCCCAGGTGGTGGGCGGCGACGAAGGAAACGGCACGGCTGCTGGCTGCCTGGAGTTCAAGGACCATGATCTCGTTGCCCTGCTTCCGCAAGAGGGGGCCAGGGACATAGAGCGTGGCCTGCGGACCGCGCGACCAGTACCGGCCAAGGCAGAAACCGTTGATCCAGACGACGCCCTTGGTCCAGCCGTCGGTTGAGAGGAAGAGGTCTGCGGATCCGGTGGGGTCAGCAGGTTCGGGGAGGTCAAAGGTCCCGTGCGCAAAGGCCGGTCCTGCCACTGCGTGGTCCTGGCTCGGCGGAGCCTCCGCCAGGACCTCCGTGACGGGAGTGATGTCCTGCAGCCGAAGCGGGAGAAGGTCCCACTGCCGGAGGGTGTCGCCATTGATCCTGACCGCACCAATCAGGCCCTTCGGCTCCCCCAGCCTGGGTCCGTAATCCACGCGTCCCTGGTCCTCCACCAGGATCTCGAGGGTTCCGCTGGCATGGGAAGGCAGTGCCAGCGAGTTCTCGTGGTGGTCACGGGACAGGGTGCCAAGCGCTTGCCTGTTGAGGAAAACCTGGGCGCGGTCGCGCACCTCGCCGATGTCCAGGACTGCGGGACCGGAGACGTCGATTCTGGTGCGGTAGAGGGTGAAACCCGAGTAGTGGCCGACGTCGTCAGTGGTGCGCAGCCCGCCGTGGGATGTCCAGGAGCCCAGCCTGTCGAGGCAGTCCCACAGTGGAAGTGATTGGGTCAGAGGAACAGTCATTGCGGTCCCCGGACGCGGGGGTGCAGGCACGTCGGTATCGTCGAGTTCCGTGTACTTCGAGATGACCTCACGGAAGGCCCAGTACTTGGGTGTCGGGTTGCCGGCCTCATCCAGGGGCGCGTCGTAGTCGTAGCTCGTGACGATGGGCTGGTAGACGCCCTTGTCGTTCGCGCCGTTGGTGAGCCCGAAGTTGGTGCCGCCGTGGAACATGTAGATGTTCACGGATGCGCCGAGGCCCAGCAGCACGTCGAGGTCGCGGGCGGACTGCTCCACGGTGGTGGTGTGGTGGTGCGCGCCCCAGTGGTCGAACCATCCCACCCAGAATTCTGAACACATCAGCGGGCCGGTGGGCTGGTGGCGGCGGAGTGTTTCCAGCCGTTCGGCGGCGCGGGAACCGAAGGACCCGGTTTTGTGCAGCTCCGGAAGGCTGCCGTTGGCCAGCATGTCGTCCTGGGGCTGGTCCACCGTGGTGAAGGGCACGGTCAGGCCGATTTCGCGGTTGATTTTGACGAGCTTCTCCAGGTAGAAGCGGTCAGCGCCGTACGCGCCGTACTCGTTCTCGATCTGGATCAGGATGATCGGGCCTCCTCCGTCCACCTGGCGGGGAACAAGGATCGGTGCGAGCTGGTCAAAGTACTGGGTTACGGCCGCCATGTAGACGGGATCGTCGGCCCGGATCGCCGCAGCCCCGCGGTCGAACAGCCAGGCGGGCAGCCCGCCGTTGTCCCACTCCGCGCAGATGTAGGGCCCCGGACGCACGATCGCGTGCATTCCTTCCGCGGCGACCAGATCGAGGAACCGCCCCAGGTCGAGGCCGCCGGTGGCGTCGAAGGCTTCCGGGGATGGAGCGTGCGCGTTCCAGGGGATGTAGGTTTCGATCGTATTCAGCCCCATCTGCCTGGCCTTCCGGATCCGGTCCGCCCACTGATCCGGATGGACGCGGAAGTAGTGCAGGGCGCCGGAAAGAATACGGTGGGGCTGACCGTCAAGCATGAAGTCCTGCTCGCCGATGGTGAAGGTTGGCATGGGGGGAAATCCAATCTGAAATGGTGGAACGGGAGTCCAGGGCCGTGGGGTGCGGCCCCGGACCCGCGCCACGTACTACTTGGTGGAAACGGTGAAGCCTTGCTGCTGGCCGTACTTCGCGGTGGCGTCCTGCCAGGCCTGGAGCCCGCCGTTCAGGTCGCCCTTGGAGCCGTAAGCCTGGCCGACGGTGTCACTGAAGATGCTGTTGGCGTAGGCCTGGAACGGAAGGTAGCTCCATCCGGGGACAACGTCCTTGGACGCCTGGACCAGGACCTGGTTGATCTTCTGGCCGCCGAAGTAGGCGCTTTCGGCGTTGAGGAATGACTCGCTCTGCAGGTCGGCCGTGGTGGAGGGGAATCCGCCGTTGGCGGCATGGATCTTTGAGCCTTCGGGACCGTTGGCGAACTGCAGGAAGCCGTAGGCCGCCGCCTTGTTCTTGCTCTGCTTCAGCACTGCGTCGCCGCCGCCGCCGTTCTCCGCCGCGGCCGCCTTGCCCTGCTCGTACGTCGGCATCGGGGCCACGCGCCACTGCCCGCTGCCCGCCTCAGCACCCGATTCCAGGCTTGCAGGCATCCAGGCACCGATGATCAGCGTGGCAATGCTTCCGTCCGACAGGCCTTTGTACCATTCATCGCTCCAGCTGGTGACGGGTGCCAGGAGGTCGTCCTTCAGCAGCTGGTTCCAGGTGCCGGTCCACTTCTTGGCGCCTTCGTCCTGGAGATCCACGCTGACGTTGGTGCTTCCGTCCAGCGTGTACGGCTTTCCGCCGGCCTGCCAGATCATGCTGGTGGCAAAGCCCGCATCGCCGGTGTCGCTGGTGATGTAGGCCTTGGGGTCCGCAGCGTGGAGGGTCTTCGCCGCCGCGACGTACTCATCCCAGGTGGCCGGGACGCTGATGCCGTGCTTTTCGAACACATCGGCCCGGTAGAACATGGCCATCGGTCCGGAGTCCTGCGGGAGGGCATAGACGCCGCCGTTGAGGCTCACCGATCCCCACGTGGACTCCGTGTAGTTGTCCTTGAGCTCCTCGGCGCCGAAGTCCTTCAGGTCAACCAGGGCATCGGTCAGGGCGAACTGCGGCAGCGCGTTGTATTCGATCTGGGCCACGTCCGGTGCGCCGGTTCCGGCCTTAACGGCATTCTGCAGCTTGGTGTAGTGCGTGTTGCCTGTTCCGACGTTCTCCAGGTTGACGTGGACCTTGGGGTACTTCGCCTCGAAGGCCTCCACGATCGGCTCGAGCTGCGGGGCCCAACCCCAAACCGTGAGCGTCGTTTCGGTCTGCAGCGCCGTGGCGATGTCATCGGCGCTTGCGGCTTCGGCGCCGGCGTTTGTTCCGGAGCTGCTGCAGGCGGCGAGGCCGCCCACAAGGAGGCTTGCTGCCAAGGCAGCGCTGGCCGCCCGGCGGAAGCGATGGTTGTTCGTCATTGAATTGGTGCCTTTCAAGTCAGCGTCCCGGGGGACGGTTGTTGCGGTGGGAGAACGCCCGACGGCGGCAGGTCGCCGTCGTCGGGTCTGTTACTTCACGCTTCCGGCGGACAGTCCGGACTGCCAGAAGCGCTGGAGGAAGAGGAAGGCGCCCACGATGGGCACGATGGTCAGCAGGGATCCGGTGATAACCAGGTTGTAGATGGCCTCGCCGCCCGCCGTGGTCGCCTGGGCGTTCCAGCTGTTGAGCCCGACCGTGAGCGGGTACCAGGTGGACTGGCTCAGCATGATCAGGGGAAGGAAGTAGTTGTTCCACGTGGCCACCACGGTGAACAGCAGGACGGTGATGAAACCCGGAGCCAGCATCCTCAGCGAGATCGTGAAGAACGTCCGGAACTCCCCCGCCCCGTCCACGCGGGCCGCTTCCAGGACTTCCGTGGGCACAGCCTCGAGTGCGTAGATCCACACCAGGTAGAGCCCGAACGGGCTGATCAGGGACGGGATGATGACCGACCATGGGGTGTTGGTGAGCCCCATCTGGCTGAACATCAGGAATGTGGGGACCGCCAGGGCCGTTCCGGGAACCGCCACCGCACCGAGGACGACGGCAAAGACGCCGCGTTTGCCCGGGAAATCAAACTTGGCCAGCCCATAGCCCGCCAGGGTGGCGAGGAACGTTGCCCCGCCCGCGCCCACCACGACGTAGAGGACGGTGTTGGCCAGCCAGCGAAGGAATCCGCCGTCGTTGTAGGTCAGGGTCCCGGTGATGTTGTCCCACAGGGCGAAGTCGCCGGAGAACCACAGGCCGAAGGAGCTGAAGAGCGATGACTGGGTCTTTGTGGAATTGACCAGGAGCCAGAACAGCGGAAGGAGGGCGTAGACCGCCATGACACCCATCAGGACGGTGAGGAGGATCGACGTGCGCTTCCGGGTGGCGCCGCCGCGCCGCCGGGCGCTGAACTTCGGGGCCGGAAACTTTGGCGGCTTCGGCGCCGGTGAGGGTGCCGGTGCCGGTAACGTGGAGGCCGCTTCGGCCTGGGCGGGGCTCAGATGTACGGACATGGGCTAGGCATCCTTTCGTGAGCCGGAGATCTGGACGATGTAGGCAACGACCACCGTGAGGACGCCCATGATGATGGAGATCGCCGCGGCATAGTTGAACTGCTGGCCCGCAAACGAGAGGTTGAACGCGTACATGTTGGGCGTGAAGTAGGAGCTGATGGAGTTCGGGGCGAGGGCCTTGAGGATGTTCGGTTCGTTGAACAGCTGGAAGCTGCCGATGACCGAGAAGATGCCCGCAATGCCGATGGCTCCGCGGATGGATGGGAGCTTGATGCTCCGGACGACCCGGAACGTGCCCGCTCCGTCAAGGTTGGCAGCCTCGTAGAGTTCTGCGGGAATGACCTTGAGCGCCGAGTAGAAGATCAGCATGTTGTAGCCGGTGAATTCCCAGGTGTTGATGTTCCCGATCGCCGCGAGCACCCAGCTCGCGGAAAGGGGCTCCGGGAGGTCCAGCCCGAAGAAGTCGTTGAGGCTGCCGAACAGCCCGAACCGCGGGCCGTAGATGAATCCCCACATCAGCGTGGCCACAACGGCCGGCACCGCGTACGGGAGGAAGACCGAAATGCGGAAGAACGACGACGCGCGGAGCCGGCCGCTGTCCAGGGCCAGGGCAGCAAACAGCGCGAGGAACAGCATGATGGGAACCTGGACCGCCAGGAACACGGCCACCCTGGTCACGGCGTCCCAAAACTGCGGGTCGGCCAGTGCCTGGAGATAGTTGGCTCCGCCAACGAATTTGTCGCCGCCCACCATCTGGTTCTGGAAAAGACTCAGGTAGAAGGCGTAAAGGACCGGTGCGATGAATACCAGAACGAAGACGACCATGAACGGACCCACAAAGGCCCATCCCATCCATCGGCCGGCACGTTTCCTGGATTTCACCGCGGGTGGGGCGTAAGCCACCGACGACGTCGTTGTCATGATAATTTCGTCTCTTCTCGCTATGTTTACGCAAACATCTTGGAAAGAACAGTAGCATGTTTAGGTGAACATGCAAGAGGACAGTGGAAACAGGACAGCCCAGGCCACCGCGTCAAACGGGGCACGCAAACCGGCGTCGGGAACCAGCCGCGCGTCCCGGGGTCCGTCCATCGGGGACGTAGCCAAAGCCGCCGGTGTCTCGTCGCAAACCGTCTCGCGGGTCTCGAACGGCCTCACGAACGTCGAGGAGACAACTAAAAACCGCGTCCTGGACGCGATGAAACAGCTCGGCTACAGGCCCAACAGGGCAGCGAGGGCCCTGAAAAGCGGGCAGTTCAAATCCATCGGCGTCATCATGTTCACGCTTTCAAGCTTTGGCAACATGCGCACCCTGGACGCGATTGCCACCGCCGCCTCGCAGGCCGGCTACTCCGTCACGCTCATCCCCCTGCACGACCCCACCACCGGCACCGTGTCCGGGGCATACCACCGCCTGCGGGAGCAGGAGGTGGACGGCGTCGTCATCATCTTTGAGGCCCACTTGCTGGACCACGCGGACATCACGCTGCCGGAGGACCTCCCCGCCGTCGTGATCGACTCCAACCCCGGCTCCGGCTATCCGATGGTGGACACGGACCAGGCCGAAGGGGCCCGGTTCGCCACCAAGCATCTTCTTGACCTGGGCCATCAGCAGGTGTGGCACATCGGCGGCCCCCCGTCGTCGTTCTCCGCCCAGCACCGGGAGGAATCCTGGAAACGGACCCTGGAAGACGCAGGCATCGACGCACCCCCGGTTCTGCACGGCGACTGGTCGACCGAATCCGGGTACCAAATCGGCCTGGAGCTTGGCCGCAACCCCGACGTGACCGCCATTTTTGCCGCCAACGACCAAATGGCGCTGGGTGCGATGCGTGCCCTTCATGAGCTCGGCCGCGCCATTCCGGGCGAGGTCAGCATTGTGGGCTTCGACGACCTCGAGGAGTCCACCTCCTTCTGGCCGCCGCTGACCACCGTCCGTCAGGACTTCCATGCGGTAGGGCGCCTGAGCATCGAAAACCTGCTACAGCAGATGGCCGGGAACAGCCCTGTGAACGACGCCACCAAGGTTCCCACCCAACTCGTCGTGCGCAAAAGCACCGCCGCGCCGGCCAAGTAAAGGCCGGCGCGGCGGTGTCCGCGGCTACCCCTTGCTGGAACCCAGCGTGAGTCCGGCAACGAACTGCCGCTGCAGGACCAGGTAGATGATCAGGGTGGGGACCAGCGTGATCATGGCGCCGGCCGCGATCAGGTTGTAGTCGCTGAGGAACTGCCCCTGCAGGTTGTTGATGGCAGTGGTAATCGGCAGCCTGTCGCCGCTTTGAATAAACAGCAGCGGCCAGAAAAAGTCGTTATAGATGAAGATGACTTCCAACGTCCCCAAGGCAGCGAGGGCGGGGCGGCACAGGGGCAGGATGATGCTCCAGTACTGCCTCCAGATGCCGGCACCGTCCACCAGTGCAGCTTCGGTCAGGTCGGACGGGAGTGCCTTCATATAGTTCGACAACACA
Source organism: Arthrobacter sp. BE255 (assembly GCF_031457335.1). Lineage (NCBI taxonomy): Bacteria > Bacillati > Actinomycetota > Actinomycetes > Micrococcales > Micrococcaceae > Arthrobacter > Arthrobacter sp. BE255. Next base: position 269,241 of record NZ_JAVDWK010000005.1, on the reverse strand, counting down.
AACGTGCAGAAGCCGATCTGGAAGGCCGTGTCCGCGATGATGACCGCAATGTAGGTATTGAGCAGGTTTCCGGAATCGCTGAACCAGTACGGCAGCGAGACATGCTTGAACATTTCGAACAGCGGGGCGGCGAGGACCTGCGGGGGCAGCAGGTTGCCTGCGGTGAACATGATCAGCAGGGTGACATTGAATTTCCAGCTGACCCGGGACACAGCGAAGGCCATCATGGAGGCGAAGAGGAGCGTGAACAGGACAGCCGGGACGGTGATCAGGACGGCGTTCAGGAAGTACTTGGAAAATCCGCCCTGCGTCCACGCCTGGACGAAGTTATCGAAACCGAAGCCGCCTCCGAAACTGAAGTAGCCGTACTTGTCCGTGTCGGCTTTGGGCCGGAGCGCCGTGTACATGGACCAGACGAGCGGAATCAGCCACAAGGCTGCCACCGCGATCAGGAAGATGTGCGTGCCGTAGTGGCGTTTGCCGGAAGTGCCGGGTTTGACGGTCTGGACCGGAAGGGTGCGGGCGATGGTGCTCATGCCTCTTTCTCCTTGCCGAAGGTGCGGATGAGGTAAAAGACAATCGGTACCAAAGAGATCACCAGGAGCACGACGGCGAGGGCCGAACCAACGCCGATCACCTGGCCCTCGCCGATCAGGTTCTGGATCACCAGCGCGCTGAGCAATTCAAGCCCGTTGGTGCCACGGTTGATGACGTAGACGATGTCAAAGGCCCGCAGCGATTCGATGATGGTGATGACCACTATGACAATGTTCACCGGGCGCATGGCCGGGAAGACCACCCGGAAGAAGGTCTGGACGGCGTTGGCACCGTCTATCGATGCGGCTTCCTTGAGGGACGGATCCACGCCCTTGAGGCCTGCTAAATACAGGATCATGACGTAGCCCGCATGCCGCCACGTTGCTGCAATCATGGCGGCCCAGATATTGACGTTCGAGTCTCCGAACCAGTCCACTGCCTGGGGCGTTCCGGCGGTGCCGAGCAGGTAGTTCAGCAGTCCGCTGTCGCGGTTGTAGAACAGCTGCCAAATGATGCCGATCAGCGCCAGGGAGAGCATCACGGGCGTGAAGAAGATGCTCTGGTAGATCTTGCTTCCGCGGATCTTCTGGTCAAGCAGGACCGCCAGCAGCAGGCCCAGGGGCGTTGCGATCAACGCCAGGAAGGTAAGCCACAAAACGTTGTGCTGGATCGCCGGCCAGAACGGCGGGTAGTTCTGGCTGATGAACTCATAATTGTCCAGTCCTGCCTGCCTGATATCTGAAAGGTCCAGCCCATTCCAGCGGGTAAAGCTCAGCCCGATCGAGAACAGCGTGGGAAGCCAGACGAACATGAGCTGGATCAGGGTGGGAAGCCCCACCATGACGGCGAGGACGATCTTGTCGCGGCGGCTGAGCCGGCGGACCCGTCCCCGCTTCTTCGGTGCCGTTGCGGTGACGGCAGCCCGGGGGCCGTGCTGCCGTTCCCGGGCTCCCCCGGGTGGATCACTGCTGGGGGAGGCCGGTTTTTCGGCTGTGGCGCTCATGGAAATTCCTTTGGTCAACGCTATTGGGCCGCGTAGAGCGATTTTGCCTGGGCTTCCAGGTTCTTCACGTCGACGCTTCCGTCCTTGATGAAGGACTGCAGTGCGGGGATCATCACGTTGTTTGCCATGGCCGGCAGGGCATCGCGGTCCAGGAACTGGCTGATGTACTTGGCGTTGGCAATGGTGTCAGCGCACTTCTTGTTGAGCGGGGAGTACTTGGACGTGTCAGCGCCCTTGACCGTGGCGATGTTTGATGTGTCCACGGCCGCATAGGCGTTTTGGCCTTCCGCGGAGCCCATAAAGGCCAGGAAGTCGTGTGCCGCCTGGTTCTGGCCACCCTTCTTTGACAGCAGCAGTCCGTCGATGGGAGCTTCCACGGCGTCGGTCCCCTCCATCGCAATTTCCGGGAACGGGAAGAAGTCGATGTCGGCAAGCACTGCAGGATCCGTGAACTGCTGCGTGACGAACGAACCCAGGAGGTACATGCCGGTCTTCTTTGCCTCAAGGGCCTTGGCTGCGTCCTGCCACGTCTGCCCCAGGGCGGCCGGGTCCTGGAATGGCAGGAGCGCCTTCCAGGTGTCGAAGACGTCGCTGACCTTCTTTTGGTCCCAGCTCTCCTTGTGGGCGGTCAGGTCGATGTGGAACTGGTACCCGTTGAGGCGCATGTTGATGTAGTCGAAGGTGCCCATGGCCGGCCAGCCGTCCTTGTCGGCGAAGCCAATCGGAATGATGCCGTCAGCCTTCATCTTGGCCGCCAGGGTTGTCAGCTCGTCGAACGTGGCCGGGACTGCATAGCCCCGTTCAGCCCAGAGGCTCTTCCGGTAGAAGAAGCCCCAGGGGTAGTTGTAATTGGGGACCAGGTACATCTTGCCGTCGGGACCGGTGGAAGCTTTCTTCATGGCGTCGGAGAAGTTGCCGCCGATCTTCTCCCAGACGTCGTCGACGGGAGCCAGCAGGCCCTTCTCGGCGTAGTACTGCATGCGGTAGCCGGCAAACCAGGTGAAGGACTCATCCGGGCTGCCCTGCAGGTAGGAGTTGATTTTGTTCTGGAAGTCGTTGTGGGGCACCACATTGGTCACGACGTCGATGCCGGACTTCTTGGTGAAGGCGTCCGTTACGGCCTTGTAGGCGTTCCGGGGTACTTCATCGGAGGAGCCGGAACCAAACGTCAGGCTCTTCGACGTGGCACCTGGTGCCGGACCGGACCCTCCGGTGCAGGCCGTCAACAGTGGGAAGCCTGCCACGCCGACGGCGCCGATTCCGAGCGTCTTAAGGAAGGTTCGCCGGCCAGGGCCGGCCCCTTCGGCCGCCTGGAACGGGCCAAGATGTGTTGCCATGACTACTCCTTTGTGGATGGTGGTTCTGTGCGCCTCGTCGCGCACCTGCATCGTGTTTTTCGGGGAATTCAGTAGCTTCAGTTTGCGCCTCGGAGAGGCGGAAAGTCGGCCGTTTCTTTTAAGTCTTTTGCGTCCGGAACTTCTCAATGTTCACGTAAACATCAACTTGTAAGAAGTTTACGTAAACATAGGGGCGTTGGCAATAGGCTGCAATGCAAGATGGCCCGCCGGGTGGCGGGCCATCTTGCATTGAGTCAGTGGCAGGTCGCAGCGCTGTACGCGGCTTCCTTGGTCACAGTGACGGGCTGGCCATTTACGGTGCCCTTGGCCTCTACCGACACCACGCCGGCCTGGATGGACACGGCCCGGGTGGAGAAGGCATGCACCGCGTTCTTGCCGGGTTTGACGGCAGTGAAGGCCTTGGTCCCGAAGGCTGACGTGAACTTGACCTGGACCGAAGTCGCTTCATTGTTTGTCGCCTGGACGTTCACCACAGCCTTGCCCGAAACGCACTTGGTGGTTGCCACCGCTGTGACGTTCAGGGCCGGCGCCGGCGGCGGGGTCGACGCCGGAACCGGGTTGGCGATGATCAGCCAGCTGAGCTGCACGTCCGGTCCCCTGGTGGGGCTGAGCGCGAAGGTCAGCTTCCCGTCATTGCCCACGGTGACGTTCTGGTAGGCGGCGGACTGGTACTCGCCGCTGTAGTCGTGGTCGGCTTCGACAACCGCACCGTTGACGGTTACCTTGGCGCCGCGGTCGTCCCACTGGGCCCACGGGTCGTAGTAGCCGGCGTAGACCGTGTACGTCCCGGGGGCGAGGTCACCGAAGCGGTACGTCAGGTCCCGTCCGCCGGCCGCGTACCGGAGCGTCGTGAAGATGTTGCCGTCAGCGGTGCCTGTCACGGCACTGCCTTCACTTTCGTAGCCCCACGCTTTTCCAGTGACCGGGTCTGCCCCGTACGGCTGGTCGGCGACGCTGTTCAGGACGGAACCCTCCTGCGGCTCCGCGGCATTCATCAGCGCTGTCCAGTCTGCCGTTTGTTGCCCGCCGGCGTTCACTGCGTAGCGGACTCCTTCGGGGACCACCGGGATGGTCCGGGTGAAGGTCCGGTTGCCGAAACCTGGGAGCGTGCCGGTGGCGGTGATGATGCCCACGGTACTGGTGCTGCCGGTAACCTGCCAGGTCACGGGCTGGGACGAGCTCTGGCCGTTCTGTGCGACAGTCACGGTGTTGACGTTGAAGGCCGCACCGACAGCAAGGCTGCTGGGAACTCCGGTGACCTGCCACGCAGAGTTGGCATCGAGGTCTTCAAGGCGCCATTCGGACGGAGACTGGACGCTGATGGTCTTTCCGCCTTCGCCCATCTGGATGGGCAGCCAGACCATGGGCGCGGTTGCCAGCGCTTGGTCCGATCCGCCGTTCCAGCGGTCGCCCATGTAGATGAACTTGCCGTTCGCTGCATCGACCGGGATGACCGAAGACGGCTGCGAGTTGTTCGAGTTCCAGGCGACGTCGCTGCTGAACGGGTTCGGCATCTGTGTCCACTGGCCCAGGATGCTGGTTGCTGTGCCGTACTCTGACGGATTCGGCGACCAGCCGGTTGTTCCCGAGGTGATGATGAAGTAGCGGCCCTGGTACTTGAAGATGGCCGGTGATTCGCGGGATACGTTGACGAAGGCGCGCCGGAAGTCGACGCCCTCCACGGCCGTATCCGGCGAGGCGGACAGGTAGGTGTAGTCAGCGTTGAGTTTCGAGATGAACATGGTCTTGTTCTCTTCGCTGGAGTAGATGATGTAGCCGGTGCCGTCGTCATCAACGAAGAGGTTCATGTCCCTGGCCATGCCGGGGTTGTTCGGGGCGAGGTTGGTGGGATCGCCGGCAGCTGCCTTGTGCAGGCGGTAGCTGTCGATGTACCGGAACGGGCCGAACGGTGAATCGGAAACTGCGACACCGGCATTGGCCTTGGCGTACTGCGCGGTGGACCATTCCGAGGGACCATCGGCGTGGACCCACATGACCCATTTGTTGGTTACCGCGTTGTAGATGACCTTGGGCCGTTCCAGGATGGGCGGGGTTTCGCCGTTCGCCGGAACGGTTCCGAGGTCACGGTAGACGGCGTTCTTCTGCTCGGTGGTGTAGCCCGAGTACAGGTTCTGGAAGTAGGGATCATTGGTGAACTGGTCCGGGGAGGACATCGCCTTGAGGGCTACGCCTTCGTCCTTCCAGTTGTAGAGGTCGTAGGAGCTGTAGCCGTGCACGCCCGGCGACGAGTGGTAGCCGTTGGTGCGGTCTTCCCCGTACAGGTAGTAGATCGTCCGGCCTTCCGCGTCCTTGGACGTGACCACCTGGCCGCCGTGGGCCTGGATGAGATTGCCGTTGTTGTCCCGCCACTCCTGGCCGGGCCGGAAGCTCGTGTAGCCGGTGCCGTCACTCGCGGTGCGCAGCGTGAATGCCTGGTTCGCTCCTCCGTTCGAGGTCCACAGACCAATCCAGGAGCCGGAAGCCGTGGATTGGTTTGATACGTCCAGTACCTGTTCCCGTGCGGCGTTGAGGAGGCTGAACGACGTTCCGTCCGTGGTGTTGAAGAGCCACTGGGCCGAGGCGTCCGCAAGAGCTTCCTGGTCGGTGACGGTGCTCAGGACGGTTCCATTGGCATCGGCGGCCAAAGCGCGGCCGTCAGCGAGCCTCAGGACAAAACGGTCACGGGTGGTGCCGTCTTCGTCAGCGATGCGGGTGGCGGTCCACACCTGAGTGGGTGAGGCGACGGAATCGCCAAGAACCGTTGCGGGTGAGCCGTTGGAGGCTGTCACGGCACGGCCGCTCTGGACTCCGACGAAGCTGTAGGACTGTCCGTCCTGGACGGCCGGCGCATCGGCGGCGACGCCGGAAGCCCCGTTGACCACGAAGGTCGTGACTGACTTGGCGGGAACCGTGAGGGTTGCAGAACGCGTTCCGGCGTCGACTGCGACGGCGGTGCCGCTCACCAGCGCGTTGGCCGTGGGGCTGCCCGCGGGAGACTCAGTGGTGGTCACCGGGGTGACGGTGGCACCGGCACCGATCGTGGCGAACCTGGACAGGTCCAGCTTCACGGTCTTGGCCTGGTCGGAATCGTTCGTGTGCACCATAACAAGCCCGGAACCGTCGTTCTTCAGCGCAGACGTGGTTTTGCCGTCGCTGGTGGGGATGATCCGGTCGCCGGGTTCGATGTAGTGGGTGAAGTTGCGGATGGTGTTGTATTTGGAGTTCACCTCGGTGCGGCACGAGGGATCTGCTGCACCGTCAGCGATGCGGCGGACGGAGTCGCCGTCGGCATTGCAGTCGAAGTCGATGAAGACTGATCCCCAGTTCTTCTTCTCGCCCAGTTCCATGTTGTACAGGTCTTCAACCGGCTGCCACAGAACCCAGGATTCGGGGTCGAGCTCGCGCAGGTCGTCGGTGATGCGCGTCGCCATGCCCAAGCCGTTTTCGATGCTGTTGGGGTTCCAGGAGTCACCTCCCCAGTTACCTTCCACTTCGCTCATCGACAACGGCTTACCCGCGGCTTTGGCGATGTCACGGACCCGGATGCGGTCCCCTGTGGAGTAGGTGTGGACGTTGAGCTGGCTCACGGCCTGCTTGGTTTCGGGGGTCCAGCCGTTCCAGTCCTCGACAAAGCGGCCCGGGGACGTCTCATCGGGACCGGAAACCTTTGCTTCGGTGGTGGTCCCCTGTTCGGCGAGTTCGGCAGCCATGGCCGTCAGCACCTGCGACTGCAGGGCAGGGCCTGCGTGGGCGCCTTCCTGTCCGCCGCCGTTCGGCAGGCCATTGCCGCCGATGGTTGTCTTCCAGTAGTTGGTGTTGGGCTCGTTGAGCGGGTTGATGGTGTCGAAGCTGATGCCGCTCGACTGCTCCACCTGCTGGGCGGCTGTCTTGAGGTAGTTGACGAACTTGCCGATTGCTCCGGGTTTGATCTGGTCTGCGTTGGGGTCGAGCCCGCCGCTGACGTAACCGCTCTCCGTCATGAAGTATGGCGGCGAATTGCTGAACGCCTCCCACGTGGTCACTTTGTCCTTGATGGCGTCGATCCAGGCCCGCTGCGATGCGTCGGCTTCAAGGTTGTAGTCGGAGGCGTTGTCGCCGGTCCACGCGGCGAGGAACCGGTCCCGGTCGGCGTAGTTCGTTGTGATGGGTCCGGCCTGGTCCGTCAGCCCGACTGCCGGATTCCACCAGCCGGGAACGGCGCCGCCGGGGCGGAGGTAGTCCGGAATGTCAGTGGCGTTGCCACCACCGATGTTGTAGCGGGCAATGTTCAGGTTCAGGCCATCGTCGCCGAAGACCTTCTCTATCAGGTCGGTGCGGATGGCCTCCGGGTAGTTCCCGGTGGCATTGGCCATCCAGACGAGGCTGGTGCCCCATCCTTTGAAGGCCGGTCCGGCCTGGGCCGGGTTGGGCGTCAGGACGACGTCGGGCTCCGCAGCCGATGCCGTGGACGGTAATAGCGGGAGGCCGGTTAAAGCGAGGGTTGATGCGGCGATTGCCGCTGCGATGCGAAAACGCGACGATGCGTTCGAGGTCGACAACATTGTCTAAATCCAATCCGTTCATGTTTACGTGAACATAGATGAGTTTACGTAAACATAGCGCGGCGCCGAGGGTCCGTCAAGGGATACTTTTGGGCGTCTCCCCGCACATGTCAGGCGCCAAGGGGACGTTACGATGTGTGGGTTCCGTTGTTCTGCCTTGATCGGCGCTGGAGGATGAAGACCAAATGCTGACCTCACGGCTCATCCTGGCCAGCATGGCGTTCCTCGTGCCGGCCGCCGGGCTATCCGGGTTCGCTGTCATCATGGCCCGGAGGATCGTCAAGCGGGGCCCAAAGGACTACCGCCGGGCCGAGGTGACAGAAGACGGAGGACGAATCCGCATCGATTTGGATGACTACACCAAAGTCCCGGGCGACTTCGGCGTGTTCGACCCCGCGACAGGGAAGTACACAGTGGTCGGCGAGGTCACGCTGATCGATGAGGATCGAAAGTACGTAGAGCGCCGGATTGATCCGCCCGGCTCCGCGCCGGGACGTCTGGGGCCAATCGTCGATTGGACCCCGGATGTGTTCTTCGAGCCTGCGGCCGTCGGCGGACGCTACGAAGAGGTGGACGTCCCCACCGCCTACGGTGCGGCGCCTGCATGGCTGTTCGAGGGAACCACGGACGTATGGGTGGTCCACATCCATGGCAGCTGGACGGACCGCTCAATCATGTTCCGAGATGTCCACGCTTTCAGTTCATTGGGATTCACCTCCTTGGTTCCCACCTTTCGCAGCGACCCGGAGGTCAGCCCACCACAGGCCGAATCGAGTCACCTTGGGCAAACTGAATGGCGTGACGTGGAAAGCGCTGTGACCTACGCCGTAGCACATGGAGCCAGGCGCATCATCCTCTCCGGCTGGTCGATGGGTGGCACCATTGCCTTGCTCACAGCGGAGCGCAGCGCCCACCGGGACCGGATCGCAGGGATTGTCCTGGTAGGGCCCGTCACGAGCTGGCGTAAGACCATCACGGCAGGGGCGGCGCGGGCCGGCGTCCCGGCGATTGGTGCCGGCCTTGTTATGCGCCTACTGCAGACTCCCCCATTTGCGAAGATGCTCGGGCTGGAGGAACCAATCGATTTCAATGCACTTGACTGGGTCGATGTACCTAACCGGGTGGAAGTCCCCACCCTGGTCTTGCACTCCAGCGCAGATCAGGAGGTTCCCTGGGAGATTTCGGCCGCGTTCCAACGCGCGAATCCGGCCACCGTCACCCTGATTCCCCTACCCGAGGCGCACCATACCCAGGAGTGGAATGCCTCGCCTTCTACCTTCACCAACGAACTCACGAGTTGGATCAGCAAAACGATCTTGACCGAGCAAGGCTAGGTCCGAGTGTCCAGCTTGGCCCCAATGTGGCTGATCCTGCCCTGAACAGACTCCGGGAAGTCCAACAAGTTCACTCGCCCGTAAAGCATTACCCGGCTCAGTAAGCCTTCACGCGCTGTTCCACGATGAGATGGATGAGGGCGAAGACGCCGTCCTCATCGATGGCGGCCAGGGCGGCGTCCAGGGCGGCGGGAACATCCCTGTCTTCCGTGACGGTGATCCCGAAACCGCCGAAAGCCCGGGCCATCAGGCCGAAGTCCGGATTCTTCAGTTGGGTCCCGGATACCCGTGCGGGATAGTGCCGCTCCTGGTGCGTGCGGATGGTGCCGTATTCCTGGTTGTCCATGACGATCACCAGCGGCGTGGCCCCGTACTGGGCCGCCGTGGCCAGCTCCTGGCCGTTCATGAGGAACTCCCCGTCCCCCGCGATGGTGACCACCCGGCGCCCTGGGTCGGAAAGTGATGCCGCGATGGCCGAAGGCACCGAGTAGCCCATCGAGCCGTTGCGGGCACTGATCATGGAGGCGTAGCGGCGGGTAGGGAAGTAGCGGTGGGCCCAGTTGGTGTGCTCCCCCGCACCAAAGGTCACCATTGAGTCCTCCCTCAGCCTCGGCACCAGGTTGGCCATCAAAGTGTCCATCCTCGCCTGCCCCGCCGACGGCGCAGCCGCAGGCAGCGCGGCGAACCGCTCCTGCTCGCCCCGCATCCGGTCCGTCCACGCTTTCCACTCCTCCTTCACGGGCAGGTCGATACCCACCAGGTCGCGGACAAAGGCCTCGGGCTTGGCCAGGATCTGCCGTGAAACGGCCCCCGACCGGCCACGGAGCGAGGGATCTACGGTGACCAGGAAGTTCTTTTTGTTCCAGTCCTGCCGGCACACGAATCCGTCCGTAATCACGTCGCCCGGCACGGTCCCCACAAATACCAGGAGGTCGGTCTCCTCGAGCAGGTCGTACGTGGGGCGGGGGCGGCCATACCCAATGGGGCCCACATAGGAGGGGGAATCGAAGGAGACCGTTCCCTGCGTCCGCCATTCGGCTGCGGCCGGAATATGGTGCCGTTCCAGCCATCCGGTCAGCTGGTCCGCTGCGGCCTGCGTCCAGTCGTTCCCGCCGGTGACAAAAAGCGGCTTGCTGGCCTCTGCCAGGGCGGCCTGCAGGGCGGCGGCGTCGGTGCTGCTCATGCCGCCGGCCGCCACCGGGATGGCGGGGTGCAGCGTCGGGTCGACCTGCTGCCGGATGATGTCCTCCGGCAGGCCCACCACCACCGGGCCCGGCCGCCCGCTCATGGCCGCAAACATCGCTTCGGCCACGATCTCGGAGGCCCGCTCCGCGTGGTCCAGGACCATAACGCGCTTCGCGCCGGTGTCGAACCAGGCCTTGATGTCGAACTCCTGGAACGCCTCGCGGTCCCGGTGGGCGAACGGGATCAGGCCGACGAACAGCAGCATGGGGGTGGAATCCTGCCACGCGGTGTGCAGACCCACATGCGCGTTGGCTGCTCCGGGCCCCCGGGTCACCATCGCGATGCCCGGGCGCTGGTTCATTTTGCCGTCGGCCTCGGCCATGTAGGCGGCGCCGCCCTCATGCCGGCAGACGACCGTTTCAATCTCCGACTGGTGCAGCCCGTCCAGGACGTCCAGGAAGCTCTCCCCGGGAACCACGTAAGTGCGCTCGACCCCGTGCGCCACCAGCGAATCGACAATGACATGCCCGGCCGATTTCAGTGCCGGGCGGCCACCGGCTTTTGGCCCGTCCAGGTGGCTCGCCTGCGGGGAGCCTTGATCGGACATTACGACGGCGGCGGGCTGGGTCTCGGATGCGGTCAGGGTTGCTTCGGTTTCCGTTGTCATGGGCTTTCTTTGGCTGTTCGGACTGGTTGGCGTTCGTGGGGATGGTGCGGGGTTTATCTGATGGGCGTGGGGTTGGCGATGACGGGGGCGGTGCCGGTGAAGCCTTCGCGGGTTTCGGCGATGTCGCGGATGCGTTGGCGGCAGGCGTACCAGCCGGCGACCATGAGGGCGGAGGCGATGGCGGTGACGAGCATGGTCAGGGGTGAGTCGATGAAGACCATGATCAGCACGCTGGCCAGGAAGAGCAGGGAGAGGTAGCCGGTGTAGGGGGCGCCGAACATGCGGAAGGAGGGGCGGGTGAGCCAGCCTTTGTCGGCCCAGCGTTTGAGCTGGATCTGGCACAGGACGATGGTTGCCCAGGTCATGATGATGCCGACGGAGGCGATGTTCAGGACGATTTCGAAGGCCTGGGCGGGGACGAGGTAGTTCAGCGGGACACCGAGCAGGGAGACGCCGGCGGTGATGGCGATGCCGCCGTAGGGGACGCCGGCTTTGTTCATGCGGGAGGCGAATTTGGGGGCGGAGCCGTTCACGGACATGGAGCGCAGGATCCGGCCGGTGGAGTACAGGCCGGCGTTCAGGGAGGAGAGTGCGGCGGTGAGGACCACGAGGTTCATGATGACGTCCACGCCCTGGATGCCGATGGAGCCGAAGAACGTCACGAAGGGGCTGACGCCTTTTTCGTAGGAGGTGTAGGGCAGCAGCAGGGCCAGGAGGATGACGGAGCCGACGTAGAACACGGCGATGCGGAAGACCACGGAGTTGATGGCTTTGGGCATGATCTTTTCGGGGTTTTCGGTTTCGCCGGCGGCGGTGCCGACCAGTTCGATGGAGGCGTAGGCGAACAGGACGCCCTGCATGAGGATGATCATGGGCAGCAGGCCGTTGGGGAAGATCCCGCCGTTGTCAGAGAGCAGGCTGATGCCTACCGGCTGGCCGTCCACGGGGGTGCCGAAGATGACGAAGTAGGTGCCGACGATGAGGAAGACGACCAGGGCGGCGACCTTGATCAGGGCGAACCAGAATTCGAGTTCGCCGAAGACCTTGACCGAGACGAGGTTCAGGGCGAGGACCACGAGCAGGGCGATCAGGGCCCAGGCCCATTGCGGGACGGCCGCCATCCAGGGGATGTAGTGGCCGAAGAAGTTCATGTACAGGGCGGCGGCGGTGATGTCCACGATGGTGGTGGTGGCCCAGTTGATCCAGTAGAACCAGCCGGAGACGAACGCGGCTTTCTCGCCGAAGAATTCACGGGCGTAGGAGACGAACGAGCCCGACGAGGGCCGGTGCAGGACCAGTTCGCCCAGGGCCCGCAGGATCAGGAACGCGAAGAAACCGCAGACGGCGTACGCGATGACCAGGGACGGGCCCGCGGCGTTGAGCCGGCCGCCGGCGCCCAGGAACAGGCCGGTGCCGATCGCACCGCCGATCGCGATCATCTGGATCTGCCGCGGTTTGAGGTTCTTGTGATAGCCCTTGTCCTCCGCGTGCAGCGACGACTCGCTGGCATGCGCATGGCCGCCGTCGATTTGTGTCAGTACAACCTCGTCATTGGGGTTGATGGGCATAGTTGATCCTTTCGATACGGAGAAGATCCTGCTGGATGGGGGAAAGAAGTTGGGGGTGTCGACCCGGAGGGTCAGAAAGCGGGTTAGAAAACGGACCAGCCGGTGCGGTCGGAAAGGTCGGCGAGGGCGGCGGTGCCGGCAAGGGAATTTCCTTTGGCGTCCAGCCGCGGGCTCCAGACGCAGATGGCACACACGCCCGGAACGATGACCAGGATGCCGCCGCCCACACCGCTTTTTCCGGGCAGTCCCACGCGGTAGGCGAACTCGCCGGCGGCGTCGTACATCCCGCACGTCAGCATGATGGAGCCGATGCGTTTCGCATCGCTGGGAGACAGCACGGTTCCGCGCGCCCCCTGGCCGTCCCGGGCGAGGAAGAGCCCTGCCTTGGCGAGTTCCACGCAGGTCATCATGATGGAGCACTGGCGGACGTAGTTTTCCACCACTGATTCGGCCGTCTGCGTCAGGTTGCCGAAGTCCTTCAGGAAGTGCGCCAGGGCAAGGTTACGGCTGCTGCCGGCGAGCTCGCTGGCTGCGGCGGCCTCATCGATGAAGGGCCCTGTGCTGCCCGCCTCGGCGGTGAGGAACCGCAACAGCCGGGCGGCGGCGTCGGGCGTTTCTTTCATCAGGTGGTCCGTGACCACGAGGGCGCCGGCGTTGATGAAGGGGTTCCGCGGGATGCCGTGTTCCACTTCCAGCTGGACCAGGGAGTTGAACGCGGTGCCGGAGGGTTCGCGCAGCACGCGGGACCACAGCGTTCCTGAGCTGTCGCCTCGAAGGGCCATGGCCAGGGTGAAGACCTTGGAGACGCTCTGGATGGAGAACGGGACGTCGGCATCCCCGGAGCTGAAAACGTCGCCGGAAGCGGTGGCAACGGCGATCCCGAACCTGTCGAACGGGACGGCTGCCAGAAAAGCGATGTTGGCCGGCACAGACCCGGTTTCCGTACGTGGCCTGTGGCTGCGGACGATGTCGTCCAGTATCGGGTCCAACGGCGGCGCCTTGAGTGCTGTGGTCATTTCCTGCCCAGTTGTTCTTTGTGTGTGCCGGCCCATTCCTGGATGTGGAGCAGGGCCACCAGCGAGTCACGGGGGTTGCCGAAGTCCAGGCCAGTGGCCCGGGATGCCTTGCTGATCCGGTAGTAGACGGTGTTCTTGTGCAGCTTCATCCTGCTGGCGCACTCGGCGACATCGAGTGAGGCTTCGAAGAACGCGTACAGGGTTTCCGCGAGTTCCCCGTCCTGCCGCAACAGTGCAGACAGGCTGCGGTGGCGGAACGGGGAGGACGTGAAGTTCTGGACTGCCTCGCGGAAGAGGATCTCCGGCTCGAAGTCGTCCACAGTGGCAACCGCCGTGTCCGGAGACGCGCCGACGCAGCTCAACAGGGCCCCGGTGATACGGGTGGTTGAGTGCAGGGACAGCAGGTCCGGGACGACCGGACCGACGGCGGCGAACGGACTGATGCCGAGGTGCTTTCCGGCATCCCGGACGATGGACTCGGCCAGGCTCCGCAGCCCGGGCTCCGCGGCAGTTGACTGCAGGCCCGGGACTATCACGGCGGTGTCGCCCTTGAACTGGCCCACGACGGCGGACGCCTTGAAGGCGGCGGCGTGGATGGACGCAAGGTTGGCGAGTTCGCCGTGCTTCAGTGCTGCGTCGTCGGCCTGGGCTTCGGCATCGGACATTCCTATCAGGATCAGCGCCGCCGGACGCTCGGCAGGGATCTTCTCACTGTGGGCACTGGCCGCGGCTTCCGCCGAACCTGACAGGATCCGCACAATGCGGTCTTCGCGCATGTGTACGGACTGCTGGTTGCGGTAACGGATCAGCTCGGCGGAGGCCCGTGCAGCTGATCCGTTGAGCACGTAGTCAACGTCCGCGCCGAAGCCCGCCCCGGTTTCCTGGAGCCAGATGTAGCCCATGATCCGGTCCCCGGCGAACAGCGTGATGGCAACCCGTTCCCGCAGACCGTCCTGGGGCCTGGCTGGTACCCGCACCGGCAGCCGCGTCCGGTGCAGTTCACGGTAGGCGCCCAGGTCCTTGAGCAGCAGCTCGTATTTACGCGGACCGCGCCGGGCCAGGATGGAGGCCTTGCGCAGCTCGTCGATGTCGTTCGAAACGGTGGAGTATGCCAGCACCTTGTTGGCGGCGTCCTCGATGAGCACGTGGCTGGAGGTGAGCCGGGCGGTTGTCTGGGCGATGGCAAACAGGTCCTCTTCCAGCAGCGTCAGCACTTCGCTCTGGTAGGTGCGCGGCTGGATGCGGTCCTTCGCGATGGACAGCAGCCGGTCCCAGTCCGCCGCCGGATCCAGCAGGAGCAGGCCCGTGCCGGCATCGCGGAGCAGCTCTTCGGCTTCGGCGAGCTCTTCGCGCTTTCCCTTGACGGCCACCACCGGCGGAGGGTTCTTCATCAGCCGCCGCAGGGCGGGCAAAGCCGAGCGGCCGCGGACGCCGATCAGCAGGACAAAGGCGGCGCCGCCGTCGGACGTTTCATCATCCGCGTCCAGGATCAGGAACCGTTCGATCGCTGCGCCGGCCGGGGCAGGCCGGAGGATGAGGCTGGCGAAACCCACAGGGAGGTCCGAGAGGATATCGTCCACCGTAACCGCTGCCATGGGCTTCCTTCTGCGTCGAACCGGCCGGACGGCTCTGTCCGGACACCTCATGCTATCGAGGCAGGCTCCCGCAAAATATGTAAGCGGACCCAAAGGCAGGGGCAGCTTTTCGGTTGGCTGCCCAAGTTCGGAAGGTCCCTGGCCCTGTATGGCCACCGAAGGCCCGAAGCGGCTGTCAGCGCAGCCTCCCCGGCGGCAGCCCTCCGGAAGGGTGTACTGACAGAGCCTCCCGCCGGTCTTCGCGCGCAGTTAGCGTTGCTGGGACGGGGGCAGCCCGGCCTTTGCCTGGGCGTGCGGGCGGCTCCCTCCCTACGACGACACAGGAGCATGACACATGGACAAGCGCACCCTGGGCACCGGCGGCCTGGAGGTCTCCGCCATCGGACTCGGCTGCATGAGCATGAGCGGCGGCTACAGCGACAGGCCGGACCGGCAGGAAATGATCTCGCTGATCCGCACCGCCGTGGACCGCGGCGTCACCTTCTTCGACACCGCCGAGATCTACGGCCCCTACGCCAACGAGGAGCTGGTGGGAGAGGCCCTCGCACCGTACCGGGACGAGGTGGTGATTGCCACCAAGTTCGGCTGGGACATCGATCCAGCCGAACGCAGGGCGAGTGGGAAGGTCACCAGCCGCCCCGACGTCATCAAACACGTTGTCGACGGCTCGCTCCAGCGGCTCGGCGTGGACGCCCTGGACCTGTACTACCAGCACCGGGTGGACCCCGCCGTCCCCATCGAGGACGTGGCAGGGGCGGTGAAGGAACTGATCGACGCCGGAAAGGTGAAGCACTTCGGGATGTCCGAGGCCGCCGCGGAGACCATCCGCCGGGCGCACGCGGTCCAGCCCGTGACCGCCGTCCAGAGCGAATACTCGCTGTGGTGGCGGCGCCCCGAAGAAGACGTGCTGGCCACGTGCGAGGAACTCGGCATCGGCTTTGTGCCGTTCAGCCCCCTCGGCAAGGGCTTCCTCACCGGCACCATCGGCACCTCCACCACATTCGAGGCCGGCAACGACATCCGCGCCACCATCCCCCGTTTCACCCCGGAGGCGATGGAAACCAACCGGGCCGTGGTGGACCTGCTCACGGGAATCGCAGAGCGTAAGGGCGCCACCCCGGCCCAAGTGGCCCTGGCGTGGCTCCTGGCGCAGAAGCCATGGATCGTCCCGATTCCCGGCACCCGCAAGCTGCACCGGCTGGACGAAAACCTCGGCGCCGCGGACGTGACCCTTTCCACGGACGAGCTCACCGAGATCCAGGACGCCGCATCACGGATCCAGGTGCAGGGCGGCAGGTACAACGACGCCGGAGAACGGATGACCAACCTCTAGGCAGTGCGGACTGCCGGGCAGCCCAGGCGGCATTCCTTCCGTCGGACATCCGCCTGATCGGAAGCCCCCACGCGAGTTGAACTCCAGCGCGGGGGCTTCCAGGCTTCGGGTTTGGGGAACAATC
This sequence comes from Arthrobacter sp. BE255, assembly GCF_031457335.1. Classification (NCBI taxonomy): domain Bacteria; kingdom Bacillati; phylum Actinomycetota; class Actinomycetes; order Micrococcales; family Micrococcaceae; genus Arthrobacter; species Arthrobacter sp. BE255. Next base: position 252,980 of record NZ_JAVDWK010000005.1, on the reverse strand, counting down.
GAAGCCGAATTCAATGTACTGGCCCCCAAGGAGCGCCCTGACCAATCCGGGCCGGTTCCGGGAAATCTTGAGTGAACCTTGAGCCGCGCGTCATCCAGGCCGGGCCGCCAAACCGCCCTTGCCATTCCCCCGATCAAACCGGCCGCAGTGACGTGATCATCCGCCGGATGTCCCGGTACTCCGCGGTCTCCATGTATTTCTTGGCCTGCTCCAGGTACGGCAGGGACGCGGCGCCTGGCGTCACGTTGTTCTCCGGATTGTAGAACGCGCCGAACATGGCAGCAGTGGGCGGCCAGTTGAAGAAGTGGAAGATGCACGACGCAGAGTCCCCCGTGGGTGCCGGGACAGAGGTGATGCCGTACGCCGCGGCGGGAGTGTCGGCCGGACCCGAGGCCGTATCGTTCCCGCGGGTCTCGTAGACGAACCGAGGTGCCGCACCACCCTGCGCCAGCAGGGGCAAGTCCTCAGAATCCAGCACCGAGTACGGGTACCGGTCCAGGCACGTGGACCCGACGGCCATGTTGGTCCGAAGAGTCGCCAGCGGCTTGCCGGCCTGGTTGATCACCTCAGCGAAGGCGCCGCCGCCCTCGGGAAGCTCCCCCGCAGGATCCTTCACGCTCCACGCCGCCGGGTGGTCAAACGTCAACTGCCCGTCCACCGTTGTGTAGCCGGTCCAGGAGGCCGACGCCGGTGTGCTGGCACTCGGCGAGCCGGTCGCCGTCGGCATCGCAGTTGTTGTTCCCGTCGCGGAGGTGACGGCGGCGCTGGGACCCGACGTCGTCGGCCCCGCCTGCGGGCCGCAGCCCGTGAAAAGCAAAGCCAGCAGAATGGCTGTGGGAAAAACCGCGCCTGACGCGGCCGGACTGCGCATCACACCCTCCTTGGGGTCTGGGTTAGGTCCTTAAATTGTGGATCCGGCGAGCGCGCCAGGATCCACCCGCGGGCCGATTGGCGCCGAACTGTTGCGGCGATAACAAAACACTCGCGCCCTCCGGCAGCCCTTCCGCCACATGAAGTTCCGATGAAGCCGCATTGCGAAACATGGCGCAGGGTTGCCCGGCTTGGCCTTTTACTGCGCGTTCCGTGGCGTCATAAGTAGCCCGGTTTCGTCCCGTTTAGCTTCCGTTGCGGGGTGCTGGCCAAGGCGGTGCAGGCCGTGTTTAGGTGGTTCCACAGCGCAGGCCAGGCCGGTCCCGCGACAAACGCAGCACGAACAGGAGGACTCCGATGCCGTATACATCCACCCGCATTACTGGCACCCACACCTTATGTTCTTGCTGTCGCCCCCGGCACTGATCCACCTCCGCTGACCGGCGTCAGCGTCCCAGATTCCCCTTCATCCCGCTCCGTGGCATCGCCCGGGGCCTGCCTCGCTGCGCCCTCCTCCCCATGCCGCTCCCCCCAACACCGAAGAAAGGCCACCATGTCCTTCGCTGCATCGTCCGTGCCTCCCTCCACCCAAGGGCCTTCCACTTTTTCCCGGCGCCGCGCCCTGGGCGCCCTGCTGGCGCTGCCCGCACTCGGCGTCCTGACTGCCTGCGGCGGAAGCGCCACCGCCGGCAATGCCCAGCCAACCCAGGCAACATCCCCGCTCGCCACCACGGTTCCCGCCGGCACCACCATCACCGTGGGTGACCCCACCGTCAAGGTTGCCCTGGAGCTGTCCGGCCTGATCAAGGAACTGGACTTCAACGTTGAGTTCGCCAACATTTCCGGCGGCCCGCAGACCACCGAAGCGTTCCGGGCCAACGCCCTTGACGTCGGCTCCGTCGCTGACATCCCGCCGATCCACGCCACCTGGACCGGCCTGGACGTGCGGATCATCGCCAGCGTCTTCCGGCAGGACGCCGTAAACCACCCGCTCTACGAACTGGGCATCGCCCCCGGGGCTGAAATCACCTCGCTGCAGGACCTGCGCGGCAAGAAGGTCGCCTACAGCCCGGGCCAGGCCCAGGGCGCCCTGGTCCTGCGGATCCTGGAGAAGGCTGGCCTCAACCAAGGCGACGTGAAGCTGGTGGAGCTGCCCAGCACCGGCGACACCTACTCCACGGCGCTGTCCAGCAAGCAGGTGGACGCTGCACCGCTGGGCGGAGTCCAGATCAAGCGCTACCTCTCCAAGTACGGGTCCGACGGCGGCTCCACCCTCCGGCACGGCCTGCGCGACGATCCGGGCCACCTGTACTCCCCCGCCAAGGTCCTGGACGACCCCGCAAAGGCCGCCGCGCTCGCCGCGTACGTCGAGGTGTGGGGCAAAGCCAAGCGCTGGATCGAGGACCACCCCCAGGAATGGCTCGAAGGCTACTACGTCAAGGACCAGGGCCTCTCCCGCGAGGACGGCCAGTACCTCATCGACGCCGCGGGCAAGGCGGACCTTCCGCTGTCCTGGACCGAAGCCATCGAACGCCACCAGAAAACCATCGACCTGCTGGCCAAGGAACAGAAGAAACCGGAACTCGTGGCCAAGGACCTCTACGACACCCGCTACGAAGCCATTGCGGGCACGGCCTTCGCCGCGGCCGGAAAGGGCGGTACCGCATGAGCGCCGCAACCGTGGAGCGCACCGCCGTCGCACCCCACCAGGACCCGGCACTCGCCGGCCGTGACGACGTTCGGCCCACCGGCCGCCGGCTGGGACCCGGACGACGACGGCGGCTCGCCTGGCTGCTGGGCCCCTCGGCTCTGCTGCTGCTCTGGACAGCCGCCTCGGCGACAGGGCTGCTGGACCCCCGCATCCTCTCCGAACCCTGGACCGTGGTGGCCACCGCCGGCGAACTGATCGCCGACGGCAGGCTGCAGGAGAATCTCGCGATCTCCGCCCAGCGCGCGGGCCTGGGCCTTTTCTTCGGCATCGTCGTCGGAGCACTGCTGGCCCTCGTCTCCGGTCTCAGCCGCACGGGCGAAGCACTCATCGACGGGCCGGTGCAGATCAAACGCGCCATCCCGGGCCTGGCCCTGATCCCGCTCCTCATTCTGTGGTTCGGGATCGACGAGACCATGAAGGTCCTCACCATCACCCTTGGCGTCTTCGTCCCCATCTACCTGCAGACCCACGCAGGCCTGCGCGGAATCGACCTGCGCTACGTCGAACTGGCACAGACCGTGGGGCTGGGCCGGGCCGGCTTCATCCGCAAAGTGGTCCTCCCCGGCGCCCTGCCCGGCTTCTTCCTGGGCCTGCGGTTCGCGGTCACCGGGGCCTGGGTCTCCCTGGTGGTGGTGGAACAGATCAACTCCACCAGCGGCATCGGCTACATGATGGAGCTCGCCCGCACCTACGGCCAGACCAACATCATCGTCCTCGGGCTCGCCGTCTACGGCATTCTCGGCCTGCTCTCCGACGGCATTGTCCGCTTCATCGAACGAAAGGCTCTCTCATGGCAGCGCACCCTGGCGGGCTGACCGCCGTCGCACCGTCCTCCCGTACACATGCCCGCGCCCGCACCACGGCTCCCGCGGCGGTCCCCACGGTTTCCGTACGCGACCTGATCCGCGGCTTCGGCCCCAAGGGCGTCCTGAACGGCGTGGACCTGGACATCGCCCCCGGCGAGTTCGTGGCCTTGCTCGGACCCAGCGGCTGCGGCAAGTCCACGCTGCTGAGGGCGCTCGCCGGGCTGGACCACGACGTCAAAGGCAGCGGCGTCATCAACGTCCCGGACCGCGTCTCGGTGGTCTTCCAGGACTCCCGGCTCCTGCCGTGGGACACCGTCCTGGGCAACGTCACCCTGGGGCTTCGGGATCACGACGCCGACACCAAGGCCCGCAGGGCACTCGCCGAAGTGGGGCTCGCGGGCCGGGAAAAGTCCTGGCCGCACGAGCTGTCCGGCGGCGAGCAGCAGCGCGTCGCGCTGGCCCGCTCCCTGGTCCGCGAACCGCAGCTGCTGCTGGCCGACGAACCGTTCGGTGCCCTCGACGCGCTGACCCGGATCAAGATGCACGGCCTGCTCCGCGAGCTCGTGGCCGCGCACCGCCCCGCCGTCCTGCTGGTCACCCACGACGTGGACGAGGCCATCGCCCTGGCCGACCGGATTGTGGTCCTGGACAGCGGCCGCGTGGCCACCGTCCGGACCGTGGCCCCGGAAATTGGCACCGCGGTGGACGCCGCCGGGCACGAAGCCCTGCGCCGCGACCTGCTCACAGCCCTCGGCGTCGACGTCAACGTCGCCAGCCACTAAATCACTTCACCCTCACCCCCTTAGGAGCACCATGAGTTCCCAGAATCCCGATTCCGCCCAGCGCACCCTCCACCTCAACGCCTTCCTGATGAGCACCGGGCACCACGAGGCCTCGTGGCGGCTGCCCGAAAGCGACCCGCATTCCAGCACCAAGGTGGAGCACTACAAGCAGCTGGCCCGCACCGCTGAACGCGGCAAGCTTGACTCCATTTTCTTCGCCGATTCTCCGGTCCTTTTCGGCGAGGTGGGCCGCCGCCCGGCCGGGAAACTTGAGCCCACCGTGCTGCTGACCGCCATCGCCGGCGCCACGGAACACATCGGGCTGATCGCCACCGCCTCCACCACCTACAACGAGCCATTTAACCTGGCCCGCCGCTTCGCGTCCGTGGACTGGGTCAGCGGCGGCCGCGCCGGCTGGAACGTGGTCACCACGGCCGGTCCCGATGCCGCCCGCAACTTCGGCGTGGACGACCAGCCCGCCCACGCGGTCCGGTACGAGCGTGCCGCCGAGTTCATCGAGGTGGCCCAGAAGCTCTGGGACAGCTGGGAGGACAACGCCGTACTCGCGGACAAGGCCGACGGCGTGTGGGGCGACTCGGAGAAAATCCGCACCATCGACCACGAAGGAAAGCACTTCAAGGTCCGCGGCCCGCTCAACGTCCCCCGCTCGCCGCAGGGGCACCCGCTGATCGTCCAGGCCGGCTCCTCGGAGGACGGCAAGGACCTTGCCGCCCGGTACGCGGACGCCGTCTTCACCGCGCACCAGACCCTCGCCGACGCGCAGGAGTTCTACCGGGACCTCAAAGCCCGGACCGCCGCCGTCGGACGTGATCCGGAGACCATCAAGATCCTTCCCGGCATCGTTCCGGTCATCGGGGCCACGGAGGAAGAGGCCCAGGCGCTGGAACGTGAACTGGACCGGCTGATCAAGCCCGAATACGCGCGGATCCAGCTGGCCAAGACCCTGCGCGTTGCCCCCGAGGACCTGCCCCTGGACCGCCAGCTGCCGGACAACCTGCCCAGCGAGGACGAGATCGAGGGCGCCAAGAGCCGCTACACCCTGATCGTCCAGCTGGCACGCCGCGAGAAGCTCACCGTCCGGGAACTGATCGGGCGCCTCGGCGGCGGACGCGGCCACCGGACGTTCACCGGCACCCCCGTCCAGGTTGCTGACGCCATCCAGGAATGGTTCGACGGCGGCGCAGCGGACGGCTTCAACATCATGGCACCCGTGCTGCCCTCAGGGCTCGAGACGTTTGTGGACCAGGTGGTGCCCATCCTGCAGGAGCGCGGACTGTTCCGCACCGAGTACACGGGCCGGACGCTGCGTGAGCACTACGGCCTGGAGCGTCCGGACAACCGTTTTGCCGGCGCGACCGCGGCGGAACTGGCCTCGATCGGATCGGCGTTCTAGTGGGGCGGCAGCTAAAGCTCAATCTGTTCATCTACCCCGGCGGCCACCACGAAGCCGCCTGGCGGCACCCGAAGTCACAGCCGGAACGGCTGCTGGACATCCGCTTCTACCAGGAGCTGGCGCAGCGCGCGGAGCAGGCCAAGCTGGACGCCGTCTTCTTCGCGGACGGGCCGGCGCTGGAGAGCAACGTGCAGTACGCCACCAGGTTCCGGCTGGAACCCTTCACCTGGCTGTCCGCCATCGCCGTGGCCACCGAACGGATTGGCCTGATCGGCACCGCCAGCACAACGTACCTGGAGCCGTACAACGCGGCCCGGCTGTTCGCGTCGCTGGACCATCTCAGCGGCGGCCGGGCGGGCTGGAACATCGTCACCACCGGCGCCGAACGGGCCGCCCGGAACTTCGGCCTGGACGAGCACCCGCCGCACGCTGAGCGTTACTCCCGGGCGGACGAATTCGTCCAGGTGGTGGGCAAGCTCTGGGACAGCTGGGAGGACGGGGCGGTGGTGTCCGACGCCGGCACGGGGGTTTTCGCCGACACCTCACGGATCCATCCGATCGGGCATGCGGGCGAACACTTCCGCGTGGAAGGTCCGCTGAACACCCCGCGGTCCCCGCAGGGCCGTCCGGTCTACGTGCAGGCAGGCTCCTCTGCCGACGGCAAGGCGTTCGCGGCCCAGCACGCGGAAGCCGTGTTCACCGCGCACCAGACCCTGCAGAGCGCGCAGGACTTCTACGCCGACATCAAGGCCCGGGCATCAGCGGCCGGCCGGGACCCGGAGAAGCTCCTGGTACTCCCCGGCATCAGCCCCTACCTGGGTTCCACGGAGGCCGAAGCCCGAGCACTGCGGCAGGAATTCGACGAGCTGACGCAGCCCGAATACGGGCTTGGCATCCTGCGCAAGCTGCTGGGCGTGGACCTCGACGGGCTCAAGCTGGATGGGACGTTCCCGGAGGAGCTGCTGGCCGCCGCGGGCCGGGAGGGCAGCCGCAGCCAACTGCTCCTGGACACCATCCGCCGGGAACGGCTCACCGTGCGCCAGGTGCTGCACCGCTTTGCCGGTGCCCGCGGCCACTACGCCGTGGCGGGAACCCCAGTGCAGGTGGCCGACGAGATCCAGCAGTGGTTCGAAAACGGCGCCGCCGACGGCTTCAACATCATGCCGCCCTGGCTGCCCGGCGGCTTCGAGGCCTTCGCCGACGAGGTGGTCCCCATCCTGCAGTCCCGCGGCCTGTTCCGCACCGAATACACAGGCCGGACGCTGCGCGAACACTTCGGGCTGGAACGGCCCGATAGCCAATACAGCCAGCAGCTTCAACACACTCTGCAACTTCAAGGAGCATCCGTATGACCGACTACCGCATCCTCGGCGCCACCGGCCTCAAGGTCAGCCCCCTGACCCTGGGCACCATGATGTTCGGGGCCATCGGCAACCCGGACCACGACGACTCCATCCGCGTCATCCACCGGGCCCTCGACTCCGGCATCAACGTGGTGGACACCGCGGACGTCTACTCCCAGGGCGAGTCCGAAACCATCGTGGGCAAGGCTTTGAAGGGCCGCCGCGACGACGTCGTGCTGGCCACCAAGGTCCACGGCCGGCTCGGCGAGGACGTGAACCAGGCCGGCAATTCGCGCCGCTGGATCATCCGCGCCGTGGAGGACAGCCTGCGCCGGCTGCAGACCGACTGGATCGACCTCTACCAGGTGCACCGGCCGGAGCCGGACACCGACATTGACGAGACGCTCGGGGCGCTGTCCGACCTCGTCCGGCAGGGCAAGATCCGGTACATCGGAACGTCCACGTTCGAGCCGGGACAGATCGTGGAGGCCCAGTACGTGGCCCGCGACCGCCACCGGGAACGCCCGGTGGCGGAGCAGCCGCCGTACTCCATCCTGGCGCGCGGTGTGGAACGTGAAGTCCTGCCGCTTGCCCAGCGGCACAGGCTGGGTGTGCTGCCGTGGAGCCCGCTGGCCGGCGGCTGGCTGTCGGGCCGGATCAGGCCCGACGGCGGCCACGTCACCTCGAGCCGGGCCGCCCGGCAGCCTGCGCGGCATGATCCGTCCACCGCCGAGAACGCCCGCAAGACCCAGGCGGTGCTGGAGCTGACCGAACTCGCGGACCAGGCCGGGCTGTCCCTGATCCACCTCGCGCTGGGCTTCGTCCTGGAACACCCGGCCGTCAGCTCGGCGATCATCGGCCCGCGGACCCTGGAGCAGCTGGAGGGTGCCCTTGGCGCGGACAAGGTGAGCCTGTCCCCCGATGTGCTGGACCGGATCGACGAAATCGTCCCTCCCGGCACCACGCTGAACGCCGCGGACAGCGGCTACCAGCCGCCGTCGCTCATTGATCCGTTGCTGCGGCGCCGCAGCCGCTGAGGCGGCCGGGACTGCCGCTCCAAGTACGCATCGATTGCTCCGTAAGTGCCGTTCTGAGCCACTAAAAGGGCGCTTATGGAGCAGTCGATGAGAGGTGGGACCGACTCCGGGGCTTGTTCGCGCAACAGAACCTTGAACGTCCTGAACCGCGGACAAGCCCCGGATGTGTGGTCAATCACACGATCAAGCGGGCGAAGCAGGCAGAATACATGGTGAGAAAGCCTTTTCTGGACGTCCCACCCGAAGGAACCCCCACCATGGAATACCGCACCCTGGGCCGTACCGGCCTGTCCGTCTCCGCCGTCTGCGTGGGCACCAGCTCGCTGGGCAGCCACCCGGCACCGCACGGTACCGACACCGCCGTCGCCACCATCCGCCGGGTCCTCGAAGGCCCCTTCAACTTCATCGACACGTCCAACGAGTACGGGCTGACGAACAGTGAGCGCCGCATCGGCCAGGCCCTCGCGGCAGCCGGCGGCCTGCCCGAGGGCGTTGTGGTGGCCACGAAGGTGGACCCCATCCGAGGCGTCAGCGACTTCTCAGGGGACAGGGTCCGCCGCTCCGTGGAGGAATCCCTCGAGCGGCTCGGCCTGGACCGGCTCCAGCTGGTGTATCTCCACGATCCCGAGAAGATCACCTTCGAGGAGGGCACCGCGGCCGGCGGCCCGCTCGAGGCGCTGATCGAGCTGCGCGACCAGGGCGTCATCGGGCACCTCGGTGTGGCCGGCGGACCGATCGACCTGGAACTGAAGTATCTGGCCACGGATGCGTTCGACGTCGTCATCAGCCACAACCGGTACACCCTGGTGGACCAGACCGCCGAGCCCCTCATCCAGGACGCGACGGAGCGCGGGGTGGCCTATGTCAATGCGGCGCCGTTCGGCGGCGGCATGCTGGTGAAAGGCCCGGACGCTGCGCCCAACTACTGCTACCGGCCGGCCAGCGAAGCCATCATTCAGCGGGTCAAGAAAATGGAAGCGATCTGTAACGAGTACGACGTGCCGCTGGCCGCCGCGGCCCTGCAGTTCTCCACCCGGGATCCAAGGGTCAGCTCCACCATCGTGGGCATGTCCGAACCCGGCCGCGTCGAGGAAACCGTCCGGCTCGCCGAATGGGACATCCCGGAGGACTTCTGGACCCGGATCCTGCCGCTCGCGGCAGCGGGGACGGGCGAGCTGGGCTAAACCGGTACGATGCCGGCTCCTGGCCCGACTCGGGCCGGAGAGCCCGGCCACGGCTTTCCCACAGGGCTCTTTACTTCAAGGCGTGTCGGAGGCCAATATAGGTCGCACCACAGCCTCCACTGGCTCAGCAGCGCGCTGCCCGTCCGGCTGCCGCCCCACGGCTGCCCAATACAGGAGTGGTGACATGGACCATCCGACAGCCACCTCAGAGGTATCTGCCCGCGCTGCGAAGCTGGCATCGATCCCGTCCTTCCAGCGGATTGACGCCTTCCTCAACGAATCCGACTACGCCCGCCGCCACCTCTTGCCGGGCGCCTGTGACTTCACCCTCGGCAACCCGCACCAGATGCCGGCCGGGCGCTACGTCAATACGCTGCGGGACGCGCTGACGCCGCAGAATGATCAGTGGTTCGCCTACCAGACCAACGGCCAGGCCGCCCGGGAGGCAGCCGCGGAATCACTTCAGCGACTGCTGGGGGTGCCGTTCCGGACCGAGGATATCTACCTCACCACCGGCGGCTTCGCCGCCATCGCCCTGGCGCTGAAGACCGTGGCCGATCCGGGCGATGAGGTCATCTACAGCCTGCCGCCGTGGTTCCTGTACGAGCCGCTGGTCCTTGAAGCCGGGCTGGTCCCGGTGAAGGTGAGAATCAACACCACCACGTTCGACCTGGACCTCGACGCCATCGAGGCTGCCATCACGGAGCGCACCAGGGTTGTGATCGTCAATTCGCCCAATAACCCCACCGGCCGGATCTACCCGCCAGAATTGCTGGTCCGGCTGGCGGAACTGCTGGCGTCGGCCTCGGAGAGGATCGGGCGGCGGATCTACGTCGTCTCGGATGAGCCCTATAACCGGATCGTGTTCGACGGCCTGCGCTTCCACAGCCCGGCGGAGTTCTATCCATACACGTTGCTGGCCTACTCCTACGGCAAGACCCATCTCTCACCCGGCGAGCGGGTGGGTTATCTGGCGCTGCCACCCACCATGCCCCGCGGGGAGGGGATGAGCCACGCCATCACCAGCCTGCAGGTGGCCATGGGCTGGGTGTACCCGAACGCCCTGCTGCAGCACGCGCTTCCCGAACTGGAGAAGTTTTCCATCGACGTCGGACAGCTGCAGCGGCGCCGGGACCGCCTCGTCGATGCGCTCGTCGGCATGGGCTATCGCGTCCGGCCTCCGGAAGGCACCTTTTACCTGTACGTCAGGTCCCCGATTCCGGACGACGAGGCGTTCACCAACTCACTGGCCCGCAGGGATGTCTTCGTTCTGCCGGGGGTGCTGTTCGAGACGCCGGGCTTCTTCCGGATCTCCCTGACCGCCAACGAGGACATGATCGAACGCAGCCTGCCCGCATTCGAAGCGGCCATCAAGAGCAGCTAAGGGTCCCGAGAACTGGGCTAACAGCCAGGGGTACAGGCGCTATGCCACCAGGTTGTCGGCGGCGGTGTCCATGTGCTGGCGGATGGTCTTGCGCGCCAGCGAGGCGTCGCCGGTCTCGATGGCGGCGACGATGTCGTGGTGGCGGTCCACACTCATGTTGCTGACGCCCTTTTCCAGGCCGGCGAACATGATGGACATCCGGATGGACCCCTCCAGGGACTCCCAGGTGTGCAGCAGCGTTTCGTTGCCCGTGAGCCGGCAGAGCGTGCGGTGGAACTCAAGGTCCGATTCGACGCGCTTCTGCAAGCTTTCCTGTTCGGCGGCCTTCATCGCGTCGATGGCGGCACGCAGGGTGGTGATCACGGTCTGCCGGTCGGCCAGTTCGCACAGGGTCCTTGCAGCGAGGGACTCGATCGCGGCCCGGACGGCGTAGATGTCGCGGATTTCCTTCTCATCCAGGTGCCGCACCGAGAGGCGTCCGCGGGGGCCTGCCGAGAGGAGGCCTTCCTGCTCCAGCTGGCGCAGGGCCTCGCGCAGGGTGCCGCGGCTGATCCGCAACATCTCGGACAACTCCGTTTCCACCAGATGCCTGCCGGGTTCCAGTTCACCGCTGGTGATCGCGGTGCGCAGCGCGGCGAGCGCCTGCTCGCGGAGGCTTTTCTTCTCGAGCCCCAAAAGGGATGCTGCAGGTTCGGTCATCGGAGGGTCCTCAGTGTCAGGGGTTGACTGTCTACAGTGGCGTGTTAACAGTCGATTCTACGTCAGAAGCGCGGAGCAGCACCGCTGCTCCGCGCTTCTGCTGGCGGCGTCAGCCGAGTTCTGCCAGCACCTTTGCCACGATCTTCTGGACTGAGAGTCCGTAGCGGTCGTGGAGGGTGGGGAGGGCGCCGGCGTCGAGGAATTCATCCGGCAGTGCAACGGGCACCACCCGCTGGCCAAGGCCCGCGGTGACCACTGCCGAAGCGACGGTTTCGAAGAGGCCGCCGATGACGCTGTGGTTCTCCAGCGTGACGGCGAGGCGGTCGGTGTTGATTTCGGCCAGGACGGTGGCGGCGTCGAACGGTTTGATGGTGGGGGTGTGCACGACGGCGACGTCCACGTTGTGCTCGGCCAGGGCGGTGGCGGCCTGCAGCGCGCGCATGGTCATCAGCCCGGAGGAGATGAACACCACGTCGTTGCCGCCGCGCAGGACTTTGGCCTTGCCGAGTTCGAACGTGTAGCCGTATTCGTCCAGCACCGTTGGCACGTTGCCGCGCAGCAGCCGGAGGTAGGTGGGCCCCTCCGACGCGGCGAGCTGCGGAACGGCCTGTTCGATGTCGATCGAGTCGCACGGGTCCACGATGGTCAGGTTGGGCATGCCGCGGAAAATTGCCATGTCCTCGGTGGCCTGGTGGCTGGGGCCGTATCCGGTGGTCAGGCCCGGCAGGCCGCCGACGATGTTGACGTTGAGGTTGGGTTCGGCGGAGTCCAGGCAGAGGAAGTCGTAGGCACGGCGGGCTGCGAACACGGAGTAGGTGGATGCGAACGGAACCAGGCCGGTTTCGGCCAGCCCTGCGGCGGCGCCGAAGAGCAGCTGCTCGGCCATGCCCATCTGGAAGAACCGCTCTGGGAACGCTTTGGCGAAGATGTGCATGTCGGTGTACTTGCCCAGGTCAGCGGTGAGACCCACGATCTTGTCGTTCTCCTGGGCTGCCTTGACCAGTGCGTGCCCGAACGGGGCGGACGCCGTCTTCTGGCCGGGGTCAGCGAAGGAGGCGATCATGGCCGAGGTCTTCAGCTTGGGTTTCGGAGCGGCAACTGCCGCTGTGTTGATGCTCATCGTCCGGTGGTCCCTTCGAATCCTGCGGTCAGTTGTTCGCGGCAGGTCTGCCATTCGTGCTCTTCGATGCGCATGAAGTGCGCCTTCTCGCGTTCCTCCAGCAGCGGGACGCCGCGGCCGACCTTGGTGTCGCACAGGATCACGGAAGGACGTCCGACGGCGGCGGCCTGGGCAGCTGCGTTGTCGAGCGCTGCGAGCAGCGCACCGACGTCGTTTCCGTCCACCCGCTGGGTGTACCAGCCGAAGGACTCCCACTTTTCAGTGACGGGTTCGGTGCGGAGCACGGTGTCGGTCTTGCCGTCCGCCTGCAGGGCGTTGATGTCCACCATGGCGGTGAGGTTGCCCAGCTGATGGTGGTGCGCACCCATGGCGGCCTCCCAGGTCGAGCCCTCGTCCAGTTCGCCGTCGGAGAGGAAGTTATAGATCCTGGCCGTGGAGCCCTGGTAGCGCAGGCCCAGGGCCATGCCGACGGCGATGGTGAGGCCGTGGCCCAGGGAACCGCCGGAGATTTCCATGCCCGGCGTGTAGGTGGACATGCCGGACATCGGCAGCCGGGAGTCGTCCGAGCCGTAGGTCTCGAGTTCCTCCACCGGCACGATGCCGGCTTCGGCCAGGGCGGCATAGTGACCGATGGCGTAATGGCCGGTGGAGAGCAGGAACCGGTCCCGGCCTTCCCACTCCGGGTCCTCGGCGCGGTAGCGGAGCTGGTCGGAGTAGACGGTGGCCAGCATGTCAGCGGCACCGAGGGCCTGGCCGACGTAGCCCTGGCCCTGGACCTCGCCCATGTTCAGGGCGTGGTGGCGGATCCGGTAGGCGGCGGCAGCAACACTGTCAACGCGTTCGGTGGTGGGAGACATGGTTTCCTGGGTGGCAGTCATGTGAGCTTCTTCTGTGGTGGTGGTCATCAGGCGTCTACGGATTGCGGGGTGCTTTTGGTGGCCTCATCTGCCAGCTGCCGTTCGCGCTTGCCCCAGGTTTCCCGGGTGACAAGGGCGGCCCAGAGTCCGATCGCGGCGTAAGTGCTGAAGAGCAGTGCGGGGCCCATCCATCCCAAGGTGACGAACAGCAGGGTGGTGACGAAGGGGGTAAAGCCGGAGACCATGGCGGAGATCTGGTAGGCCAGCGAGGCGCCGGAGGAGCGGGTCTTGGCCTGGAACAGTTCCGGGAACCACGGGCCCTGAGCGCCGGCCAGGGAGTTCTGGCACACAGCGTAGGAGATGACGATCGTGGCGATGACGAAGATGAACAGGCCGGTGTTGACCAATAGGAACATGGGGATGCCGAACAGTGCGGCGAAGGCGCAGGACCAGACGTAGAGAGGCCGGCGGCCGATCCTGTCCGTGAGGCGCGCCCAGGCCATGGTGGCGAAAATGCCGATGGCCGAGGCGATGCAGAGGGCCACGAGTGTTTGGGTTTTGTCAGCCAGGTGCTGGGTGTGGAGGTAGGAGATCATGTACGTGATGGACACGGCGTAGCCGGCGGTCTCTGCGACGCGAAGGCCGATGCCGCGGACGATGCTGCGCCAGTCGGTCTTGATGACCTCGATGATCGGGTTCTTGACGATGGAGCCGCTTTCCTTGACCTCGTCGAAGACCGGGGATTCGGGGACCTTGGAGCGGATGATCAGGCCGACGGCGACCAGGACGATGCTTGCCAGGAACGGGACGCGCCAGGCGAGTTCGCCGCCGAGGTTCACGCTGACGAGGAAGACGAGGTTGGCCAACAGGAGGCCGACGGGGAAGCCTGCCTGGACGATGCCGGTGTATTTGCCCTTGGACTTCCAGGGTGCGTGCTCGTAGCTCATGAGGATGGCGCCGCCCCATTCAGCCCCGAAGGCCAGGCCCTGGACAACACGGACGAAGACCAGCAGGGCGGGGGCGAGCAGACCAACCTGCTCGTATGTGGGAAGCAGGCCGATCAGGAACGTGGCCACGCCCATCAGGATCAGGGAAGCAACGAGGACCGGTTTGCGGCCCACCTTGTCGCCGAGATGCCCGCCGATGATGCCGCCGATCGGGCGGGCCGCGAAGCCAACACCGAGGGTGGCGAAAGCGGCCAGGGTTCCGGTGACGGGATCACCGGTTGGGAAAAATGCCGTGCCGAAGTACAAGGCCGCAGCAGTGCCGAAGCCGATGAAGTCGTATGTCTCAATGACGGCGCCGACGCCGGAGCCGATGGCGACGCGCTTTGCGTCCTTGGTGCCGTGGACGTGGCCCCGCATTTTCAGAGCTTCATTGCTCATGGAGTGGATCCCTTTCGAAGAGCGGGAGTGCTTCCGCACCACCGCTGTCGACTGTTAACACATGATATGCCCAGTGTGACCCGCGTCATGCATCAATGTCAACAGTCAATGTTGGAGGTTGACTGTTAACACTGTCTCATCATACAGTGATTCATGTCACCACCGCTCATCAGAGGATCAACAACGATGTTCAACTCCAGGATTGGTTGCTCGTCCATCAGCTTCCGGCACCAGGACCTGCCCACGGCGCTGCGGACCATTACCGGCCTGGGCTTCCGGGAGATCGATCTTGGCGCCCTTCCGGGTGTCTGCAACCACGTTCCCTATGAGCTGGATGCTGAGGCCGTCAAGGCGGTCACTGCCGACGTTGCTGTTTCCGGACTGCGCGTCCGTTCGGTCAACGGCGATGTGGGTGACCTCAATGCAGTGCTCGACGCCGGGTCCCGCGCCGCTCGCGAACGTCACCTGGACGCGCTCCTCACGTTGACCGCCAATACTGGTGCGAAGGCCCTGGTCCTGCCGTGCGGCGCCCTTAGCCATGATCCCGTCCGGAGCCTCGAGGAGGACCTTGACCTGGTTGCGGCCCAGCTCGACCAGGCCGGACAGCGCGCGGCGGAGTTCGGCGTCGAACTCTGGACCGAGTCCCTGCACTTCCTGCGGTTCTGCTGGAATCTGGAGCGTGCGGAACTGCTGGCCGAGCGCCTGGCGGGTACCGGCGTCGGGATTGTCATGGATTTCAGCCACATCGTCGCTGCCGGGGAAGATCCCCTGGAGTACATCGGCCGGCACCAGGGCCGCATCACCCACGTCCACCTGCGCGACGCTGTGCCCGGCAATATCAACCTCAGCGTCGGCAACGGCGACGCTGACTTCACCGCCGGCCTGTCTGCCCTCGCCGCCGGCGGCTACACCGGCCATTTCTCCCTCGAACTCGAAACCCGGGACGTCACGCACGACGAACGCCCGGCGGCAGCGGCCAAGGCGGCCAGCTTCATTACCGACCTCCTCTGAACCACCAAAACCAACCACACCCCGCAAAAGCAACCAAGGAGCATCATGAGCAACACCATCCAGCGCACCGCCGTCCTCACCGGAGCAACCTCGGAGCGCGGCATCGGCATCACCACCGCCCGCCGCTACGCCAGCCAGGGCTGGGCAGTGGCCATCCTTGACCTCGACGGCGAGAAATCGGCGAAGGTCGCCGCCGAGATCGGCAACGAGTTCAACGTCCCGGCCTTCGGCTACGAAATCGACGTCGCCAACGAGGGCTCCGTCAACGCCGCCTACGAGGCGGTGAAGGCCGAAATCACCGCCGGAACCCTTCCCGCCGTCGGCGCCCTCGCCAACATCGCAGGCATCACCTCCCCCGTACCGTTCCTCGAAACCACCCTGGACCTCTGGAACAAGGTCATGGCCGTCAACGCCACCGGCACCTACCTCGTCACCAAGGCCTTCCTGCCGGACATGATCGACAACGGATGGGGCCGCATCGTGAACATGTCCTCCGTATCCGCCCAGCGCGGCGGCGGCGTATTCGGAAAGGTCCCCTACTCCGCGGCCAAGGCGGCCATCCTCGGCTTCACGAAGGCCCTGGCCCGCGAAATCGGCGCCACCGGCGTCACCGTCAACGCCATCACCCCCGGCGCCGTGGACACCAACATCCGCGTGGGCAGCACCGAGGAGCAGGAGGCAGCCATCAACGCCGGCATCCCGCTGGGCCGCAACGCCACCACCGAGGAAATCGCCGCCGTCATCACCTTCCTGTCCTCCGACGATTCCGCGTACCTCACCGGCACCACCATCGACATCAACGGCGGAAGCCACATCCACTAAGGGCGGTCCACGACAGCCCAGTCCAGACCTGATGAGCCCGAACCAGCCAGAAAGTCAACGATGACCAGGATTTTCAACGACCCCTCAGAATTCGCCGAAGAAGCCCTTGCCGGGTTCTGCGACATCCACGCGGAGCACGTGCGGCAGGTCCCCGGCGGTGCTGTCCGCCGCCGCCGTCCGGCCAAGCCCAAAGTGGCAGTGCTTGTGGGAGGCGGTTCGGGCCACTACCCCGCGTTCGCCGGCCTCATCGGAAGCGGCTTCGCGGACGGGGCGGTGGTGGGAAACATCTTCACCTCGCCGTCGGCGCAGCAGGCTTATTCGGTGGCCAAAGCCGCCGACTCCGGAGCTGGCGTGGTGTTCACATACGGCAACTATGCCGGGGATGTGATGAACTTCGGCATGGCCGGCGAGCGACTCGCCGCCGAAGGGATCCAGGTTGAAAATGTGCTGGTCACCGACGACATCGCCAGCGCACCGCCAGCGGAAGCGGAGAAGCGCCGTGGCATCGCGGGTGATTTCACCGTTTTCAAGATCATGGGAGCCGCGGCGGAAGCGGGAGCCGGCCTGGCCGACGTCGTACGTTTGGGCCGGAAGGCAAACAGCATGACGCGGACCCTGGGGAGCGCCTTTGGCGGCTGCACCTTCCCGGGAGCCGATGCTCCCCTGTTCTTGCTGAAGGACGGGCAAATGGGGCTCGGGCTGGGCATCCACGGCGAGCCAGGGCTGTTCGACACTGACCTGCCGTCCGCAAAGGACCTCGGGCAGGAACTCGTTGCACGCGTACTAGCAGAGGCGCCGCCCGGAGCCGGAGACCGCGTCGCTGTGATCCTGAACGGCCTGGGCTCCACCAAGCACGAGGAGCTCTTTGTCCTCTGGCTCACGGTGGCGCCGCTGCTGCGGGCTGCCGGCTACACGCTGGTGCTCCCGGAGGTCGGCGAGCTGGTCACCAGCCTGGACATGTCCGGCGTCTCGCTCACCGTGACCTGGCTGGACGAGGAGCTTGAGCAGCTGTGGACTGCTCCCGCCGAAGCTCCGGCCTACCGCCGGGGCAGTGCGGATTCTGACACCACTGAATTTCGTGCTGACATGTCCGACGGCGGGTCCTCACGCGTTCACTATGAGGCCGACGGCGGCTCCCGGGCTTTCGCGGTGAACTGCGTCGCGGCCCTGGAGGCGGCCCGGGATTCGTTGCATTCCGCCGAGGCAGAGCTTGGCGCCATGGACGCCATCGCAGGCGACGGGGACCACGGCCGAGGCATGGTGCGCGGCGTTGACGCGGCAACAGCCGCTGGTTCAGCCGCCGCGGCCGAGGGGGCGGGCGCCGGCTCGGTCCTGGTCGCGGCCGGAGACGCCTGGGCCGACAGGGCCGGAGGGACCTCGGGAGTCCTGTGGGGCGCCGGGCTGAGGGCTTTCGGGGAAACCCTGGGCAACAGCGGTTCACCCGACGCCGGCGAACTGGCGGCGGCGGTTACGGCTTTCGCGGCGAGGATCACGGAGCTTGGCAAGGCTGACCTGGGTGACAAGACCATGGTGGACGCCCTGCTCCCCTTCGCCGAGACCCTGCGCAGGCTGGTCGCGGAAGGATCCCAGGCGCCCGACGCCTGGGCGGCAGCGGCCCGGGTGGCAGTCAAAGCGGCCGAGGACACCGCTGCCCTGCGGCCGCTGAAGGGGCGGGCAAGACCACTTGCGGAGAAGAGCGTGGGGACCGCCGATCCCGGCGCCACCTCGCTGGCAATGATCTTCACGGTGATGGGTCACCACCTGGCCGGAACCAAGGCACTCGCCGGCTCCGGGCCCCACTGACCACGGAGGAACCATGGCATTACACCTGCAGCATGACTGGCTTCCCGTGCTGGGCCGCACCGTGGAGATCAGGCAATGGAACGCCACCGTCCGCGCGGGCAGGGTGGACGCCGTCACTGACGATGGGGACATCCTCTGGCTCGCGCCGGACGGCCACCACCCGCGCTGCCTGTTCGAGCGGTCCCTGGGCTACCAGGTGTGGATCCAGTACGCCTGGGAAAGGCAGGATCGCCAGTGACGGCCGCTAGGGTGCCAGCCGGTACCCCACGCCGCGCACCGTTTCAATCCAGTGCGGCGACCGGGAGCTGTCACCCAGGCGCTTGCGCAGGTTGCCCAGGTGGACCTCGACGGCGCGCTCCTCGCCCGCGGTGACGAATGAGCCGGTGTTGTACGGCTCGTTGCGCAGCCGGCGGACGAGGTCGGCCTTGGTCTGCACCACCCGGCCGTTCTCCATCAGGACCAGGAGAAGGTCAAACTGGGTGCGCGTCAAATCCAGCGGCAGGCCATGGATGGCGGCGGAGCGGGACCCCTCGTGCAGCGTCAGTCCTTTGTGTTCAAAGTCGCACAGCACGGCGGCCCCGGCGTTCCTGGGCGGAACCTCGCCGGCGTCCAGGGCAGCAGGAAGCACAATATGCTGGCCGGCCCGCGGTCGGGGCGGAGACTGCGTCCTTTCCCCTGAACCGGAATTCAGGGACCGCGGACGCCGCAGCATGGCGGCGATCCGGGCACGCAGTTCCCGGGGCCGGAACGGCTTGGTCATGTAGTCGTCCGCGCCGGCTTCGAAGCCCATCAGCGCATCGGCCTCTTCCACCCGGCCCGTGACAATGATGAGGTAGGCGTCGCTGAACGTCCGGATCCTGCGCGATGCCTCGATGCCGTCAAAGTCCGGCAGGCCCACGTCCATGGTCACAATGACGGGGTTGTGTTCCCGTACGGCCTGCACGCCTTCCACCCCTGATGCCGTCTCAAACACGGCAAAGCCGGACTGCTGGAGCACCTCCTTCAGAGATGTCCTGATGTCGTCGTCGTCTTCAACAACAACAGCAACGCCCCGCTCCACCATGTATGCCCCCAATAAGTCTTAAGTGCCTGCTGCCGCAAGCCCGCCATCCAAGCTATTTCATCTTGTATTCGGCGGCATAAACCACGCGGATGGGTTTTTCAAGGGCTCGGAGGCAAAACTTCTAATTATTGAGCCTACACACCCATTCTGCCTTCGATTCCAAATTGGCAGTAAGTTGAGTAATTCTTGAGGTTGGGAAAATATTGCGTATCTCTTGAGGTTTTGCCCCGCTCAAATTAATCGCATTTAGGCTATTGCGTTCTGTGACTGCTGGGGCTGATGATCATCGTGTGCTCAATGGGGGCGCAAAGCTGCTCACTGGGGAGCAAGACATAAGGGGCGTTGCATGGCTTCCTTTCGGTTATCTGTCTCACATTCCACCCGCCCGCTAAGACCCTTGGCCATGCTGGCGGCGGCGGGCCTGGCTATGCTGGCCTGCATGCCATCCGCACAAGCCGCCGAACCCGCTCCGCCGGACCCCGGCCCTGCCGGAAGCTTCGCGTGGAAGGGCTTCAACTGGGAAAAGCGCTTCTGGGGCGGAGCCCCGCAGTACAACAGGCTCTTTGACGCAGCCAACGTCAGCAACCCCGACACGAGCGGCCACGTCGCCCTGAAGCTGACCAACCCCACCGGCGAGGCCCCCGTGGGCGCGGAATTCCAGTCCACCCGGCAGGGCTTCGGCTACGGAACCTACAGCACCACGGTGGAGAAGAACCTCAGCATCCTGCAGAAAGAAGTGGTCTGGGGCTGCCTGTTCACCTATGACCCCCTGGCCGAGCCCGGCTACAACGAGATTGACCTTTGCGAGGCTTCAGCCTGGGGCGGTGGCGCAGCCTACGGTGAGTCGTGGCCCGTCAGCCAGGGCCACGGGTACTGGTTCGACGCCACCAAACCTCCCGGCCAGGGCAACAACACAGTCAATTTCGATGTCACTGCCAGCCCCGTCACCACCCACCGGATGGTGTGGGAGCCGGGCAAGCTGACCTTCGAAACGTTCGCCGGCGAGGGCTTCACCGGCACGCTCCTGAAGCGCACCGTCCTGCAGGGAACCACCGTTCCCGTGCCGGCCAGAGAGCAGGTCCACTTCAACCTGTGGGTCACCGGCGGCGGAGGCGGGGATCCCGCGCACGTGAAGCCTGAATCCGTGGTGGTCCGGGACTTCTCGTTCGTCCCCGCAGCCGCCACACCGCCGCCCGCACCGGCGACGGCCATCAAACTGTCCGCCACCACCACCAAGGCCAAGGGCGTGAACTCCACCACGCTGAAATGGACCGGCGCCACCGGCACCAGCGTGACGCTGTGGATCAACGGGATCCAGAAGACCGTGCCCAACACGGGCTCATACGTGAACAAACTAAAAGGCAGTGCCACCACCGCCTACAAGGTGTGCGACACCGCCGGATGCTCCAGCGTCCTCAGTGTGGTCACCTGACGCCGCCGGGCCCGCATACGAGTGCAGGGCGTCCGGATCCCCGGGCGCCCTGCACTTCCGTACTCTGATCAGCTTTGGCGGCGGAACCGCTTAGGACTTGTCGCCCCGGACCGGAACGATCCGCTTGACGGCAAGGCCCAGCGCCAGGAGCGCGAAGGCGGCAAGGGCCAGCCAGAACAGGTCACCCGCACCCGTCATGGCGAGTGTTCCGGACCCGATTCCGGCGGCGGCGGGGGCTGCTGGGTTGTCATACATAGTTGTTACCAGGCTTTCTTCTTGTTGAGGGCTGCGTCCAGGTACGCCTTGCCATGGACCACCTGCAGAAACAGGTCAATCACGAGCTCGTACATGGTGGCTGCCGCGAGCATGTATTTCCATCCCCGCAGCCGCACCGTGACCACACGTTCGATCACGAAGACACCGGTCACGGCCAGCCAGAAAGGCTGAATGTTCAGCCCGGCCCCCGTGCCCAGTGCAAACGCCACCGTGCCGAAGTACGCCAGCGTCACGAGGACACCCAGCATGGCCAGGACCTGGCGGCCCCAGTACGGGCGCGTGACCCGGGTCCACCCGTACTGCACGCAGTTCTCCACGGCTCCGCGCTTCCAGCGGAGCCGTTGCGCCCACAGTTCCCGCCACGTCGGCATCACCTCGGTCACCAGGGTGCAGTCCGCCGGAGATTTGATGCGGTAACGCAAGGTCAGCAGGGCAAACGACAGCTCGTTGTCCTCTGTCAGGACGGAGGTGTCGTAGACCCCGCCGTGGCCATTTCCCGGCGGCAGCGACCCGTCCAGCCGCGCCGCGATGACATCGCGGAGCGTCCGTGTCCGGAACAGTGCCGCGGTGCCCGTGACCACCAGGCACTTGCCCTTGAGCCGCTTCACATCGCGGGCATACCTCGCATACTCATTGCGCTGCAGGTGCCCCACAAACCCGCCGCCGTGGCCGCCGCGGAAAACGCCGCCGACGGCGCCGAGCCGGGTATCGCGCTGCAGGTGCGCCACGGCCCGCTCGATGAAGTCGTGGGACAGCTGGGAGTCGGCATCCTGGATGAGGATCATGTCCTCGGGCTCGGCGTCAGGCAGGAGACCGCTGAGGGCGAAATTCAGCGCGCCGGCCTTCTTATCTGAATTGCCCTCGGTTCGGAGGACTTCCGCGCCCTCCGACCGGGCGATTTCTTCGGTGGTGTCCGTGCAATTGTCGGCCACCACAATCACCCGGTCCGGGCGGCGGCTCTGCGCTTTCAGGGACTTCAGGGTTTCGCCAATGCCCGCAGCCTCATTATGTGCCGGAATAAGGACTGTGATCACAGGAACGCGGGTGCGGTGGGAGCCGCAGCAGATGCCGGAAGTTTCCGGCCCAACGCGTGAATAATTACATGAAATTGTGACGCAGCGCGCATTAACTAAAAAGTCCCCACAGAAATAGTCATCGAATTCTTATTTCCTTTGAGCCTTCCAGCGGCAACTCAATCCATCGGCAGGGAACTGGCAGCGAAGGCACAAGCTTTCATAAAGATGAACTCAACGCAGCCCCGACTCAATCAGCGTGCTGCTGAGATGCCGCAGGCCGCACTGAGGTACCGCGCCGACGTCGCATTCCATCGAAAACGCAACATTGCGCATCAAAACCGCACAGAAAACTACCAAAAATGCTTGACCATGTGAGTTGCGCGCTGTTACAAATGTTGTAACGCAGTCGGACCGGCCTTCGAGGCCATAAACCCCTCACCCCAACGGCCTTCGCCGCGGCCTGTTTTTTGAAACGATACAAACCACGACGCCGTGGCCACAGTTCCACGCGTCATCAAAGGAGATGAACGTGATTGCCAGTCCCATGTCGCCCAGCACGTCCCGCAAACGCCCCCAGCCCCTGGCCGCAGGCCTCGCAGCCGCCGTGCTGGTGAGCTGCGCGGGGGTGAGCCTGGCAGCCCCCGCGGCCAATGCGGAACCCAGCAGCTACCGCTTCGATTTCGGCAGCGGGCCAGTGGAGCAGGGCTTCATCGGCGTGACCGCCGCCGACGCGTACAGCCCGGAAACCCGCTACGGCTTCAACACTCCGGAGAACATGGCCAACGTGGGCGCCTCCGGCAGCGGCGTTGCCAGCGACGCGGTGCGCTTCCTGCAGTTCGGCACCAAGAGCCCCAACACCTTCAACGTGGACCTGAAGGAGGGCCTGTACAAGGTATCTGTCACCCTGGGCGACACCGCGCGGGCCAGCATCGCCGCCGAAGGCGTCTTCCAGGCCATGAATCTCACAGGCAACAGCGCCAGGGACTCCTTCGAGATCCCCGTGACCGACGGGCAGCTGAACCTGCTGGTGACCGAAGGGAAGGCTGGAACCGCGTTCACACTCAGCGCGCTCGAGATCGAGAAGGTGGACCGCGATCCGGCGATGGACCCCACGATCTGGGTGGGTGGGGACTCCACCGTGGCAAGCTACTACCCGCTCGAGTCCAGCGTCCAGGGCGGCTGGGGCCAGATGCTGCCGCAGTACGTGGATGCGGAAGCGTTCGACGTACGCAACATGGCCACCGGCGGGCAGATCGCCCGCGGCTTCCGCAACGACGGCCAGCTGGAGGCCATCCTGCAGTACATCAAGCCCGGGGATCTGTTCCTGCTGGAAATGGGCATCAACGACACCGCCGCCAAGAACGCGACCACGGAGGCCGAGTTCAAGGAGATCATGCGGGACATGGTCCGGCAGGTCGCGGCCACCGGCGCCACGCCCGTGCTCGTCACGCCGCAGGGCCGTGCCACGGACTTCGTGGACGGCGTGCACAGCTCGGTGAACCGCTGGTACCGGAACTCCACCGTGGCCCTGGCCGCCGAGGAGAACGTTCCGCTGGTGGACCTGAACGTCCTGGCGTCCGCCTATTTCACCGAAATCGGCCCGGAAGCCACCCTGGCGCTCTTTATGACGGGCGACACGCTGCATCCCAACCGTGCCGGCGCGGGCGAACTGGCCCGGCTGGTGTCAGAAGACCTGGGCCGCCAAGGCCTCTGACCACGGCGGAAAGGCCCCGAATCTTCCGCGAAATTTGAGCCTATCTTGAGGCATCCCTTCGGATCCCCTGCAGTTGACGGTCCACGCTATAAGCATCAGACCACCATCTGCAGGGGAAGCAGGAAGAGTCATGGGGAACGAATCAGCTCTGGACGAGGTCACGGCCGTGGGAGGCGTGATCACGGACCTGCATCCGCTCGACTTCCACACCCTGGGGCTTGCCGGCTGCATCGACCGGCTCACCGCGCCCCTCCGGCAGCAAGGGACAGCAGTCCACTGGGATACTCCGCACTGGGGCATCGAGATCCCGGCGGACTGCGCGTCCCTGCTGTACCAGTCGGCCCGCGAAGCGCTGAGCAACGCCCTCAAATACTCGGACGCGTCCGAGCTCACGGTCCAGCTCGCCGCCGTGGACCACGGCATCCGCCTGGTGGTGTCCGACGACGGCGCGGGCTTTGACAGCAAACTCGCCATCAGCGGCCGTCACCACGGCTACGGCCTGCGGCTGATGTCCGTGGCAGTCCACGAGGCCGGCGGTTCCGTGGACATCTGCTCAAGCCCGGGCCGCGGCACCTGCGTGACGGTCA
Source organism: Arthrobacter sp. BE255 (assembly GCF_031457335.1). Classification (NCBI taxonomy): domain Bacteria; kingdom Bacillati; phylum Actinomycetota; class Actinomycetes; order Micrococcales; family Micrococcaceae; genus Arthrobacter; species Arthrobacter sp. BE255. The sequence goes on along the minus strand of NZ_JAVDWK010000005.1, from coordinate 228,664 downwards.
CCCTGCCACTGGACTAGGACGGAAGCCCGCCGCGCATTGGGGGGCGGCGGACCTCCGTCCCTGTCCGGCGTCGTACCTGCTCCGGCTGGCGGCCCGGCCGGCGCCGGCCCAGTGCCCCGCTCTGCGGCCCCGCTAGCGCGACAGCTTCTCGGCGTCAGGTTCGAGATCGCCGATGTGGCCGGGCGCGTTGGCCGCCGTGACCCGCTGGACGAACGCGCAGTACTCCTCCATGTAGTGGCGCAGGAACTTGGCTGTGGCTTCGTCCGTCACCTCGCCGTCCGCCCCGAACGCCGCCGGATTGAACTTGACGTAGGCCTCCGGTGCGTTGAGCTGGGGAGCATCGAGGAAGCTCAGCACGCTGCGCATGGAGGACTGCATCACCGCCGTACCGATGCTGCCGGGCGAGGCGCCGATGATTCCGGTGGGCTTGCGCGCAAACGAGTTGGTCCCCCACGGCCGCGACCCCCAGTCGATGGCGTTCTTCAGGGCACCGGGAATGGAACGGTTGTATTCGGGGGACACAAAGAGGATGCCGTCCGAGGCCTCCACGGCCTCCTTCAAGGCCCGGCCGGCCGGCGGGAAATCGGCGTCGTAATCGTAGCTGTAGAGAGGCAGGTCCCTGATGGGGATTTCCGTGAACTCCAGGTCCGCCGGCGCCAGGCTGATCAGGGCTTTGGCGAGTGTGCGGTTGATGGAGCCGCGGGCCAGGCTGCCAACGAAGTAGCCGATCTTGTGGGTTGCCATAACAAACATCCTTCCTAACAGCCGGCGGGGACCGGCTGGCCGACGGTGCTGCGGTTGGTCAAACACGTTCTGAAAGCACAGTGCGTCCCCCAGTCCAGCACAGAACAACCACCGCGGCCAGAGCTTCCGGAAGGTTCTTGACAGCCCGTCCGGGCAGGCGCTGAATGATGAATAAGGGCGGATCCACAGCAGGAAAACGGCAGCACAGGAAGCAGCGGTCATGAACGACAAACTGGTAGGGGCGCAGCGCATCCACAGTGAAGCACCGGCCGAAGGGGACGAATTGGCGGACCCCACGGACATCCGGATGCATTCCCAGGAGCCCGCCGAGGGCGCGGACACCGAGCCTGAGGCCGGCGCGTAGGGACGCACTACTCACACCCCGGCCAACTCCGCCCACACCTTAAATTCCGGGGCGGGTCTTGCGGTACCGCATTCAGTCCGGCTAGGTTGAATCGATACAAGAAACCGCTTTCCCGCGCCGCATAGACGCGCGCCCGGCAGCGGTTCACAGCGGAATTGGACACGATGACTGTAAACACCACTGTCAGGTGGATCGACGGCGAAGCACCTTCGGAACTCAGCGGCGGAACCACCTGGGGCATGCCGTTCGCCCGCGGCACGGTGGCCGGCACGGATGCCGTGGCCGTCTGCGACTCCGCCGGGCAACGGGTGGCCAGCCAGGCCTGGCCGCTGGCCACGTGGCCCGACGGCTCACTGAAGTGGGCAGGCATCGCCCTGCCGGCCACGGATGTCCCTTCCTCTGAGTACCAGGTGACGTCCGACGGCGGCGCGGCACCTGCCGGAGACACCCCGCCGGGAGTGACGGCCACGGAGGACGCCCACAGCGTCACGGTGTCCACGGGCACGCTGGAGATGGTCATCAGCCGCAGCGGTTCCACACTGTTCAGCACCTTCTCCCGGGAAGGCACCATTGTGGCCCGCGACGGCCACCTGGTCAGCCTGCTCCAGGACGGCATGGCTGACGGCGCCGGCACCGTCAGCCGGGAGGCCTTCACCGGCGAGGTGGCCGCCGTCGTCCTTGAACAAAACGGTCCCGTCCGCGCCGTGGTGCGCCTGGAAGGCACCCACCGGCCGGATTCACCCACGAGCAGTAAGCGGAACTGGCTGCCCTTTGTGGTCCGCTTCTACTTCTACGCGGGCGCCCGCAGCGTGCGGATGGTCCACTCCTTTATCTGGGACGGCGACGCCGGGAAGGATTTCCTGGCCGGGCTGGGCGTCCGCTTCACCGTGCCCCTCGAAAGCGGGCTGCACGACCGGCACATCCGGATCGCGGGGGCGGACGGCGGCTTCCTGGCCGAAGCGGTGCGCGGGCTGACCGGGCTCCGCCGCGATCCGGGCGCGGAAGTCCGCGGGGCGCAGTTGGCCGGTGAACCCACCCCTCCGCTGGAGGCCTGGAATGAGGAGGTTTCCCGCCGCCTGCACCTCATCCCATCGTGGAACGACTACTCCCTGAGCCAGCTGAGCGCCGACGGATTCGAACTGCGCAAACGCACCGCGGCAGGGCACGCCTGGGTGGGCATTTCGGGCGGGACCAGGGCTGCCGGATTCTGTTCCGTGAGCGATACACGCGGCGGGCTGGGCGTGGGCATCAAGGACTTCTGGCAGTCGCACCCCGGCCAGCTGGACATCCGGGATGCGGCCACGGATGAGGCTTCCCTGACGGCGTGGCTGTACTCGCCGGAGGCCCAGCCCATGGACCTGCGGTTCTATCACGACGGCCTGGGCCAGGACACGTTCGAGGAGCAGCTCGAAGGCCTGGAGATCACCTACGAGGACTATGAGCCCGGGTTCGGCAATCCCACGGGCATTGCCCGCACACATGAGTTAACTCTTTTCGCCTACGGTTCCACCCCCGCCACGGAAAGCCTCGCCGCCGATGCGCAGGCCGCGTCCGTTCCGGCGATGCTGCAGGCTTCCCCGGAGTACCTCCACTCAGCCGGGGTGTTCGGCGACTGGGCACCGGTGGACCGCAGCACCCCCGCGCGTGCCGAACTCGAAGACAGGCTGGACTTCCTCTTCGACTTCTACGCCGGCCAGGTGGAACAGCGCCGCTGGTACGGGTTCTGGAACTATGGCGACGTGATGCACACCTACGACTTCGACAGGCATGTCTGGCGGTACGACGTGGGCGGCTATGCCTGGGACAACTCCGAGCTCTCCCCCGACCTGTGGCTCTGGTATTCCTACCTGCGCTCCGGCCGGGCTGACGTGTTCCGCTTCGCCGAGGCCATGACCCGGCACACCGGCGAGGTGGACGTCTACCACCTGGGTCCATGGAAGGGCCTGGGGTCCCGTCACAACGTCCAGCACTGGGGCTGCAGCGCCAAGCAGCTGCGCATCAGCACCCCCGCCTACCGCCGGTTCTACTACTACCTCACGGCCGACGAACGGACAGGGGACCTGCTCACCGAACTGGTGGACAGCGACCAGAACTTCCTGGGTCTGGACCCGGTCCGCAAGGTCAGGTCCGACGCCGCCACCTACCGGCCGGACCGGAATGCGCTGGGCGTGGGGCTGGGCACGGACTGGGGTTCACTGGCCGCCACCTGGCTGACGGACTGGGAACGCACCGGCAATCCGCGCTCCCGCGACCGGCTCCTGGGCACCATGGCGGACATCGGCGCCCTGAAGTACGGCTTCCTCACGGGTGAGGCGCTCTACGACCTGGACAAGGGACGGTTCGACGCCGGGCGGGAGCGGATCCAGGTCTCGCACCTTTCGGCGGTGTTCGGGCTGGTGGAAATCTGCAGCGAGCTGGTGGACCTGGTCCCGGACAAGGGCTTTGAAGCCGCATGGCTGCAGTACTGCCGGCTGTTCCTGGCAACGGAGGAGGAGCAGACCGACGCCGTGGGGCAGCCGCTGCCCGGCATCTACCTGACCCAGGCCCACAGCAGGCTCAGCGCCTACGCCGCCGCCCGGCTCGACGACCCTGGCCTGGCGGCCCGTGCGTGGGAGAGCTTCGCCGAGGGCGGCGAGCATCTGAACCATGAGTCGGCCTTCACCCTGCGGACCATCGAGCCGCCGCACGTCCTGCTCCCGGTGGACGAAGCACCGACAGTCTCCACCAACGATGCCTCCCAATTCGGCCTGGCAGTGATCCAGAACCTGGCCCTGATCGGCGACCACCTCCCCCGCTGAGCAGCCCGGCCTCCCAAGCCAGCCTGCCGCCGTCGTCCTCTCATCCAGTTCACGGGTCCCTGGACGGGCTCTGGCCGAGAGCTGATTGTGAAGGTATGGTAAGCATGCTGATGAATTTCTTGGTTCTTCATCAGCTCCGGTTCCAATCGAAGGAGACGTTGTGAGCACGAAAGTGGAAAAGCGCATTCTGGTGAACGTACCGGTCAGCACGGCCTACAACCAGTGGACCCAGTTCGAGGAATTCCCCCACTTCATGGGCGGCGTCAAGAGCGTCAAGCAGCTCAGTGATGACCGCCTGGAGTGGGTGGCCGAGATCGCCGGAGTCCGGCGGCAGTGGACCGCCAAGATCCTGGAGCAGGTCCCCGACCGCAGGGTTGCGTGGGCAGCCACCGAGGGAGCCACCAACGCCGGCGTCGTGGAATTCGAAGACGTGGGCGGCGGCCAGACCTCCCTGCAGTTAACCCTTGAATACGACCCCGAGGGTTTCATTGAAAAAGTGGGCGACAAGCTCCACGTCGTTGACCGCCAGGCCGAGGCCGACCTGAAAAAGTTCAAGGAATTTATTGAGGCCGAGGGCTACGCCAGCGGCGCCTGGCGCGGCTCCGTCAGTGACGGCGCTGCTGTGGGCACCCCGGGCGTGGAGGACGCTGCAGCATCCCGCGGCGACTCCGGCAAAGCCGGCTTCTCCAGCACGGTGGCGGCAGCAGCAGGAGTGGCCGCGGCCGCAGGCGCAGCTGCAGCCATGAGCGCAGGAACGAACAAGGATGAAGGCCGCGACGCCGCCGCACCGGACGCCGTCCCGGTCGAGCCTGTCACCGTAACACCCATACCGGCGGAACCGGTTTCAACGGGTACAGCGGCGGATGCGTCAGGCGGCTCGCTCGCTGACCTTGGTGACGACAGGATCGGACACGCCTTCGACCAGACAAACGGACTGGTGGACACCGAGGGCGAGTCCGACGAAACCGCCGAAGGCGAGCAGCACAGCGCGGCCGAACGCCGCGAAGAGGATCACCGCCAGGGCGGGCTTCCCCCGGTGGGAGGGAACCTGGGCCAGCACTGACGGGCACCTCCGCGAGACAATCCGCGGCTCTGGTTCCCTGCCAGCAACGGCGATATGTTAAGCCTACTGATGACCTCTAGGACTCTTCATCAGATTCGGTTCCAGTCGAAGGAGACGTTGTGAGCACGAAAGTGGAGAAACGGATTGTTGTCGATGTACCAGTGAGCACTGCGTACAACCAGTGGACCCAGTTCGAGGATTTCCCGCATTTTATGGGTGGCGTGGAAAGTGTGACCCAACTTAGCGATGACCGGCTGAAGTGGGTGGCGCGGATTGCCGGAGTCCACCGGCAGTGGGAAGCCAGGATCGTCGAGCAGGTTCCGGACCGAAGGGTGGCGTGGGCGTCCACCGAAGGCGCTACCAACTCCGGCACAGTGGACTTCACCGACGCCGGCGGGAACAAGACTGAGCTGGCGCTCACCTTGGAATACCAGCCCGAGGGCATGGTGGAAAAGGTCGGCGACCTGCTCCACGTGGTGGCCCGGCAGGCGGAGCACGACCTGAAGAAGTTCAAGGAGTTCATCGAACACGAAGGCCATGCCACCGGCGCCTGGCGGAAGTCGGTCCCCGGAACTGCTGCAACTGACGGCGGACCGGCTGCTGCCGGCAGCACTGCCACCCCGGACACCACGGCCGGCGGCACCGCCGCGGCGGAGCCTGAATCGAACAGGTTCGCCCATCCGTTCGACCAGACCAACGGCCTGGTGGATTTTGAGGGCGAGTCTGATGAAACGGCCGAGGGCGAGAACTACAGCGCCGCGGAGCGCAAGCACGAGGAAGACCGCAACAAGGGCTACCTCCCGCCGATGGGAGGAGGATTGGGTCAGCACTGACCGGCCATGGCCGCGCCGCCACCCGGCGTCGGACGTTCTATTGACGCCCTGTTCCCCCAAGAGCACGGTCCGCCCCGCACCATTCGTGCCGGGGCGGACCGTGCTGTTAGGGGGCCTGGCGTTTACTTGCCCCCTACGTAGGTCACCGCGGGCATCGCCGGGGTTTCCATGCCTTCGCCGATGAAGAAGCTCGGGTGCGGCGGCTGGTTGTAGGCCACGTTTTCGCGGGCCACTGCCGTGCGGTACACGGGATCGTGCATCAGCGTGCGGAGCCGGACCTCGGTGGGGGCCGTGGTGGTGTAGATCCGCAGTTCGGTGCTGTCCGACGACGGGAAGGCCAGTTCCTCGCGCCAGTCACCCAGCAGGTCCGCCTGGAGCGACGGGTTGCCCTTGGTGTGGTTGTTGCTGCGTGCTCCGGTGGCGGTCAGCAGCCGGTCGCTGGTTTCGGTTTCCCAGTTCCATTTGGAGATGGTGGGAACGCCTACGCCGGCCGTCGCGTCGAAGTCGTGGTCCACGATCTCGCGAAGCAGGTCGCCGTCCCACCAGGCCAGGAAGTTGGCCGCCGGGATCTTCTCGGCGATCAGCTCGCCCTTGGCGGACATCAGCTGCCCGCGCGGGGAGTTCCAGGAGGCGTCGCCGCCCACAGCCCAGCCTTCGGCCCCGGCGTACCGCGGATCGATGTCGCCGGCAGCCCCGCGGCCCGTGTCCTTGATGGCCGGGATGCTCCAGAGGACCTCACCGGTGGCGGCATCGCGGAACGTGGCGCCGCGGTTGCCGCTCTGGCTCATGCTTTCGTGCACTGCGAAGGTTTCCAGTCCGGGCCGGGACGGATCCAGGTCGGACGTGTGGATGGCGTCGCCGTGGCCGAGCTTGGTGTTGTAGAGCGGCGTTCCATTGTCGTCGATGGTCATGGAGCCGAAGACGAATTCGTCCTTGCCGTCCTGGTCGACGTCGGCCACGGACAGGTTGTGGTTGCCCTGACCCTTGTATTCGGCGCCCGCGACGTCGGAATCGAACTTCCAGCGCTGCACCAGCTTGCCGTCCACGAGGTCGTAGGTGACCAGGACGGTGCGCGTGTAGTAACCGCGGCTGAACATCATGGAGGGGTGTTCGCCATCGAGGTAGGCCACGCCGGCGAGGAAACGGTCCACCCGGTTGCCGTAGCTGTCGCCCCATGCGGCCACCGAGCCGCGCGGCGGGTCGTAGGCGACGGTGTCCATGATGGTGCCTGTCTCACCCTTGAAGACGGTGAGGAACTCGGGTCCGGAGAGCACGTAGCCCGCACTGTTGCGGTAATCCGCGGCCGGGTCGCCGATGACCGTGCCGGCGGCATCCGTGGTGCCGTCCGCTGTCTTCAACGACACTTCAGCTTTGCCGTCGCCGTCGAAGTCATAGGCCAGCACCTGGGTGTAGTGCGCCCCGGCGCGGATGTTGCGGCCGAGGTCGATCCGCCAGAGCTTGGTGCCGTCCATCCTGTACGCGTCAACGTACACGTTGCCGGTGTAGCCGGACTGCGAGTTGTCCTTGGCATTGGACGGGTTCCACAGCTGGATGATCTCGTATTTGCCGTCACCGTCCAGATCCGCCACGCTGGCGTCGTTCGCGGTGTAGGTGTAGGCCTGCCCGGCGGGGGTGACTCCGTCCGCGGGTTTGTCCAGCTTGATGGCGAGGTAGTTCTGGGCCAGCGGCGTGAACTCCTCGCTCAGCCGGTCCTGGCCGTTGCCGTTCCCAACTGTCTGGATCACGTATTTCGAGCCGGCCGTTCCCGCCGGGTCCACGTACATGGTGCTGTCCCGGATTGGATCCACCGTGAGCTGGACGCCGTCGCGGATTACATGGAAGCCGATGCTGTCCTGGTCCAGGCCCAGCATCCGCCAGCTGAGCGTGACGCCCTGGTCGGTGAGTACGGCCACTGGGGCGCGGTCCAGGTTTTCGACCTGGCGCTTGAGTTCACTGGTGCCGGCCTGGGCTGCCGCGTTCGGACTGGGGTCTGCCTGGGCCAGCGGGAGGCCGGTGAAGGCCAGGGCCGCTGCCGCCAGGGTTGCCGCGGCTGCCAAGGGCGCGGCCTTCCGGGGTTTGGTGTGAGGGGAACATTTCACGGGGTATGCCAAAAGAACATCTCCTTTGATGCTGGCGGCAGCTGAGTTTGCCGCACAATGCGTTTTTGTAACGTTTCATTTCGATGCCGGTCGGGGCCCTCCGGGATTTCCGGACATCCGGCGTGGGGTTAGAAAGCGCTTTCCGTCCTTAGGTTTATCAGGGCATGACAAGATCGGTCAAGGCTTCCACGATCTAAAGTGGGAGAAATTGTTCCATTTCGTTGCCGGAGGCCTGGTGTCTTCCGATGGCCACCGCCGAGTTGCTTCCTTGCCCGGCTGACTGCGGTCCACATACATTCCACAGTTCTTGCCGCCATGACTGGACACGGCGGCCGGGCCTGCCCTAGCGTCGGAGCAGGACCCGCCTGCCCGGCGGGTCCCAGCGCTGAAGCAGTCCGGCGCCCGCGCAAACGCTGAAAGTGAGCAACCTTGCCAGCCACCCATTTCGACCGTTTCCTGGCTGAATCCGTGACGCCGCAGCGGGACTCCGGAACGGGATTAGGGCGCGATGAGCTCTATGGCCTCTACACGAGCTGGTGCCTGATCAACCACGTTGAACCTGAGGAGCCGGCGTCCCTGTGGAAGGCGCTGAAAGTGCATGGGATTGCCGCCGAACACAACAACCTGAACATGACCGGGCCCGCCGCTGCGGATTACATCATCTCCAGCGCCCCGGACCTCGTCTGAGGTTTCAGGATATCGCCGGGTTATTCCCGCCGAAGGCCTGAAATATCTCCGGTGGCACCGCTGTTGGCCCGGACATGACAACAATCGGAATCATCGGTGCAGGACACATTGGAAGCCAGGTTGCACAGAAGGCGGTGGAGCTCGGCTATGACGTGGTCATCAGCAACTCACGCGGACCGGAGACCCTCACGGAGCTGGTAACGGAACTGGGTCCGATGGCCCGGGCCGCCACCCCGGCCGAGGCAGCGGCGGCAGGCGATTTCGCCGTCGTCACCGTGCCGCTCAAAAACTACCGGGACATTCCGGTGGAGCCGCTTGCCGGCAAGGTGGTCATCGACACCAACAACTACTACTGGGAGCGGGACGGGCGCATCCCCGCCCTGGATAACGGCGACGCCACCACCTCCGGCCTGCTGCAGGAACACCTGCCGGAGTCCAAGGTGGCCAAGGGGTTCAACCACATCATGGCCAGGGAAATCACCACCGACGGCACCCCGACCGGAACCGTAAACCGGCGTGCCCTCGCCACTGCCAGCGACTACCCCGAAGCCGCGGAGCTGGTGGCCCGCCTGTACGACGAGTTCGGCTACGACACCGTCAACATCGGGCTGCTGGACGACAGCTGGCGCGTGGAACGGGACCGCCCGGCGTACGTCATCCGGCAGAACGAGGCCGAGCTGAAGGAAAACCTTTCCAAGGCTTCGCGCACCATCTAACCCCGGACCTGACTGGCAGCGGACGTCGCGAAAACGCATTTTGACGGCGCCTGCTGCCAGTCAGATGGGTTTTGGACCTACAGGCGGGCCGGGACCAGGACCACCTCGTACTCGCTGTCCGGATGCTCGAACTGGGCGTTCACGGCAGCAAGCGTGTTGCCGAAGAGGGCAGCCGTCGCTGGAGTATTGAAACTTTCGCCGGTGATGACGTCCTCCAGGGTGCCGGTGGAGAGATTGTCAGTGAGCGTAAAGCGGCTGATCTGGTCCGAGAAGTTCTGGACAGCCCAAAGACTCTGGCCCTGAACCAGGATGCCGTCGACGTTCGGCACACTCACTCCTTCGATGAGAGCGCTTTCCTCGGTTTCGGTGTCAACGGTGTAAATGGCCTGGTTCTGCGAATGGGCCACAAACAGCACCCGGCCGCCCTTGGCCGCGGCGATGCCATTCAAGCCAAATTGCATCGTGGGATCGGCCAGGACGAGGCTCGGATCCTCCAGGGTCACCGTCCTTACCGCATCCGGGTCACCCAACTGGTCGAAAGGCACGAAGTAAATCTCCGGGTACTTGGAATTGGTGAACCAGGCACCCTGCGGCGTCAGGGTGACGTCGTTGATAAAGGAACCTTCCAGTGTCGTCAGCGTAATTTCCGCAACGTGCTCGCCCGTTTCAGTGTTGTAAACGTACGCCGTCCCAGAGACTCCGCCCGCAACGAACAGCAGGTTGCTACCGGCATCAAACTTCATGCCCACGGCCATCCTGCCAGCGGGGGCATCAATAAGGAGCTCGGACGTCCCCGCGCGGATGTCGCCCTGGAAGATGTCGCCGGTGGCCAGCTCACCGGCGTAGAAAGTAGTTCCGTTTCCTGCGGCGATCCCCTCGGCGGAGTTGGCACCGTCGAGGACAATAACGCCCGACGGCGGCGCGGCCGCGGCAGGCAGGGACGGGACGAGCAGTGCCATGAGAGCGAAAAACGCGATGGCGGTACGGCGTTGTACGGTTCGGCGCATGATGCTTCCTCGATTGGACTGGTCCGCGCGGGGCAACAGGCGGCAGCTACTGGCGGGAGGCTCCGCACGATGGTCCTGCCAGTTTAAGCACCGCCCGGCGCACTGACCAGAGGCGCCGGAAACCTTCAGGGAGACGCCCGGGCCGCGGCGCAAACGGCGGCCCGGGCACCCGCATTTCAGAGCCCGACGGCGACCGCCTGACCGCCTGCCACGGTCACCTCAAACCGGGCAAATCCGCCGTCGGGCCTGGGAACTGCAACGGTCCTCCGTTGCCCGTCCTCAGCGGCAAAGGCACGGAACTCCAGGTCCGTGGCCCAGTCGTACTCGGGCCGGTCCGTCACGGTTCCCAGCGGCAGGACGGCCCCCTGCCGGACGTAGACGGCAGCTTCCAGCACAGAGAATTCCTTGCGGTGCCATTGCGGTCCGGCCAGCTGCTCGCCGCTTTCCAGAAGGGTCCAGGTTCCGGCCGGAAGGTAAAAGTCCACCGACCCGCCTGCGCCCATCACCGGCGCCACCAGCAGCTCCGGTCCGAGCATGTACTGCCGGTCCAGGTACGCGCAGGCGGGGTCCTCCGGGAACTCGAGGAACATGGGCCGCATCAGGGGCGAACCGGTCTGGTGCGCTTCTTCGGCCGAGGCCAGAAGGTACGGCATGAGCCGCATCTTCAGCCCGGTGAAGTGGCGGAGCACATCGGTGGATTCGTCGTCCACCAGCCACGGCACACGGTAGGAGTTGGAGCCGTGCAGCCGGGAATGGGAGGACAGCAGCCCGAACGCGATCCACCGCTTGAACAGCTCCGGATCCGGTGTCCCCTCGAAGCCGCCGATGTCGTGGCTCCAGAAGGCGAAGCCGGAGGACGCCAAGGACAGGCCGCCGCGGAGGGATTCGGACATCGCGGAGAAGGTGGACTCGCAGTCCCCGCCCCAATGGACGGGGAGCTGCTGCCCGCCGGCGGTGGCGGAACGGGCAAAGAGCACAGCCTGGCCCTCACCGAGCTCCTTGGTGAGCAGGTCGAACACCGTCCGGTTGTAGAGCTGCGCGTAGTAGTTGTGCATCTTCTGCGGATCGGATCCGTCGTGCCAGGCCACATCCGTGGGGATCCGCTCGCCGAAGTCTGTCTTGAAGGAATCCACGCCCTGGTTCAGCAGGGTGCGCAGCTTGTCCTGGTACCAGGTCACGGCGTCCGGGTTGGTGAAGTCCACCAGCCCCATGCCGGCCTGCCACATGTCCCACTGCCACACCGAACCGTCCGCCCGTTTCACGAGGAAGCCCAGCTCTTCGCCTTCGCGGAACAGGTGCGAGCGCTGGGCGATGTAGGGGTTGATCCAGACGCACACCTTCAGGCCGCGATCGTGCAGGCGCCGCAGCATGCCCTTCGGATCCGGGAACGTGGTCGGGTCCCAGACGAAGTCGCTCCAGTGGAAGGCGCGCATCCAGTGGCAGTCGAAGTGGAACACGGACAGCGGCAGCTTGCGCTCGGCCATGCCGTCGATGAAGGACATTACGGTCTTCTCGTCATAGTCCGTGGTGAAGGACGTGGACAGCCACAGCCCGTAGGACCACGCCGGAACCCGTGCCGGCCGTCCGGTCAGTTCGGTGTAGCGGCGAAGGATGTCCTTGGGGGTGGGCCCGTGGATCACAAAGTACTGCAGCCGCTGGCCTTCCACGCTGAACTGCGTGCGGGACACCACCTCGGATCCGATCTCGTAGGACACACGCTCCGGGTGGTTCACGAACACGCCGTAGCCTGCGTTGGTGATAAAGAACGGCACGTTCTTGTACGCGAGATCGCTCGAGGTGCCACCGTCTTCATTCCAGATGTCGATGGACTGGCCGTTCTTCACCAGTGGGCCAAACCGCTCCCCCAGGCCGTACACGTTGGTCCCCACGCCGAGCGTCAGCTGTTCGTGGATAAAGTGACGGCCACCCTCGTCGGTGACGACGCCGATGCTCCGCGGCACCGAACTGGTCAGCAGCCTGCCGTCCCCCACAAAGTCCACGTTCCAGTCGCCCGTTGTGCTGATGCGTGCGGTGAGGCCCCCGGACGTGAACGAGGCCGTGCCGCCGTCGTCCGTGATTTCAACCTCCGCGCTGGCCTCCTTGAGCCCGAAGTGCGGACCCTTGTTCACACCGCCCTGGAAATGCTCGATGGTCACGCCGATGACATCCGGCAGGGGCGATTCGAAACTGATGGTCAGCTGCGGGCAGTTCAGTGCATCGCCGCGGGACCGGATCTTCTGCGTGGGCGCGTAGACCGTGAGCGTATCCCCGGTGATTTCCACATCGGAAACGTCCCGCGGGTGAAGGGCGGAGAGGCCCTTCTTGTGAAGCCAGTAGCCGTCCGTGAATTTCATGCTGTTCCTCTGGTTCGGTGGTTCTTCAAGTTGGAAAGTTCCTGGGGCGCGGGTTCCTTGAGCACCAGCGCCCCGAAGGGTGGCAGGGTCAGCCGTTCACCGCGGGCTCCACCGGTGAGCAGGTCCACCGAGGCCCAACCGGGCTCCACCTCCTGTGGCTGGCCGGAGTGGTTGAGCAGGAACAGGTGTCCGCCGCGGCTGGCAGCCTCCACCTGGTCCGGCAGCGGCGCGGCCAGCGGATAGGCGATTCCCGCCGACTCCAGGGCACCCGCCACCACCTGTTCGAGTGCCAGCGGGGGAAGGTCGGCGCCCACATACCAGGAGTGCCCGGCACCGGTCTGGTTGCGTACGACGGCGGGACGGCCTTCCAGCCTGCCCCCGCCGAAGTGCGCCACCACCTCCGCCGTGCCGGAGTTCAGTGCCAGGTCTTCCGCCCAGATCCTCGCCTGCCCGGCCGGGGCATCCCCGAAGACGACGCCCACCGGCGCGGCGAGTGGCACCCACTCTTCGCCGTCGACCCCCAGCAGGTCCGCGAGCACGCAGGGGAAGCGGCCGGGTGCGAGGTGGCCGTTGTCATCCGCCACGGCGCTGAACGGGCCCACCACCAGGTGGCCGCCGCCGCGCACGTACGCGCCCAGCCCGTCCGCGTGCTCCTTGGACAGCAGGAAGAGGCTCGGCGCCAGGACCAGTGCAAACCTGCCCAGGTCCGCGGAGGGGTGGACCACTTCGACGGCCAGGCCGCTGCTGTGCAGCGGCGCGTAGTACGCCTGGAGCTGGTCCAGGACCTCCAGCCGGTTGGTGGGGGTGTCCGGTGATTCGGCGGCCCACCAGCTGTCCCAGTCGAAGAGGACAGCGATCCTGGCCGTGGAGGGCGTCCCTGCCAGCTGGCGCAGCGTCTGCAGGTCCTTGCCCAGGTCCGCCACCTCGCGGAAAACGCGGGTGTGTTCGCCGGCGAGCGGCACAACGGCGGAATGGAAGCGTTCGGCGCCGAAGCGGGACTGGCGGAACTGGAAGAAGCAGACGCCGTCCGCGCCGCGGGCGATGGCCGAGAACGCGTCAATCCGGAGTTCGCCGGGCTGCTTGGGCACGTTGTGCTCCCGCCAGTTCACCCCCGAGGTGGCGGACTCGATGAGAAGCCACGGGGTGCCGCCGGAAAGTCCGCGGCAGAGGTCGTGGGTCAGCGAGCCGAACCGGTGCGAGTCCGGGTCCGCCGGGTCGGTGTACCAGTCGTTCGCCACCACGTCCGTCTCCCGGGCGAAGGCGAAGTAGTCGGCCCCGCGGAAGAAACCCATCAGGTTGGTGGTCACCGGGCTGGCGGTGTCGTAGCGGCGGATGATGTCCCGTTCCGCACGGTAAAGGGAGAGCAGTTGGTCCGAGGTGAAGCGTTGGAAGTCCAGGGTCTGGCTCGGGTTGATGAGATACGGGGCCCTCCTTGGCGGCAGGACTTCGTCCCAGCTGCCGTAGGCCTGGCTCCAGAAGGAGGTTCCCCAGGCGCGGTTGAGTCCTTCCAGCGTGGCGTAGCGCCGGGTGAGCCAGTCCCGGAAGGCGAGCGCGGTTTCGTCGTCGTAGCTCACTTGTCCCAGCTCGTTGCCCACGTGCCACATCGCCACGGCGGGGTGGCCCGCGTACCGCTTTGCCAGCGACTCGGTGATGGCCGCGGCGGCCTGCCGGTACTTGGCCGACGACGGGTTGAACTGGTTGCGGGAGCCGTACCAGAGCGTGCGGCCGTCCGCGTCCACAGGCAGCGTTTCCGGGTATTCGTGCCCCAGCCAGGCCGGCGGCGAAGCGGTAGGCGTGGCAAGGCAGACCCGGATTCCGCCCTCGTGCAGGAGATCCAGGACTTGGTCCAGCCAGCCGAAGTTACGGGTACCTTCCCGGGGCTCCAGCAGGGCCCAGCTGAAGACGCCCACGGTGACCATGTTGATGCCGGCTTCCTGCATGAGCCGGATGTCCTCCGGCCAGCTTTCGGCAGGCCACTGCTCCGGGTTGTAGTCAGCGCCGAAAAGCAGTCCGGAACGATCCGTCAGGCTGGTCAGGCTGTGGCTGCTGGGATACATGGAAATCCTTGGTTAAATGGGAAGTATGGACAATCGAAGGCCTTCAACAGCGGCGACCATCAACGACGTGGCCCGCGAGGCCGGAGTTTCCACCAGCACCGTGTCCTACGTGATGAGCGGGAAGCGGACCATATCGAAAGAAACCCGCGAAACTGTCGAAGCGGCCATGCGGCGGCTGAACTACAGCCCGCGTTCCAGCGCCCGGGCGCTGGCCTCGAGCCGGTCCAACGTGCTGGGGCTGGTGGTGCCCCTGCGCGCGGACGTGAACGTCGGCGTCGTGATGCAGTTCGTCACCGCCGTGGTCACCACGGCCCGCACGTTCAACCAGGATGTCCTGCTGCTGACCCAGGACGACGCCGGCAGCATCGAACGCGTGACCTCCCAGTCCATGGTGGACGGATTGCTCATGATGGACATCGAGGCCCGCGATCCCCGCATCCCGGTGCTGGCCAAGCTGCAGAAGCCGGCGGTGCTGATCGGGATGCCGGACGATCCTCGCGGCCTGAGCTGCGTGGACTTCGACTTCGCCGCCGCGTCCCGGACCGCCGTCCGGCACCTGGCCGGGCTGGGCCACCGCGGCGTCGCGTTCATCGGCTCCCCGCCGGCGTCGCTGCGCCGGCACGCCACCTATGCGGACCGGGCCCTGAAGGGATTCCAGGATGCCTGCGCCGCGGACCACATCGCCCAGGTGGCCGTGTCCTGCGAGGCGAACTCCCGTGACCTGGCGAAGGCCCTGGACAAGGTCTTCGACGGGCCGGAGCCCATCACGGCGCTGCTGGTCCACAATGAAGGCCTGCTGCCGATGCTGCGGGAGAACCTGGCCGTCCGCGGCCTGGCCATCCCGGAGGACGTCTCCGTCGCCGTGATTGCCCCGGCAGATGTTGCCATGGCCGCCGCCCACCCGTGGACCGCCGTCTCCATTCCCGCCATGGACATCGGCCGGGCGGCCGTGGAGATGGTGATGGACCGCCTCAGCCTGGACAAACCGGCTGAGCTGCGGCTCATCGCGCCCACCCTCACGGACGGCGAGACCACCGCCCCTGCCCGGGCCGCCGTCGGACCTCCCGCGGCCAAGCGGTAGCAGCACGCCGGTCATCCCTTCACCGCCCCAATCATCACGCCCTTGGTGAAGTGCTTCTGCACAAACGGGTACACCAGCAGGATCGGCACCATGGCAAGGACAATCACGGCCATCTGGAGCGCGGGGGACGCCGCGGCGCCGTCGCCGACGTTGATCTGCCCGGGCACCGAGACACCCTGCAGCACGTAGGAGCGCAGCACCACCTGGAGCGGGTTCATGGCGCTGTCGTTGATGTAGAGGACGGCGTTGAAGAACGCGTTCCAGTAGCCCACGCCGTAGAACAGGGCGATCACGGCTGTCACGGCCTTGGACATGGGCAGCACGATCTGGGTCAGTGTGCGCCATTCGCTGGCCCCGTCGATCCGGGCGCTGTCAAGGATGCCCCGGTCAATCCCCATAAAGAACCCGCGCAGGATGATGATGTTGAACACCGAGATGCAGCTGGGCAAAATCAGCGCCCAGTAGGTGTTGATCAGGCCCAGGCTGGACACCAGCAGGTACGCCGGGATGATGCCGGCGCTGAAGAACATGGTGATCAGCAGGGTGAAGAGGATGGGTGTGTGGGCGAACGAGCCCGGCCGGGACAGCCCGTACGCGCAGAGGACGGACACCACCATGCTCAGCAGGGTGCCGGTGGCGGTCACGCCCACGGAGACCAGGACGGCCCGGGTGACCACCCCGCCGCTGAGGATCTGCTGGTACGCGGCCAGCGTGATCTCGCCGGGAATCAGCACCAGCCCGCCGGCACGGGTGATGGTGGCCTGTGACGAGATGCTGGTCAGCACGATCGTGTAGAGAGGCCCCAGGACAGCAAGGACGACGGCGGCGAGCACCACCACTTTGACGGTCTTCGCCACGCGGCCTGGTTCTTCGTCCCAGGCCGGCCGTTCCGGCCGGAGCCTTGGTGATTTTGAGGAGGCAAGGGCCTTGGTTGTTGTTGCGCTCATTTGGAATACACTCCGCTTTCGCCGAATATGTGGGCCACCTTGTTTGCCGCCAGGATCAGCGCCAGGCTGACCAGGCCCTTGATCAGCCCGGCCGCGGCCGCGTAGCTCCAGTCGCCGTTCTGCACGCCTGTGTAGTAGACAAACGTGTCCAGGACCTCGGATGCGTCCGCGCCCACAGCGTCACGCTGCAGGATCATCTGCTCGAAACCCACGGTCAGCGAGTCACCCAGCCGCAGGATCAGCAGCAGCACAATGACGCTGCGCAGCCCGGGCAGGGTCACGTGCCACATTCGCTTCCAGCGCCCGGCACCGTCCACCGCCGCCGCCTCATACTGGGCGGGGTCGATCGCGCTCAGTGCGGCGAGGAAAACGATGATGCCCCAGCCGGCGTCCTTCCAGATGGCCTGGGAAGTGATGAGGAACAGGAACGTGTCCGGATTGGTCATCACGTCCACGGCCTGCCAGCCGTTGGCGCGCAGCGACTGGTTGAGCAGGCCGGCCCCGCCAAAGATCTGCTGGAAGACGGACACCACCAGCACCCAGGAAAAGAAGTGCGGCAGGTACACCACGGCCTGGATTCCCGCCCGCAGCCGGGGGTTGACCAGCGAGTTCAGCAGCATGGCCAGGGCGATGGGAATAGGGAAGAAGAACACCAGCTGGAACGCGGTGATCACCAGCGTGTTTTTGACGGCGAGCCAGAACTCAGGATCGGCGATCACCCTGCTGAAGTTCTCCATGCCCACCCAGGGGCTGTCCGGGATGCCCACGTACGGCGAGTAGTCCTGGAAGGCCACCACGTTGCCCAGCATGGGCAGGTAGGCAAAAACTCCCAGCAGGATCACGGCGGGCAGGGCCATGAACACCAGCGAACGGTCGCGGTTGAAGCGGACCTTCAGGCTGGCGCGCGGACGGAGATTGCCGGCGTCGGGGCCGCCCCGCCGGCCGCCGCCCGGAACGGTGGTGGAGGTCGACGCCGGACGCGTTGCCTGCGTTGCGTGCCCGGGAGAGGTCCCGGCGTCGGGTTTCGTCGGTGTCAGGGCGGACGCCCTGCGCTCGGTTCCGGTGGTCATGTTGCCCGCCATCCCTATGCCAGGAATCCGGCGTAGAACTCGCGGAGCTCGTCGCCGCCTTTGCTCTTCCAGGTGGCGATGGCGGTGTCGAGGTCGGACATGCCCTTGCGGCCGCGGATGATGTCCTTGGCCAGGTCCTCGAACGGCTTGCCGAGGGAGCCGAACTTGGCAGGTTCCTGGATCTGCATGCCGAAGAAGATGTCCTCCTGCACGTTCGGTGCCTGGCGGGCTTCCCATTCGGACTGGGACTGGACCAGGCCGGGGTACTGGACCATGGAGTTCACGATCGGGGCGTTGACCAGGAACGCGTAGGTGCTGGTCACTTCCTGGGTCCCCTTGGCGGTGGCCTGCGGAATGCCCTGTGCGTCGCGGGTGAAGTGCACGCCTTCAACGCCGCTGTTGACCAGGACGTTCTCCTCGGTGCCGAACGGCGCGGCAATGAAGTTGGCCAGTGCCAGCAGTTCCTCCACCTTGGCCGGGTCCGTCTTCTTGATGAAGCTGAAGATCGCTGCGGGTGAGGCGCGGAACAGGGTGGGCTTGCCGCCGTCGGGCGCAAAGTAGTCCAGGGGCTGCATGTTGAACTTGGGGTTGGACGGCAGCACGCGGGCCAAGGCCTCGTGCCAGCCGCCCATGCCGTCCGAGGTCATCAGGGAGGCGCCGGATTCGAAGCGCTGCTTCGCCTGCTGCGAGTTGCCGGCCACGGCGTCCGGGTGCACGGAGCCGTCGGCGAACAGCTTGGCGGTCCATTCCAGGGCCGCGCGGTATTCGTCCGTTTCGAACTTGTTCTGGAGCTTGCCGTCCACCTTCTTCCACTTGGGGACTACCCCGTGCATGATCTGCGCACCGGTCCAGATATCCTCGGAACCCCAGCGGTTTTTGGACGCGTCCGTGAGCTCCTTCGCCACGCTGCGGTATTCGTCGGCGGACGTGGGCGGTTCGACGCCGAGTTCCTTGAAGAGGTCCGCCCGGTAGAAGATGCCGTCGGAGATCAGGACGCCCGGGTACGGCAGGCCGTAGAGGCCGCCTTCGAAGCAGCCCAGCTTCCACGCGGCAGTGGGGATGTTGGCCAAGTTGGGGTACTTCTTGACCTTGTCGCCGGCCAGGAACGGAGAAAGGTCGGTAAAGATGCTGGTGGCGGCCTGGCCGAACCGCGGCGGCATGTTCCAGGAGGGGATGACCATCCAGTCAGGGACGTCCTTGGGTGAGGCCAGGACGGTCTGGATCTTGTCCGCGTAGGTGTTGCCGTCGTTGACCTGGAAGTTGATGGTGGCGCCCAGCTTTTCGTTGACGGCCTTGTAATAGCTGTTGTCCGGCAGGGCGGGAGGGACGGCCCACCAGGCAGGAGTCATAGCCGTGTAGGTTCCGCCGGCGCCTGGGGCGGCGGCCACCGACTTGACCAAGGATTTGGGGACGGACGTGAAGCCCGGCGTGGAGCCGTTGACTGACGGAATATCCGGCTTTACCAGGTCCAGCGGAAGGTAGGACGGGACCAGTTTGGCTACGGTTTCGGCGAGGCCACCGGACGTGGTGGCCTGCGGGGCTGCGGCACCGGTGCCGCAGGCGGTGAGGGCCGCCGGCGCGGCAGCCAGGAAGACGGCGCCGCTGAGGATTCCCAGGAACGAACGTCGGCCGACGCGGGTTGACCCGGCCTCGGCGAGCAGGGCGGAACCTGTTTTCTGGGGACGGCGGCCGCGTGACGGGTCCGCATGGTGACCAAGCATAATCAGCACTCCTTTGTGGTGGATCTTGCATCAGTGAATTTCGAAGGTTTGTCGAACCGCTTCGATTAGGATCAGAGTAGAGCATCACCATTTCACCCGCAAGACTCAAACGTGTTGCGTGTCACAAAGGCTGATGCCACACTGGACTTCGATGCATTTGTAGAAGCGCTTAAACAATCACCGCCGTACAATCACAGCCGATTGGACCCTCATGCCCACTGCCTCCCCAGCCACCGCCGCCACCTCAAAGGCGCAAGGCCTCCTGGACTGCCTCTCCCGCGACCAGAAGATCGCCATGCTCCACCAGCACGCGCCCGCCGTCGAAGCCCTGGGCCTGGCCCCGTTCCACACCGGAGCAGAGGCGGCCCACGGCGTGGCGTGGCTGGGGCCGGCCACCGTGTTTCCGCAGCCCGTGGGCCTGGCCGCCAGCTGGGATGAGGACCTGATCCGCCGGGTGGGGACCGCCGTCGGGCGTGAACTCCGCGGCAAGAAGGCCACGGATGCCGGTGTGGGCACCAACGCCTGGGCGCCGGTGGTGAATCCGCTGCGGCATCCGCTGTGGGGGCGCAACGAGGAAGGCTTCTCGGAGGATCCGCACCTCACCGCTGCCCTGGCAGGGGCTTACTGCGCTGGACTCAAGGGCGACCACGAAAAGTTCTGGCTGACGGTGCCCACGCTGAAGCACTTCCTGGCATACAACAACGAGGCCGACCGGAACGTGTCCAGCAGCCAGCTGCGGGCGCGCGTGCTGCACGAATACGAGCTTCCGGCCTACCGCGGCCCCATCGAGGACGGCGTTGCCGGAGCGGTGATGCTGTCCTACAACCTGGTCAACGGCCGGCCCGCCCACGTCTCGGACCTCGTGGCCGGCGAGCTGCGGCAGTGGCGGAACGGGGAGGACATCACCATCGTCACCGACGCCGGCGCACCGTCCTCGCTGTACACGGCGGAGAAGTATTTCGACGACGGCCCGTCCGCCTACGCGGCTGCCCTCCGGGCCGGGGTGGACAGCTTCACCGAGGACAGCGACAACCCGGAGCCGTCCCTGAAGCACCTGCACGAAGCCCTGGACCGCGGACTGATCAACGACGCGGACATCGACCGCGCGGTCCTCCGGCTGCTGACCCTGCGGGAGCGGACCGGCGAGTTCGAGCCCGGCGGCGGCCCGTTCGGATCCCTCGGGCCTGAACTCGTGGGCGATCCGGCCCATGTGGCACTGGCCCGGGAAGCGGCGCGCAAGTCGGTGGTGCTGCTCCGGAACGGACCGGCTGCCGGCACAGAGGAAACCCTGCTTCCGCTGGGATCGGCGCCCGGAAAAGTCGCCGTGATCGGCGCGCTCGGTGCCACGGTCCTCAGCGACTGGTACAGCGGCACCCTCCAGGACGAAGTCAGCATTTTCGAAGGCCTGTCCGCGCGGTACGGCGACGTGGTGGCAGAGGCCGGACTGGACCTGGTCTCGCTCCGGTGTGTCAGGACCGGCACCTACCTCGGCGCCGGGGACCCGGAGACCACCCTCACCGCCGGCGCTGCCGCGCCCGGGCCGGCGGAGTCGTTCATCCTCAAGGACTGGGGCGGCGGCGAATGCACCCTGCAGTCCCCCGGCACCGGCAAGTTCGTGGCCGCCGATGGCTACTACCTGGCCGCGTCGGCGGACAGGGTGGGCGGCTGGGTGGTGCAGGAGACGTTCCGCCTGCACCCCGCTGTGGACGGGACCGTGTCCATCCAGCACATCGGCACCGGGAAGTGGGTCCGGATTGAGGCGCACACCGGCAGCGCCGCGCTGTCCGCCGCAACCGTGGAAACGGCCGACCGCTTCGCCCTGCGGACCGTCCGTTCCGGCCAGCAGGCCGCCCGGGACGCTGCCGCCGCGGCCGATGTCGCCGTCGTCGTGGTGGGAAATGATCCGCACCTGGGCGGCCGGGAAACCATCGACCGGTCCACCATTGCCCTCCCCGAGCCCGAGCAGGAGCTGATCCGCCTGGTCCGGGAAGCGAACCCGCGGACCGTCCTGGTGATTGTTTCCTCCTACCCCTACGCGCTGGGCCCGCTGGCGGACACGCCTGCGATTGTGTGGACCTCGCACGCCGGCCAGGAGCTGGGGAACGGCCTGGCGGACATCCTCAGCGGCGACTTTGAACCCGCCGGACGGCTGGCACAGACCTGGTGGCAGCGCGATGCCGACCTGCCCGACATCCTGGACTACGACCTCATCTCCTCGCAGGGCACGTACCTGTACAGCACCGCCGAGCCGCTGTACGCGCTGGGGCACGGCCTCGGCTACAGCACTGTCAGCTACGAATCGGCAGCGCTGGCGGGCGGGGGAACTTCGGAGACCGGGATCGAGGTGGTGGTGCGCAACACCGGCACCAGGACCGCCCACGAGCTGGTCCAGGTCTACGCGGCATCCCCCGGCCACCGCTTCGAGTTCCCGCGGCGGCTCCTGGTGGCGCACCGCCGGGTCGGGCTGGCACCCGGCGAGCGCAGGACCGTGCACATTCCGGTGCCGCTGGACCGGCTGGCCACGTTCAGCGTCACCGCAGGGCGGATGCTGGTGGAGCCGGGAACGTACGAACTGATGGTGGGTCCCTCGGCCAACAGCCTGCCGTTGGACGTCGGGCTGGCGGTGGCCGGCGAGGGAAGCGGTCCGCACCGCCGCGGCGCCTGGATCCGCGCCGAGCTGTTCGACGAATGCTCCAACCTCGCGCTGGTGCCGGAAACGCCGTTGGCGGGCACCGCCGTCGCGCCCTTTTCAGCGCAGGAAAGCGCGACGGCGGTCTACCGCGGCTGGGAGGGCGGCAGGCCTGGGCGTGTGGCTCTCCGGCTCACCGCCTCCGGTACCGGTACCGGCCGGATTGTGGTGCAGCTGCCGGGACGCGGCGGCACGTGGACTGACGCGGCGGAGGCGGCAGTTGGTCCCGGGGTCGACGGCGAGCTGCTGCTTGAGCTGGACGGCAGTGGGCCGGCTGGCGGCGGCGGCCTGGAGGCGGTGCGGATCGTCCTGGCCGGTCCGCTGACGGTGAGCGGGCTGCAGGTGACCTGATGCCCTCTTCAATTGCGGTGGTGTGAAGGCCATCATTGGAGTCACAGAGCGCTGCGGTTCAGATCGGAGTTGGCCATGATCCAGGCATTGTTGTGCAAACTGAATGTTCGCCACGAGTGGCACGTTGAACATGCCGAGGACGGTGGCCTGTACAAGCGTTGTCTGCGCTGCGGCAAGGATGGCTACGACGGGGACGGCGCCAATAACGGCTGGGCGCTGACGAAGTGGTGGTAGCCCGCCGCCCTGGCCCCAGGACTGTAGCCCCGCCACCAGGTCCGCCTACAGGGTGGCCGGATCCGTGTTGGCGCCGCAAAGGATGACCGCGACACGCTCCCCTGCCGCCGGCACATAAGCGCCGGCGTGCAGGGCGGCAAATGCCGCCGCGGCACCGTGTTCCACCACCAGGCGGTACTCATCCCAAAGCCGGCTGCGTGCGGCGACGATGTCGGCGTCGGACACCAGGACGCTTTCGACGCCGGTCCTGACCGCCACCGAGAAGCCGATCCCGCCGATGCTGCGGGCTCCGAGGGAATCGGCGGCGACACCGGACACCGCCACGTCCACAGGTTGCCCGGCGGCGAGCGCTGCGTGAAGCGTGGGCGCGGTTTCCGGCTCAACGGCCACCACTTTGGCGTGGCGTTCGACGGCTGCGGCGATCCCGGCCATCAGCCCGCCGCCGCCCACCGCCACCAGCACGGTGTCCACGCTTCCCAGCTGATCCAGGAGTTCGGAACCAACCGTGCCGGCGCCTGCCGCGATCTCGGGCTGGTCGTAGGCGTGGCAGTACACGGCGCCGGTTTGCGCGGCATGGGCAATGGCGGCCTCGTAGGCCACGGCGTATTCGGCACCGCCCTGGACAACCGTGGCGCCGATGGCTTCGAGCTTCCGGACCTTGAAGGCGGGCGCAGACTCCGGCACAAACACAGTTGCCGGAACGCCCAGCTGGGCGGCGGCATAGGCGTTGGCCAGCCCGGCGTTTCCGCCCGAGGCAACCACCACGCCCACCTTGGGGCGCAGTTCGCCGCGTTCCTTGCTGGCGAGGATCCGGTTGAGGGCGCCGCGGGCCTTGAAGGTTCCGGTGTGCTGCATGAACTCGCACTTGAACCAGACCGGCCCGGGGAAGCTGCCCGGGTCCACTTCAAGGACGGGCGTCAGCCGGGTGAGGCCCCTGATGCGGGCAGCGGCCTGGTCGACGTCGGCGCGGGTAATCATGAAAGGCTCCTGGGTGTGGCTGACGGGCACTCCAGCCTAGCGAAACCATCGATTTCTCCGCTAACGCCGTTTTGAGCCATCAAAGGGCGTTACCGGAGCAGTCGCTAGACCTCGTCGTCCCCGGTTCCGGTGTCTCCGTGCTGCACGAAGTGCGAGAACGGCGCAGTGGACTGGTGGAGTTGGGGACCGCAATAGTGACTGATCTGCGCTGACTCAGACAGCCTGGCCAAGTTCGGCGCCGTCCCGGGCAAGGGTCAGGGAAGGGCGCTGCAGCCTGTCGAGTGCTGCCGCAGCGCCGGAGCCTGGTTCTGCGGTGTAGGTGAGGATGCGGTGGCCGGAATCGTCCGGCACCGTCAGGACTTCGAACCCGAGCTCCAGGGCGCCGAGCTGCGGGTGGTTCAACGCTTTGTTCCCTGACATGCAGTTCTCCACGGGGTGTTCGGCCCACATTGTCGCGAAATCGGGGCTTTTGAGGGTCAGCTCACCAACGAGAGCGGCGAGCCCGGTGTCGTCAGAGAACCGTCCGGAGAGCAGCCGCAGGGAGGCGACGGCGCGGCCGGCCTCTGCCCGCCACTGCGGATAGAGGCTGCGGGTTGCCTCATCCAGGAAGAGCATCCGGGTCAGGTTCGGCCGTTCGGACGGCGTGTCGGGGGCTTCAAAGGCCAGGTGGGAGGCAACCAGCCGGTGGCCGGCCTGGTTCCAGGCGAGGACTTCGGTGCGTTTGCCCAACACCACCGACGGAACCCGCATGGAATCGACCAGGCGTTTCGTTCCTGGCCGCGCCTGGTCGGGCCGGTTCCGGGAGGCTTTGGGGTTACGGGGTTTGTTTCCGGAGAGGTCGGCGAGGTGTTTTCTTTCGACTTCGGTCAGTGCCAGCGCCCGGGCGAGGGAGTCAATAACGGAGTCGGAGGCGTTGATGTGCTGACCCTGTTCGAGCCTGGCGTAGTAGGTCACGCTCATGCCGGCCAGCATGGCAACCTCTTCCCGCCGCAGCCCGGGCACGCGGCGGGTCCCGTAGTCCATCAGCCCGACGTCGGCCGGGGTCAGCGCGTTCCGTCGTTTGCGGAGGAAGTCGCCCATGGCTCCTGGTTGATTCATACCTGTGAGTATTCACGAACATTCCCGAAGGTGGGTAGCACTGCCAGTGCTACCCACAACACGGCGTGGCTGTTCCTGTCCGGCGTCGGCAGGGTGGAGAGGAAAACCCGCCCACGCAGTTCAGTGATTGGATCCTTCCGCGATGACAGCACAGCACACCACGCCCCTCCCGCAACCCGCACCACAAGAACCGGCCACACCGGCAGTTCAGCAAGCTTCCCTCCGGATGACCGGACGGCAGCGGCTGACCATGGTGCTGCTGTTGACGGCCAGCTTCACCCTCGCGGTGGACTTCTCCATCCTGAACGTCGCATTGCCGCGGATCGGCGCCGACGTGGGGTTCTCCCTGGAACACCTGCAGTGGATCGCGACGTCCTTCGCGCTGTGCGCGGCGGGATTTACCTTGTTCTTCGGCCGGGTCGCTGACCTGTTCGGCCGCAAGCGGCTCTTCATCGCCGGCATGGCGCTGCTCGGGATCGGCTCACTGGCAGGCGGGCTCGCCACCGACCCAGGGCTGCTGCTCGCCGCCCGCGCCGCCCAGGGCCTCGCCACGGCGGCGGTCACCCCGGCCGCGCTGTCGCTGCTCACCACCTCTTTCCCGCAGGGGCCGTTGCGGGACAAAGCATTAGGCCTGAACGGGTCGCTGATGGCCGCCGGGTTCACGGCCGGCGCGGTCCTGGGCGGGCTCCTGACCGATCTGCTGTCCTGGCGGTGGGCGTTCTTCATCAACATTCCCATCGCCGTCTTCGTCCTGGTCCTCGCTCCGAAGCTGCTCACCGAATCCGCCCGTAGAAACAAAACCAAGCTCGATGTCCCGGGCGCCTTCACCGTCACTCTCGCCCTCCTTTTGCTGGTCTTTGGGCTGACCGCCGCCGGTGAAAAGGGCTGGGCCGAGCCGCTCGCCTGGGCACCGCTGGCAGCGGGCCTGCTCCTCTTTGTCGTGTTCTTCTCTATCGAGAAAAACACGACACACGCGCTCGTGCCCGTGACCATCCTTCGGCGGAACAACATCGCCTGGGGCAACATCGCCGGGATCCTGGCGTTCGCCACCGAAACGTCCCTCGTGTTCGTGCTTACCCTCTACCTCCAGCAGGTCCTCGACTACACACCGCTCGAGGCCGGACTTGCCTTCGCGGTTCTCGGCGCCGGCACCGTCGCCGGCGGGATCGCCGCCCCGAAACTGATCGGCAGAATCGGCGCCAAGAACACCATCATCACCGGCCTCACAGTCCAGGCGGCCGCCACTGGATCCCTGCTGTTTATCAACACAGACCAGGCCTCACTGAGCATCGTGCTGATCGCCACGTTCATCGGCGGCGTCGCGAACCTCGCAGCCATCGTCGGGTTCATGGTCACTGCCACCACGGGGCTCCCGGACACCGAACAGGGCCTCGCCACCGGGCTGACCACCATGAGCCAGCAGATCGGGATCACCATGGGAATTCCGGTCATGAGCACCATCATCGCCGCATCCCTGCTCCAGTCCGGTGACGCCGGACCGGAGCAGGTGCTAGGTGCAGTGCTGCCGGCAATCGGAATCAACGCCGCCCTCTGCCTCGCAACAGCAGCAACCGTCGGGGTCTTCCTCCGCCGCCCGTTCCACACCGGCTCCTAGCGCACCCCGGCAGCGGCGGGAAGGGCCGGCGCTTCGATTCCAGGTTCCCCTTCGGACACCTCGCCGCGGAAGGCGCGGAGCATGGCTTCGCGGTCGAACTGGCCCTCCCATTTGGCCACCACAAAGGTGGCCACACAGTTGCCCAGGAGGTTCACGGAAACACGCATGGAGTCCATGAGCCTGTCCGCGCCGAGGAGCAGCGCCACGCCTGCCACCGGGAAGATCCCCAAGGCGCCGGCGGTGGCGGAGAGCGCCAGGAAGGCGGAGCCGGGGACACCGGCCATGCCTTTGGACGTGAGCATCAGGATGCCCAGGGCAGCGAGCTGCTGGCCAAGGTCCAGGTGGTGGCCAAACGCCTGTGCCAGGAACAGAAGGGAGATGGACAGGTAGAGCGCGGCGCCGTCAAGGTTGAAGGAGTAGCCCGTGGGAACCACCAGTCCGGTGGTGGCGCGGGAGCAGCCTGCGTTGGTCAGCTTGGTCATTATGCGGGGCAGCACCGACTCGGTGGAGGCAGTGCCCAGCGCCAGCAGGAATTCTTCGCGGGAGTACTTGATGAACTGCCAGAGGGGAACGCGGGGATAGACCCAAGCCACCACGAACAGCAGGCCGATGAAGATGATGGCCGCGCCGTAGCAGGCGGCGACCAGGAGCGCGTAGGTGCTCAGCGAGCCCAGGCCGTACTGGCCGATGATGAAGGCCATGGCCCCCAACGCGCCGATGGGCGCGACCCGCATGACCCAGGCCATGATCTTGAAGAAGAGTTCCAGGACCGTCTCCAGCAGGCCGATCACGGGCATGCACCGTTCACGGCCCACCACCACGATCGCGGCTCCGAAGAACACCGAGAAGCAGAGCACCTGAAGCAGGCTGTTGTTGGCGAAGGCACCAACAACACTGGTTGGGATGACGCCCAGGAGGAACGCCCCGGCGTCCTTGGGCGGCGCCGTGCCCGTCTTGGCGTTGACGGCATCCTGGGACAGCGTGCTGGGGTCGATGTTGAGTCCTGCGCCGGGCTGGACGATGTTGCCGACGATCAGCCCGAACACCAGGGCGAACAACGTCGCTGCAGTGAAGTAAACGAGTGCCTTGACCCCGACCCTCCCGACCGCCTTGACGTCGCCCACGGCCGAGATGCCGGTGACGATCACCAGGAAAATCAGAGGGGCGATGATCATTTTGATGAGCTGGATGAAGCCGTCGCCCAGCGGTCTCAGTCCGGAACCGATGTCCGGCCAGAAATGTCCTATCCCGATTCCCAAAAACACGGCGATGAGGATCTGGAAAAACAGGGATGTGTAGAACGGCTTCTTCGTCCGGGCCGGAGCTTCGCTCGCCGGGGCGCTGGAAGCGGAGGCCGCAGGGGCGGAGGGAAGGATCATTGCATTGCCTATCAGCGAAGGAACGGCGGGAAGCCGTTTGGGTCACAGGCAACGCTAGGGACGCAGTGTTTCGCGCAGGATAAATCCATAGTACGGAAATGTTTAACCGCGAAATGGAAAAGTAGGCAGTCCTAGTGGAGGGAAAGGACCAGGTAGAGGGCCGTGAGGATCAGGACTACGGGTGTCATGACCAGGCGCTCGGGTTTGCTGCGGGAGATGCCGTTCAGCACGATGCCGAGGGCGAAGTAGCCCGTCAGGACCCAGCTGGTGACATCCGTGAAGCCTTCACTGACCAGCGGCGGGACCAGGCCGGCCTTGGCCAGCGCCACGTAGGCGATGAGGACGTAGATGATGATGGACGTGGCACTGCCGATTCGCAGCTTGGCGGGGAGCACGTCATGCTGGCCACCCCAGGCGAATCTCCCCAGTGGTGCCCCGGCAATGAGTGCCGCCTGGAAGACGGCCAAGGCGGCCAGAAGTGCGCACGCAGCTATGGCGGCAAGCTGGACAATCGGCATCGGGACGCACGCTCCTGGTGTCAATGGCATACCGTTACAGGACACCGTCGGCCTTCAGCTTATTGTGACCTCCGACGCATGGCGGGACGATCACGCGGTCCCTGCCGTTAAACCACTGGCGAAAGGAGGCCATGTGCTTGTTGTCTTAACCGGAATCGACGGCTCGGGAAAATCCACGGCCGCCGGCGCCCTGGTGTCCGCGGCCCGGGCCGAGGGCAGGAATGCCCTGCTGCTCAGCAACCACGCCGGCCGGCGCAGCATGTCGGTGCTGGCCCGGCGGCTCGGCATCCAGTGGCCCCGCCACCTCGCCGACGCCACGGAAACCACCCTCCGCGTAGTCAACGTCCTGATTTCCCACGCCAAGGCCAGCCGGTTCGACGGCCTGGTGGTCATGGACCGCCACCTGCACTGCCAGCTGGCACTGCGTGCCGCCAAGGGCCTGCGGCGCGGCCGGGCGCTCCCGTGGCTCCTGTCCGCGCTGCCCGCGCCCGACGCCGTCGTGCATCTGGATGTGGAACCCGCGCTGGCGCACCAGCGCATCGTGGCCCGCGGCACCGACGAGGAAACCCTGGAAGACCTGGTGTCCCTGCGCGACGCCTACCGTTCCATGCCCGAATATCCGGGGTTCGTGCTGCTTGACGCCGACTGCCCGCCGGCTGAAGTAGTGGCCCGGCTGACCCGGATCGTGGACCAGGAAGCGGCCGCTGCGGCCTTGGCCACCCGCTCCTAGTCCGTCTCCGCCCGGTACAGAACTCGCGGTCGTCGTGGCAGACAATCAGAGGCCGTCCCGCCGTCATTTCAGGACCGGCCCGACAGGGTCCGGACGATGACGTTCTTCGGTTCCGTCATTGCCTCGATGGCACTGGCTATGCGTTCCCGTCCGAATCCCACGGAGCGCTTGAAGCCGCCGAACGGCATGGCATCAATGCGGACGTCGCTGGTGTCGTTGAGTTTCGCGGTCACGGGCTTCATCAAGGGCGATGAGCGGCCCCAGGTCAGTTTCCCCTATAGCAATGGCGAATCTCGCCGCCGGACAGCCGATGGGAATCGCCCTCCTCCGGCAACCCACGATTAATTTCCACGTCTAAGTATTTACTCGATACGCAGTGTGCAATATATTGGATATGGCAGAAGTCCCCTACCTCACTTTCAGAAAAGAACGACCATGAGAAGACGGGTTAACGAACCGGCACACCTACTTGGGCAGCGCAGAATCCCTCTGCTGATACCAAGTGGTGCGCGCACTTCGGGGCGCGCACCAGGGAGGCGCATGGTCGTTGGCATTCTCGGCGGCATGGGACCCGCCGCTACGGCGGACTTCTATCTGAAGCTGGTTCAGGCGACCCCGGCCACCGTTGACCAGGAACACCTCCAGGTCCTTATGTGGTCCGATCCGACCATTCCTGACAGGACCGAGGCTCTCCTGACCCACGGAGAAGATCCGACGCCGGCACTGATCGCCGGCGCCAGGTTGCTGCAGCAGTCAGGGGCCGCCTTGCTCGCCGTTCCCTGCAATACCGCGCACGCGTTTCTCGGGGCAGTCCAGGCAGAAGTAGATATCCCGATCATCCACATGATCGAGGAAACGGCGAACAGCATCCGGCGGCTGAGCCCGAACGTTCACCACGTGGGACTTCTCTCGACGACTGGCACACAGAAGGCCGGCCTCTATCAGACCTGGCTGGGCACGAAGGACATCCAGGTTCTCTCGCCGGGCCTCCGTTCCCAAGAAAATCTGGTCATGGCGTCCATTCGCGGCATCAAGGCCGGGACCAGCGGCCTCTCCGTCAGATTGCAGCTCACTCATGCTGCCCAGGAACTTATCGATGCCGGCGCACAAGCGATCATCGGCGGCTGCACCGAGGTTCCCGTGAGTCTGGGAGCGGAGGACATCACCGTGCCCTTCGTCGACCCTGCCCGCATTCTCGCTGAAGCCGTGGTGCAACGAGTGCTCGAATCCGCATAACGCAGAGTACAGTATGCGATATGCCACTAGTCCGTCAGAGCACTGTTGACCGACCCAAAATGAGCGAGGCGGCCTACGAGCGACTACGCGACGCAATCGTCCGCGGGGAGCTGGTCCCGGGCGAAAAGATCAAGGATGCTGACCTCGCGGAAACGCTCGGCCTCAGCAGGACCCCCGTCAGGGAAGCGATCACCCGGCTGGTCGAAAGCGGACTCGTCGAGTCAAAACCCGGCGTCTACACCAAAGTGTCCACACTCAATCAACACGACATCGCAGCAAACCTTGCAGTCCTCAAGGCCCTGGACTCCCTGGCCACAGAATCTGCCGTTCCCCGGCTGACTGAACGGGACATCCAAACCATGCGCCAGGCAAACAGAAACTTTGCCACGGCCGTGCACAAGCAGGACGCCTCAAAGGCCCTCGCCGCAGACGACGCCTTCCACCACGTCGTCATCCAGGCCGCCGGCAACCCGGTCATCGCCCGCATCGTCGAACAACTCCACCCCCAACTGCACCGCATCCTCTACCGCAAATTCTCAGGAATCCTCGGCGGTGAAGAAACCATCAACCACCACGAAGAACTCATCCTGATCTGCGAACAGGGAGATGCTCAAGCGGCGGCCGTAATGTCCGGGGAACACTGGTCTCACCTGGGCGACCTCATCAGTGGCCTCTTCGACTCGGATGAACTTTCCAGCTAGCGGAGTTTGAGGTTCGCAACACATCCCACATCGCAGCTGAGCGAAACGCGGCGGGCTCGTCATCAACAGCATCCTCGGCGTCCTCGCTGCCGGTGTTGCCATCGCACGTTTCGGCCCCTACAGCGTCTGAGCCAGCCAGCGGCGTGTAGAGGTATCCGGCGCAGCACGGCGATCGCTCAGAACGTGGATGCGTCAATCACGAAGCGATACCGCACATCGCTGGCCACGACCCGTTCATAGGCGTCGTTGATCTTGCTGGCCGGAATGACCTCCACCTCGGCACCGAACCCGTGGGCAGCGCAGAAGTTGAGCATTTCCTGCGTCTGGAGGATACCGCCCATCTTGGAACCGGCCAGGCTGCGCCGGGACCCGACCAGTGACCAGGCACGTTGCGTCAGCGGCTTCGAAGGCAGCCCCACGAGAACCATTGTGCCGTCCAATGCAAGCAGCGAAAGGTACTGGTCGACGTCGATATCGGCGGTGACCGTACTGATGACCAGGTCGAAATGACCTCTCAGGACGTCGAAGGTGGCGGGATCCGAGGTGGCGTAGTAGTGCTGCGCCCCCAGGCGGAGCGCGTCCTCCTTTTTCTTGAGCGACTGGCTGAGTACTGTGACCTCGGCTCCCAGGGCTGCTGCGATCTTGACGCCCATGTGGCCGAGCCCGCCCAGGCCGATGATGGCCACGCGGTTCCCGGGTCCGGCATCCCAGTTGCGGAGCGGCGAGTACATGGTGATGCCGGCGCAGAGCAGCGGTGCGGCGGTCTCGAGAGAGATGCCGTCAGGGATCCGCAGCACATAGTTCTCGTCCACCACGATGCTGGTGCTGTAGCCGCCCGCGGTTGGGAGGCCATCCCGTCCCACCGAGTTGTAAGTGCTGATTGATCCGGTCAGGCAGTACTGCTCCTCGCCTGCCAGGCAGTTGGCGCATTCACGGCATGAATCCACAAAACAGCCCACGCCGACACGGTCGCCCACCGCATACCGCGTTACCTTGGTCCCCGCGGCTTCGACGACACCGGCAATCTCATGCCCTACGACCACCGGGTACTTGACTCCTGCCCAGTCGCCTCGCGCAGTGTGGATGTCTGAATGACAGACCCCGGTGAATTTGATGGCGATTCTGACCTCAAACTCGCCGGGGTCGCGTCGTTCGATTACGCCGGGCCCCAGTGGGGATGTGGCAGACGTGGCGAGATATGCCTTGGCAAGGGTGTGCATCTTGCGGCTCCTTAGCTTCGTGGCGGGTCTTGGCTACAGTGGCAGCGGGTCCGAAATGCGGGCCTGCGGGTTTGCAAGGTGCTCGGGGCGGAGGATCTCTTCGAGTTCCTCCTCGGTGAGCAATCCGCGTTCCAGGACAAGGGAAGTGACGCTGCCGCCTGTTGCCAGAGCCTGCCGGGCGATGGAGGTTGCCGCATCGTAGCCGATGAGCGGGTTGAGGATGGTAACGACGCCGATGCTCGCCTCGACCTGGGAACGCAGGTATTCCTTGTTGGCTGTGATCACCTCGATGCAGTGATCGGCCAAAGTGGTGCAGGCTGCGGTGAGGTGGGTCAGGCTGGCGAACAGGGAGCGGGCGATGATCGGTTCGAAGGCGTTCAGCTGCAGCTGTCCTGCCTCGGCCGCCATGGTAATGGTGAGATCATTGCCGATAACGTCGAAGGCTACCTGGTTGACGACTTCCGGAATCACCGGGTTGACCTTGCCAGGCATGATGCTTGATCCCGCTTGGCGCGGGGGTAGGTTGATCTCGGCGAAGCCTGCCCTGGGCCCGGAGGACAGCAGCCGCAGGTCGTTGCAGATCTTTGACAGCTTCACGGCGACGCGTTTCAGCGTCCCGGAGAACAGTACGAATGCTCCGCAGTCCTGGGTTGCTTCCACAAGGTTGCCTGCCGTCACCAGCGGCAGCCCTGTGATTTTCCGAAGATGTGAGCACGCTTCCGCTGCGTACTGTGGATGGGTGTTAATACCTGTTCCGATGGCGGTCGCGCCGAGGTTGATCTCGTGCAGGTGGACCAAGGCTTCCCGGATCCGCCGTTCATCCTCGTCCACCATCACCGCATAGGTGCTGAACTCCTGGCCCAGGGTCATGGGAACGGCGTCCTGCAGCTGGGTCCTGCCCACTTTCACCACGTCGTCGAACTCGACGGCCTTGCGCGCCAGCGCTCCGCGGAGATACGCCATGGCGGACAACAGCTCATAGGTGCCTTGGATGGTGGCGATCTTGATCGCCGTGGGGTACACGTCGTTGGTGGACTGGCCCATGTTCACGTCCCCGTTGGGGTGAATCATGGAGTACTCCCCTTTGCCCAGCCCCAGGTGCTCCAGCGCGCGGTTGGCGATCACTTCGTTGGCATTCATGTTCGTTGACGTTCCGGCCCCGCTCTGGATGACATCCACTACGAACTGGTCCAGCAGCAGTCCCTGTTCTATGTCCTGGCAGGCCTGTTGGATGGCATCCTTCTTGACTGCATCAATCAGGCCCAGATCGAAGTTCGCCAGCACCGCCGCGCGCTTGACCTGGGCCAGTGCCCTGACCAGCCCGGGATAGGTGGAGATCGCCGTGCCGGTAATCGGGAAGTTTTCAACAGCGCGCAAGGTCTGGATGCCCCAGTAGGCGTCGGCCGGAATCTCTCTGGACCCCATGAAGTCCTTTTCCTGACGGCTGCCTTTGGTCGACGGAAGAGGTGATGCGGTGGTCTGTGTCACTGTTCTCAGTTCGCGATGGTGGTGCTGGGGCCGGGGATTAGGTGGATGGGCCGCGTGCGCGTGCGGGTGCCCTCGCCTGCGGTTTCGGCGCCGTTAATGAAGTGGTTGATCAGGGTGAGTGTCGTCGTTGACGTGGCCATGGCTGTGTTCCTCTTCAGGTAGGCGAGGGCTCAGGAGTCGGGACGAATCCAAGAGCCTTGTCCACGATGTTTTCCAGTAGTTCGCCGTTGCAGTACCGTTTCAGGTTGTCCACAAACAGCTTGCCGAGGTCATCGAGGTAGTCTTCGGTGTCGCCGCTCATGTGGGGGGTGATGATGACGTTGTCCATGCGCCAGAGGGGGTGTCCTTCGGGCAAGGGCTCGGGATGGGCAACGTCCAGGGCCGCCCCGGCAATGGAACCCGACGCCAACGCCCCGGTCAGTGCGAGAGTATCCACCAGTTCACCGCGTCCCACGTTGATCAGCCGGGCGGACGGCTTCATTGCTGCGAGGACTTCGGCGCCGACCAGTCCCGTGGTGTCGGTCGTCAGCGGCGCTGCGAGGACCAGGTAGTCGTAGTTACGGACGGTCCCGGCCAGGTCACCGGAGGAATGGATCTGCCCAAAATCAGCGTCCACGGGCCGGCTTGTCCTTCCCGCACCGTCGACTTCCATGCCCACGGCGCGGAAGAGACGGGCGATTTCACGTCCAATGGACCCGGTGCCGACCACCAAGGCGCGTTGGCCCTGGATCTTGCGGGTAACCCGGTGCTGCCAGCGTTGCTGCTGCTGGAGCCTGAACGAACCCTGCGCGTCCTTCGCCATGTCGAGGACAAAACCGAGGGCAAACTCCGCGATAGCCCTGCTGAGCACTCCGCGGGAGTTGGTGTAAACAACGTTGCTGCCGATCAGTTCATCAAACAGGAGCTGACTGACTCCCGCCGCAGAAACATGGACCCACTTCAGTGTTGACGCGGCACTCCAGTTCTCCCGCAAAGCCGGCGAGAAGGAGTGCCACTGGTACAGCACGTCCGCGCCGTCCATCGCCTCTGCCAGACCGTCAGCCTTGGTCAGCCGGACATCTGCAAGCTTCTCGATCTCAGCAAGACGGGGAGGCAGCGCCTCCCGATACAGGGCCGCGACGACAGGGCGCTTAGCTCCGGCAGCGATGCTCGTCATGCCGTTACGGGAGCAAGCGCGTCAATGGCGGTCAGGACGGCGGCCGTGAATTCCGACGTCGACGAGGTTCCGCCGACGTCGCGGGTTCCATGACCGTGCCGAAGCGCGGCCTCAAAGGCCAGCCGAAGGTGACCGGCTGCCTCGGAGTGGCCAAGGTGCTCAAGCATCATGGCACCGGACCAGATCTGGCCCACCGGGTTTGCCAGGCCTTTGCCTGCAATATCCGGCGCAGAGCCATGGACCGGCTCAAAGAGGGACGGGAAATCCCCCTCGGGGTTCAGGTTGGCGCTTGGTGCCAACCCGATGGAACCGGTGACAGAGCTGCCAAGATCCGAAAGGATGTCACCGAACAGGTTGGACGCCACAATGACATCGAAAGTCCAGGGTTTCAGGACCAGATGCGCGGCAAGCGCGTCAACGAGCTCGCTGGTCAGCGCTACGCCGGGGTATTCGCGAACCGTTTCGGAAACGACTTCGTCCCAGAAGGGCATGGTGTGCACGATGCCGTTGCTCTTAGTGGCAGAAGTCAGCAATCCCCGCCGGGTCGCCGCGAGGCGGGCGGCGTAGTGTGCTGCCCGCGAAACTCCCAACCGGGTGAAGATGGTTTCCTGCACCGCGCTCTCCTGCGGCAGCCCCCGGTACATCCGGCCGCCGACCTCCGAATATTCGCCTTCGTTGTTTTCCCGGACAATGAGGAGATCGATCGGATGCTTGGCCGCAAGAGGCGACGCAACGCCGTCGAGCGTTTTGACCGGGCGGAGGTTGATGTATTGCTGGAATTCCCGGCGGATGGGAATCAGCAATCCCCACAACGATTCCGCATCCGGAACCTCTGGCGAGCCGACTGCGCCCAGGAAGATCGCGTCATGCCTGGCCAGCTGTTCCAGCCCGTCGACGGGCATCATCCTGCCGTGCTTGGCGTAGTAGTCCGAGCCCCAGTCGAAGTAGGTGAACGCAAGGTTCAGGGAATGGATCCCTGCGATCCGCTCGAGGCATTCGATTGCAGCGGGAACAACTTCATTCCCGATGCCGTCCCCTGCGATGACTGCGATGCTGTGCCTGCTCATGGTGTCCGTTCTGTCAGCGGGCCCCGTTGTTTCCGGCGGGGCGGCTCTCCGAGGTTGATGATGGTGCTCTTCGGTTCAGTCATTTCCAGCACGGCGTATTTCACACCTTCGCGGCCTACGCCCGACTTCTTGAATCCGCCGAACGGCATTGAGTCAATGCGGACGTCGCTGGTCTCATTGATGACAACGGCACCAACGTGCAGCCGGTCGGCGATGGCCATCGCAAGGTCGATGGATTGTGTGAAGACACCCGCCTGGAGACCGTATTCGGAACTGTTGGCTGCAAAAATGGCGTCCTGGGCTTCGATGAACGGCAGGATGCTGACCACTGGCCCGAACACTTCCTCCCGGATCACCCGGCATTCCGAGGGCACGTCGGTCAGGACTGTGGGTTCGTAGTAGGCGCTCCTGCGTTTGCCTCCGGTGTGTACGGTGGCCCCGGCAGCCTTCGCCTCCTCCACCCATTCCTCGACCCTCCGGGCCTCTTCCTCCGAAATGAGGGGCCCGACGTCGGTGTTCCGGTCGAGCTTGGACCCGGTCCTGAGTGCCTGGGTGCCGGCGATGACGTGTTCGAGGACCTGTTCGAAGAGCGAGATATGGACGTACACGCGCTGCACGGACAGGCAGTTCTGGCCCGCAACGCCGAATGCTCCGGCCACAATCGCCTTGGCTGCCTGTATGGCGTCAGCGTCCGGGCAGACAATGGTGGCGTTGTTTCCGCCGAGTTCGGAGATGATCTTCTTCGCACCTGCCGCGGCGGCAATGCGGTCCGCGGTCTGGGGACCTCCGGTGAAGGAGATCAGATCCACTTGCGGGTCCGTCACCAGCGCTTCGGAAACGCCCGGGCCGGAGACGATCGCTGCAAGACGTCCCGACGGAACACCCGCTTCAAGGAGCAGCTGGACCAGTGCCAGCCCGGACAGCGGGGTGCGGCCGGAAGGCTTAAGTACGACGCCGTTGCCTCCGATGAGGGCCGGGCCCAGCTTGTGTGCCACCAGGTTCAGTGGATCGTTGAACGGCGTGATGGCCGCGACGATCCCCACCGGCTTACGGCTGTACCAGCCGATCTTGGTTCCGCCGGCCATGCTGTCGTCAAAGCCCAGAGTCTCCCCCGTGAGCTCGGACGCAGCGGCGGCGGAAAGCCTCAGGGTTTCCATGCAACGCCGTACCTCACGCTCGGCCTCGACGATCGTCTTGCTGCTTTCGGCGGCAATGATCTTTGAGAACCGCGTCGACTGTTCGCCGAGGAGCTGCACGGCCTTGTCCAGCGCCTCGCGGCGTGAACGTACCGGCCATTCGTCAACCTGGAGGTGGCGATGAATGTGCGCGGTCGCGCGCCGCACGTCCTGGGGTGTGGAGATGCAGACCCGGCCGAGCAGGATGCCATCTTCAGGATCCCGTATTTCCAGGGTCATGTCGGTGGTTTGCCACTGGCCTTCGAAAAAGGCACCGCCGGGAAGGTTGGCCACGTTTGCCCGGCCATAACCGGTTTCCGCAACTGTTTTCGGGCGCGTTTGAGCCGCGGTCGTTGATGAAAGCATCTGAAACCCTTATCCCGCCTATTTGACCCGGTCGATGATTTTTGCGGCTGCGCCGATAAAGGGCAGGAACCAGGGCGGGCCGAAGTGGCCCGGGACTGGCGGGTTCTTCAGGTCCTCCCAGACGTTAGCTGACTTGTCCCCGGCCATGTAGTGGGCCATTCTCTTGCCCATGTGGGCTGCCATTTGCACTCCGTGTCCGCTGTAGCAGAGGGAGTAGTAGAGTCCGTCGTGGACGCCGGCGTGGACCATTTGGTCCATGGAAAGGTCCACCAGGCCGCCCCAGATGTAGTCCACCTTGGCGTTGGACAGGTAGGGGAAGAGCTCGAGCATGGCCTTGCGCAGGATCTCGGCGCTCTTGACGTCCGAGTCCGGGCTGGACAGTGCGAAACGGGCGCGGCCGCCGAAGAGGAGCCTGTTGTCCGGGGTGATCCGGAAGTAGTAGGTCAGCATCTTGCTGTCCGATGCCTGGCGGCGGTTGGGCAGGATCCGGTTGACCACGTCTTCGGGCAGCGGGTCAGTCACAATGATGAAGCTGCCCACCGGAATGACCCTGCGCTGCAGCCACGGGGTGATGTTGCCGGTGTAGCCGCTGCTGGCGACCAGGACCTGCTTGGCCCTGGTGATGCCTCGGGTGGTGTGCACGTCGTGCACGGTGCCGGAAACCTTTTTCAGCTCGGTCACTGCCGCGTTCTCGCAAATATCCGCTCCGGCGGCAACAGCCACCTCGGCCAGGCCATGCACGAACTTTCCTACATGCAGACCTGCCCCGAGCGGGTCAACCATCGCTCCCTGGTAGAAGTCCGTGCCGATTTCACTGTGGATCTCGGACTTCGGGATCACGGTGACATGGTGGTCGGCCAGTGTGGCCAGCTTCTCCTGCGACCTCAGGAAGCCCTCATAGTGGGACTTGTGGAAGGCCAGCGAGAGCTTCCCAAAACGCTTGTAGTCGCAGTCGATGGCGTTGTCATGCACCAGCTTCTCGATGGTGTCGATGGCGTCGTTGTATTCCTGGAACATCTCCACGGCCCGTGTGGCGCCGTAGCGCTTGACCGCGGTGCTGAAGCTGATGGCCAACCCGGTAGTAGCCATTCCCCCGTTACGGCCCGATGCGCCCCACCCTACGGTGTGGCGTTCGAAGACGGCAACGCTGGCACCTTGCTTGGCAAATTCCAGGGCCGCGGAAAGCCCCGTAAATCCGGCGCCGATAATTGCCACATCGACGTTTTCGGGTACCGGCGTCTGCCGGTAGTCTCCGGATGCTTGGGCTGTGTCCAGCCAGTATGGAATGAGTTTCACGGTTGACCTTTCGCCTCGAAGTCGGTTAGAGACCGAGGTGCTTGTTGAGCTCGTCCAGGGACTTAACAGAGTTGAGGTCGTAGCCCTCGGTGATGGGGTCATAGCCACGGTCCAGCATCCAGAGGTTCCGGAAGCCCATGTCGTGCATCGGATGCATGTCGTAGCGCGTGTGCGAGGAGACGTGCAGGAAGTCCTCCGGCTTGGCGTTCAGCGTGTCGAGCATGTACTCAAACGCCTGGTAGCGCGGCTTGTAGGCCTGGGCCTGCTCAGCAGTGTAAACGGCGTGGAAGTCTGCGCCGAGCTTGGGAATGCTGATGTCCAGGAAGCTGGTGTCCGCGTTGGACAGAGCCACCAGCTGGTAGTTGTCGCCCATGAGCTTCAGCGGAGCCGGCACGTCTTCGTGGGCAACCCAGCCGCGTACAGCCTCAGCGAACGCTGCTCCAGCGCCTTCGGTCGGCCCGATGCCCCAGCGCTTGCACACCCGGTCAAAGGAATCCTGAAGGATCGCCTCGTAGGGCTTGTAGTCGCCAAGTACCTCGTCGAACCGGTACCCGCGGAACTGCTTCTTGAAGGTCGGCCACTGCTCTTCAGAGATGCGGCCATCAAGCAGGCGGCGCGTGGTGGGATCAATGTCGAAGTTAATGAGCGTGCCGTAGATATCAAAAGAGATGTACTTCGGCCGGAAGTTCGTATCCGCCATGTTCTGTTCCGTTCTTTCAGGAAGTGGAAGGGGGTAGCCCTTCCTTGCGTATTGGGGTTTGGGAGGAGCGCCGTGAGATGGGAACCGTGCCCGGCAGGCTGGAAGGTTCCTGCCCCGATGATTCGACTCTAAGCGTCCAAATTGTAAATTGTCAACAGTTTTGGAGGCTTTGATCAGAACGGTTCTCATGCCGATGCCTCTTGAAAAAAACATGCTGTAAATTGTTGACAATCTACTGTTGAGGGGGTTGCATTGCATTAGATGACGGAGAGATCCGGATCACATTGCAAGCAAAAAAGCTTCCCCTTAGTGACCAACCCCCTCGAAGGAAACACCATGAAGATTCGAACAAAGGCGCAGACTGCATCTGCGGGACTTGCTGTGTTGCTCGCGCTAAGCGCCTGCGGTGGAACTGCCGGCAGCGACTCGACAGAGACGAGCAAGACATCGAACACGGCCGACATCTCTGAGAGTGTCCAGCCTGACGAAAAGGCAGTCAGCCTCTTGCCGGCGTCCTATAAGGACAAGGGCGAACTGACGGTTGCCATGGACCTGCACTATCCCCCGACGACGTTCCTTGCCGAGGACGACACGACACCGATCGGCTTGAACCCTGATATCGCCCGCTTGGTTGCAAAGAAGCTGGGCCTGAAGCTGAAGTTCGAGAACACCAAGTTTGACACGATCATTCCTGGCATCGACGGCGGCCGCTACGACTTAACCATCACCACCATGTCCGCTACGGCCGAGCGACTGAAGGTCCTGGACATGATCGACTACTTCAAAGCAGGCAACTCGGTGGCTGTGAGTGCGGGAAATCCGTTGAAACTCACCAACGAGAGCCTGTGCGGTAAGAACATCGCCGTCACAGCAGGCTCGACGGGCCAGCTGAAGCGCCTCCCTGCCCTCGACGAGCAGACCTGCACTTCGAAGGGACAGCCGGCGATCAACGCCGTGACGTTGCCCAACGTCCAGGAGGCGCTGACCCAGCTGGCGTCAAAGCGGATCGACGGCGTCTTCTACGACACCACCTCCCTCGCGTGGGCCGAGAAGCAGCAGCCGAACGCGTTCACCATCCTGACCCCCCAGGTCAACGTCGGCTCCAGCGACATCACAGCGGTCGGCCTCAAGAAGGGCTCGGCCCTGACCCCGGCTCTTCAAGCCGCCGTCCAGTCAGTACTGAACAGCCCGGAGTACAAGAAGTCCCTCTCGAACTGGGGTCTCGAATCAGGTGCCATCACGGACGCCAAGCTCAACTAGGAGAGGTACTCCCATGGAGCAAACCATCATTGAAAGAAGCAAACCGATGAAAGGTATGGATCCGGCGCTCAAGCCGCGCCTTCGTCGCAGGAGCACCTTTGAATACGTCGCATGGGTCGTCTGCACCCTGGTCGGCCTGGGCATCCTTGTCTCCGTTGCGACGAACCCAAACTTCAAGTGGGAAGTGGTCGCGAAGTACTTCACCCACCAGTCAATCCTGCGGGGTTTGATGCTCACGATCTTCCTCACGATCGCCAGCATGGTCCTGGGAACGCTCCTGGGGCTGGGGCTTGCGATCATGCGATCATCGAGCGTCAAGCCTATTGCGGCCGCGGCCGGGGTCTACATCACATTGTTCCGCGGCACCCCGGTCCTGGTTCAGCTGATTTTCTGGTTCAACATCGCCGCCCTCTACCCGAATCTGACCATCGGGATCCCCTTCACGGACATCAGCACGGCAGTGGACGTGAACGCCCTGATGGGCCCGATCACCGCGGCCCTGATCGGCCTGACCCTTAACGAGGCCGCGTACATGGCCGAAATCATCCGCGGCGGGTTCTCCGCCGTCGGCAAGGGACAACTCGAAGCCGCGGACTCGCTGGGCATGAGCGCAT
Organism: Arthrobacter sp. BE255; assembly: GCF_031457335.1. NCBI lineage: Bacteria > Bacillati > Actinomycetota > Actinomycetes > Micrococcales > Micrococcaceae > Arthrobacter > Arthrobacter sp. BE255. Next base: position 187,252 of record NZ_JAVDWK010000005.1, on the reverse strand, counting down.
CCGTGAAGATGCGCAAAGTCATCATCCCCCAGGCGATGCCCTCAATCATCCCGGCCACCGGCAACCAGGTCATCGGCATGTTCAAGGAAACCTCCCTGGTCAGCGTCCTGGGCGTCGCTGAACTGCTCCAAAGCGCCCAACTGATCTACGCCCGCACCTACGAGACCATCCCGCTGCTGATCGTGGCCAGCCTCTGGTACCTGGTGATGACCCTGCTGCTGAGCTACCCGCAGTCCAAGCTGGAACAGAAATACTCCCGCGCGACCTCAAGGCTTCCCCGGAAGGCGAAACCCGTTGTGCTGACAGACCCGGAAGGTATTGCCCGATGAGTACTGACGGAACGATTGTTGCCCTCAAAATCCGAAAGTCGTTCGGACCCAAAACAGTCCTGAAAGACATCGACCTGGACATCGCCAGCGGTGAAATCTGCTGCATCATCGGACCCAGCGGCTCCGGAAAGTCCACTGTCCTGCGCTGCATCAACGGCCTGGAAACCGTCGATTCGGGGGTCCTGAAAGTCAACGGCGAAGACTTCGGCTACTACGAAACCGACACCGCCTACCACGCCCTGCCGCCCAAGAAACTCGCCGAACAACGCACCAGGGTGGGCATGGTCTTCCAGCAGTTCAACCTCTTCCCGAACATGACAGCGAATGAAAACATTATGTCCGGACCCGTCCTGGTCAAAGGCCAGGACAAGAAACAAGCCATCAAACAGGCCCATGAGCTGCTCGCCAGCGTCGGCCTGGCCGGATTCGGGGACTACTACCCGGCCCAGCTCTCCGGCGGACAGCAACAGCGCGTCGCGATCGCCCGGTCCCTGGCCATGGACCCCGAGATCATGCTCTTCGATGAACCCACCTCCGCCCTTGACCCCGAAAAAGTTGGAGAAGTCCTCGCCGTCATGAAGCAACTCGCCAAGAAGGGCATGACCATGGTCGTCGTCACGCACGAAATGGGCTTCGCCCGCGAAGTCGCCGACACCCTGGTCTTTATGGACGACGGCTACATCGTGGAGCGCGGCGACGCCCGCGAGGTTCTGTCCAACCCCAAAGAAGCCCGCACCCAGGCCTTCCTGGAACAGGTGCTCTGAGCATGGACGGAAAACTGGCCGTCATCGGCCTGGGCAGCATCGGAAGCATGGCCCTCTGGCAGGCCTCGCGCCTCACGGACTCCGTCACCGGCTTCGAAGCCCACGCACCCGCCCACGCCCGCAGCGCAACCGGCGGCGACACCCGTCTCTTCCGCATGCTCTACCGCGGTGTCCCCGACTACTACCCCATCCTTCAACGCTCCCGCACGCTCTGGGCCGAACTCGAAGCCGAAACCGGGCAGAACATCCTCACCCGCTGCGGCGGACTGTCCATCGGAACCAAGGACGGCCCCTACCTCTCCAAGCTCCTGAAAACCACCAGGATCAACGGTGCAGACCACGAAATCCTCAGCCGCGAAGAGATGGCCGAACGCTACCCGCAGCACAACCTCCGCACCGACGACATCGCCGTCTACGACCCCCACGCCGGCGCACTGCGCACCGACCGTGCCGTCACGGCAGCCGTCGCGGCCGCGGAAGCCAACGGCGCAACAGTCCACACAAACACCCCGATCGACAGCATCACCGAAACGAATGACGGCGTCCTCATCACCTCCGGCGACAAGACCTGGACCTTCGAAAACGTCATCGTCTCCTCCGGCGGCTGGTCCCAACGCCTCATGCCCGACTATCTCAAAGGGCAAACGGAGACTTACCGGTGCTACCTGACCTGGTTCGTCGCCCGGGACGCAGCAGAGTTCGCCCCCGAGAAATTCCCCGTCTTCATCCGAATCTCCGGGGACCGCTCCATGTACGGAGCGCCAAGCGTCGATGGCGTCACCGTGAAGGCCACGTTGGACGATCGTGGGGCAGGAACGCCCTTCGCGGATTCAGTGCCCAGGGAACTCACGCGAGCAGAAATTGCCGAGACCACCGAAACCGTCACGGAATTCTTCCCCGGCCTCTTCCCCAACATCGTCCGGGCGGACGCATTTCCCGAGCTCTACACCACCGACGGGCACCCCCTGCTCGGCCAGCTGAGCGAAGGGAGCAGGATCTACTGCGCCACCGGCTTCTCCGGAGGCGGGTTCAAAAATGCCACCGGCTTCGGCGAGATCGCCGCGAACGAGGCATTGGGCAAACGCACCTTCGACGGCCTCGATTTCGCGCGCCCCCAACGCTTCAAAAAGGTTTGACGCAGGCACCGACAAGTCAGATTCCCTCAACATCGCCTATTGTTGACAATCTACAGATCCTAAGAAAGTATGAGCCCATGGCAACTCTCAGTCCCCTCCTCAAGCAGGCCACTCCAGTCGTCGTCGACCACGCTCTTGGCAGCTGGATCCACGCCACCGACGGCAAGAAGTACCTCGATTTCACCACTGGAATCGGAGTCACCAGCACGGGTCACTGCCACCCCGACGTCGTAGCGGCAGCACGCGAGCAGGTGGGTCAGATAATCCATGCCCAGTACACCACCGTGATGCACAAGCCTTTGCTTGAGCTCACCGAAAAACTGGGTGAGTTCCTGCCCTCGGGGCTGGACAGCGTCTTTTACGCCACGACCGGTTCCGAGGCAGTGGAAGCTTCCGTACGCCTCGCACGTATGGCCACGGGGAGGCCCAACATCATCTCGTTCCACGGCGGCTTCCACGGCAGGACGGTGGGGGCTGCTTCGCTCACCACGGCCGGCACGAAGTTCCGCTCTGGATTCTCCCCCCTTATGGGTGGAGTACACATTGCACCTTTCCCGCACGCCTACCGGTACGGCTGGGATGAGGAAACTGCAGTCAACTTCGCCCTGAAGGAACTGGACCACCTCCTCCTGAGCATCAGCAGCCCCGCAGACACTGCGGGTTTCATCATTGAACCTGTCCTGGGCGACGGCGGTTACATTCCCACTCCTCTTGGCTTCCTGCAGGGTCTGCGGGAACGCGCTGACCGGCACGGTATTGTGCTCATCCTGGATGAAGTCCAGGCCGGCGTTGGGCGGACCGGAAAGTTCTGGGGCCACGATTGGGCAGGGATCACACCCGACGTGGTCATCACAGCGAAGGGACTCGCCAGCGGCTTCCCCATCTCGGCCATCGCAGCCTCCACTGAACTGATGAGCAAGGCATGGCCGGGCTCCCAGGGCGGCACCTACGGTGGAAACGCCGTAGCAGCCGCGGCCGGCGTCGCAACCCTGGGCGTCATCGAGCGCGAGAACCTGGTAGAGAACGCGCTGGTTCGGGGCGATGAGCTGCGGACAGGACTTGACAAGCTCAAGACAGAATTCGCGGGAATCGGAAACGTACGGGGCCGCGGCCTCATGCAAGGCGTCGAATTCTCGTCTGCGGACAGCACCCCTGATCCCGCTACGGCGCTGGCCGTCCAGCAGGCCGCAGTCAAGGAAGAACTTCTACTTCTCACCTGCGGGCCGTATGGCAACGTCGTCCGCATCATCCCGGCGCTCAACGTCACCAGCGACGAGATCCAGGCCGGCCTGGCCAGGTTCACCCAGGCGCTGAAGACGGCCACTTCCTAATCGTTCCCTTCAATCATTGAAAGCGTGACATGAGCACTTCATTTGACCCCAGCACCCTCTACACCGACCTCTTCATAGATGGCGCTTGGCAGAAGGCCAGCAATGGTGCAACGTTCTCCGTTGAAAACCCGGCCACCAACGAAGTCATCGCCCACGTGGCCGATGGCGGGCCGGAAGATGCAGCCTTGGCCATCAAGGCAGCCGGGCGTGCCCAGGCTGGCTGGAGCAAGTCCACTCCCCGGGAGCGGGCCGACATCCTGCGCCGCGCCTTTGAGCTGGTGATAGCCAACACCGACCGGCTGGCGGCAATCATGACCGCAGAGATGGGCAAGCCCCTGGCCGAGGCACGAGGCGAAGTAGCCTACGGCGCCGAAATGCTCCGCTGGTTCTCCGAAGAAGCCGTCCGCATTGGCGGAGACCACACCACATCCGTTGATGGCAACACCCGGATCCTGATCACCAAGGAAGCTGTTGGCCCCTCCGTGCTGGTCACCCCGTGGAACTTCCCGCTGGCAATGGGGGCACGAAAGATCGCCCCCGCCGTGGCTGCGGGCTGCACCATGGTGTTCAAGCCTGCCGAGCTGACGCCGCTGACATCCCTGGCCCTCGTGGACATCTTCAAGCAGGCAGGCCTACCTGACGGGGTACTGAACGTCGTTACGACCTCCAACGCAGCCAGCGTGGTGGAGAACTGGACGAGCAGCGGCATCGCACGCAAGATCAGCTTCACCGGGTCCACCGAGGTAGGCAAGATTCTTCTGCGCCAGGCGGCCGATAATGTCATGCGCTCCTCCATGGAACTAGGCGGGAATGCACCTTTCATCGTTCTCGCCGATGCAGACATTGAGAAGGCTGTCGGTGGAGCCATGAAGGCCAAAATGCGGAACATGGGCGAAGCCTGCACCGCCGCCAACCGGTTCTTTGTGCACCGGTCAGTCGTGGAGGAATTCGCCGAAAAGTTCTCGAAGAAGATGTCAGAACTACAGATAGGGAACGGCGCCGTGGAGGGAACCGAGGTCGGTCCCCTGATCGAACAGAAGGGCCTGGACAAGGTCGAGAGCCTGGTGGCCGATGCTGTCGCCAAGGGTGCACGAGTCCTGACGGGTGGAAGCCGTCCGGAGGGTCGTGGATACTTCTACACCCCCACCGTGCTGACGGACGTTCCACTGAACTCGGACTTGATGACTACGGAGATTTTCGGTCCGGTTGCGGCCATCACGCCATTCGACAGCGAGGATGAAGTCTTGCGCATTGCCAACGACACCGAGTGGGGCCTCGTTGGCTACGTCTTTACTGAGAACATGGACAAGGCACTTCGCTTCTCCGCAGAACTGGAAGTAGGCATGGTTGGGCTGAACACCGGCCTTGTCTCCAACCCTGCAGCACCGTTCGGCGGCGTCAAGCAGTCCGGGCTGGGGCGCGAAGGCGGCAAGATTGGCATCGAAGAATTCCTTGAGACCAAATACACCGCAATAGCAATCTAGAGAACATGTAATACGAGCGAGACGAGGGGGAGATCGATGGCGGCACCGGAAGGACTCTTTGTTCTGGAGGGAAGACCCACGGCGCAGCTGATCGCCGATCAGCTGCGGGAACAAATTGTCCAGGGGATCTTTCGTCCGGGAGAGCAGATCAATGAATCTGTCCTGGCAAGCCAGTTGCGCACATCCAGGGGCCCTGTCCGTGAGGCGTTGCAGCGGTTGTCCCAGGAGGGGATCCTGGTCAGCCGGCGTAATCGTGGTGTCTTCGTCCTGGAGCTTTCAGCCGATGACGTCAGGGAAATCTATGCGGTCCGTGAGGCTGTGGAATCAACCGCAGCAGACGCGCTGCTGGATGGCGGCCAGGAACAGGTCAAGGACACTTGCCGGATCCTAAGGACCGTCATCAGTGACATGGCGAAGCAGGTTGCGGTGTCAGACTGGCAGGCCATTGCACCGCTGGATATGCAATTCCACACCTCCTTCGTGGCCGGCGCCGGCAACACACGCCTGATCCGGATCTACGAAACCCTCGCAGCCGAATCGAGGATGTGTATTCTCAACCTTGCCGTCGCCTACCCCCGAATAGACGACCTGGTCCAGGAACACCAAAACATCCTCGACCTGCTGGAGAAAGGCGACAGGGAAGAACTCCACAAAGCCATCACACAGCACATGCAAAAGGCCGTTGAGGACCTCACAGCAGCAAGGGGAGACAAGGAAATCATCGCCTGAAATCTCCTCCGGCACCATTCAAAAAGAGAAGGCCAGGTCCATCGGATCTGGCCTTCTCTTTTCCACCCCCAACGTCCCAGATGTATAGAGCTGGACGGCGTATGGCGAGCAGAGCAAGGAAAATTTCTGTAAATTGTCGACGATCCGCGACGAGAGTGGTTGCATTGAAGGTAAGACTCGGCATTGACCCTTACCCGCGACCACTGCCCGTTTCAGCTGGGAGCCGGGCCGGAACGTTGAGGGAGGCACCCATGAAGACGATAATCACAGCCCGGACTGCTGCGGCAGGATTGGTTACCGTGGGCGCAGGCAATTCCTTGCGGGCCTTCCTGGAACAGGTGCTCTGAGCATGGACGGAAAACTGGCCGTCATCGGCCTGGGCAGCATCGGAAGCATGGCCCTCTGGCAGGCCTCGCGCCTCACGGACTCCGTCACCGGCTTCGAAGCCCACGCACCCGCCCACGCCCGCAGCGCAACCGGCGGCGACACCCGTCTCTTCCGCATGCTCTACCGCGGTGTCCCCGACTACTACCCCATCCTTCAACGCTCCCGCACGCTCTGGGCCGAACTCGAAGCCGAAACCGGGCAGAACATCCTCACCCGCTGCGGCGGACTGTCCATCGGAACCAAGGACGGCCCCTACCTCTCCAAGCTCCTGGAAACCACCAGGATCAACGGTGCAGACCACGAAATCCTCAGCCGCGAAGAGATGGCCGAACGCTACCCGCAGCACAACCTCCGCACCGACGACATCGCCGTCTACGACCCCCACGCCGGCGCACTGCGCACCGACCGTGCCGTCACGGCAGCCGTCGCGGCCGCGGAAGCCAACGGCGCAACAGTCCACACAAACACCCCGATCGACAGCATCACCGAAACGAATGACGGCGTCCTCATCACCTCCGGCGACAAGACCTGGACCTTCGAAAACGTCATCGTCTCCTCCGGCGGCTGGTCCCAACGCCTCATGCCCGACTATCTCAAAGGGCAAACGGAGACTTACCGGTGCTACCTGACCTGGTTCGTCGCCCGGGACGCAGCAGAGTTCGCCCCCGAGAAATTCCCCGTCTTCATCCGGATCTCCGGGGACCGCTCCATGTACGGAGCGCCAAGCGTCGATGGCGTCACCGTGAAGGCCACGTTGGATGGCAGGGGTGCACCCACGGCCAGCGCCGATTCCGTCCCCAGGGACCTTACGGCCGCTGAGATCCAGGAAACCACCGAAACCGTCACGGAATTCTTCCCCGGCCTCTTCCCCAACATCGTCCGGTCGGACGCATTTCCCGAGCTCTACACCACCGACGGGCACCCCCTGCTCGGCCAGCTGAGCGAAGGGAGCAGGATCTACTGCGCCACCGGCTTCTCCGGAGGCGGGTTCAAAAATGCCACCGGCTTCGGCGAGATCGCCGCGAACGAGGCATTGGGCAAACGAATCTTCGACCGGCTGAAGTTCCTGCGACCCCAACGCTTCAAGATCATTTGAAGCGACCGTCCCAGGAAAGCTGACTTCGACAAAACCTCGTGCCCGATGTGGTCTACAAGGGTGCACGAGTCCAATACTGTCTATGGAAAGCATTACGCCCACGAGTGAAGTGAGGGAAAATCGATGGCGGCACCGGAAGGACTCTTTGTTCTGGAGGGAAGACCCACGGCGCAGCTGATCGCCGATCAGCTGCGGGAACAAATTGTCCAGGGGATCTTTCGTCCGGGAGAGCAGATCAATGAATCTGTCCTGGCAAGCCAGTTGCGCACATCCAGGGGCCCTGTCCGTGAGGCGTTGCAGCGGTTGTCCCAGGAGGGGATCCTGGTCAGCCGGCGTAATCGTGGTGTCTTCGTCCTGGAGCTTTCAGCCGATGACGTCAGGGAAATCTATGCGGTCCGTGAGGCTGTGGAATCAACCGCAGCAGACGCGCTGCTGGATGGGGGCCAGGAACAGGTTAAGGACACCTGCCGGATCCTAAAGACCGTCATCAGTGACATGGCGAAGCAGGTTGCGGTGTCAGACTGGCAGGCCATTGCACGGTTGGATATGCAATTCCACACCTCCTTCGTGGCCGGGGCACGCAACACACGCCTGATCCGGATCTACAAGACCCTCGCAGCCGAATCGAGGATGTGTATTCTCAACCTTGCCGTCGCCTACCCCCGAATAGACGACCTGGTCCAGGAACACCAGAACCTCCTGGATCTGCTGGAGGCAGGCGACAGGGAAGGACTCCACAAAGCCATCAAACGCCACATGCAAAAAGCCGTCGAAGATCTCACTGCAGCAAGGGAAGACGAGGCAGTCACCAAAAGACTGCAGTCATAGCATCGAAGGACGTCAGTATCGGCCGGCTTCGGCGGAGCAAGAGCCCCGGCAGCAGTTGCTGCCGGGGCTCTTGCGGCTTAGACGATCAGTTGATCTCCACCGGAGTGTCCTTTACGACCCACATCTTCCGGAGCGTTTCGTGGATGGTCCAACTGCCCTCCCAGCCTGCTGGCGTAACGAACAAGGAACCCGGACCGATATCAAAGCTGCTGCCGTCCGGTTCGGTGATGGTGGCGGACCCACTCAGAATCTGGCAAATCTCGTCGTAGCCGGGCCGGGTGCTCTTGAACGTTCCCGGAGTTACCTCCCAGATACCCGTCTTCAGGTCCTCCCTGGCCCAGAGACGCAAGGACACTTCGGTCTGCCCGGGGGTGGTCGAGGTCTCCTTGAATTTGTGTTCTCCCGGGTTCTCGGTTCTTGCATCACTCATGACGGTCGCCTTGACCATAGTTACTCCTTCGTGGGCTGCGCCCTGAATTGACGTGCCCGCCTTCGTTGGAATGGCACGGTTCTCATTCTAGCGATTGTCAACAATCGACGATAGACTTTCAGCAGTAAATTTCGCATCTGTATCCGAGTCAGTTGAGGTCCCGGCGGGTTCCCATGGCCTAGGGAGTCAAGAACACGGACCGGTCGGCCCCGGCAGGAATCTGCACGGATATCGGGTAGCCAGATTCCAATACCAACCAGAAAGGCACTAGGAATGTTGCAAAGCCGTCGTGTATCTACGTGGGCGTCCCTCCAACGCGGAGACGCCGTTACCCTTAGCCAACGAGGGGTGGAATGCCACAAGGGTTTGGTTGATGACCGGACTGAAGATGGTCGAACGATTTGGGTGATAGACGAAATCGGTGATCGTCGGCTGTTCCACATTGAGGACGACTGCGACTTATTGATTTCTGACACCGTCCATGCCCGGTAGGAAAGGGCTGGCACGGATCTGCGCCGGAATCTTCGCCGTGGGTTCCATCCTCGTCGCCGTTCATGTTCAGCTCGCGGCGTTCCCGTGACTACGCCAGCGTCCAGGGTGTCCAGGGGTCCTGAGCGGCTGCCGCCCGCCGCTCAGTCACGGAGAGCACCGGACTTGGTCTTCCACGACCCTCTCCCTACTTCAGATTCTGAGCAGCAAACAGGCCGTTCCCGCGCCCCTGTCATGTCTTCTCACGGTGACCCCGCGCCGAAACTCCCGCAGAATGGAAGGCCGGATACACGAGCCGATCGGCGTGAAGCAGTTTCCAGGGACCTCAAAGCCCTTGCTCGCAGCAGGGGAGGTTCGGCGGGCTAAGGTACAGCCCCTGCCCCGCGCGGCAGCCCAGTCGCAACCGTCGGCTGCCGCACCGAGCGGAACAGCGGACAGTTGCGTTAGGTGAGACGAGACCTAAATGAGCGCATGCATCCCGTGGCTGCGGGGGCGGCCAAACGAAGCGGCGCCCAGGAATTCGATGGCGATGAACGGCTCGTCCCCCACCACCCACTCGTCATGCCCGGGCGGGAGTGCATAGGTGTCGTTCGCGTGGATCGTGGAGCGGACGCCGTCGGGCGTTTCAATCTCCATCCGCCCGGATATGCAGTAACCGAGGTGGTTGTGTTCGCAGTACTCGGTCAGCTCGGCGGGCTTCGCGGACTCGGACCACCGCCAGCCCGGCGCGAGGATCAGCCGGGCAACGGAGTAGTCGTCAACGGTGACAAGGTCGAACTCCGCCTTGTCCGGGCACCGCTTCCTGTCCGGAATATCAAAGGACTTAACTGCCAAGGCTCTGATGAAATTTGCGGTCATGAGGACACTGCCTACGGATCTATTTGTGGGGTGCCTGGCGGCGAACCAGACAATGGGTTCGGATACCGACGTGCGGTGAAGTTATGCGGAGACCAAGGAGTCGCGTGCGCTTCTAGCCCCGGCGCACACTCAACCAGCAGACCCCTGCTGGTGTATCTCTAAAGGTATCCCTGTGGCACCTGAAGTCAATGGGTTCTGCTAACCGGCCGGTGCTGCCCTGATCAGTCGTGGGCGGGTTCGCCGGTGATCCGGTGGTCGGCGTGGTTGAACGTCTCGCGGATGAGCCGGACAAGGTGCCCGTCATGCAGGGAGTAGATGACGTGACGGCCGTCCTTGCGGGTGTCCACCAGGCCGCTGAGCCGGAGCTTGGCCAAGTGCTGGCTCGCCACAGTCCGGGGCACCCCGGCCGCAGCGGTGAGTTCCGTGACCGTCCTGGGGCCTTCGGCGAGCTGCCAGAGCAGATGCAGACGGGTCGGTTCGGCGAGCATCCGCAGCGTTCCGGCAGCAGTTTCCAGCAGTTCCGGGCCCGGTGTGACCGGATGGACCAGCGAAGGCTCGTCAGGCGCGGGGACCGCTGGGGTGCCGGGCTGGACGCTCAAGGCTCTGCTCCTTCTCCGACGGTTCCAAGGCTGCTCCGGCGTGGTGCCGTGGCCAGGACAGGAACGCGCCTGCGCTTCCTATCATCGCAATAATTGTCAACGCCGCGGCCGCCCAGCCCAAACCGGCCACGGCCCCGACCCACCCGGCCAGCGGATAGGTCAGGATGTAACAGGCATGCGAGAGGGAGAACTGGGCCGTAAACACATACGGCCGTGTCTCCTCGGTTGATGCGTCCCGCAGCAGCCGGGACGACGGCGTAAGAATCGTGGAGTTCGCGGCGCCCAGCAGGAACCACAAACCCAGCAGCAGCCACCAGCTCGCACCCGGGGCACCGAGCAGTGTGAGCGCCGCCGCGCCAGCCAGCACCATCGGAATGACGGCGGCGCCGGTCAGCATCACAGCCCGGTCCCCGAACCGGTCCAGGACCCGCGGAGCCGACAACGCCACAAGCATCGATCCGACGCCGAAACAGGCCAGTGCAAGGGCCAGGTCTGTGTCCGGCCGCCGCAGGATGTCACGGACATAGACCACGGTGTTGACCAGCACCAAAGCCGTCGGCGCGGCCACCACCAGGTTCAAGGCAAACAGGGAGCGCAACCGGCGGTTCCGCCAGAAAATCCTCGCACCCAGGGTGGTCCGATGCCATAGCGGGGCCTGCGGGCCGTCCGCCGCCGGAACCTTTGGCAGGACGGTGACCGCGACCATCAGCGCCGAGAACAGGAACCCGCCAACGGTGCCGAGGAAGAGGCTGTTGTAGCTGAGCGCCGTCAGCAGCAGGGCTGCCACCGCCGGGCTGACCAGCGCTTCCAGGTCATAAGCCAGCCGGGACAGCGACAGCGCCCGGGTGTAATCCTTCTCCCGGGTCACGATGGTCGGGATCAGCGACTGGAACGCCGGGGTGAACGTCGCTGACGCAGACTGAAGCAGGAAGATCACCACGTAGATCTGCCAGACGTCAGTAATGAACGGCAGGGACAGTGCCATGGCTGCCCGGATCAGGTCCGCCCCGACCAGGACCCTTTTCTTTGGCCACCGCGTGACCACGGCGTTGATCACCGGGGCCAAGCCCACATAGGCCAGCATCTTGATCGTGAGCGCGGTACCGAGCACCGCGCCGGCGTTGCTGCCGGCCAGATCGTAAGCCAGGAGTCCCAGCGCCACCGTCAGAAGGCCGGTGCCGACCAGGGCCACGGCCTGGGCGGCGAACAACCGCCGGTACGTCACGTTCTTCAGAACCGACAACATCGATACCCCTCAAGTGCATGCGTGCGCGTATATGCACCTATTCTACGACCCCGCCCCCCCCTTGACTCACCCACCCTCACTTCCCTACACTTTTCATAAAGCAGAATCTAAATTCCACAAAGCGGAAACTCGACAGAGCGAAGCAGGCGGGAACATAGATCAAAGCCCCTCCCCGGAAGGACCTACGATGACGTACACAGTGAACTGCTCCATCCTCCTGACGGAGCTGCCGTTGCTCGAGCGCCCCGCAGCCGCGAAGGCAGCCGGCTTTGACGCCGTCGAGTTCTGGTGGCCCTTCGAAAGCTCCGTCCCCACCGACGCCCAGGTCACCGGATTCGAGAACGCCATCAAGGACGCCGGCGTTCAGCTCACTGGCCTGAACTTCAACGCCGGCAACATGCCCGGCGGAGACCGCGGCCTGGTCTCCTGGCCCGCACGCTCCACCGAATTCCAGGACAACATCGACGTTGTTGCCGGTATCGGCGAGCGCCTCGGCTGCAAGGCCTTCAACGCCCTCTACGGCAACCGGATCGACGGCGAATCAGCCGAGAAGCAGGACGCCATCGGCGCCGAAAACCTTGCGACGGCGGCTGCCGGAGTCGCGCGCATCGGCGGCACCGTCCTCCTCGAACCGGTCAGCGGCGCACCCAGGTACCCGCTCCTCACCGCCGACGACGCACTCAGGGTGATCGCCCGAGTCAAGGCGGAGTCCGGCGTCGACAACGTCAAGCTTCTCGCGGACTTCTACCACCTGGCAGTCAACGGGGACGACGTCGCCGCCGTCATCGAAAACCACGCCAAGGACTTCGGCCACATCCAGATCGCGGACAACCCCGGCCGCGGGGCTCCCGGAACCGGCGAGCTTCCCCTCGGCGAGTGGATCGCCCGCAGCCGCGAACTCGGCTACGAGGGCTACATCGGCCTCGAGTACAAGGAACCGCAGGAAACGGCCTTCAGCTGGGCCATCCGGCAGCGCGTCAGCCAGTAGTCCCCACCGGCTTCCCCAATCACCACAGACTTCAGTAAAGGAACCATCATGAGCAACGTCGCAGTCATCGGACTCGGAATCATGGGCCTGCCCATGGCCATCAACCTCGTCAAGGCCGGCCACACGGTCACCGGCTTCAACCGCAGCCAGGACAAGATCGACAAGCTCGTCTCCGAAGGCGGCAAGGGTGCCACCAGCATCGCGGACGCCGTGAAGGACGCCGACGTCGTCATCACCATGGTCCCGGACTCCCCCGATGTTGAGGGTGTCGTCAGCGGCCCGGACGGTGTGTTCGCCAACGCCAGGAAGGGCACCTTGTGGATTGACGCCTCCAGCATCCGCCCGGACGTCGCCAAGCGCCTCTCCGAGGAAGCCGCCGCAGCGGGCATCCGCCCGCTCGACGCCCCGGTCTCCGGCGGCGAACAGGGCGCCATCGACGCCGTCCTGTCCATCATGGTCGGCGGCGAAAAAGCAGACTTCGAAGCAGCCCAGGACGTCCTCACCGCCGTCGGCAAGACCATCGTCCACGTCGGCCCCTCCGGCTCCGGACAGACCGTCAAGGCAGCCAACCAGCTGATCGTCGCGGTCAACATCCAGGTCCTCGGCGAGGCGATCGCTTTCCTCGAGGCCTACGGCGTGGACACCGACGCCGCCCTGAAGGTCCTCGGCGGCGGCCTCGCCGGCTCGAAGGTCCTGGACCAGAAGGGCCAGAAGATGCTGGACCGCAACTTCGACCCCGGCTTCCGCCTCGCCCTCCACCACAAGGACCTCGGCATCGTCACCTCAGCAGCCCGCGAAGCCAACGTCGCCGTCCCCCTCGGCGCCGTCGTCGCACAGCTCGTCGCCGCCACCGTCAACCAGGGCGACGGCGGCCTGGACCACTCGGGACTCTTCAAGCAGGTCCTTAAGCTCAGCGGCCGCGAGTAATCCTCACGCGGCGAAGCCGACCGCCCCGAAACGGGGCACATTGACACGGACTCGCCGGCCGCCGTCGTAATTTTCGACGCCGGCTCCCCCAAAGCGCCCCGCGACGGCTCGCAGGGCTACTTCAGCACACCCAAAATCAGCCCAACTGGGCCCCCAAAGTTTCCCCAAGGAGCACACCATGAGCAAGATGCGTACCGTTGATGCAGCGGTTGCCATCCTGGAAAAGGAAGGCGCCATCGAGGCGTTCGGCCTGCCAGGCGCGGCAATCAACCCCTTCTACTCCGCCATGCGGGCCCACGGCGGCATCCGCCACACCCTGGCCCGCCACGTCGAAGGCGCCAGCCACATGGCCGACGGGTACTCCCGGGCCAAGGACGGCAACATCGGCATCTGCATCGGCACCTCCGGCCCCGCCGGCACCGACATGATCACCGGGCTCTACGCTGCCTGGGCCGATTCCATCCCGATGCTCTGCATCACCGGCCAGGCCCCGGTTGCCAAGCTGCACAAGGAAGACTTCCAGGCCGTGGACATCGAGTCCATCGCCAAGCCCGTCACCAAGATGGCCATGACCGTCCTGGAACCCGGCCAGGTTCCGGGCGCCTTCCAGAAAGCCTTCCAGTTGATGCGCTCCGGCCGTCCCGGCCCGGTCCTGCTGGACCTGCCCATCGACGTGCAGATGGCCGAGATTGAATTCGACATCGACACCTACGAGCCGCTGCCGATCGAGAAGCCCAAGGCCAGCCGCAAGCAGCTGGAGAAGGCGCTGGACATGCTGACCGCAGGCGAACGCCCGCTGATCGTGGCGGGCGGCGGCATCATCAACGCCGGCGCCTCCGGGCAGCTGGTGGAGCTGGCCGAGATCCTGAACGTTCCCGTCATCCCCACGCTGATGGGCTGGGGTTCCATCGCGGATGACCACCCGCTGATGGCCGGCATGGTTGGCCTGCAGACCTCGCACCGGTACGGCAACGAGAACTACCTGCGCAGCGACTTCGTGATCGGCATCGGCAACCGCTGGGCCAACCGCCATACCGGCGGCCTGGACACCTACACGGCCGGCCGCACGTTCGTGCACATCGACATCGAGCCCACGCAGATCGGCCGCGTATTCTCGCCTGACCTGGGCATCGCGTCCGACGCCGGTGCGGCGCTGGCCGGGCTGATCGAGCTGGCACGCGAGCGCCGGGCAGCGAAGTCCCTGCCGGACTACTCAGCCTGGGTCGCCGAATGCGCCGAGCGCAAGGCCAGCCTGCACCGCAAGACGCACTTCGAGAACATCCCGATCAAGCCGCAGCGCGTGTACGAGGAGATGAACAAGTCCTTCGGCCGCGACACCATCTACGTGTCCACCATCGGGCTGTCCCAGATCGCCGGCGCGCAGATGTTGCACGTTTTCGGCCCGCGCAAGTGGATCAACGCCGGCCAGGCGGGTCCGCTGGGCTGGACCGCACCGGCCGCCCTCGGCGTCGTTCGCGGCAAGCCGGATGAGACCGTTGTTGCCCTGTCGGGCGACTACGACTTCCAGTTCATGATCGAGGAACTGGCCGTGGGTGCGCAGTTCAACCTGCCGTACATCCACGTGGTGGTGAACAACTCCTACCTGGGCCTGATCCGGCAGTCGCAGCGCGGGTTCAACATGGAGCAGAACGTGTCCCTGGCGTTCGACAACATCAACTCCCCTGAAACCAACGGCTACGGCGTGGACCACCTCAAGGTGGCCGAGGGCCTGGGCTGCAAGGCCATCCGTGTGGAGGACCCCAACGACCTCGCCGCCGCGTTCGACAAGGCCAAGGCCCTCATGGGCGAATTCCAGGTGCCGGTAGTGGTTGAAGTGATCCTGGAAAAGATCACCAACATCTCCATGGGTGTGGAAATCAACGCCATCAACGAGTTTGAGGAACTGGCCGAGACCGCCGCCGACGCCCCCACCGCCATCCTGGCCCTGCAGGCCTAACATGCGGATCGTGATCGCGCCGGACAAGTTCAAGGGATCGCTGTCCGCCCCGGACGTCTGCAGGCACCTGGAAAAGGGCCTGCAGGCGGCCGCCGGCGGGAACCTGGACATCCTCCGGATCCCCGTGGCCGACGGCGGCGAAGGCACCCTGGATGCCGCCGTCGGCTCCGGCTTCACCCGCCGGAGCGCCACAGTCAGCGGCCCCAGCGGGCAGCCGGTCAAGGCGGACTTTGCCGTCCGCGGCCACGAGGCCGTCATCGAAATGGCGGCGGCCTCGGGCCTGGCCCTCCTCCCGCAGGTACAGGGCGGCGGGCAGCCGGATTCAGCCAGTGCCGCCACGGCCACCAGCCTGGGCACCGGCCAGCTGATCCGCGCGGCACTGGACGCCGGCTGCCGGCGCATCATCCTGGGCGTGGGCGGCAGCGCCAACACCGACGGCGGCGCCGGGCTCCTGCAAGGACTCGGGGCCAGGTTCCTGGACGCCACAGGCAACGAACTTCCCGCAGGTGGCGCCGCACTGGCCAACCTGCACCGCATCGACTTCACAGACTTTGAACCCCGCCTCGTGGAAACACGTTTTGTGCTGGCGTCCGACGTCGACAACCCCCTGCTGGGCCCCCAGGGCGCCCCGGCGGTTTTCGGCCCGCAAAAGGGCGCCACACCCCAGGATGTCGAACTGCTCGACACCGCCCTGGCCAGGTTTGTCGAAGTCCTGGCCAGGGAAATCGGATTCCGTGCCGAGCGCGCGGCCGAAGCACCGGGGGCCGGGGCAGCCGGCGGGGTGGGCTATGCCGCCATCGCGGTCCTGGCCGCCACACGCCGGCCAGGGATCGACGTCGTGCTTGAATTCACCCAGCTGGCCCACCGGCTGGCCGGCGCAGACCTGGTGATCACCGGCGAAGGCAGCCTGGACGAGCAAAGCCTGCTGGGCAAAACGCCCATGGGCGTGGCCCGGGCAGCCGCTGCGGCCGGGATCCCGGTGGTGGCCGTCTGCGGGCGCACCACGCTGAGCCCGGAGCAGCAGCAGGATTCGGGTTTCCGGCAGGTCTACCCACTGACCGCCCTGGAACCCAAGGTAGATATATGTATAGCTGAAGCAGGGTCCCTGCTTGAACAATTGGGAAAGAACATCCTCCACGAGCTGGCCAACCCGGCCGCGGCGGATGCCACCGGCACAAAGGAGCCCCTGAATGTCTGAAGAACGCTTTGACCTGGTGATCCGGGGCCGGCGCATCCTCACCACCGCCGGCATCGCACCCCGCGAAGTGGGCGTGCGAGGCGGCAAGATCGTTGCCATCGAACCGCTCGGCAACGGGCTTGCCGGCACCGAAGTGATCGAACTCGCCGACGACGAGACCCTCCTCCCCGGCCTGGTGGACACCCACGTCCACGTCAACGAGCCCGGCCGCACCGAGTGGGAGGGGTTCGCCTCCGCCACCCGCGCAGCCGCCGCCGGCGGCGTCACCACCATCATCGACATGCCGCTGAACTCCATCCCGCCCACCACCAACGTGGACGGCCTCAAGCTCAAGCGCGAAGTCGCCGAGGACCAGGCCTTTGTGGACGTCGGATTCTGGGGCGGCGCCATCCCCGGCAACAAGGCGGATCTCCGCCCGCTGCACGACGAGGGCGTGTTCGGCTTCAAGTGCTTCCTGCTGCACTCCGGCGTGGACGAGTTCCCGCACCTGGAAGCGGACGAAATGGAGGAGGACATGGCCGAGCTCAAGTCCTTCGACTCGCTCATGATCGTGCACGCCGAGGACTCCCACGCGATCGACCACGCACCGCACCCGGGCGGTGACCAGTACTCCACATTCCTCGCCTCACGCCCGCGCGGCGCCGAAAACAAGGCCATCGCCGAGGTCATCGAGCGTGCCCGCTGGACCGGCGCCCGCGCGCACATCCTGCACCTGTCCTCCTCCGACGCGCTGCCCATGATTGCCACGGCCAAGCGCGACGGCGTCCACCTCACCGTCGAAACCTGCCCGCACTACCTGACGCTGATGGCCGAAGAGATCCCCAACGGCGCCACCGCGTACAAGTGCTGCCCGCCCATCCGCGAGGCCTCCAACCGCGAGCTCCTGTGGAAGGGCCTGCAGGACGGCACCATCGACTGCATCGTCTCGGACCACTCCCCCTCCACCCTGGACCTCAAGGACCTCGAAAACGGCGACTTCGCCGTGGCCTGGGGCGGCGTCTCCTCCCTGCAGCTGGGCCTGTCGCTGATCTGGACCGAAGCCCGGCACCGCGGCATCCCGCTGGAACAGGTGGTGTCCTGGATGGCCGAGAAGCCCGCCGCCTTGGCGCGCCTGACCACCAAGGGCCAGCTCGCCCTCGGGTACGACGCCGACTTTGCCGTCTTCGCCCAGGACGAGGCCTTCGTGGTGGACGTCTCCAAGCTCAAGCACAAGAACCCGATCACCCCCTACGACGGCAAGGCGCTCTCCGGCGTGGTCCGGAAGACCTTCCTGCGAGGCAGCGTGGTGGACGGCCAGACCCCCTCCGGCAAGCTCATCCGCCGCGGCGGGGTCTGAGGCACGCAGCCATGGCTGTGCAGGTACATTCCCCGCGGGGCATATGTGCGCGGCCGCCCCTTTCTGCGAGTCGGTCGGAAGAACGCGGCCCGTCGGAAGATCGCGGCCCGTCCGCGCTGGCCGCAAGGGGACTGGCCGTCTGGGTCACCCCGGAACCGGGCAGCGAGATCGACCCTGACGTCCTTGTCCGCGCAGCGCGCCTGCTGCTGGAACGGGCGCTGAAGTTTGCTCCGGAGGCGGAAGTCCATTGGCCTGCCGCCGGGGCTGCCACGTCCGCCGTCGGGACTTCTCCGGCCGGAACGCCCCCTGGGGAGGGGGCACCGGCCGGACCCGGCGGCGGCACTCCCGCGCCGTCGTCGTCCGCCACGGAGGACTCCCCGCACACGGACGACGACGGCGCCTCCCCCGTCCAGCGGCCAGCCGGCCTACCGCCCGCTGGTCTTCCGCCGGTGGCGGGACCGGTCAGCCACGTGGCCGTTGACCTCGCTGCTGACCAGGTGCTGCTGGACGGCCGGCAGGTGAACCTCACCGGCGTGGAATATAAGGTCCTCCGGTACCTCGTGGAGAACTGCTCGCGGGCCATCGGCCGCGAGGAGCTGCAGCATTTCCTCGATTCTTTTGAAAGTCCTGGGGCTTCCACCAGGGCCATCGACGTTTATGTGGGGCGCGTGCGGCGGAAGCTGGGCAATGCCCGCCACGCCGTGGCCACTGTCCGGGGCGGCGGCTACCAGTTCGTCCCCGGCGCCTGCGCCACCGTCCGCGGCCCTGCCGAATACTCCATCTGAGACCAATACAAGGAGCACCATGACCGCAACCAACCAGATCACCGCTCTTCCCGGCAGGCTGCAGCCCGGCGCCACCGCGCCGGACTTCACCCTGTCGGACGCCTCCGGACAGGATTTTTCCCTCTCGTCGCACCGGGGCAGGAACGTGATCGTGTACTTCTATCCCAAAGCGGCCACGCCAGGCTGCACCACCGAAGCCTGCGACTTCCGCGACAGCCTCGCCTCGCTGCAGGGCTCCGGCTATGACGTCATCGGCATCTCCCCGGACGCCCCCGCAGCCCTGGCCGAGTTCACCGGGGACTTCGGGCTGAACTTCCCGCTGCTCTCCGACCAGGACAACGCCGTGGCAATGGCGTACGGCGCCTGGGGCGAAAAGGTCATCAACGGCGAAATTGTTGAAGGCGTCCTGCGCTCCACCGTGGTCATTGACGCTGACGGGGCGGTCGTGCTGGCCCGGTACCAGGTGGATGCGCAGGGCCACGTCGCCGCCGTCCGGCAGGAGCTGGGACTCTAGCCCCACCCCAGACGCTCTCGCAGTACCTGCAAGAAGACCCTCAACGCTCTCGCAGTCCGCACCTCCAGCAAATGCCCTTCCGCCTGCGGAAGGGCATTTTGCACACCGGCCGCATGGGACCGGCACAGGAAGGGCACAGCTGCGCCCGGGACTGTGGAATGAAACCATTCCCGAGCCTGAAGCAGGACCCATGCGACGTTCCCCCGGTGCCATCCTCTCCTCCTCTGCCCTGGCGGCGGCCCTCGCCCTGACGAGCTGCGGAGCCGGAGCAGCTTCCCATGCTGCCGCCACGGCAACATCCGCCACAGGGACGGCCACGTCATCGGATTCCGGCGTGGAAGCGTCAGGCACCGGGACCACGACGGCGGCGACCACCCTCTTCGCCGACGGCGCCTCCCATGAGGTCAGCATCGAATGGGACGAGGCTGCCTATGCCGGCATGATCGCCGCCTATGAGGCGGACGGGTCCAAGGAGTGGATCCAGGCGGATATCACCATCGACGGCACACTGGTTTCCGACATCGGCGTGCGGCTTAAAGGAAACTCCACGCTGCGCAGCCTCAGCGGCAACGGCTCCAATGACAACGGGGCTAAGGGTGGCGGTGCCGCGGTTTCGTCCGGCATTTCCTCCGATGTTCCGGAGTCGCTGCCGCTGCTGATCGACTTCGACAAGTACGTGGACGGCCAGACATACCAGGGACTGACCCAGCTGTCGCTGCGCCCCGGTTCGCCGGTCCTGAACGAGGCCCTGGCCCTGGCCCTCACGGAGGCGAGCGGACAGGCGACACAGCGCTACGCCTACACCGCCTACTCCGTGAATGGCAGCGCCACCCAAACCCGGCTGCTGGTGGAAAACCCGGACGAGGCCTACGCCGACTCGCTTTTCGATACCGCCGGGGTCCTGTACAAGTCCGACGCCGAATCCAGCTTCACCTACCAGGGCGACGACCTGGCAACCTATGAAGAGCAGTTCAAGCAACTCAATGCGAACGACACCGAGGACGTTCAGCCGATCGTCGATTTCCTCAAGTGGCTCTCCGAAGCCAGCGATGAGGAGTTCGACGCCGAGCTCGCCAACTGGGTGGATGTGGAATCGTTCGCCCGGTACGCCGCCACCATGAACCTGCTGGTCAACGGCGACGACATGGCCGGTCCGGGGCAGAACTACTACCTCTGGTACGACCTGGAAACCAAAAAGATTTCCGTCATTTCCTGGGACCTGAACCTGGCCATGACAGGCAACGCCACAGCATCACCGGATGAGCAGGTTTCCATGGGAGGAGGCGGCGGCGGATTGCAGCGTCCGCAAGGCGATGATGACGACGCCGGGGCCCCGCCGGCGGGAGCTCCGGCCGGCGGGGCAGCTGGCGGCGCGGCCGGGGGTGGCGGCCGTGGCGGTAACGAACTCAAGGAGCGGTTCCTGGCCTCGGACGCGTTCGCGTCCCTGTACGACGACGCCTACGCGGAGCTCTACAACCAGCTGTATGGCAGCGGAACCGCCGCCAGCCTCCTGGACCGGATCTCCGCCGTCGTGCCTTCCAGCGACGGCCTGACCCCGGAGGAACTGGCCCGGCAGACCGAGACCCTGCGCACGTTTATCCAGGAACGCACCGAAGCTCTCAAGGACCAGGTTTAGGCGCTGCACCGGCGGTCGCCGGAATACAGCATGTGACGCCGGAGTTGTTCCTAGTGCGGGAAAGCCGCTTCACTTGATGTTTGCCTGTAACTGACAGAGTCTGCCAAAGGAATGCCATGAGCCACACCCTGACCACCAAGCTTCAGCCCGGAACCCAGGCCCCTGACTTCACCCTCAAGGACGCCCAAGGCCGCGAGACAGCACTGGCCGATTACCGCGGCAAGAACGTCATCGTGTACTTCTACCCCAAGGCCGCGACCCCCGGCTGCACCACCGAAGCGTGCGACTTCCGTGACAACCTGTCATCCCTGCAGGGCAAGGGCTACGAGGTCATTGGCATCTCCCCCGACGCCCCGGAAGCCCTGGCCGGTTTCACAGGCGACTTCGCACTGACCTTCCCGCTGCTGTCCGACGAGGACCACAACGTTGCCCTCGCCTACGGCGCGTGGGGCGAAAAGCTGGTGGACGGCGAAATCACCGAGGGCATCGTCCGCTCCACCGTAGTCCTGGACGCCGAGGGCAAAGTGACCCTGGCCCAGTACCAGGTCAAGGCCCAGGGCCACGTCGCAGCGCTCAAGGAAGCACTGGGCGTCTAGTCCATCGCTTCACCCCGGACGCTCTCGCAGTTCCTGCAAGTTTCACAGGACGCTCTCGCAGTTCCTGCAAGTTTTCACAGGACGCTCTCGCAGTTCCTGCCGCTTTTCGCCCAACGCTCTCGCAGTTCAAAACCTGCGGGGGCATTTGGCGTTTCAGGTTGCGGCTTAGGGACGGTCATGGAGGGTGATCTGGTAGCCGTCGGGATCCGCGAAAGTAAACGTCCGGCCGAACGGCCCGTCAAACGGCGCGCCCGTGATGGCGATGCCAGCCGCCGCCAAGGAGTCGTGAATGGCCTGGGTGTCCGTGGCATGCAGCCACAGGGCCATCCCCGCTCCCGGCTGGGCCGTGGAGGTGGGACTGAACCCCGGGAGCAGGTCACGGACGGCGAAGGCCACGGGCCTGGTGTCAAACACCACGGCGTGCGGAGGGCCGGCGGGGGACCGGTCCAGACCCAGGTACTGCTCGTAGAACTGGGCTGAGCGCTCAAGGTCGCGCACCTGGAGGGAAATGAAATCGGGACCTGTAACAGGCATCTGTCTGAACTCCTTCTGAATGATGTCAGTTTTCTGACATCGCCAAGGTATGTCAGAATACTGACATGAGTCAAGAAGGCGCCGGGATAGACCTCAATTCGTCACTGGGGTACCTCCTGAAGGAAGCAGCGAGTGCCCTGCGGTCCGAGATGGAAGCAGTGCTGCGCCCGCTGGGCATGACCATCACGCACTACGCCTGTCTGGAACTGCTCGCCCAGCGGCCCGGACTGTCCAACTCCGAGCTGGCCCGGGGGGCGTTCGTGTCGCGCCAGTCCATGAACGTCCTCCTGCAGTCACTGGAACGCGACGGGCTGGTCACCCGTCCGGCCCAGCCCGCCACCGGACGGGTGCTCCCAACCCGTCTGACTCCCCCGGGCCGCGGGCAACTGGAGAAGGCGAGCGCCGCCGTGAGGGCTGTCGAGGACAGGATGGGGGCAGCTCTCGAACCCGCCGAGAAGGATGAGCTGCGGCGCCTGCTCAAAGCCTGCGCCACCTCCCTGGGCAGTTCCGACTGACCGGACGCCGTTGCCGGTTCCGCGGGGCCGGTGACAGGATGGCGGCATGGGCATCGAAGTCCGGCCGGCAACGCGGTTCGAGGACGTCAGGACAATGGTGGGGCCAAAGCGGCCAGACGCCAACGTGTGCTGGTGCCTGAGCTACCGCATCCCGTCAAAGCAGAACCTTGAGCTTCGCGGCACGGCGCGCGGCGACCTGGTCAAGGAACTCGTGGGGCAGGATCCCCCGCCAGGGGTCCTCGCGTACGACGGCGACGATGTGGTGGGGTGGGCAGCGGTCCACCCGCGCGCGGACACCAGCTTCGCCCGCAACCGCCGGATTCCGCAGGTGGATGACCTGGAGGTGTGGTCCGTGTGGTGCATCCGGGTTCGCCCCGGGCACCGCGGCGGCGGAATCTCCCACCATCTCCTCCAGGGCGCCGTGGTCCTCGCCCGCAGCTACGGGGCACCGGCCATCGAGGGGTATCCGGTGGACAACCGCGGCAGCAAAGTGGACCTGACCATGGCCTACGTGGGCACCCGCAAGCTCTTCGAGAAGGCTGGATTCACCAAGGTGGCCGATACGGACTCGGTGCTCAACGGATTCCCGCGCGTCGTGATGCGCCTGGACCTGCGTTGATCCGGTGACCGCGCTGATCAGCGCTTCTTCCACCAGCGTTTGGGCCAGTCCTTGTCCATGAGCCACAGCGCAAGGAGGAGGGAGTCCGTGGTCATAAGGAACGCGATGAGATAGGCCCAACCTGTGTACCAATGCACGGCAATCTCCTGACCTGGTTAGCCCCAGCCACTCGATTGACCTCAAGTGTGGCACGGAACGAGCCAGGATGGAACGGCTGCCGCGGAGCAGCCCGGAGCGCTGCCCCGGCGCAGTCAGGCGGCTCGCAGTGCGCCGCTTCCGGCTGCCCTGAAAAGTGCTGCCAGGCGGCCGTGTGCCTTGGTCTCCAGATACAGCCGGTGCGTGAGCTTTTCGACCCTTTCGGAGAGCTCGGCGCCTACCGGCAGGCGGTCTCCGGGCCAGCTGGAGGACTCCTTGGAGTCTGCCAAAGCCTCCGCCAGGGCCTTCGCGGCGGCCCGTACCTTGAGGGAGTGGAAGTACAGCCGGAGCAGTGCCCGGCTCTTGTCCATGCCCGCGCGGAACAGCTCACGCGTCCGTGTCCGGTGCTCAGCCGGTTCGTCCCCGATGTTGTTGTGTCCCATGTGGCTTCCCCGCCTTCCGCAAGCCGTCCAACGTCCGGGCCGGATCCGGGAGGCGGCCGGGCCGGGAAATTGCTGCCTGTTTTGAGTGTCCCGGGCATTCATCAACGTCTGCCCAAGCCAAAGCCAAGATTTGCTCAAGATCGGCGCGGACGGGCGGGGCAAGTCTGCCCTGCCGGCACCCAGCGCGGATTAACTGCGGGTGTGAGCCATGTGACAATGCTTGGCGCGCCTTAATACGGTAGAAGTAGAGCTATGCATTCCACGCCCGATATTCGCCGCGCCGTTGTAATAGAGGACGACCCGGACATCCGTGGGCTGCTGGTACGGGTCCTGGTCAAGCAGGGCTTCGAGGTCTCCGAAGCCGATTCCGGTCTTCCGGGCGTGGAACTGGTCCGCAGGGTCAAACCTGACCTGGTCACCCTGGACCTGAACCTCCCGGACCTGGACGGCCTCGAGGTCTGCAAGCTCCTGCGCGAGTTTTCTGATGCGTTCATCGTGATGCTGACCGCCCGTGCCGACGAACTGGACAAGCTCACGGGCCTGGACAACGGCGCGGATGACTACATCAGCAAGCCGTTCAGCCCCCGCGAGCTCCAGTCCAGGATTAATGCCCTGTTCCGCCGCCGCCAGTCACCCGCCGTCGACACCGCCGCCCGCAGCGAGCTGGAGCGCGCCACCGAAGTCCAGCAAAGCCTCCTGCCCAAGGAGGACGTCAGGGTGGAGGGTTATGACCTCGCCGGCGTCTTCCGCCCCTCGCGCAGCGTGGGCGGCGACTTCTACGACTGGTACCGGACCCCGGACGGGCTGCACCTGACATTCGCCGATGCCATGGGCAAGGGCATGGGTGCAGCGCTCATCGCGGCCACGGTCCGCGCCGTGATGCGGTCCATGGGCCACCGGCAGGACCTGGACGGGGCGTTCGCCTCGGCCAGCCAGGCCATCGCCACCGACCTGGATTCCTCCAACTCGTTCGTCACCCTGTTCCACGCACGCCTGGATGCCGCGTCAGGCACGGTCAGCTATGTCGACGCCGGCCACGGGCTTGCGCTGCACGTCACGGCAGGCGGAGGCGTCCACCGTCTCCCGTCCGGCGGTCCGCCCGTGGGTGCGTGGGCAGGAAGTGCCTGGCCGCAGTCCTCACTGGACCTGGCCCCGGGGGACTCCCTGGTGGTTGTCAGTGACGGCGTGCTGGACGTCTTTGATTCCGTCGAGGCCTTCACTGCAGCAGTTCTTTCGGCCGCCCACGGCCAGCCGTCCGCCCAATCAGCAAGCGATGCCATCCTGTCGCTGGCGCCGGCGGAAACCGCGGAGGATGATGTCACAGTAGTGGTAGTGCGACGCCTGCTGGAGGGAGCCGCAGCATGACCCGCTTCTGGACCCGGCTGGTGGTGGTCCTGACTGTCATTTTCGGCCTGAACTACGTGGCCTGGCGCTGGGCGGCGTCGCTGAACTGGGACGCCTGGTGGATCGCCGTGCCCCTGGTGGTGGCCGAGACGTACAGCCTGATCGACGTGATGCTGTTCGGCATGACGGTGTGGAAACTGAAGATCCGCAAGGCAGCCCCGGTGCCGCCGGCCGATGCCACCGTTGACGTGTTCATCACCACGTACAACGAAGATCTGGACATGGTCATGACCACGGCGCTGGCCGCCCAGAGGATCCGGCACCCGCACAGCACGTGGATCCTCGACGACGGCGCCCGGCCCGGGCTCAAGGCCCTCGCCGAGGAGCACGGCCTGGGTTACGTGACCCGCAGCGAGGACTGGACAGCCAACGTGCCGCGCCACGCGAAAGCCGGCAACCTGAACAACGCCCTGATGGTCACGCACGGCGAATTCCTCCTTATCCTGGACGCGGACCAGATCCCTGAACCGGACATCCTGGAAAAGACCCTGGGCTACTTCAACAACCGCCGCGTGGCCCTG
Organism: Arthrobacter sp. BE255; assembly: GCF_031457335.1. Lineage (NCBI taxonomy): Bacteria > Bacillati > Actinomycetota > Actinomycetes > Micrococcales > Micrococcaceae > Arthrobacter > Arthrobacter sp. BE255. The sequence goes on along the minus strand of NZ_JAVDWK010000005.1, from coordinate 161,438 downwards.
GTCCAGACCCCGCAGTACTTCACCAACGTGCCCCCATCCGATCCCCTCGGCAGCCAGGCACCCCTGTTTTACGGGCCCATCCAGCAGGGCAAGGACGGCTGGAACTCCGCGTTCTTCTGCGGCTCCAACGCCATCCTGCGCCGTGAGGCACTGATGCAGCTTGGCCTGGTGGGCTACGTCAAGGAAACCGAAAAGAGCATCCGCCGTGCCCTGGCCGCCTCACGGTCCGCCATCAGCAAAGCCCGGAAATCGGCCGACGTCGGCACTCCCCTGGTTGCCGACGTGCTGGATGAGGTGGAGGCCGCCACCCGGCAGGCCCAGGAACAGCTGGAGGCGGGTGAACCGCTGAGCGAGATCACCTACCGGGTCCGCCGCCGCGTGGACGCAGCCGTCCAGACCCTGGTCCTCGCCGATGTCTCGGCGTTGCAGGCGGACCTTGAGGAGATTGCCGCCATGGAACTGGCGCACGTGGGTGACGCCGGCGTCCCCGTCGTTGCCGACGACGCCGTCCAGCGGATGTCAGCCCGGGACTGGTCACCGCTCGGCGCGCTGGAATCCGTGCAGGCCGTCCTGGATGCCCTGAACGTCGAACGGAACGACGAAGCGCAGCCGGTCATGCCGCTGGCCACCATCTCCGTCACCGAGGACATGGCCACCGCCATGCGCATGCATGCCATGGGCTGGGAAAGTGTCTATCACCACGAAATCCTGGCCTACGGGCTTGCGCCTGAGGACATTAAAACCATGCTTACCCAGCGCCTCCGGTGGGCGCAGGGGACCATCCAAGTGCTGCTCCGCGAAAACCCGCTGGTTCAGAAGGGCCTGAAAATCGGCCAGCGGCTGATGTACTTCGCCACCATGTGGACCTACCTCAGCGGCTACGCAGCAGTCATCTACTTCGCGGCCCCCATCATCTACCTGCTGCTGGGCATCCTGCCGGTGACGAGCCTGAGCTGGGACTTCTTCATCCGGTTCATCCCGTTTATGATCGCCAACCAGCTGCTGTTCGCCGTGGCCGGCCGGGGCATTCCCACCTGGCGCGGCCAGCAGTACAGCCTGGCCCTGTTCCCCACCTGGATCAAGGCGTGCTCGACGGCGGCCCGGAACGTCTGGTTCGGCCGTCCACTGGGCTTCGCCGTCACCCCGAAGGCGCGCCAGACCGGTGGTCCCAGCTGGAGCCTGATCCGCCCGCAGATCGTGGTGTCCGCCCTCCTGGCGCTTGCCGCCGTCGTGGGCATCATTCGGCTCGCCGCCGGACTGGCCGAGCCGCTTGGCACCCTGGTGAACGTGGCCTGGGTTATTTTTGACCTGGTGGTCATGAGCATCCTGGTTCGCGCCGTGCTGTACAAGGGCTACGAGCCCGCTGTGGACGTAGAGGCTGGAGAGAGGAAACCCGATGGAGTTTAGTTACGAGGTCAAGGATTCGTACGCGGAGGTCAAGGCGGACGGGCGGCTGAACATGGTGTCCGCACCCAAGCTCCGGGAATTCGTCACCGACGTGATCGCCGGCGGTTCCTCCCGGATCGTGGTGAACCTGGAGAACACGGCCTTTATGGATTCCTCGGGCCTCGGCGCCCTGATCGGCTGTCTCAAGGCGGCCCGGCAGGCGGGCGGAGACCTTCGGATTGCGGCCGTGCAGCCGCAGGTGAAGATGGTTCTGGAGCTGACCAGCATGGACCGGGTGCTCACCTCTTACGCCTCTGCCGAAGAGGCGTTCAGCAATGACTGAGGTCCTGGCCCAGCGGAGCTTCCGTGGGTTGGCTGACGTTGAGGCCATCGATTCCGTCCACAACGAGCTGGACGGCCTCTGGGAGGATGCCCCCCTGGTCCAGGCCGTGGACCAGATGACGTTCACTACGGCAGTCATCGAATCAGCGTCCAACATCGTCCAGCACGCCCAGCCGGCCAAGGCCCAGAAGCCCGTGGAACTGGGCGTGGACATCAGCGTCCAGCCCACCCTGCTGCGTGCCCGGGTCAGCGCCTTTTACGCGAAGCCGCCGTTTGGCCCGATGGAACCGGGAACGCCCGACGACGACTCCGAGTCCGGGCGCGGGCTGGCCCTCATCCAGGCGCTGGTCACCACGGTTACGTTCGAACGGCAGGACGGCACCAATACGTGGGTCCTCACCAGGACGTCCCAGGACTGAAGAGCTTCCGCTTCGAACCTTAGGTGGCGATCAGCACCGAAACCGTGGTGCCGCCGCCGGGCGTTTCGCTGATCTGCAGCTCGCCGCCGTGGGCCTTCGCGATGCGCCGGCAGGTGGCCAGGCCCAGCCCGGATCCGGGTCCGTCCCCGGCCCGGTTCAGCCGGACCAGCGGCTCCATCGCACGCTGCCTGTCCCCGGCGTCGATCCCCCTGCCGTTGTCCGCGACGGTCACCGTGGTTCCGCTGTCCCCTGCCACGGAGCTGACGCTGACCTGCAGGGCGCGCTCCGGGCTCCGATAGTTCAGAGAGTTGGCCAGGAGGTTCTGCAGCAGGGCCCGCAGCTGCGCCCGGTCCGCGACCAGGCCGGCGTCGTCGCAGTTAATGCCGCTGGCGTCCCCCAGGTCCAGGCCAAGATCGCGTGCGGCCTCGGCCGTGACAGCCAGCAGCGAGAGCCGCTCCCGGCGCAGCGTTCCACCCACTTTTGAATAGTCCAGGACGTCCTCAAGGGTCCCGAGCATGCGGCGCCCGCTTCCCCCGATCAGCGCCAGATATTCGGCTGCCGGGTTGCCCGGCGGGATGTCCGGGTCGTCCTCGGCAAGTTCCACGTACCCCAGGATGGTGGTCAGCGGGATCCGCAGGTCGTGGCTGACGCGCCCGGCAAACTCCCCCAGCACGGTGTTGCTGCGGCGCAGTTCGGCCAGGGCGTTGCTGAGCTGGAGGGTGCGGTGCTGGAGCTCCAGCAGCTCCACCACCTGGTGGGCCAGCACTTCCAGCATCGCGATCTGCTCCGCTTCGAGGGTGGCCGCACCGTCCGAGAAAACGCAGAGTGAGCCCAGAACGAATCCCGAGGCGGTCTCCAGCGGAACGGAGGCATAGAAGCGGACGCTGGCGATCTCGCCGGTCACAAAGGGGTTCTTCGCGAACCTGGGGTCCTTGGACGCATCGGCAACAACTGTTGTTTTTCGGCTGAGAAAGACCGCGGCGCACATCGAGTCTTCACGGGCGCAGACCCCGGGGTCCACGCCCGACGCCGCAATCTGGCGCTGCTGGTCCTCGCTGATGATGTTGACCACGCTGTAGGGAACGGCGCACAGCCGGGCGGCAAGCCTGACCAGGTTCTCGAGCGCCCCGGCGGCTTCGGCATCAGGGAGCTGAGGGGCTGCTCCGGCATCCTCGGGCATCAATCCGTAGTCCCTCAGACCTGCCGTCCGCCCGGATTCCGCAACTGCCGACAGGTGCGTGACGGTGCCGTTCATATAGTCATGTCCCCCAATGTCCCCAGCAGCAAATTCCAGCACTCGGCTGATGATATCGGGCTATCGCAACGCTGCTGTATTCTCTTGACACCTGCCAGCGCCATCGGCTTCACTATTACGTATGCTGAAATAACAGTTCCATGATGCGGAAGCTTCGAATGTGAAGCCGCCGAACCCGGCCCTCCGCATAGCCGTCACCATGGATGCCAGCACCTGCAACGAGGAACCAGCCAGCATGAAGCTTGCCGAATTCAACACCGCGGACACGGCTGCGGCCGCCGAAGCGCTGAAACCCTGCATCGACGTCCGGCGCTGGGTGGAGGCCATCACCGCTGCCCGGCCTTTCGCCTCCCGGGCAGCCCTCCTGGACTTTGCCGCAGCAACGGCGTCGCCGTTCACGGCCGCCGAGGTTGAAGCAGCCCTGGCGCACCACCCCCGGATCGGCGAGCGGCCCACGGCCAGCACCGCCGAGGCCTCCATGTCCCGCTCGGAACAGTCCGCCGTGGACCCGTCTGACAACGGCACCGCCACAGCACTGGCCGCAGGCAACGTGGCCTACGAGGAGAAGTTCGGCAGGGTCTTCCTGATCCGCGCCGCCGGACGGACTGCCCCGGAAATCCTGGCTGCGCTCAACACCCGGCTCAGCAACTCACCGGCGGAAGAAGACGCCATCGTCGCCCAGCAGTTGCGCGAAATCGCCCTGCTGCGGCTTGAAGGAGTGATCAGCGAATGAGCGTTTCCCATGTCACCACCCACGTCCTGGACACCGGCGCCGGGCGCCCGGCGGCGGGGATCGCCGTCGTCCTTTTCCAGCACGACGGCGGCACCTGGCAGCAGCTCGCCACGTCCGCTACTGACGCGGACGGCCGGGCGAAGGACCTCGGGCCGGAGCAGCTGGCGCCGGGGCGCTACCGGCTCAACTTCGCCATCGGCGAGTACTACGCCGCACTGGACACCGCCACGTTCTTTCCCGAGGTGGACCTGGTCTTCGAGGTCACGGGAGCGGAGCATTACCACGTGCCGCTGCTGCTGAGCCCGTTCGCGTACTCCACCTACCGCGGCAGCTAAACACCCGCGTTGCCCTGCCGGCAGTAGGCTTGATGGCATGGCTTTTGAAGAAACCCCCGCCGAACGCCGCGAGGTCACCGTCCGCCGGGCACCCAAATATGTGCCCTTCCTCATCCTCGGTGGCCTCGTGGGCGTCGCGGTGGCTGCCGTCGTGGCATACGGGCTCCCCGGCGACGAGAGCTTTGACCGTGGATCGGTGTTCGGGTTTTTCCTGGTCATGTTCGGCGCCGGCGGGGCCATTCTGGGCGCCATAGCAGCCCTCCTGCTGGACCGGCGGAGCGTCAAGCGCCAGCAGCGCGCCATCGTGGAAGCCGTTCCGGACTCGGAACCGGACGACGGCACCCAGCCTTAGGCGCAACGCCGGCACAAGCACACGCACAGGCGCGTAGCCAGTCACAAACGCCGCGGCGGAAAAGTCTTACCCCATGTCGTGAGATAATCGACCAGTGGCACGCGGCGATGGAAAACTTTCTCATGATCTTCTCCCTGGCGAAAAAGGCCCTCAGGACGCTTGTGGCGTCTTCGGGGTCTGGGCACCAGGTGAAGAAGTAGCAAAACTCACCTATTACGGGCTGTATGCACTACAGCACCGCGGTCAGGAGTCGGCTGGTATAGCCACCAGTGACGGCAAGCGGATCAACGTCTACAAGGACATGGGCCTCGTTTCCCAGGTCTTCGACGAGACCACGCTGAACACCCTGACCGGGCACCTGGCGGTGGGACACTGCCGCTACTCCACCACCGGAGCCAGCCACTGGGCCAACGCCCAACCCACCCTCGGCGCTACCAGCACCGGAACCGTGGCACTGGCGCACAACGGCAACCTCACCAACACCGCCGAACTCAACGCCATGATCCTGGAGCGCAACGGCGGCCAGCTCAGCGGCGAAATGAAGCAGGGCAACACTTCGGACACCGCGCTGGTTACGGCGCTCCTTGAAGGCGAAGAGGGCAAGACCCTCGAACAGACCGCCATCGAGCTCCTGCCCAAGATCAAGGGCGGCTTCTGCTTCGTCTTTATGGACGAAGGCACCCTCTACGCCGCCCGCGACACCTACGGCATCCGTCCGCTGGTCCTGGGCCGGCTGGACCGCGGCTGGGTGGTCGCTTCCGAGCAGTCCGCACTGGCCACAGTTGGCGCAAGCTTCATCCGTGAAATCGAGCCCGGCGAGTTCATCGCCATCGACGAAGACGGCGTCCGCTCCCAGCGCTTCGCCGAGGCGACGCCGGCCGGCTGCGTCTTCGAATACGTCTACCTCGCCCGCCCGGACGCCGCCATCGCCGGCCGCTCCGTGTACGAATCCCGGGTGGAAATGGGCCGCCAGCTGGCCCGCGAAAACACCCAGGAAGCCGACATCGTCATCCCGGTCCCCGAATCGGGCACCCCCGCCGCCGTGGGTTACGCCGAGGAATCCGGCATCCCCTTCGCGCACGGCTTCGTCAAGAACTCCTACGTGGGCCGCACCTTCATCCAGCCCTCGCAGACCCTCCGCCAGCTCGGCATCCGGCTCAAGCTCAACGCGCTGGAATCCGTGATCCGCGGCAAGCGCGTGGTGGTCGTCGACGATTCGATCGTGCGCGGCAACACCCAGCGCGCCATCGTGCGGATGCTCCGGGAAGCGGGCGCCGCGAGCGTCCACATCAAGATCTCCTCCCCGCCGGTCAAGTGGCCCTGTTTCTACGGCATCGACTTCGCCTCCCGGGCCGAGCTGATCGCCAACGGCGCCACCATCGAGGAAATCACCCAGGCCATCGGCGCGGACTCCCTCGCGTACATCTCCGAAGACGGCATGATCAACGCCACCCGCCAGCCCCGCGAACGCCTCTGCACGGCCTGCTTCACGGGCAAGTACCCGATCGAGCTTCCGGGCGCGGACAAGCTGGGCAAGAACCTGCTGGAGCGCACGGACCTCGGCGGCCTCACGCCGTCGCCCTCCGCCCTCCCCGGCTCCACGGCCGCCCTGGCGATCGACGCCGACGAGGACCCGGCCGAGAAAGCCGGCGCCACGGGCTGCGACCCGGGACCCGATGCCGAGTTCGAGAACCTGCTGACCGAAGCCGACCTTGTGCCAGACGTGCACGCCGCCACCACCGGCGCTGACAAGAAAGAGTCCGTATGACTTCCGCAACCCCCGCCGCCGGCAACGCTTCGAACAGTCCTGCGGGCATCACCTATGCCTCCGCCGGTGTTGACGTCGAAGCCGGCGACCGCGCCGTCGAGCTGATGAAGGGTGCCGTGAAGGCCACCCACAACTCCTCCGTGATCGGCGGCGTCGGCGGGTTCGCCGGGCTGTACGACGTCTCCAGGCTGCTGACCTACAAGCGCCCGCTGCTGGCCACGTCCACCGACGGCGTGGGCACCAAGGTTGCCATCGCCCAGGCCATGGACATCCACGACACCATCGGCTTTGACCTGGTGGGCATGGTGGTGGACGACATCGTGGTGGTAGGCGCCGAGCCGCTCTACATGACCGACTACATCGCCTGCGGCAAGGTTGTCCCCGAGCGCATCGCGGACATCGTCCGCGGCATCGCCGCTGCCTGCTCCGTGGCCGGCACCGCCCTGGTGGGCGGCGAAACCGCCGAGCACCCCGGCCTGCTGGGCGAGCACGAATACGACGTCGCAGGCGCCGCCACCGGCGTCGTCGAAGCCTCCGAACTGCTGGGCCCGGACCGCGTCCGCGCGGGCGATGTCGTGATCGGCATGGCCTCCTCCGGCCTGCACTCCAACGGCTACTCCCTGGTCCGCCGCGTCATCAACCACGCCGGCTGGGCACTGGACCGCCAGGTCTCCGAACTCGGCCGCACCCTGGGCGAGGAACTGCTGGAGCCCACCCGCGTCTACGCCGCCGACTGCCTGGACCTGGCCCGCGCCTTCCCGGTGAACACGGCCAACGCCGTGCACGGCTTCAGCCACGTCACCGGCGGCGGCCTGGCCGCCAACCTGGCACGCGTGCTGCCGCAGGGCCTCGTGGCCACCGTTGACCGCGCCACGTGGGAACTGCCTGCCATCTTCAAGCTGGTCTCGGAACTGGGCAACGTCCCGCTGGCCGACCTCGAGCGCACACTGAACCTCGGCGTGGGCATGGTGGCCATCGTGTCCGCCGAAGCCGCCGACGCCGCCGTGGCCCGCCTCAACGACCGCGGCCTGCCGTCCTGGATCATGGGCACCGTCACGGCCGACTCGGACTCCATCCTCAAGTCCGGCCCGGACTACGTCCAGGGCGCCAAGGGCGTGGACGGTGGCGCCGTCCGCCTGGTCAACGCCTACGCCTAAGCAAGTCTCAGGATGCCCGCGCAGCCGCTACATGCGGCCGCGCGGGCATCCGTGCTTAAATCTCCAGCAGGCTGAACACGCCGCCCTGCGGATCCTTGAGGGTGGCCGTGGAGCCGGGAGCATCGGGGTCTGAAACGTCGGGCTCGATCAGCACTTCCGCCCCGGCCGCCACTGCCTTCCGTACAGTCTCGGCAACGTCCGTGGCGCCGAAGTAGATATGCCAGCCAGGCTCATCCTCAGTGGCGGCTATCCCTGCCACCTCCGCACCGCCCACCATTAGCGTGGTGTACGTGCCGCCGTCGTCCTGTGGATACTCGGTGACCTCGTGGCCGAAAAGCTGCTGGAAGAATCCGACGGCGGCCTGCGGCTCGGGCGTGAGCAGTTCCGCCCACGACAGCGCACCGGCCTCGTTGTAACGTCCGGCGCCGGTATGGGTTCCGGGCTGCCAGACGCCCGTGGTGCCGCCGCCCGGCGGGTCAAGGAAGACCATCACGCCGGTGTCCGCCACCTGCTCCGGGCCGAACTGGACCGCGCCGCCCAGGTGCGTTGTTTCCTCGGCTATGGCCCGCGCGTCGTCGGCCGCCAGGTAGATGTTCCACTGCGCATGCGTGCCGAGGGATTCCTGGTGCGGGTTCTGCGGCGCGATGGTCGCAACGAGGTCGCCGCCGAGGAACGCCTTGGCGTAGCTCCGGCCGTCCGGCGTGGGCAGGTCCTCGAACCGCCAGCCGAAAACCGCGCCGTAGAAGTCCTTGGCCGCCGCGACATCGCGGGTCTGGACATCCGCCCAGCAAGGCTCGCCGTGCCGGTACGTGGGTGAACTGGAGTTTCCGGGCATGGAGGTCCTTTCGCGGGTGACAGCGGCGGGTGGGTTTCCCTGGGTCGACACCACCAGTCAACACCAAAAAGCCCGCTGCCTGCACCGGAGATCCGGTTCAGGCAACGGGCTTAATAACTGAGGTCAGCAAAGAATGGCTGAGGTCAATGCGTATAACTAAAGTCAGCACCGGGGTCCGCCAGGATTCCGGGTGCTGCAAAAGAAGCGCTGTACTGACGGACATGATGCGGCATCCGATCGTACTGCGGCGTCACGAGGCCGGGCGCCTTGCGGCAACACCGGCTTGCGACAACTAGCCGATCCGACGGCTGTCTACGTCGTCGTCGTCTTCTTCCAAATCGTCCGCGTACTTATCCACATAAGCCGAATAATCCGGTTCAACCGGTTCATTCGCGAAATGGCTCGTGGCACGACTTCCCGGACCCGTCAGCTCACGCTGAAGTGCCGAGTAGTCAGTGTTCGGGGAGTAGTACTTGATATCCCGAGCCTGCTTGGTAGCTTTTGCCTTTTGACGGCCGCGCCCCATGGCGTGACCCCCTTTTGTACTTGGACCGGAGGTGGTCACCTTGGCTATCGGTGAGGCCCCGGAATGTTTGGTCAATTTGTCGTACACCTAGATTACATGCTTTCGGCAGCACCTGCTTGCCAGCACCCACCCCCGGATGGCATGTCGGGCAGCCCAACAGCACCGAACAACAGGGTTCCCGGGTTTTTTGTTCGGTAGAGTCGCTTCATCAACTGCTGAACACCGGCCACGAACCGGGGATATCAGCCACGGCAACGCAGGAGGGCACACTCCCGTGAACCACGAGGACACCGCCGCAGGGCATTCCGGCGGAGGGCAGGATTTCGCTGCCGGCCGAACGGAACGCCCGCCCAAACCCGCCGCGCCGCCCACTGCAGGCTTGCCCCTGGTGCCTCCGGCGGCGGTTCCCCCTGTTGAGCTGCCGGGCCTGCCGCCGGCCCAACCGCCCCGGAAGCCGGGGCGCGCAGGGCAGACCGTCCTGAAAACCGTTTTTGTGCTGGTGCTCGTGGGCGTGGTGGGGTCCCTCATCTGGCTGGCAATGTGGCTCAGCGACAACGGACAGAACAACGGAAATTCCGGCGCCGACGGTTCGGGGGTCATCGAAATTTCGCCCAGCGCCCCGGCAAGCGCGCTGCCGCTGCCCCGTGAAGGCGTGCCGCCGGCGGACTTCAAACTTGGGGACTGCTTCAAGGATTTTGATCCGGAAGCACTGAAGTCGACCGTCGTAGCCTGTGATGCCGGCCATTCGGCCCAGCTGGTGGCCACGTACCGCTACCCCGCCAATGATTCCTACCCTGGCGGCGAAGCCCTCAAAGCCAAGGCCCTGGAGGCATGCCAGGCGGCGAAGCTTGCGCCCCCGGCCAACGACTTCACACTGAACTTTCAGCGGGCCTATCCCAGCAGCACCAGCTGGGAATCCGGTGACCGGCGCGTGGACTGCTACGTCACGGCACCCGGTGGGAACGTCATCACTGCCAGCGTCCTCCCCTGACGGAAGCACCGCTCCGGCTGATCCCAGCCGGAGCGGGGCGGGCCGCTCCGCCTAGTCCTTGCGACGGACCACCAACCCCGTCCCGGTGGGAGCGCCGCCGTCGGGCCCGGCCAGGGCCTCGAAGCCCTCGATGGTGAGTTCATCGACGTCGGCCGCAGTGTCCACCAGCACCGTGTCACCGTCCGTGATGTCGCCGGACAGGATGGCCCTGGCCAGACGGTCGCCGATCTCCTTCTGCACGAGCCGGCGCAGCGGCCTGGCGCCGTAGGCGGAGTCGAAGCCGGACATGGCCAGCCAGGCGCGGGCGCCGTCGGTCACCTCGAGGGTCAGGCGGCGCTCGTACAGGCGCCTGCCAAGCTCCGCCACCTGCAGTTCCACGATCTCCGCCAGCTCATCCACGGTCAGCGCATCGAAAAGCACCACTTCGTCCAGCCGGTTCAGGAACTCCGGCTTGAAGGAGGCATTCACGGTGGCCATCACGGCGGTCCGCTTGGCCTGCGCGTCCAGGTTCTGATCCACCAGGAACTGGCTGCCCAGGTTCGAGGTCAGGACCAGGATGGCGTTGCGGAAGTCCACGGTGCGGCCCTGGCCGTCGGTGAGGCGGCCGTCGTCGAGCACCTGCAGCAGGATGTCGAAGACCTCCGGGTGGGCCTTCTCCACCTCGTCCAGCAGGATCACCGAGTACGGCCGGCGGCGGACGGCCTCTGTCAGCTGGCCGCCTTCCTCATAGCCCACGTACCCCGGGGGCGCGCCCACGAGCCGCGCCACGGAGTGCTTCTCGCCGTACTCGGACATGTCCAGCCGGACCATGGCGCGTTCGTCGTCGAACAGGAAATCCGCCAGCGCCTTGGCGAGCTCGGTTTTGCCCACGCCGGTGGGGCCCAGGAACAGGAAGGAGCCTGTAGGCCGGTTGGGGTCGCTGATGCCCGCCCGGGCGCGCCGGACGGCGTCGGACACCGCGGCCACGGCCTTTGCCTGGCCGATCAGGCGCCTGCCGAGTTCCTCCTCCATGTGCAGGAGCTTCTGGCTCTCGCCCTGCAGCATACGCCCGGCGGGAATGCCGGTCCAGGCCGAAATGACCTCGGCAATGTCGTCCGCCGTGACCTGCTCCGCCACCATCTGGGCAGGCTTGTCCTTCACCTCGGCCTCGGCCTCAGCCTCGGCGGCAGCGCTCAGTTCACGCTCCAGGGCCGGAATCTCACCGTAGAGAACACGCGACGCTGTCTCCAGGTCGCCTTCGCGCTGCGCCTTGTCCGCGGTGGAGCGGAGCTCGTCCAGCTTGGCTTTCAGGTCACCGACGCGGTTGAGGCCAGCCTTCTCGGCTTCCCAGCGGGCGTTGAGCGCGGAGAGTTCCTCGTTCTTGTCCGCCTTGTCGGCCCGGATCGCGGCCAGGCGTTCCACTGACGCCGGATCCTTCTCGTTGGCGAGGGCCAGTTCCTCCATGGTGAGCCGGTCCACAGACCGCCGCAGCTGGTCGATTTCCTCCGGCGCGGAGTCGATCTCCATCCTGAGCCGGGAAGCCGCCTCGTCCACCAGGTCGATGGCCTTGTCCGGCAGCTGGCGGCCGGAGATGTAGCGGTTGGACAGGGTTGCGGCAGCCACCAGCGCGGAGTCCGCGATGGTCACCTTGTGGTGCGCCTCGTAGCGTTCCTTCAGGCCGCGCAGGATGCCGATGGTGTCCTCCACGCTGGGCTCACCCACGTAGACCTGCTGGAAGCGGCGCTCCAGGGCGGGGTCCTTCTCGATGTTTTCGCGGTACTCGTCCAGCGTGGTGGCGCCGATCAGCCGCAGCTCGCCGCGGGCCAGCATGGGTTTGAGCATGTTGCCGGCATCCATGGAAGACTCCCCCGTGGCACCGGCGCCCACCACCGTGTGGATCTCGTCGATGAACGTGACGATCTGGCCGCCCGAGTTCTTGATCTCCTCCAGCACGGCCTTGAGCCGCTCCTCGAACTCGCCCCGGTACTTGGCGCCGGCCACCATGGACGCCAGGTCCAGCGCGATCAGCGTCTTGCCGCGCAGGCTTTCCGGGACGTCTCCGGCCACGATCCGCTGGGCCAGGCCTTCAACGACGGCGGTCTTGCCCACACCGGGTTCGCCGATGATGACGGGGTTGTTCTTGGTGCGGCGGCTCAGCACCTGGATGATGCGCCGGATCTCGGTGTCGCGGCCGATGACCGGGTCCAGCCTCCCGGACCGCGCCATCGCGGTGAGGTCCGTGCCGAACTTCTCCAGTGACTGGAAGGTGTTCTCCGGGTCCGGGCTGGTGACCTTCCGGTCGCCGCGGACACCCGGCAGGGCGGCGAGCAGCGCCTCGTGGGAGGCGCCGGCGTCGCGCAGCAACCGCCCGACGGCGTCACTCCCCGCGGAGAGCCCCAGCAGCAGGACTTCGGTGGAGACAAACGAGTCGCCCAGCCGGTCGCCCTCGTTCTTGGCGTTCTGGATGGCCTGCAGTGCGGGCCGGGACAGCTGCGCCTGCTGGGTGGAGCCCCCGGAGGTTGCCGGGAGCGCCTTGATGGCGCTGCTCGCCTGGACGCTGACGGCGTCCGGATCAGCGCCGGTGGCGCGGAGGAGCGCGACGGCGACGCCCTCCCGCTGATCCATCAGCGCCTTGAGCAGGTGGGCAGGTTCCACCTGGGGGTTTCCGGCCGTGGAGGCGTTCATGGCTGCTGCCGAAAGAGCCTCCTGGCTCTTGGTGGTGAATTTGACGTCCAAAGAGAGCTCCTTCCGGGGATGCGCATTTTCGCTAAGTTGAGTCTACTACGCTCAACTTTCATGGAGGATGCTCCGCCGCAGGTTTTTGCCCACAGCGAACCAGGCAGTAGATGACACCAAGGTTCCGCAAATGGCTCCCCCTGCACTGTAGCCCCGCGGCGGTGGGCGGCCCTAGGATCAGTCTGCAACCGGACACCACGATCCGCGGCACACTCAAGCGAAGGATTGCGATGAAGAAGTTCGTTGTTCTTTACATGGGACCGAAGGCGGCCCAACAGCAGCTGCTGGAGAGCACCCCCGAGGCTGCCCAGGAGGGCCTAAAAGCCTGGCTGCAGTGGGCGGACCGGGTGGGCGACGGCATCGTTGACATCGGCACACCGCTCCTCGCCGGGAGGGAAATTACCGCGGCGGGCATATCGGACACCGAAACGGAAGTCGGCGGGTACGCCATCATCCAGGCCGAGGACCTGGACAGCGCCCAGGCTCTTTTCGAAGGCCATCCGCACCTTTTGATGCCCGGGTGCCGCATCGAGGTCTACGAGTCCCTGGACATGCCCGGAATGTAGTGCGGGGCACGAGGGTCTTTAAACATCCCGGGCGGGTGACTCCCCCAAGGAGCCACCCGCCCGAGGGCCTGCGTTCGCCGATCGGCTCAGCTGAGTGGATGGACCGGCCGTGGGTGCGCGGCGATCCACAAGAGATATTACTCGCTGCTGTGAACCGTGTCACGCAAAGTGACAAAACTAGTCAATGGCTTTCAGGGATATCCGGCGGCCAGCGTCTGCTCCACATAGTTGACGACCAGGAAGTCCCCGTCAGGGATGAGCTCCACGTACCAGCGTGTGGGCTTGTCCCATTCCTCCCATGTGGCTCCAACCGGCGTTGCCGCGGACGGCTTGTACACGGCATCGAACTTCAGGAAGGTGCCGTTCTCCGTGGAGCTTGAGTCGATCTCCTTCAGCAACTCGAAGGTGCCCCGGCCTCCCTGGCCTTCCGTGGCATCGCGGACGCCCTGCAGCGTTTGGGCGTTCATCCGTTCGACGGCGCTGAAGTACTGCTGCCAGGCCACGTCGGTGTGGCTGGTGAAAATAGTGGTGGAGTACGCCTCGGCGTTTGCTGCGGCCAGGCTGTCCACACATTCCCGCGGGACCGTGCCGCCGGCCTGCCACGCCGCTAGGGTCTCTGACCCTGCGTTGAGCCACGCCCCGTAGGAATTCAGCACGCCCCCAATGGCTTCGCTGGGCGTTCCCCGGGGAACCCGGACCGGGCGGACGTCCTCCGGCGCGAGGAACGGGCAGTTCGCCGGCAGCATTGAGGTGGGGGTGGCCGGCAACGGAGCAGGCGGCCGGGGTGACGGGAAGAGGCTGCACCCTGCCAGTCCGGCCGCGAGCACCAACCCGGCGGCCGCCGTCGTAATTTTCCTGTTCCGTAGCTTCACTGCACTCCCCCACATCAGTGCCGGCTCGGGTGGGCCGGCGCTGACCAGCCTAGCCAAGGCCGCGGCGCACGGGTTCATCCCATTGGATGATCTCAGGCCGGATAGATGGAGACCGCCGCGGCTTTGACCACAAAATACACCGGGGCGCCGGGGACGAGCCCCAGGTCGGCGGCTGCTTCCGGAGTGACATCGGCGCTGAGCTGCCCGCCGGTTCCGGCGCGGACCCTGATCCGGTCACCATACGGTTCAAGGTCGGTCACCGTGACGGCGAAGGAGTTCCGCGGGCTGCCGTGCGCCTCGGTGAGGAAAACGGAAACGGCCGACGGCGGAAAGACGGCCACCCCGGGCTGGCCTGCGGGCAGTTCCCCGGGCAGTTCGTCGTGCTGGCCATAGATCGCCAGGTCGCCGGCGAGCAGCCCATGGCCGGCGATGGTGCCGGTGACCAGGTTCAGGCCGGCGAGCCCTGCCGCGAACCGGCTCTTCGGCACCTGCAGGACCCCGCGCGTGGGACCGTGTTCAGCGATCCGGCCGTTTTCGAGGATGACCACCCGGTCGGCGAGCATCAGGGCGTCCAGGACGTCGTGCGTGATGATGATGGCGCGGCGGCCCGCGAGTACCCGTTTCAGCAGCCGCCGGAGCAACGGGGCGGTATGGATGTCCAGGGCGGCCATGGGTTCGTCCAGGAGCAGGAGGCCCGGGTCGGCGGCGAGGGCCCGCGCCACCGCCACGCGCTGGGCCTGCCCGCCGGACAGCTGGGCGGGCCGGCGGGACTGCAGCTCCACCGCCTCCACTTCGGCCAGCCAGCGCAGTGCGGACGCGCGTGCCTCATGCTTCGAAACGCCGGCGCTGCGGGGGCCGAACGCCACATTTTCCAGGACGCTCAGGTGTGGAAAAAGCAGGGGTTCCTGGGCCAGCAGGGCGGTGCCACGGCGGTGCGGCGCGGTCCATTCACCGCGGCCGGCGGCGAGGTTGAACAGGGTCCTGCCGTCCAGCTCGGCCTTGCCTGAATCCGGGTGCAGCAGGCCGGCGACGACGTTGAGGAGGGTGGATTTTCCCGCGCCGTTGGGTCCCATGACGGCCACGGTTTCACCCGGCCCCACGGTCAGGGATACGTCGAAGTCCCGGGCGGCCACGGCGGCCCGGACCGTAAACGTCACCGGACTGCGCTCCCCGCGGCGTGCGCCGCCGTCGGGCTTTCCCGTGGGCCCGGGGCGCCTTCCGGACCATGGCCTGCGGGGCGTGGCCTGCGGTACGCAAGTGCCACCACGGCCGCCGCAACGGCCACCAGGACCAGGGAAAGGGCGACGGCGGCATCGGCGTCCGTCTCCCGCTGCAGGTAGATTTCCAGCGGCAGCGTCCGGGTCACCCCCTGCAGGCTTCCGGCGAAGGTAAGGGTGGCGCCGAACTCGCCCAGGCTGCGGGCAAAGGACAGCACCGCTCCGGAAGCGAGGCCCGGCAGGACCAGCGGAAGGGTGACCCGGCGCACCACGGTGGTGGGCCGGGCGCCGAGGGTTGCAGCCACCGCCTCGTAGCGGTTCCCGGCCGTCCGCAGGGCGCCCTCGAGGCTGACCACCAGGAACGGCAGGGCCACAAACGTCTGCGCGAGGACCACCGCCGTCGTCGAAAATGCGATCTGGAGTCCGGCGACCTCCAGCGTCCGGCCCAGGAGCCCCTGCCGGCCGAACGTGTACAGGAGGGCGATGCCGCCCACCACCGGCGGCAGGACCAGCGGGAGCAGGACGACGGAGCGGAGCAGGCCCTGCCCGGGGAAGCGCCCGCGGGCCAGGACCAGCGCCAGCGGCACCCCCAGCACCAGGCACAGCGCAGTGCTCGCTGCGGACGTGCGCAGGCTCAGGCCGAGGGCGGTCAGCGACGATTCCGAGGTGACCAGCGGGATGAACTGCGGCCAGTTGACCTTGGCCACCATCGCGGCCAGCGGCAGCAGGACGAACACGCCGCCGGTTGCGGCGATGACGTAGATCCAGCGCGGGATGCCGCCGTACCCGCCGTTCCTGGCCTGTCCCATGGTCTCCTCAGTGCGGCTTGTGTTGGGCGGGACTTGCTTGCGTGCGGCTTGCCTACGGTGCGCCGAAGCCTGCCTCGCTGAGGGTTTTCCTGCCCTCGGCGCCGGCCACCATGGCGATGAATGCGTCCGCCAGTTCCTTGTTCCGGCTCGAGCCTACTGTGGCGATGGGGTAGGTGTTGACGGCCTCGCCGGACTGGTCAAACGGGATGCCCTTGACCTTGGCACCGGCGCTTTTGATGTCAGTCACGTAGACGAGGCCGGCGTCGGCCTCGCCGGACGTTACTTTGCCCAGGACATCGGTGACCGAGGATTCCTCGCTGACCGGGGACAACGTAACGCCTGCGGCCTTTTCCACGGTGTCCGCGGCGGCGCCGCACGGAACCTGGCTGGCACAGACAACCACCTTGACCCCGGGTTTGGCCAGGTCCGCGAAGGTAGTGATCGACGCCGGGTTGGAGGGCGGGACAGCGATCTGCAGGACGTTGGTGGCGAAGTTCTTCGCGGTTCCGTCGAGGAGTTTGGCGTCGGCGAGTTTGACCATGTTCTTGGTGTCGGCGGAGGCAAAGACGTCAGCCGGCGCACCCTGGGTGATCTGCGTGACCAGGTCCGAGGATCCGGCGAAGCTCAGCGTGACCTTGGTGCCGGGGTTCCTGGCTTCAAAATCATGTGCCAGCTGGGTGAACGTGGCTTTCAGCGACGCGGCGGCGAAGACGGTCACAGTTCCGGAGAGCTGTGACGTGGCCGCTGGCGTGGAAGTGCCCGCAGGGGCGGCCGAGGCGCACGCTGTCAGGGCGGCGGCCAGCCCGACGGCGACAAGCGCCGCCAGCGTGCGCGGTCTTCCGGGGAGGTTATTCATACGATGCTCTTTCCCTGCGGTGTTTCGATAATGACGGTGGTGGCCTTGACCACCGCGGTTGCCACCGAGCCGAGTTCCAGCCCCAGCTCGAGGACCGCTTCGCTGCTCATCAGCGACACGACCCGGAACGGCCCGCACTGCAGCTCCACCTGGGCCATGACCTTGTCCGCGGTGATGCCGGTGACCAGGCCAACGAACCGGTTGCGGGCCGAGCTTCCGGTCCGGTGCGGGTCCTCGGGAAGCTGAGCGAGCTTCTGCGCATGGCGGGCCAGTTCGAGGCCGTCAACAGCCAGCCGGCCGGCGTCGTCCCTGACCGGGGTCAGGCTGCCGTTCTCCGTCCAGCGGCGGACGGTGTCGTCACTGACGCCGAGGAATCGGGCGGCTTCGGAAACGCGTATCGTGGGCATTTTGCCATTCTAGACCGCATTTGCGGATTGATTTGCCGGTTTGTTCCGCTTAAGCCAAACATGACATTGGTTGTGGACGGCCGCACGCGGTATGCCCGACTCGGCCGTCTATGGAACGCCGGGGCCGGGAGTCCTACGCTATGGGGAGGGGAAGAGCCGCACTCGCTGAGGAGCGTTGTGATGAAGTGGATCAAACCTGACAGCCCCGATTTTGACCCGGCCCGCAAGGTCTTCAACGCCATGATTGATCGGCGTCCGGCCGCCATCGCCCAGTGCTCCAGCGACGCTGACGTGGCCGAGGCCCTCCGCTACGGGCGGCAAAATTCCCTCGCCATCGCCGTCCGCGCCGGGGGTCACTCGGTAGCAGGAATGTCCATGAACGACGGCGGCCTGGTGATCGACGTCCGGCCCATGAAGTCAATGGATGTGGACCCGGAGTCCGGCATCGTCACCGCGGGGGCAGGGCTGACCTGGGGCGAATTCGACCACGCCACCCAGGAGCACGCCCTGGCGGTGACCGGCGGGCGAGCCTCCACCACCGGCATCGCCGGCTTCACCCTCGGCGGAGGGTCCGGCTGGCTGGAAAGGTCCTACGGGTTCGCGTGCGACAGCCTGGTCTCGGTGAACCTGGTGACGGCCGACGGCGAGCGTGTCACCGCGAACGCCACGGAGAATCCCGAACTCTTCTGGGCACTGCATGGCGGCGGCGGGAACTTCGGCGTTGCCACGTCGTTCACGTTCCAGGCGCACCGGCTCGGTCCGGTGGTCCACGCCGGGATATGGCTGTGGCCTGGTGAAGAGGCCCTGGACGTCTCGCGCGCGTTCCGGGACCTGGCCCTGGCAGCCCCCGATGGCGTCGGCGTGGGACTGCTGTACCTGACCGCGCCGCCGGAGCCGTTTGTGCCTGAGCATCTGGTCGGAAAATTGGCAGTCGCCGTTGGCTATGTCTTCGCGGGTGACGCCGAGGAAGGCTCCGAACATGCCCGGCCGTTCCGCGAACTCGGGCCCGCCGTCGACCTGGTGGGCGACACAGGCTATGCAGAGTTCAACGGCTCCCTGGACGATCCACCGGACCACTACAACTACTGGAGCGCGGACTACCACGACGACCTTCCCGATGCAGCCTTGGACATCTTTGTGGAATCGGCCCGGAACCTCCCTGATGCCACGTCCCAGCAGCTCATCGCCCGGTGGGGCGGCGCCGTCGGCGGGAACGCCGGAGCGGCCACCCCGCTGAGCAACCGGAACGCGGCCTGGGTGAGCCACCCATACGGCATCTCCCCCACGCCCGAGGGCGGCGAGCTGGCGAAGGCCTGGGTCAAGGACTTCCGCGCCAAGATCGCCCCCTACGCCAACGGCGGCGTATGGCTCAACTTCATTGGCAACGAAGGGCAGGACCGGATCCGCGCCGCCTTCGGCAACGGGAACTACGCCCGGCTCGCCAGGGTCAAGCGCGACTTCGATCCGCAGAACGTTTTCCGCGGCAACCAGAACATCCTTCCTGCGGGTTCCTGACCGCTTCCGCGTACGTTCCTGCCCCGTTGCACTCCGGCACGTGTGGTGAGACACGGCGTGTGTGCCGGAAGACGCCGTCGTTCCTGCCAGTAACCGGGCGGGAGTGTACGCCCCCGGCCGGGCGTCGGCCGGGATTAGACTTCCAGCATGGCCATCTACCTCGATCCGCCCCTCTGGCCTGCGCACGGAACCCATTTCTCGCACCTCATTTCTGACACCTCGCTTGAGGAACTCCACGCCTTCGCCGCCGCGGCCGGTATCCCGGAGCGGGCCTTCGACGGCGACCACTACGACGTACCGGAGCGCCGGTTCGAGGACCTGGTGGCCGCGGGCGCCATCCCGGTGGAGGCCCGGATCCTGGTGCGCAAACTCATCGCCAGCGGGCTCCGGATCCCAGCACGCCAGCGCAGCAAGTCGCTGAAAGTTCCGCTGCTGAACCGCTGGGAAAACATCATGCCCGGCCATGATGCCCTCTTCCTCGACCTGCTGGACCGGTGGGGTGAGGAGCACCGCCACTACCACGGCCGCACCCACCTCCTCGCGGTGCTGGAGGCCCTGGACGTTCTCGCCGAACCCGCCGACCCTCCCCGCATCGTCCAGCTGGCCGCCTGGTTCCACGACGCCGTATACCGCGGAGCCGCCGGCCAGGACGAGGAGGATTCGGCCCGCCTCGCCGAGGAGCGCCTGACCCACGCCGGACTCCCCGCCTCGGACGTCGAGGAAGTCGCGCGGCTGGTCCGGCTCACCTCGGACCACTGCCCGGAACCGGGGGACAACGACGGCGCCCTCCTCTGCGACGCGGACCTGTCAGTTCTCGGCGGCGAACCGGAGCCCTACGCAAGGTATGTGGCCGCCGTCCGGGAAGACTACGCGCACATCGGCGACGCCGACTTCGCGGCCGGACGCGCCGCCGTCGTGCGCCACCTGCTGGAACTGGACCCGCTGTTCCACAGCGAGCGGGCGCGGGAACTGTGGCTCGACGCCGCACGCCGAAACCTCCGGGGAGAACTCGCCTGAGCCTTTACGGCCACGGCAGCCGGTGGAAGACTGCTCGGATGAACCTGCGCATCCAAGCCCTCAGCATCGACTCCACCGACCCGAAAGTACCCGCGGATTTCTGGGAGAAGGCGCTCGAGTGGCGCCGTACGTATGAGGCGGAGGACGAAATCGTACTGGAGCCGCCGGCTGGCAGCCCTGCCGACGGTGTCTGCCCGGACCTGCTGTTCCTGAAGGTGCCCGAGCGGAAGGAACTCAAGAACAGGCTGCACCTGGACCTCCGTCCGGAAGACCAGGCCGCGGAGGTCAAGCGGCTGGAGGCTCTGGGTGCCACCCGCGTCAACGTCGGGCAGGGACCGGAGGTGACATGGGTGGTCATGGCGGACCCGGACGGCAACGAGTTCTGCGTGCTGCGTGCCCTGCAGTCCGACGAACTGGAAGCCCAGGGCCTGGTCACGGGCACGGCCTAGCGGTAGGCGGTGATGAACGGCCGGTCGGTGGGCACAATCTGCTTGCCCAGCGGCATCAGGCTCACCGGGATGAGCTTCAGGTTGGCGATGGCGAGCGGAATGCCGATGATGGTGATGGCCATGGCAATGGCTGTTGCCACGTGGCCGATGGCAATCCAGATGCCCGCGACCAGCAGCCAGATCACGTTGCCGAGCAGTGAAAACACGCCTGTGCCGCCCGGCTTGTCCACCACCATGCGTCCGAACGGCCACAGCGTGTAGGCGGCAATCCGGAAGGATGCGATGCCCCACGGGATGGTGACGATCAGCAGGCAGCAGATGATGCCGGCCAGGAAGTAGCCCAGGGCAAGCCAGAACCCGCCGAAAACCAGCCAGATGATGTTGAGCAGTGTCTTCATTTGTCCATTGTGCCCCGGCGGGTCCGACAAAAACCTCCGGGGCTGCCCTGATTCACCCCTGAGTCCTGGCCGCGGGCCGGACGCCTCGATGGACCCGCGGTCAGCCCTTGGCGGCCGTGACGAACGCGCGGATCTTTGCCAGATCCTTCACCCCGCGTGAGATTTCCACACCGGAGGAGACGTCCACGCCCCACGCGCCTGAGGCTGCGGCGGCGTGCGCCACGGTGTCCGGATCCAGTCCGCCGGCCAGCAGCCACTTGCGGTCCTGGAGTGCCGTCACGTCCACCATGGACGCGTAGTCCCAGGCCTCGCCGGACCCGGGTACGGCAGCGTCAATGAGCAGGAGTTCCTCGCCCCAGTCGGCGAAAGCGTCTGCAGTGGCCGCCATGGTGACCGCCCTGATCAGCTTCATGCCGGCGTCGTGCACCGTTGTGACGTCTTCCGGGGTGAGGTCCGCGTGGAGCTGGACCCACTCGAGTCCGGCGGCCCGGGCGATGGCAATGGCATCGGCTACAGGTTCGTGCCGGAAAACGCCGACGGCGACCACGCCGTCCGGCACATCGGCCAGGAGAGTGGAAACCTGCGACGGCGTGACCACCCGCGGGCTGGCCGTCAGGACAAAGCCGACGGCGTCCGCCCCGGCCTGCACGGCCTCACGGACTGATTCGGGCGTACTGAGACCACAGACTTTGACGAACATTTCCGGCTCCTTCAGGCTGTCTTCGTGACGTCCCCCGGGAGGACATTAGCAGGGAAGAGCGCCGTGCGCCGATGTGACGCCGGTCTTTCAACTCGCGGCCAGCACCCGCTCCACCATGTCCCGCCCGGCCTGTTCGAAGGCGGTGTCCCCCATCTGGTGGGCCCACACCACCGTTCCGATGGCCTGGTTCAGGTTCTCCAGGCGCCACAGGTCCGCCTCCGCCGGCCCGACGGTCCTGCCGAGGCCGGCATGGAAGGCCTCGGCAAGTTCGGGCCTGTGAACGAATTGCTGATGGCTGAGCCGCACGAGGTCGTGCGCCCACGGACGCCGTTCCGCCCGGCCAAAGTCGATGACCTTGATCTGCCCGTTGTCCTGCAGCCAGTTCCGTGGCTGGTAATCGCCGTGCGTGGCCACCAGCTCCACAGTGCCCGGGTTCAAGGCATCGAGGTTCCGGGCAAGGCTGGTGAGCTGGGTTTCCGGCAGCAGCCCGTGGGCTCGGTCCATCCACGCGCGGGTCTTGATGGCCAGGGCATTGGCGTAGTGGGGCGAGGACCCGGCCGGCCGGTGGATGCTCCCCAGCAGCGCTCCCGCCTGGCGGTATGTCTCGGGATCTTCCTCGGCCGGGGTGCCCTCGACCAGCGTCCCCGGCAGGAATTCCGTCACCAGGATTCCGGCCCGTGCGGAGGCATGCCGCAAGGCTGGAACCCGGCCGTCGAGCCCTTCGAAGCCCGCGGCGTGGGCTGCGATTTCCCGGTGGATGTGGTGGCTGGTGGTGCTCGCCTTGATGATGAACGCCGTGCCCGACGGCGTGACGACGTGGAGGACGTTGGTGTCCTGCAGGGGCCAGGAGTAGTCCCGGACCACCGTGTAGCTCCCGAGCCAGGACGCCAGAAGCCGGTTCTGTTCGTCGGTGATCCCCTGGCGCATCTCCCCAGCATGCCATGTGAGGCAACGCGGCCCTATGATCTGCGCCGCCCGGCAGACCCGACAAACTAGGCTGGACGGATGGAGATCATCCGCTTTGCAGAACTCAGGTCCGAACCGTGGCGCAACGGCGGCGGGGTGACCCGTGAGCTGGCCAGCCATCCGCAGGCCGCGTCAGCGCAGGACGGGGCCTGGGACTGGCGCGTCAGCATTGCCGAAGTCACCAAGGCCGGCGACTTCTCGCCGTTCCCCGGCATGGAGCGCGTCCTGACCGTGATCGACGGCGAACTGCTCCTGCTGACCGTGGACGGCGAAGAGTATCCCCTCGAAAAGTACCGGCCCTTCAGGTTCTCCGGCGAAGCCGCCACCCAGGGGGCCCTGCCCACCGGCGACATCCGCGACCTCAACGTCATCACGCGGACAGGTTCGTTCAAGGGCTTCACGTCCATCATCGAGCTGTCCAAGAAGCGCGCGCACCCCGTTTTTGATGGCCAGCTGGCGGTGCTGCTCCAGGGCCAGGCCACCGTCAGCCCGGGCGCCGCTGCGGAGGCCGACGGCGGAACGGAAGACGTCCCGGAAGCAGCCCCCGCGGCCGAACCGCAGGCACTGGGCCGCTACGACGCCGTCGTGGGTTCTGACACGCGGTCACCGGAAATCCTGGGCCGCGGCTTCCTGGCCGTTGTGTCGATTGACCGGGTTCTGGCCTAGCCAACGGCGTGGCAGGCCAGCCTCACCTTCGTTATCTGAGCCTTTCCACACTGGCCAGGGGTGGGCGCCGCTCCTAGACTCGGGCTATGACCTCCACACCCTTTAATGCGCTTCTGTCCACCCAGATCGGCAACGAGTTTGCGGCCTCGCAGCAGTACATTGCCGTGGCCACCTGGTTCGCCAACCAGGATCTCCCGCAGTTGGCCCAATACTTCTTCCGGCAGTCGGTGGAGGAACGGAACCACGCCATGATGATGGTGCAGTACATGCTGGACCGCGACATCGCCTTCAGCATCCCGGGAGTCCCCACAGTGCGCAACGAGTTCTCCACTGTGACCGAGCCGCTGGCCCTGGCCCTGCAGCAGGAGAAGGAAGTGACGGCGAGCATCGAAGCCCTCTTCCGTGCCGCCCGGGCCGAGGACGACGCCCTGGGCGAGCAGTTCATGCTGTGGTTCCTCAAGGAACAGGTGGAGGAAGTCGCCGCCATGACCACGCTGCTGAACATCGCCGAGCGCGCTGACAACCTCTTCGACATCGAGAACTTCATCGCCCGCGAAACCGTCGGTGACGGCGGCCGCGATGCCTCCGCCCCCGTTGCCGCCGGCGGCGCCCTCTAACCCCCTGTCACACCCGGCGGTGAGGTTGGCCACCAACGTGGCCACCCGCCGTCGGGCGTTGCTACGCTGGAAGCAAGGCTCCGCAACGGACCCTCCGGACGACGGTTCAGTACCCGGCACGCGACAAGACTGGCCAAAGGATCTGTCATGTCGTGGTTAATCCTCATTCTTTCCGGGGCGCTGGAGGCCGTCTGGGCCGCCGCGCTGCACCGCGCCTTCCAGGCTTCCGGCCGGCGCCGCGTCGCCCCCGCGCTCCTCTTCCTCACCGCCGTCCTCGCCAGCATGGCGGGCCTCGCCATTGCCATGCAGGCCATCCCTACCGGGACCGCCTACGCCGTGTGGGTGGGGGTGGGCGTGGTGCTGACCTCCGCCTACGCGATCATCACCCGGGCGGAACGTCCGACGGCGGCGCGCCTGCTGCTGCTCACCGGCATCGCCGCGTGCGTGGTTGGCCTGAAGGTGGTGGCGTGATGAACAAGCGTTCCACCGCGTGGCTGCTGCTGCTCGCCTCCGCCGTGCTCGAAGCTGTCTGGGCCACGGCCCTTGGCCTGTCCGACGGTTTCACCCGCCCGCTCCCCACCATCGTTTTCGCCGTGACGGCCACGCTGAGCATGGTTGGCCTGGGGCTCGCCATCCGCAGCATCCCGCTCGGCACCGCCTACGCCGTCTGGGTGGGGATCGGGGCTGCCCTGACGGTCGGCTGGGCGATGGCCACCGGCGTCGAACCTTTCAGCGTTTTGAAGGTGCTCTTCATCGCCGGGATTGTGGGTTGCGCGGCGGGGTTGAAGTCCCTGCCCGCCGCGAAATCTGCGAAGGTCCGCGAAGACCAACCGGTTTAGGCTTTTGCCATGGACTCCCCCGAGATGAAGCAGGCGCTCGCCACGCTCAAGCAAAGGCTCGACGGCGGCCGGCGGACGTTGCTGGGCATCACAGGTTCCCCCGGCTCCGGGAAGTCGACCTTCGCATCCTGGCTCCAGCAGCAATTCGGCGCGGACCTCGCCGTGGTGGTTCCCATGGACGGCTTCCACCTGGGCAACGCGATCATCGACGGCACCCCGCTGCGGCAGCGCAAGGGAGCCATGGACACGTTCGACGTCGGCGGGTACCTCTCGCTGCTGCAGCGGCTGGTGCGCCGGGACGAGGCAGTGGTGTACGCACCGGAATTCCGCCGCACGCTGGACGAGCCGGTGGCGGCGTCGATCGCCGTCCCGGCGTCCGTGCCGCTGGTGATCACCGAAGGCAACTATTTGCTCGCGGAGACGCCGGCGTGGAAGGACGTCCGGGCGCAGCTGGACGAGGTCTGGTTCATGGACACACCACCCGCGCTTCGGCTGGGCCGGCTCGTGGACAGGCACGTGGAATTCGGCATGGAACGGACGGCGGCCGAGGCGTGGGCGCTGGGCCCGGACCAGACGAACGCCGTGATGATCGAGGCCACACGCCAGGGAGCCGACCGGATCATCCCCTGGGGCTAGGAGGCCGGCCAGGAATAGTCCGGCCGGGGCCGGGGTTCTTGGCTGGGATAAAAGTCCACAAGAAACGGAGCGCGCTCATGACTGCAGCATTGGTCCATCTCGGCGACGGCCTCAAGGTCAGTCCCCTGGGCTTCGGCGGAATGGCCCTCACGCCGGTCTACGGCGAGGTTGACCCGAACGAGTCCCTCAAAACCCTGCACCACTCCGTGGATGCCGGCGTCAGCTTTGTCGACACCGCGGACATCTACGGCGGAGGGAGCAACGAGGAACTCATCGCCAGGTTGCTGAAGGACCGCCGCGGTGAAGTGCAGCTCGCCACCAAGTTTTCCCTGGTGGGCAATCCGGCGGACGGCTACACGGACATCCGGGGCGACGCCGCCTACGTCCGGCACGCCGTCGACGCCAGCCTGAAGCGCCTGGGCACGGACGTGATCGACCTCTACTACATGCACCGCCGTGACCTCCGCGTTCCGATTGTGGAAACCGTGGAGGCCATGGCGGGGCTGGTGCAGCAGGGCAAGGTCAAACACCTTGGCCTGTCAGAGGTGACCGCAACGGAACTGGCCGAAGCCCATGCCGTCCATCCGATCGCCGCGGTCCAAAGCGAATGGTCCATCTGGAGCCGCGACGTGGAACGCAACGTTGTTCCGGCCGCGGCCGGCCTGGGCGTGGGCTTTGTGCCGTATTCGCCGTTGGGCCGGGGATTCCTCACCGGCACCGTGGACGCATCCAGCCTCGGAGCCAATGACTTCCGACGCCGGATCCCCCGCTTCGCAGAGGAAGCCGCCGACGCCAACCAGGGAGTCGTGGAGGCAGTGCGGTCGGTCGCCGCGGAGCTGTCCGCGACGCCAGCGCAGGTGGCACTCGCCTGGCTGCTGGCCCAAGGCAAGCGGCTGGGACTGGCGGTGGTCCCCATCCCCGGCACGCGCAAAACGCACCGGATCGACGAAAACCTGGGCGCCCTGTCCCTGGACCTGACCCCGGCGCAAGTGGACGCCTTGGACCAGGCCGCGGACGCCGTCGTCGGCTCCCGCTCGGCGGACCCCAACTGGGTGTCCCAGGGCCGTGAATAAACTGAAGCCCATGGACACGCTCATTCACGACTTACGCGACATCACCATCCGCCGGATTTCGGTCAGCGAGATGGACAACAATGTGTACCTGCTGACCGCCAAGGCGTCCGGCGCGCAACTGCTCATTGATGCCGCGGACGACCTTCCGGCCATCCAGGCATTACTGCAGGACGCCGCCGCGGACACCGCGGCGACTCCCAAACTGGAGCTGATCGCCACCACGCACCAGCACTGGGACCACGTCCGCGCGCTGCCTGCCCTGGTGGACGCGACCGGAGCCCGGACGGCGGCCGGAACGGAGGACGCCCCGGAACTCCCGGTGAAAGTGGAGGTACTGCTGGACCACGGTGACGTCGGCAACTTCGACGGCTTCGATGTGACAGCAGTGCACCTGCGCGGGCACACGCCCGGTTCAGTGGCTTTGGTCTACCAGGATCCGGCCGGGCCCGCCCACATCTTCTCCGGGGATTCGCTCTTTCCCGGCGGGGTGGGCAACACCCAGAAGGACCCTGAGCGGTTCAACCAGCTGATCAGCGATGTCAGCGAACGATTGTTTGATGCTTATCCGGATGACACCGTGGTGCATCCGGGCCACGGCAAACCCACCACCCTGGGCGCGGAACGCCCGCACCTTCAGGAGTGGCGCGCCCGCGGCTGGTAAACAAAACGGTGGTTGAGCTTGTCGAAACCGAGGTTTCGACAAGCTCAACCACCGATCACTTCTACCTAGCGGCTGCGGCGTTCGTTCGACGCCGGAGCTGACGCACGGCGCGGGCCGCTGCGGGCCGGACGGCCGTTGCCGCCGCCGTTGCCTGCGTAGGATCCGCCGGACGTTCCACCAGTGTTGGAGGACCAAACCGCCTTGTTGCCGCCGTTGCCGCCACCGGCTGCGCCGGCACCTGCTGAGCGCTGTCCGCCGCCCGTACGGGCACCGGCTCCGGCTGCGGCGCGCTGGCCCGTTGCCGGGCGTCCGCCGCGCTGTCCGCCGCCGGTGGTAGCCGGGCGTCCGGTACCGCCGCGGGGAGCGTCGCTGCGGGTAACGCGTGAGTCCGCGCGTCCGTCCGAACCGCGGCCGGCAGATGCACGGCCACCTGCTGCGGGGACGTCGTTGCGGTGAGTCGAAGCTGCTGTCCCGCGGCCACGGGCGTTGCGGCGTGCCGCCGCCGCGGCGATGGCGCGGTCTTCGTTCTGCTCGATGACGCGGTCTGCTGCGTTGCGGGCAGCGGCCTGGCCTTCGTAGGCCACGGCGCGGCGCTCTGCACGGGGCAGGTCGGTGCGGGGAGCCTCAGCCGAGACCCGTCCGCGTCCGCCACGTCCGCCACGGCCACCGGCTGTGGGTGCAGCCTGCGTCGTGCGGCGGGCGCGCTTGCGCTCGGCGTTGGCACCGGTGGAGGTGCCCCCGCCCTGCTGCTTGGCCTTGGCGGCCAGCAGCGCGGCGCGGGTGCGCGGATCGATCTTGTCGGCCATTTCGCCCACGAGTTCGGCAACCAGCGGTGAGTTCGCGGTGACGCGCTCGAAGTTGACCTCGACGCCGGCAGCCTTCATCAGCTTCTTGACGTCGGACTGCTGCTCCGGGAGGGTCAGCGTGACAACGGTGCCGTCCGAACCCGCACGTGCCGTACGGCCGGA
This sequence comes from Arthrobacter sp. BE255, assembly GCF_031457335.1. Lineage (NCBI taxonomy): Bacteria > Bacillati > Actinomycetota > Actinomycetes > Micrococcales > Micrococcaceae > Arthrobacter > Arthrobacter sp. BE255. The sequence goes on along the minus strand of NZ_JAVDWK010000005.1, from coordinate 133,392 downwards.
GCGGTGGAGGTATGCCTTGTGCTCGGTGGGCGGATCCACGTGGATCACCAGTTCGACGTCGTCCACGTGGACGCCGCGGGCTGCGACGTCGGTGGCCACCAGGACGCGGACTTCGCCGGAGGAGAACTCGGCGAGGTTGCGGTCACGGGCGTTCTGCGAAAGGTTGCCGTGCAGATCGACGGCGGGGATCCCGGCGTCGGTCAGGGTCTTGGCCAGCTTGCGGGCGTGGTGCTTGGTCCGCATGAAGAGGACGCGGCGGCCGGCGCCGGAGGCGAGCTCGACGATCAGCTGCTTCTTGACGGTCTGGTCGTTGACCACCAGCACGTGGTGTTCCATGGTGGTCACCGCGGCCTGCGGGTCGTCCACGGAGTGGGTCAGCGGGTTGGACAGGTAGCGCTGGACGATCTTGTCCACGCCGTTGTCCAGAGTGGCGGAGAAGAGCAGGCGCTGGCCCTGGCTGGGGGTCATGTCCATGAGCTTCTTCACGACCGGCAGGAAGCCGAGATCGGCCATGTGGTCGGCCTCGTCCAGGACGGTGACCTCAACGGCTTCGAGGGTCAGGATGCGCTGGCGGATCAGGTCCTCCAGGCGGCCCGGGCAGGCGATGACGATGTCGACGCCGGCGCGCAGGGCCTTTTCCTGGCGGGCCTGGGAGATGCCGCCGTAGATCACGGTGGTGTTCAGGCCCATGGCCTTGGCCATCGGCTCGATGGTGGCGTTGATCTGGGTGGCCAGCTCGCGGGTCGGTGCGAGGACCAGCCCCATGGGGCGGCCCGGCTTGCGGAAGTGCTTGGCTTCCCGCTCAGCGAGTCGTGCTACAAGCGGGATGGCGAAGGCGATGGTCTTGCCGGAGCCGGTGCGGCCGCGGCCCAGGACGTCGCGTCCGGCCAGGGTGTCCGGCAGGGTTTTGACCTGGATGGGGAACGGTTCAACGATTCCCTGGGCGGTGAGGGTGTCGGCAAGTGCTTTGGGCGTGCCGAGGGCAGCAAAAGTAGTCATGTAGTCAAAGGTCTTTCAGGCGGTATCCGTGCGGATATCGGCCCCCGATGCCGGTTGGCTCAAGGGTTTCGCCGAAGAAAAGTCAGGTGATCAACCGTGCTGCTGCCCAATTCAGGGCGGCGGCTGGGACCAAATGGAACGCGTTCATCGACGCAGGATGTGCCTCTCACATGAAAAAACCCGCTTCCCAAATAGAGGGAGCAAGCGGGCATCACTGCACATCAAGTTCCACCAGTCTAGCATCCTCGCGCGGCGGGCCCCGTCCCGGACGGCGGCCGTTGCCAGCGGGGGCCCTCCAGGAGCAGGCTTGAGGCATGACGCAACAGGGTGAGGACCACCACCACATAACGGACGACGGCGGCACCCGGCTCACGGACGAACCCCGCCAAAGTGCCGCTGAAGCCTGGGACGAAAGGTACCGCAGCAAGCCGAAACTCTGGAGCGGCAAACCCAACCAGCAGCTGGTCCGCGAAGGAGGCGGGCTCCGGCCGGGCAAGGCCCTGGACCTGGGCTGCGGCGAAGGCGCCGACGCCATCTGGCTTGCCCAGCAGGGCTGGACCGTCACCGCCGTCGACGTTTCCGCCGTCGCGCTGGAACGTGCCGCGACGCACGAAAAAGATGCGCTGGAGCGCGAAAGCGTGCACGCCGAAGGACCCGGCGAAATTCCCAGCCGCATCCACTGGGAACAGTGCGACCTGGCGGAATGGCAGCCGCAGGGAACGTACGACCTCGTGTCCTCCCAGTTCCTGCATTCACCGCAGTTTGCGTGGCAGGGGCCGCTGCGGGCTGCTGCCGCCGCCGTCAAGCCGGGCGGCACGCTCCTGATTGTGGGCCACCACCCGGACCGGCTGCCGCCGTGGGGTAACCACACAGCGGCGGAGATGTTCTACACCCCGGCGCAGCTGGTGCAGGAGCTCGGACTGGACTCGCCGGAATGGCAGGTGGAGGTCAAAACCACGCGCGAGCGGGTGACCGCAGGGCCGGACGGCCGGGAAGCCATGATCGGCGACACTGTGCTCCGGGCCACCCGGCTGGCGTGAGTTAGCGCGACACCCGCGGCGCGACGGCCACCGCGGCGGCGGCAACCACCGCGGCAAGGGCGAAAACGCCGCTGAACGATCCCGCCGTCGTCGTAAATGCCGCGAACACGATGGCCGTGGAGGCGAGCGACAGCGCGCCGCCCAGCGAGTCGGAGATGGACATCGCGGAGCTGTTGAAGCCCTCGTTGTCCTTCGTGGACAGCGCCAGCGTCATGACGCTCAGCCGCGGATACAGCAGCCCCATCCCTCCGCCGGCGAAGGTCCAGCCGGCAATGGCGACGGCGGCAGGCCAGTTCAGTGCGGTGGTAGCCAGCGCGAGGGTGATGGCGGCCAGGACCAGCACCGAGCCGATGCGCACCGCCGCGCGGTGGTCCAGCCGGGCGCCGAGCCGGCCCTGGATGGCGGAGGCACCGGCCCACGCCAGCGCGCCGCCCGTCAGGGTGAGGCCGGCGAAGGTGGGCGAGAACGCGTACTGCTCGATCAGGAGGTAGGGCAGGTACACCTCGGCCCCGAAGAACGCCGCCGACGCCAGGCCGCGTGTCAGGATCACGCTCGGAAGGCCCCGCCTGGCGGTCAGGGTTCCCCGCGGCACCAGCGGCCGGACGGCCAGCAAAGCCACCGCGACGGCGGCCGCCGCGAGAACGGCAGGAGCGGCGGGGATGCCGCCGATCCGGACTTCCGCGGACAGGTTCAGCGCGAGGACCGCCAGGGCGGCGAGCGCCGCCCACGCGAGGCGGCCCACAGCCCACGGCGGGACTGCCGTCTCCTGGGGTTGCCGGTCCACGCCGCGGAGCACCGGAACGATCATCACCAGGGCGGGCACCACCAGGCCCACCACGCCCAGGAACACCCAGTGCCAGCTCAGGACCTGCGCCACGAGGCCTGCCGCGAACGGGCCCACCAGGGACGGGATCACCCAGGCAGCGGCGAACGCGGCGAAGATCTTCGGGTGCAGGATCGCAGGGTAAACCCGGGCCACCACCACGTAGAGGGCCACTGTCATCGCGCCGCCGCCGAGCCCCTGGACCAGGCGGCCGGCCACGAGCGCGGGCATCGACGCCGCCGTCCCGGCAATCAGCAGGCCAAGGACGAACAGTGCAACGGAGGCGTAGAGCGGGGCGGCCGGGCCGCGCCGGTCGGACCAGTTCCCTGCGGCGACCATGCCGATGACTCCGGTGGCGAGCGGCCCGGCGAAGGCCAGCGCGTACAGGCTTGCCCCGTCCAGGTGGCGGCTGACCACGGGCATGATGGTTGTCACGGCCAGCGATTCGAACGCCGCCAGGAACACCAGGGCACACGCGCCGATGGTCACCCACAGGTAGGGCCGCTGCAGGATGCCTGCCGAGGGGTGGGTGGCTGGGAGGGTTGAATCGCGCACGGTAACGGCCTGGTCAGATGTCATGGACGCTAACCTAGGACCTCAACTAAGGTTGAGGTCAAGGCGCGCGGCCGGCTGGTGGAGCGGACAGGACCCCCGGCCCGGAACGCCGCTGATCCAACAGGGGGAAGCATGCCACAGGTAGCGGGCGGGACGCACCATGTCCTGAGCATCGGCGAGTTATCGGACCGCAGTGGAGTGGCGCCGTCGGCCCTTCATTTCTACGAACGCAACGGGCTCATCTCCTCCGAGCGCACTCCCGGCAACCAGCGCCGCTACCGCCGGGATGCGCTGCGCCGCGTGGCGTTCATCCGGGTGTCGCAGCGCGTGGGCATTCCGTTGAAGGACATCCGCGCCGCCTTGGATTCCCTGCCGGAAGGGCGCACTCCCACAAAACGGGACTGGTCGAGGCTGTCCCGGCTGTGGCGCTCGGAACTGGACGCCCGGATCGAGGCGCTCGAGCACCTCCGGAGCGACCTCGACGGCTGCATCGGCTGCGGCTGCCTGAGCCTGAAGGCCTGCCGGCTGCAGAACCCGGAGGACAGCCTGGGCGACGGCGGCACGGGCGCCCGCCGCTGGGACGCCGCAGGCAGCCAGGGCGGCAGTTAACCGCCGGAGCGCGACGACGGCGGCTAACCGCCCAGTTGCAGGCCAACTGCCGGCACAACGGCGCCGGTGGTGGTCGAGTCAGGATTCAGCATCCAGCCCACGCGCTTGACGCTGCTGAGCATCACCACGCTCTCCACGAGTTCGATCCCGGGGATGCGCTGCTGCAGCGCGAGCTCCTGGGTCAGGACGTCTGCCACGGACTGCAGCCACATGATGATCACAAAGTTGGTCCGCCCGGTGGTGGAGGCGGCAAGGCGGACGTTGCGGAACCCGCGGATCTCGGCGGCCGCGGCATCGTGCTGGCCGGCCGGCACATTGGCGAACCACTGGCAGGTGACCGGATAGCCGGAGAACTTCTGGGCCACCTCGCAGCGGAACGACAGCACATGGCTGGCCAGCACCCGGTTCAGCTGGCGCTGGACGGTGGCGGGGTGCCGGTCCAGGGCGCGGGCGATGTCCGCCGCCGTCGCCCTGCCGTCCCTGGCCAGGAACGGCAACAGGTCACGGTGGCTGGCAGGCAGTGGCTCATGCGTTGACGACGGCGGTGCGGAGCCGGCAGCCTCCGGGCCGGCCTTGGCCCGCAGTGCAGCGACCTGGCCGCGGTCCAGCACGTTGAGCCGCCAGGAGTAGGCACCGGTGTGAAGCCGGGTGCACAGCGCCGTCTGGTATTTCACCAGCCCGTCGATGTCCTTGAGCCGCGAGGCCACGGCGGTGCCGAATTCCTCCAGGGAAGCCGTGATCGCCGTCAGCATGAGGTCGCGGTTGCTGGCCGCTTCGTCCACCGTCACGATTTCCGGGACGGCGGCCAGTGCCTCCGTCACATCGTCACGGCGGTGCATCTCGCACTCCACGTCCACGAACGCCAGGCACATCTGTTGCGGATCGCCCATGAGGTGTGCCGTGACCCAGGACGCCCCGGCGGACCGCAGCCGTTCCCAGCGGGCCGCGAGCGTGGTGGCGTGGACGCCCAGCACCTCGGCGGCGTCCGCCCAGCTCAGCCGCGGCGCGATCTGGAGCGCGTTGATGAGGGCCAGGTCCTCTTCGGTCAGCTCCACGTCAGCCCCCTCCTCTAGTGCACGAATCCAGCCAAATATAGCTTCCAATTGCATTTTTCCAGCGGTTTCGTTCGGTGTGAAGCAGGTCACGCCAGACTGGTGGCAGCAACACGACCCCTGCACGAGGAGAATAGATGCCGATCACCACCGACGCCCGCGAACTCCAGCCGGACCTTGCCCGCTTCCGCCATTCCATGCACCAGGAACCCGAAATCGGACTGGAACTGCCCCGGACGCAGGAGAAGGTGCTTCAGGCCCTGGACGGCCTGCCCTACGAAATCACCCTGGGCAAGGACACCACGTCGGTCACTGCGGTGCTGCGCGGCTCGGGAACCCCCTCTTCGGCAGACAGGCCCGCCGTCCTGCTCCGCGCCGACATGGACGGACTTCCGGTGCAGGAAAAGACCGGCGTCGAGTACACGTCTCGGATCGACGGCGCGATGCACGCCTGCGGCCACGATCTCCACACGGCCATGCTCACCGGCGCCGCCACCCTGCTGGCCGAACGCCGCCACCAGTTGGCCGGGGACGTTGTCCTGATGTTCCAGCCCGGCGAAGAGGGCTTCGACGGCGCCAGCTACATGATCCGCGAAGGCGTGCTGGATGCCCCGGGCCGCCGTGTGGACGCCGCCTACGGGATGCACGTGTTCTCCGCGCTCGAACCCCACGGCACGTTCTGCACCAAACCCGGCGTGATGCTCAGTTCATCCGACGGCCTCGTAGTCACCGTCCTGGGCGCCGGCGGCCACGGCTCGGCCCCGCATTCGGCCAAGGACCCGGTAACTGCCGCTGCCGAGATGGTCACCGCCCTGCAGGTAATGGTCACGCGCCAGTTCAACATGTTCGATCCCGTGGTCCTCTCCGTCGGCGTCCTCCAGGCCGGCACCAAGCGCAACGTCATCCCGGAGACAGCCCGGATCGAAGCCACCATCCGCACGTTCTCCGAAGCGTCCAGGCAGAAAATGATGGCCGCCATCCCCCAACTGCTGCGCGGCATCGCCTCGGCGCACGGGCTGGACGTCGACGTCGAGTACCTCGAGGAGTACCCGCTGACCATCACCGACGAGGACGAGACGCATACCGCCGAAAACGTCATCGCCGGCCTCTTCGGCGAATCCCGGCTCTCCCGCTGGGCCACACCGCTGAGCGGCTCGGAGGACTTCTCCCGGGTCCTGGCGGAGGTCCCGGGCACGTTCGTCGGGCTGAGCGCCGTCCCCCGCGGCACCGACCACGCCACGTCACCGTTCAACCACTCCCCGTACGCATCGTTCGACGACGGCGTGCTGGCTGACGGGGCCGCCCTCTACGCGGAACTCGCCGTAGCCCGCATCGCGGCGCTTGCGGCAGCTCCGGCGTCGGCCGCCTCCTGACCGCCACTCCCCAACCGCATCTCCTGACCCGCCCCTTCCAGGAAGAGAACCATGACCACCACAGCTAACCTCCACCGCACAGACGCAAAGTCCATGCGGAAAACCATTGTCGGCACCGGAATCGGCAACGCCGTGGAATGGTACGACTGGGCCATCTACGCGACGTTCACGCCCTTCATCGCCGGCCAGCTCTTCAGCAAGGCGGATCCGGCGTCGGCCGTCCTGTCCACCCTGGCGATCTTCGCCGTCGGCTTCGTTGCCCGCCCGTTCGGCGGCTTCCTGTTCGGCTGGATCGGCGACCGCGTGGGCCGGAAGACGTCCATGACGCTGGCCGTGGGGCTGGCGTCCCTGGGCAGCCTCATGATCGGCATCGCACCGACGTTCGCGAGCGTCGGCGCCTGGGCCTCCCTCATGCTGCTCGTGGCACGGCTGGTCCAGGGCCTGGCCCACGGCGGGGAGCTCCCGTCGTCGCAGACGTACCTGTCCGAGATGGCACCGAAGGAAAAGCGTGGCTTCTGGGCCACCCTGATCTACACCTCCGGCACGGTGGGAATCCTGTTCGGCACGCTGCTCGGGGCTGTCCTGAACATGGTGCTCAGCACCGAGGTCATGAACGCCTGGGGCTGGCGCATCCCGTTCCTGATCGGCGCGGCCTTGGGCCTGTACGCCCTGATCATGCGGTCCCGGCTGCACGAGACGGAAGCCTTCGAGGGCGAGGCCGCAGCCGAGAAGCGAGCACCGATCTGGCCGCAGATTGTCAGGCACCGCAAGCAGGCCCTCCAGGTCATCGGCCTGACCGTCGGCCTCACGGTGATCTACTACATCTGGGGCGTGGTGGCCCCCAGCTACGCCACCACCGCGCTGAAAATCGACCGCGGCGAAGCGCTGTGGGCAGGCGTTATCGGGAACATCGTGTTCATCGCCGCGCTGCCGTTCTGGGGCAAGCTCTCGGACCGGATCGGCCGCAAGAAGGTGCTGTGGTCCGGGGCCATCGGGGCCGGCGTGATGCACTTCCCCATGACCTGGCTGTTGAAGGATTCGGCCTGGCAGCTGGCGGTGGCCATGTCCGTGATGCTCATCTTCATCGCAGCCAGCGCCGCGATTGTGCCGGCCGTCTACGCCGAGCTGTTCCCCACCAGCATCCGGACCGTGGGCGTGGGCGTTCCGTACTCCATTTGCGTGGCAGTCTTCGGCGGCACGGCACCGTACCTGCAGCAGTGGCTCGGCACGTCACTGCAGATGCCCGGCCTGTTCAACGTCTACGCCGTTATGCTACTGGCCATCAGCGCGGTGTTTGTGTTCACCATCCCGGAAACCAGGGGCAAGGACCTGACGCACTAGCTCCCCGAAGCGCCGTGAACCTCAGCCCCCGATGAACCGGTTCCGGCCCGCGCGGTAGCCAAACACCGCAGCCAGCACGCCGACCACCAGGAAAAGCACTCCCGCGGCCGTGAAGGATCCGGTGGCCTGGTGCAGCTGGCCCACCATCAGGGTGCCTGTGGACCCCAGCCCGTAGCCGACGCCCTGCATCATCCCGGACAGGTGCGCGGCGGTGTGGCCGTCCCGGGTCCGGAGCATGATCATGGTCAGCGCCACGGCGGTGAGACTCCCCTGACCGAGCCCCAGCAGGCCGGTCCACACCCAGATGAAGTCGAGCGGTCCGAAGATGCTCAGGGCGAAGCCGCCGCCGGTCATCAGCGCCACCACCGCGTTGATGGCCCGCTGGTCACGGAACCTCGCCGCGAGCGCCGGGGCGAACAGGGAACCGAGCATCTGCAGCCCGATCGACACGGACACCATCAGCCCGGCCGTCCCGCCGTCCACGCCGCGCTCCCTCAGGATGGGCGCCAGCCACGCGAAGACGCTGAAGGACATCATGGCCTGCAGCACCATAAAAACCGTCACCTGCCAGGCCACGGCCGAGCGCCACACGTTAACGCCGTCGGAGACGGCGTGGTGCCGGACCGGGCGTTGCCGCAGCGCCACTGGCAGGAACAGCAAAAGTACGACGGCGGCAGGCACCGCCCAGAACCACAGCGCCGAGGTCCACTCCCCCGTCGCCGCGAAGACAGGGTAGGTAAAGCCGGCTCCCAGCGCGGCCGAAGCACAGATGGCGGTGGTGTACAGCCCGCCCATCAGCCCGAGCCGGTGCGGAAAATCGCGTTTCACGAGCCCTGGCAGGAGGACGTTGCAGAGCGCGATGGCCGCGCCGCAGGCCGCCGTTCCGGCCAGGAGCGCGGGCAGGTGGCCTGCCTCCGGGACCAGACCGCCGGTATCCAGCGGCCGCAGCAGCAACCCGGCCGTGAGCACCGCCATGGCGCCCAGCAGGACACGCTCGGCCCCAAACCGCCGTGCCAGGACCGGAGCGAGCGGAGCAAAGACGCCCAGGAGGGTGACGGGCACGGTGGTCAGTACAACGACGGCCCAGCCCGGCAGGCCGGCGTCGGACCTGATCTCGGGCAGCACCGCGGCGAAACTGGAGAACACCGTGCGCAGGTTCAGGCCGATCAGCACCAGGCACAGCCCGAGATACACCAGCGCGCGGCGGCTGCCCGGGCCGCCCGGAAGCGCGGTGGGGGACGCGGCCGGAACGTCGTCTATTTCGGCATCGACCAGGAGGTCCGGCCCGTCTGCGGGCTTTGGGGCAGTCACGCGACCCATTCTGTCAGCCTGCCGGATTAGGCTGGGGCATGACCGAAGAGGAAGCAACCTGGCATGAAGCCCACAAAGCCACTCTGAGCAGGGGTGAAAGGGCCGCCGATGTGATGCGGAACAGCATGGGCAGTTGGCGGTTCGTCGCCGGATTCATTGTGTTCATGCTGTTGTGGGCGGCCATGAATTCGTGGGTCCTCTCCTCCAGGGGCTGGGACCCGTACCCCTACATACTCCTGAACCTGTTCCTGTCCATGCTCGCCGGACTCCAGGGCGCCATACTGCTGATTGCAGCCAAACGGCAGGACGCCATTGCGGCCGCGATGGCCCAGCACGACTACGACACTGACCTGCAGGCCAAAGCCGAGATTGAACGGCTCACCATCATCAACAACGAACAGCTGGAAATCCTGCGGGAATTGCGCGTCCTGGCCGGCCAATCCGCCCGAGGCTGATTCATCTATTCTGGAAGGGATGAGCGAAACCCCAGAAACCCCCCAGCCTCCGCATGTCCCGCGGCCAGTAACACCCGGCACCCAGGCGTCATTTGGCACCTACGGCGGCAGACCCGTCAGCTTTGTGCGCCGCGGAACCCGGCTGCAGGGCCGCCGCCAGGCTGCCTGGGAGGAGCACGCCGAACGCTGGGCTGTGGACGTCCCCCGGCACGTCGCAAACACGTCGGTGCATCCGGACTACACGTTCGACGCCGAAGCCGAGTTCGGACGCACCGCGCCCCTGATTGTGGAGATCGGTTCCGGCCTGGGCGACGCCATCTGCCACGCCGCCGAGCAGAACCCGGACACGGACTTCCTGGCCGTCGAGGTCTACACACCAGGCCTGGCCAACACCATCATCAAGATCAACAGCCGCGGACTGAAGAACGTGCGTGTGGTCGAGGCCAACGCCCCGGAGGTCCTGGCCACCATGCTTCCCGCCGGTTCCGTCACTGAACTGTGGGTCTTCTTCCCGGACCCGTGGCACAAGTCCCGGCACCACAAACGCCGCCTCATCCAGCCGGAATTCGCAGATCTCGCGGCACGGGCGATCACGCCGGGCGGGCTCTGGCGGATCGCCACAGACTGGTCCAACTACGCCGTCCACGTCCGCGACGTCCTGGCCGGTTCAGCGGATTTCGAGAACCTGCACACCGGCCAGCGCCGTGGCCCGGAAAGTCCCCTCACCCAGGTGTGGCAGTCCGGCGTCGAGTCCCTGGTGGGCGGTGCACCGGTCCGTGAGGGCCGCGCCCCGGTGAGCACCGCGCACACCGGCCCGAACGAGGGCATCGACGAAACCGGCGGCTGGGCCCCGCGCTTCGAAGGCAGGATCCGCACCAGCTTCGAAGCCAAGGCACACGAAGCCGGCCGGCTGATCTTCGATCTCTGCTACCGCCGCCTGTAGCCGCCGGCGCCAAATGCGAGGCGCCTGGCCGGCGGCAGCCTAGGCGGTCCTGATGGAGGACACGATCTCCTTCAGCAGGTCCACGCGCGGCTCGATCTCGGGGTTGGCGTAGGGCCAGATGACCATAACGCCGATAAACCTGTTGCTTTCCCAGACGCCCACGCTGGCGGCCACCCTCGCGTCGCCCTCGGCGTCCGTGTAGCCCACCAGGACGGCGTACGCGGACCTGCCGGGAATATTCAGTTCACCTTCGGTGAGCAGGGTCCCCTTGCGCTCTTCGAGGTAGAACTCGGACATCAGGTGTGCCCAGCCGTTGGCCTGCGGAGCGCCCTGGGCCGATGTGTCGTCCTTGATGACGGTGACCAGGACATCGCCCAACAGGCCGTACTGCTCGGTGCCGGGTCCGGCCGAGGAGTCTTCGAGTACCTGGGTGTGTTCGGGGAAGTCGGCAATGAAGCCGAGCGGGGATTCGATGTGCACGTCAGAGCCTTTCGAGCTTCGTGTCGTTCGGGACCTTATAGTACGTGGACACGTTGGTGGTGGCCTGGTTCTCGGTCTTGACCTCCACCTCGCCCAGCTTGACGTCGAAACCGGCCTGGTTGGACGCCGTCACCACGGTGTTGACCTGCACGGTGGCGGAGCCGGCCTCGTAGAGCCTGGCGGCGTCCGAAGCCGCCGCGGCGTCGTTGCCCAGCGCCACATTCCGCATGTAACTGTCGATCACGGCCTTGTTCTCCGGCGAGTAGTCAACGTTGATCTTCACCGTGCCCTGGGTGCCAGCCGTCACGGTGGACTCCACCTTGGCGGCCTTCACATCGGTGCCTGCGGTGGCGCCTTCAGCGACAGTGCCTTCGAGGGAGACGGAGACCGACTCAATGTTGTTGCCCTTGTCCATGTTCACTTCCAGGCCGCCCTTGCCGGACGCTTCAAAGACCCGCCCGTCCAGGTCCAGTTTGCCTTGCGCCGACACCTCACCGCTGGCAGTGGCCGTGCCGTCCGTCAGGTTCCGCTCGTAGGCAAGGTCCAGCTTGGCCGACCCGGACGCGGGGCCGGACTCGGCCTCGGCTTCCAGTGACAGCGTCCCCTTGGCTTTGTCGGTCTGACCGGTTGATCCGTTGTCTTCGGCGGCCTCGTTGATGGTGTCCAGGATGTAGCCCGGCGGGTTTCCGGCAACGTCCTTGATTTCGCCCACGCTGTCCGGCGGGAGGTCCCTGTACATCTGTTCCCGGGCAGCCCTGGCTTCCTCGACGCTGCCGAACGTGTACTCGCGGGATACCTCTCCGCTGAGCGTGACGCCGGCGGTCCCCGAGGTGTCGTTGACGCCCAGGCCCATGTTTCCGTACACCTTCATGGTGGCCGAACCGTCAGCGTTCTCCACCACTTGAGTGCCCACCTCCGCGCCGCCGTGGACCCAGGCAACCCTGGCTTCGATGGAGGCCTTGCCGGACTCGGTGTAGACGGGAATGTCCGACTTGGCGAGCTCCTGGAGGTGCCGTTTGGCCTGCTCCTGCGCGGATTCCGGGATGCCGCCGTCCATCCTCATGAGGTCTTCGGCGAAAGGGCCATCCTCCCCTTCACCTTCGATCAGGTACTGGCGGTCCTTGGCGGAGAGGCTGTCCCACCATTTCGCCTGCTCCTCCGGGCTCGCGTCCAGCATCTTAGCCAGGCCCTGTTCGAGTTCCTCGCGGTGGGCAGCAGCTTCGGCTGCCTTTTCAGCCTGCTCCTTGAGCCATTGCTTGGCCTGGCTGGCCAAGGTCTGGAGCTTGTCCCAGACGCTGCTGCCGGAGCCGCCGCCCGCTGAGGCGCGGGACGCTTTTTCCTGCTCGTCGGCGTTTTTTAGCAGGATTTTGGAGTTCTCCCGCAGGCTGGACACAACGCGTTCCAGGCTGGGGCGGTGGCTGCCGGTCCAGTCCTGGCGGAAACGGTCGCCGTCGTGACCTTTCCACGGTGCAGCCTGGATCTGGCCCTGCAGCGACGTTGCCCTGAAGCTGAGAAGCGAGGCTGCCCTGTCCACGGCTTTGGCCAGCTCGCGCAACTGGCTGACGTCAGCGCCATACATGGTCATGGTGTCTCCCCAACAGAAGTTTGCGGCCCGGGGCCGCCGTTTGACCATATCGTTCCACAGCTTCCCTGATGCGGCGATGGGCATCACTCCCCATCAGCCCGCGGGCTGTTCGGGAGCGCCTTCCCGTGGCACGATTGGCCTTGTGGTGGGGGCACACACAATTGCGCTCCCCGGGCGCTTGCACAAAGGAACCACCATCAAAAGAGAACTCAGGCAAGCCGCGGATGCGGCGGAGGATGCCACAAATTCACGCGCGTTGGAGCTGTTTGCGAGGGCAGGGTTCGCGGCCAGCGGTATCCTGCACTTCCTGGTAGGCCTCATCGCCATCCGGCTGGCCACGGGCGGCAGCGGAAGCGCCGACTTCAGCGGCGCCGTGTCAGAGCTCGCCAGCCAGCCCGCCGGGCCCTTCCTGTTGTGGGGCAGCTTCGCGGCCTGCGCGGCTTTGGCCATCTGGCAGGCCAGCGATGCGGTCTTCGACTACGGACACCTCCCCACCAAGGAAAAAGCCGGCAAGAAACTCAAGGCGGCTGCGCAGGCTTTGGTGTTCGCAGGCCTGGCCCTGACGCTGGCCTCATTTGCCATGGGAACCGGTTCCGGAGCCGACAACCAGAAGTCCGCGAGCGACCTCACCGTCAGCCTGATGAAGGCACCCGGCGGAGTGGCCCTCCTGGTCCTGCTGGGGGTTGGAATTGCCGTCACCGGGGTAATCTACGGCATCCGCGGTATCAGGAAGTCCTTCGAAAAGCACCTCATGATGCCGTCGAATCCCAGGGCGCGCACCGCCGTCACCGTGCTGGGCGTGACGGGGTACGTAGCCAAGGGCATTGTCCTGTTCCTCACCGGCCTGCTCATCGCGATCGCCACCCTGCGCGCCCACCCGGAGGAATCGACGGGCCTCGACGGCGGCCTCAAGGCGCTGCGGGACCAGCCGTTCGGCATTTACCTGCTCGCCGCGGTGGGCGCCGGACTGATCTGCTACGGCATCTACATGGTGGTCCGGGCGCGCCTGGCGAAGATGAACCAGTAGGGCCCAGTCCGCCCGGGCTAGGGTGGGGGCATGCCCCAGGTACGCGCCGAACGACTCATCCGCCTCGATCCGGAGACAGCCTTCGCCTTCTCCCAGACCACCGGCGACTTCCGGCTCAAATGGGATCCGTTTATCTCCGCCCAGGGCTGGCTTGACGGCGCCCGCGCAGCCGGAAAAGGGGTCCGGACACGCACGGTTTCCCGGATGGGCCTGGTCATGGTGAGCGAATATGTCTCCTTCGCCCCGCCCAAAAACGTGGGGATGACCATGGTGTCCGGCCCGTGGTTCTTTGAAAATTTCGGCGGCGGCTGGCGTTTCACCCCGGACGACGGCGGCACCCGCGCCGTCTGGAAGTACACCTTCTCCTGCCGCCCGGCGTGGCTGCGCCCGGTGGCCGAGCGGATTGGCAGCTGGCTGCTTGCCAAGGAGATCAACAAGCGGATTGAGGCCTTCGCCCGCGCCTGCGAGGACCCGGAGCTGGTGGCCGAGTTCCGGGCCCTTTCGGCACGGCACCCGTAACGTCCACCGCCCGCTGGCCCTCCAGCACCCGCGCACAACGCCCGGATGTGGGGCGGCCTACGGGACCGTGATCACGGCGACGGTATGCTGCGTTTCGTCGCGCAGTTCCACGCTGGCGATGCTCGCAAGCTGCACCGGCGTGGCACCGGTGACCCGGATCCTGCCGCTCGGGGTGGCCGTCCAGGCGCACGCCCGGTCCTCGCCGCCGTCGCGGTCCCTGATCCACAGCGAGAGCGTCCCGTCCAGCGGCATGCTGCTGCCGTTCACGGCGAGTTCGGTTCCCCAGGTCTTCCGGGCCAGGTCCACGCTGAAGCGCAGGCCGTCGCCGGACTGCACCGAATAGCTGGCGTCCGGCTGCGGCGGCCGGTTGATGACCGGCCCGGCGGCCAGGCCCAGGGCGAGGCAGGCGGCGGCCACGGCGCCCACCAGCGCTGCCCGCCGCCGTCGTGAGGTCCGACGGCGGGAGGCCAGTTCGTCAAGAACGGCGCGGGGCGGGGATCCGGCCGGTTCCGCCGGCACGGGGAGGCGGTGGGCTGCGGCGAGCGCCACGGCGTCCGGCACGGGGACCGCGTCCAGCAAGGCCGGCAGGCTTTCCAACTCGGCGAGTTCTGCCCTGCAGTCCGCGCAGCCCTCAAGATGGGCCTCAAAGCGCTGCGAATCGGCTGTGTCCAGGCCGCCGAGCAGGTAGGCGCCCAGCAACTGGTGCGGATCGGAGGCGTTCACCGTTCCACCCCCATTTCGTCCAGGATGGTCCGCAGGGCACGGACCGCGTAGAAGGCCCGGGATTTGACGGTTCCGCTGGGGATGTTCAGCTGCTCGGACGCCTCGTTGACAGTGAACCGGCGGTAATGCAATGCCACGAGGACGTCGCGGTGTTCGGTGCTGAGGCGGAGCAAAGCCTCCTCCATCAGGACCCTGTTGAGGAGCTCGTCAACCCGTTCCGTTGCTTCGGCGGGATCCGCGAGTTCGCGTTCCATGGCTTCCAGCGGCCGGCGCTGCGCCTTGCGGTAGTTGTCGATCATGATGTTGCGCGCTGTCCGGAACAGGTAGCTGCGCAGGCTTCCGGTGATGTCCGGGGCCTGCTGCCAGACGCGGAGCACGGTCTCCTGGACCACGTCCTCGGCCAGCTGCGGATCGCGGGAGGCGCTGAGGACAAACCGGCGCAGGGCGGCACCGTGCTCACGGTAGATGGCGGCAACCACGTCCTCGTCGAGGGGCATGCCGGCGCCTCCTGTCCCTGGTCCCGGTCTTCCTTTTGTGCAGGCTCCCACCTGCAGTTTCCTGCTGGTACGACGTCCGCCGTCCGCAAATGGTTCACTGCGCCGGAGGCAAGTGCCGGCCGGACGCCAAAAGGGGTAGCGGTCCTTTGAACCATTCTTCACCCTGGCGCGTCATACGGGTTAGCGTCCGGTGATCCGACGCCGGGCCCCAGCCGAGGAGCATTCGATGAAACAGCATCTAGGCACCGGTCTTGCCGCAATGGCCCTTCTGGCCGTCCTGGCAGGCTGCGCGGGCAGCCCGGGAACCACCAGCACCACAGCCGCCGCCACGAGCCCGGCAGCGTCCAGTCCGGCGGCCACCACCGCCGCGCCGACGGCCAGCTCACCCACCGCGGCAGCCGCCGTCGGCCTCAAGACGGCATCATCGAGTGCCGGCACTATCGTGGTGGACGCCAAGGGCATGAGCGTCTACTTCTTCACCAAGGACGTGAAGGATTCCGGAACCAGCGCATGCAAGGCGGCCTGCCTCACCATGTGGCCGCCGGTCACCAGCACGACGGCAACGCCGTCAGCGGAAGGGGTGAGCGGAACGCTTGGCACCATCGCGACGCCGGACGGCGCGAAGCAGGTGACCCTGAACGGACTGCCGCTGTACTACTACGCACAGGACAAAAAGCCGGGCGACATCCTCGGGCAGGGCGTGAGCGACGTCTGGTACCTGGCGAGCCCCGCCGGCGACATGATCAAGACAGCGTCGACAGGCTACTGACGGCGGTTTCGGTCTTCCAGGCCCTTAGGGGTGGACGCTGGGCACGGGGACCGGAGCCGTGGCAGGCAGGGGCAGGGTTGGGGGCTGCCCCTCACCGTTCAGCGGTCCTCCGGGTGCGCCCGGCGTGACGTTTTCGGGCAGGGGGTTTCCCGGCACGGGGAGGTCCGGCAGGGGAAGGTCCCCGGGATGCGTCGGTGTGGGCGTGTGCTTCGGAGCCTGGCTGTTCCCCGTTTCCGGTGTCGGAGCGGCCGGCGGGGTGCTGGCCGTTTCTCCCGGGACCGATGCCGGCGAGCCGGGCTGGGCCGGGGCAGGAGCCGGCGTTTCAACGGGTGCAGGGGCTGGTCCTCCGCCTGCGGTGGCCACGAACGACGTCACTGCATGGTGGAGCTGGCCGATGGAATCCCGGATGCCCTGGTCTGATGCAACGGCAACCGCTCCCCCTGCCGCGAGTGAGGCTGCGACGGTAAGCGTGGTGAGCGTGATCCTGCGCCGGGCACGACGGCGGGCGGCCAGCTCGTCGGTAGGGGCTGCGGGGGACACAGTTGCCGGCTGGTCGGCTGCTTCCGGCTCGGGGGCTGCGGCGAAGTGACGGCCGGGCGTGGCGTCGGGGACTGCCGCCAGGCGGGTGGTGGCTGCCGTTTGGCCAGCCGGCACAGCCCGCCCGGCCGGGGGCGCCATGAGTGCCGCCACCGCTGCGGAAGCCTCCGGCTGTCCGGCGGCGAGGCCACGGAGTTCCAGCAGGGCAGGCCGGAGCACAGCATCGTTGTCGAGTCCTGCCTCGTGGAGCAGCTGGTCGACAGTCCCGTCGGTGCGGGAGCCTGCGGTGTCACTCATGATCTGCCTGGTTTCTTCTAAGAGTCTGGTCCTTGAGGTTTTGCAGTGCCCTGCGCTGCAGCTGCTTGATGGCGCCCTGGGACTTGCCCATGATGCCGGCCACCTGTTCGATGGAAAGATCCGCCACTATCCTCAGCGCCAGGACTTCCCGGTGGTCATCGGACAGGCCTTCGAGCAAGTGGGCTGCGCTTCCGCCGGTGTGGCCGAGGGCGTGGTCCTCCGCGGAGGCGGTGCTGCGTTCGTCCTGCAGGGGGTCGTACGGAGTGAAGTCCGGCCGGCGTTCAACGCGCCGGTAGTGGTCCACCATCCGGGCATGGGCGATCGAAAAAAGCAGTGATTTGGCGCCCTGCAGCCCACCGGTCAGTTCGCCGACCTTGGGGTAGAACGCCAGGAACACGTCCTGGGTGACAGCTTCGGGATCATCCACGCCGCGGGCTTTGAGGTAGCCGAGCACTGCGCCGGAAAAGGTGCGGTAGACAGCGCCGAAGAGCACACCCGGGTCAGCGCCGGCTGTGTCTGCGAATATCTCGATATTTTCTTCGGCCAAAGTGTCTAGCACCAGTGGCTCCTCCATCCCGGGCGGTGGACCGCATCCCGGTTTCCGGAGCGGACGGTTCCGCTGCCTGTCTGGACTGCCTGTCGGATTGCCGCTTGGGCGGCCCCGTGGACGGCCCCTTGAACGGCGTCCCGGACTGCGGGAAATCCCGCCCGAAAGGGGCGGTTCCCGCAGTCCAGACTAGCCGACAGGGTCTTAGCGGGCCGAAACGGCGGGGGCGTCCACCACGTTGCCCGGCACAGCGGGAACAGCGGGTACGGCGGGAACGGCAGGCTCGCCGTCGACAGCGGGAACGGCCGGAACCGCGGGGACCTCAGGTACGGCGGGCAGCTCCGGACGCTCAGCCTTGACGGCGGCGTTGCCTTCTGCGGCAGCGGCGGCGTCAGCGGAAGCTGCACCCTGCGCGATGACGTCCGCGCAGAAAGCGTCAACGTTGGTTTCGCCCTTCGCGGCGATGGCCAGTGAGGAGAAGCCTTCGGAGGAAGCGTTGAGTCCGCCGTTGGTGAAGGCGGTGCAGAGGCCAAGTGAAGCGGCGCCGGCGGCGTCCACTGCGGTGCCGGCTGCGGCGGAGGCCTTCGCCTCAGCGGAAACCTCGTCGCCGGACACGGCTGCTTCGCCGGTCACTGCTGCGTCGCCGGAGACCTTGGCCTCAGCGGATTTCGTGGCGTCGGCAGCCAGCTGCGGTGCCGGGGCGCCGAGCAGTTCGTGGGCGGTCTGCTGTGCTTCTACGGGCAGGGCGCCGGTTGCGGCGGCCACGCCGGTTCCACCGACGGCCAGGGTGCCTGCGGCCAGGACTCCGGCGGCGACTTTGCTGGTGGCAAGAACAGTGAACAGCGACATAAAGACACTCCAAAAGCTAGGGAACAAATCAGATCCGGTTCCGCTGGGGAACCCATCACCCCCTACATCGCTGGCCGGAATGGAAAAGTTACGGCCGCCCCAAAATTCCTTGAAAAAGTGCCGCGGCCCGCTCCCGCGCGGGCACCCGCCGTCGAACTCGCGGGAACGGTTCAGGGCCGCCGGAAAGTTCCGGCGGCCCCGAACCGTTCGTGCGAGCGGGCGAACCGGGCGAACCGGGACTCACCCACGCAGCCCGGGCGAACCCGGCCCGCGAGCCCGGCGGGAATCCTACGCGTCGACCATCTCGTCGTCGTCGGCCTCTTCAAACTCGACGGCGGCGACGATTTCCTGGGTCACGGGGTCGATCATGAACGCCTCATCGTCGTCTTCGACCATGATGAAGTCGCCGTGGTCGGTGCTGAAGTGCCAGGCCAGCGCCTTCTCGCCCTGGTGCAGGTAGTTCGGGTCGCCCATTGTGATCTTCTGCAGGGTGTAGCCGGCGGTGTTGCAGAGTTCGCGGATTATGATTTCGAAGTCCGGGGCATCCTCCAGCGCATCGGCGTCGGCCTTGGCCCGGCGCTCGGCAAGGTCGGGGATGAGGGCAACGAGCCGCTCGATGTGGGCGGCAAGCTCCCCGTCGCCCAGCACCAGGAGCCCATCCTGGCCGCGGAGCCAGGCAGCGTTCAGGGCGGTGATGTTCTCCGATTCCAGGAGCTCCTCGAATTCGCCGTCCAGCTCGTCGAGGGCACGCACGCCTTCGGTGGGTTCCTCGTCGTCGTCCAGGGCACCGTCGAGGTAGCGCTCGGCGTCCTCCTCGGAGAGGGCATCAAACGCCTCGACGGTCCGGTTGAACAGATCCAGGTGCGCGGTGGCGCCCATGCTGGCCATGCCTTCGCGGACCAGGGTGTCCGTTTCGTCCCGGTCGGGGGAGGTGAAGACGTACTGCGCGAAGCCGCCCTCGAGGGACTGGGTGAGGTAGAAGTCCACGTAGTAGCTGCGGATTGCCACGGGGGACATTTCGTCAGTCTGGAGGAGTTCCCGGTGCATGGCATCAACCACCAGCACGTTCGCGTCCACCACCTCCTCATCGGTTGCTTCGATGCTGCCGGTGGTCAGAACGACGGGCTGCTGGCTCGCGGTCATGGTTATCCTCACGGTTGAAAGCGGGTGGTGCGCTGAACACTTTTCACGCTACGGGGACGGGGTAGGCGCCCGGTTGAGGCCCAGGTGAACGTCAAGCGAAGTTTGGGCGCCCGTTTCTGCGAACTAAGATGGATCAGATAACCATCGATCGGACACGGGTCCACCGTGGCCAGCTGAAAGTAGCGCGCACCATGCCATCCCAACCGGACGAGAGTGCGGCACTGGCAATACAGACACCCGCCATCAACGACCGCTCGCTCGCGGCCGGGCTGGCGTATGCCATGGGCAGCCGGGTTTCCGGCATTTCCTTCGACGCCGCCACCGGGCTGATGCTGGGCAAAGTCCGCGGAGGCGCCGACGTTCCGTACTCCACCACGGCCAAGCTGGTCCGGAAAACGGGCGGCTGGAGCTGCACCGTGGGCGTGTGCAGCTGCCCCGTCCGCAAGGATTGCAAGCATGTGGCCGCGCTCCTTTTCGCGGCGGAGGACAACCCCGCCATCCGTGTCCAGCTCCTGGCCCCGGCCGAGGTCTCGCGGCTTTCCCGCCAGCCCGCCAGCCTGGACCTGGCCGACTGGGAGCAGGCCCTGAGCCCGCTCATTTCCCAGCCCGGCATCACCCAGTCCAGCAATGGCATCCCCCTGGCCCTCCAGTTCGAGATTGAGGAGCCCGCCCCGCACTTCTCCTACACAGGCCGCCGCGACCCGCTCCGCAGCGTGCGCCAGCTCAAGGCCCGGCCCGTGATCATGGGGAGCAAGGGCAAGTGGATCCGCGGCGACGTCTCCTGGAACACGCTCAGCTACCTGAATTTCCGGCGCGAATGCAACGAGTCGCACATCGAGTGGATGCAGACCTTCCTGGCTGCGCACACCGCCGCCGCCAACCGGGTGCACAACTCCTCGGCGCTGTGGCTGGGCCTGAACACTTTTGCCGGAAAAAACATGTGGGGCCTGCTCGCCGACGCCAAAAAGATCGGCCTCGCGCTGGTCCACAGCCGCGGCACTGAGCCGGTCCGGCTCGCCGAGTCTCCCGCAGCCGTCGGGCTCAACCTGAGCCGCCATGGCTCACCCGTGAGCGGGGAGGCTTCCGGCGCTTCAGCGCCGGAAAGAACGGACGACGGCGGCGGGCTGGAACTCGCGCCCACCATCACCGTTGAGGGGGAAGAGGTTGATCCGGCATCGGTGGGGACCATCGGCCGCCCCGCGCACGGCATCTTCCTCACCACGGGCGGCGAAGCGTTGCCCGGGGTGTCCGTTGACTCCGTAATCACCCTGGCCCCGCTGGAAAGCGGGCTGAGCGAGGAACTGCTGACGTTCGTGACGGCCGGCAGCACGCTGCATATCCCGGCCAAGGACGAGACCCGCTTCCTTACCGGTTTCTACCCGAAGCTTAAGCAGGCCGCCCGCGTCACCGCGAAGGACGAGTCCGTGGAGCTGCCTTCACTGGCCGTCCCCACCCTCTCGCTGCTGGCCAATTACGGCGCGGACCACCGGGTCCGGCTGCACTGGGAATGGCATTACAGGACCGGGAACCTGGTCACCGCCCAACCCCTGTGGCGGCACCCCGGCGACCACGGCTACCGCGACGACACCGCCGAGGCCCGCATCCTGGAGGGCATCGGCCAGCCCTGGAACGTGGTCCCTGCCCTGGGCGAGTCCGCCACCGCGGGCTGGGGAACCCCCCGCCTCGCCGCATCGGTGGAGCTGAGCGGCCTGGACACACTGGCTTTCACCGAGGACGTCCTGCCGGTGCTGCGCCAGGCGCCGGACGTGGCCGTGGACACCGCCGGCGACATCGCCGACTACCGCGAGGCCGAGGAAGCGCCCGTGGTCTCCATTTCCACCAAGGCCACGGAGCAGCGCGACTGGTTCGACCTTGGCATCCAGATTTCGCTCGAGGGCCAGCCTGTCTCGTTCGCGGCCGTGTTCTCCGCGCTGGCGGCAGGCCAGACCAAGATGCTGCTGCCCAGCGGCGCCTACTTCTCCCTGGACCTTCCGGAGCTGCATCAGCTGCGGGCCCTGATCGAGGAGGCCCGGTCGCTGCAGGACAACAAGGACGCTCCGCTGCAGATCAGCCGCTTCCAGGCCGGGCTCTGGGACGAACTCGCGCACCTGGGCATCGTGGACCAGCAGGCCGCGGCCTGGCGCTCCGCGGTAGGCGGTCTGCTCGAAGGCGGGATCGACGGGCTGCCGCTGCCGTCGTCGTTGAACGCAGAACTCCGCCCGTACCAGCTGGAGGGCTTCAACTGGCTCAGCTTCCTGTACAAGCACAGCCTGGGCGGGGTGCTCGCCGACGACATGGGCCTGGGCAAGACCGTGCAGGCCCTGGCGCTGATGTGCGCGGCCAAGGAACACGGCGCCATTTCCCTTGACGGCTCGCCGGCAGACAGTTCGTCTGTTGGCACCGGCGTTCCCGCGCCCTCCGGAACCACCGCGCCCGACGGCGGCACTCCCTTCTTGGTGGTGGCCCCCACCAGCGTCGTGGGCAACTGGGCGGCGGAAGCGGCGCGATTCGCCCCCGGCCTTACCGTTCGGACCGTCAGTGAGACGTTCGCCAAGAACGGCCAGGACGCCGCCGTCGAACTGGGCGGCGCGGACATCGTGATCACCTCCTACGCGCTGTTTCGGATCGACTACGACTCGTACGCTTCCAAGACCTGGGCGGGGCTGGTGCTGGATGAGGCCCAGTTCGTGAAGAACCACCAGTCCAAGGCGTACCAGTGCGCCCGGAAGCTGCCCGCGATTTTCAAGCTGGCCATCACCGGCACCCCGCTGGAGAACAACCTCATGGAGTTCTGGGCGCTGACGTCCATCGTGGCGCCGGGCCTGTTCTCCAGCCCCAAGCGGTTCGCCGAGTACTACCAGAAGCCGGTGGAAAAGAACGGCGACAAGGGGCAACTGGATAAGCTCCGCCGTCGGGTCCGTCCGCTGATGATGCGCCGCACCAAGGACCAGGTCATCCAGGACCTGCCGCCCAAGCAGGAGCAGATCCTTGAAGTGGTGCTGAACCCGCGGCACCAGAAGGTCTACCAGACGCACCTGCAGCGCGAGCGGCAGAAGATCCTGGGCCTGATCGAGGACGTCAACAAAAACCGGTTCACCATCTTCCAGTCGCTGACCCTGCTCCGTCAGCTCAGCCTGGATGCCTCGCTGGTGGATCCGTCGCTCTCGGGTGTGCGGTCTTCGAAGCTGGATGTGCTGTTCGAGCAGCTGGAGGACCTCGTCGCCGAGGGCCACCGCGCGCTGATCTTCAGCCAGTTCACCGGGTTCCTCGGCAAGGTCCGGGAGCGGCTGGTGGAGGAGAAGATCGAGTTCTGCTATCTCGACGGCGGCACCCGGAACCGTACCGACGTCGTCAATGAATTCAAGAACGGCAGCGCGCCGGTGTTCCTGATTTCGTTGAAGGCCGGCGGATTTGGGCTCAACCTGACGGAGGCCGACTACGTGTTCCTGCTGGATCCCTGGTGGAACCCCGCGTCCGAGGCGCAGGCCGTGGACCGGACGCACCGGATTGGCCAGGCGCGGAACGTGATGGTGTACCGGCTGGTGGCCAAGGACACGATCGAGGAAAAGGTCATGGCTTTGAAGGCGCGGAAATCGCAGCTGTTCGCGGACGTCATGGAAGGCGATGCGCTGTCCAGCGGTTCGATCACCGCCGAGGACCTGGCAGGGCTGTTCAAGGACTAAGCTGCCCTCCCGCCGTACTACCTACCAGCGCGAACGTACAGTTGTGGCCCTCCACAGGGCGCGCGAAACCCCTGCAAGAAGTGGTCTTGGGAGGGGTCGGAGGTTATCCACATAGGTCATTTGCTTCGCGGTTTTTGTGGGTGCCTCGCAGGATGATGGGGGTATGGGAAGCGGAGCAGCAGTGGAGTCGATGGAGGCCATGATGGCTTCCATGGCTGCGCTTGCGGTGTTGGCGGCCCGCAGTGAGGGCCGCTCTGAGTGCACCGGCCAGGACCCGCTGCGTGACCAGGCGGATGCGTGCCTGGAAGGTCTTGAAGTGACGGCCCGGCTGGAGGCCATGCTGGCCGCCAGGAAGGTGCGTTTCACCGCGGGGTTTGCCAACGTAACCCGGGCCATGTCCGCTCCGGAGGAGCAGCCGCATCAGCGCCTGGCCCGGGAGATGGGCGTCGTCGCTGAGGTCGCCTGTGCACTGACGGTGAGCGAACGGAGCGCATCAGCACTCCTGGCCGAATCCCATCAACTCACCACCACGCTGCCGCTGACCCTCGCCGCGTTGGATGAGGGGTCGATGTCGTTCCAGCACGCACGGGTCATGGTCGACGAGGCCGGCAGCCTGGACCCGGCCGGTGCCGCGGCTTTGGAGGCTCGTTTCCTGGACCCGGACGCACCCGACCCCGCTCAAGGCTGTCCGGCCGGTGAGCTGGTCCCGTCGCGGTTCCGGCAGAAGGCCAGGACGTGGCGGGAACGGCACCACCCGGTCAGCATCGAAAAACGCCATGCCAAGTGTGTCCTGGACCGGCGGCTGGAGTACGTCCCGGACCGGGACGGGATGGCGTGGCTCTCCGCGTACCTGCCCGCGGCTCAGGCTGCCGGGATCTGGAACGGCGTCACCGCCACAGCACGGGCCCTGCAGGGCCCTGCCGAGGGCCGGACCATGACCCAGCTCCGCGCCGACGTCGCCGCCAAATTGCTCCTCAGCGCCGGCTTCACCACCAGCAGCCCAACGGACGGCAGCACAGACGCCGCGGCCGCCAGTTCCGACGCTGATGGCGTGGCTGGTGGCGTTCCGGCCACCAGCACCAGCACCAGCACCAGCACCAGCACCAGCACCAGCACCAGCACCAGCACCAGCAATGATGGTGTGGCTGGTGGCGTTCCGGCCACGGACGGGGGTACCGGCAGCGATGTCCTGGCTGGCCGGGTTCCGGCCACGGACGGGGTCGATGCGGGCCGTGTTCCGTTTCCGGCGGCGCAGGTTCTGGTGACGGTGCCGGTCTTTGCCCTGATGGGCCTCACGGACGAACCGGCCGATCTCGACGGCTACGGGCCCATCCCCGCCTCGATGGCGCGGACGCTGGTCGCGGACGGGGCATCCTCGTTCCGCCGTGTCCTGCTTGATCCGCGGGATGGGGCGCCGCTGGAAATCGGACGGGAAAGCTACCGGA
This sequence comes from Arthrobacter sp. BE255, assembly GCF_031457335.1. Taxonomy (NCBI): domain Bacteria; kingdom Bacillati; phylum Actinomycetota; class Actinomycetes; order Micrococcales; family Micrococcaceae; genus Arthrobacter; species Arthrobacter sp. BE255. The sequence continues at coordinate 108,790 of NZ_JAVDWK010000005.1, read as the reverse complement.
TCCCACCGGCGATGCGCCAGTGGCTGCGGCTCCGGGACGGGAAATGTTCGTTCCCCGGCTGCAGCAACCAGTCCCTGGACAACGAAGCCGACCACCTCCTCGCCTGGGCCCACGGCGGCACCACCGGCATCACCAACCTTGAGTCACTGTGCCGCAAACACCATAGGCTTAAACACACCACAGCCTGGACACCCACCGAAGCCGGCAAAGACCAACCACCCGGCTGGACCTCACCCACCGGCCGCCACTACGCGAGCGAACACCCCGACTGGGAACCACCACAATGGCCAACCCAAATCCTGGACGAGCTCAAGATCCTGGAAGAGCTCAAGCGCTAGGATCCTGGTGCCGCCATGCCCGACGGCCCGCCACACGATGACGCCCCGATACAAGACACGTCGGGGGCAGAAGACCACACGTGCGGGAAAGCACTTTCCCGCATATGCTGTACGGAAATCTGACTAAGCCTCCTTGGAGATTTCCCATGCACCCGCAATCCGCTGCCACGGGTTCTGCCCCCGGTTCAGACCGTGAGTCGTCAGCATCCAGAATCGCCCCGCTCAGCCCTGACTCGTTCAAAACCCCCTACCGGGATCCGGTCTGGGACGGCCCCACAGACCCCATCCTGGTGCCGGACCACCTGACCGGCGATTGGGTGCTCTTCTACACCCAGCGCCGGGCAACGGAAGCCGGCCTGTCCGGCGTCGAATGGGTCCACGGCACGGCAATCGGGGTGGCCCGTTCTTCCGACGGCGGACTTAACTGGGCCTATCAAGGCACCCTGGACGGACTGGTCCCGCCGGGAACTGAACTGCCCGCCACACTCTGGGCGCCCGACGTCGTCCGGATCGGCGACCACTGGATCATGTACCTGACCGTCCTTGGCGGCGTCCGGACCGACTGGAACGGCAACGCCGCCATCGTCCAGCTCGCCAGCCGGGACCTCGTCACCTGGGAGTACCTCGGTGCCATCGACCTGGACTCCCCGCGCGTCATCGACGCGGCGGTGGCCCTGTGCGGCGACGGCCAGTACCGGCTCTGGTACAAGGACGAGGCCCGCGGATCCAACACCTACAGTGCCGTGAGCGGCACCCCGGCGGATCCGTCGTCGTGGGTTCTTGAAGGGCTGACCATTCCCGGACGGCCCCACGAAGGGCCCAAAGTCTTCAAACTTGAGGGTCAGTTCTGGATGATCGTGGACGAGTGGCGGGGCCAGGCCATCTACCGGTCGGAGGACGCCGCGGGAGGCTGGACGCGGCAGGAAGACCTTGACGGCCTCATCCTGACGGCTCCTGGAACGGCCGACGGCGGTCCCGTAGTGGGCCGGCACGCGGACGTCGTGCCGCTGGAAGCATCGGCCGATGGCAAGGAGCGCGCTTTGATCGTGTACTTCACGCATCCTCACTGGAACGGTGCTGACATCGACGGCATGGCGGCAGACCCCAAAACCCATCTCAGCCACGTCCGGGCCGCTGTATTGGAAGTCCGCGACGGCAACCTGGTTTGCACCAACGTCTGACACGGAAACAACACGCCCCGGCGCACGCACGTCACCCTGGCCCGCCACCCCGGCACCCCGGCACCTCGGCACGACAAAGGGCCGAACTGCGGAACTATAAGCCAGCTGATGCTGACACCGGTCCGCTGTTCGGCCCTGCGCCGGACTCGTTCCCCGGGCGGTGCCAGATGGCACCACCCGGGCCCCATTCAGGGAATTAAAGGGCTGTTGGATTGGGGCCTGTTGGATATCAGGTCCCGCTGGAGACCACCTAAGTGGGGATCACACGCGCTGCGGCGAACCGAGTTCCACAGGGTCTTCGTCGGTGAGGTAGGCAAGCTCCGAGTGGGCTGCAATATCGATGCCGCGGAGTTCGTCTTCAGGCTTGATCCGCAGGCCAATGATCCGGTCAAGGATCTTCGCCAGGATCCAGGTGACACCGAACGAGTACACCAGGACCGTGACAGTGGCCAGGGCCTGGACGCCCAGCAGTTCAACGCCGCCGCCATAGAAGAGGCCGCTCACTCCGTTCGGAGCTGCGTCGGTGGCGAACAGGCCGATCAGCAGGGTTCCGAGGATGCCACCCACGAGGTGGACGCCGACGACGTCGAGTGAATCGTCGTAGCCAAGGCGGAACTTCAGTTCGATGGCGAGGGAGCATACGGCACCGGCGATGGCACCGATGGCCAGGGCGCCGAGCGGGCTGACCGCGCCACAGGCGGGCGTGATGGCAACGAGGGCCGAGATCAGGCCGGACGCTGCGCCCATGCTGGTGGCCGCGCCGTGGCGGAGCCGCTCAACCAGTGCCCAGGCGAGGAGCCCGGCTGACGCTGCCACTGCCGTGTTCAGGAAAACAACGGAGGCGGACTGGCCGGCGGAGAGTGCGGAACCTGCGTTGAAGCCGAACCAGCCCACCCAGAGCAGTCCAGCACCAACGAGCACCAGCGGCCGACTGTGCGGCTTGGTGTGCTCCATCTTGGGCCAGCCGGAACTCTTGCCCAGGACAAGCGCCAGGGCCAGGGCGGCGGCACCGGCGTTCATGTGGACGGCGGTTCCACCGGCGAAGTCGATTGCCTTGATGCCGCTCGCGATCCAGCCGCCGGTAACGCTGCCGTCGGCCGAGGAGAAGGCGAACACCCAGTGTGCGATCGGGAAGTAGACGATGGTTGCCCAGATTCCGGCAAACAGCATCCAGGCGCCGAACTTCATGCGTCCGGCTGCCGCTCCCGCAACCAGGGCTGTGGTGACGCAGGCGAAGAACAGCTGGAATGCTGCGAAGAGAATCACCGGAATGGATGCTGCCTCATCTGCGGCGAGCAGCTGCCCCATGCCGGGGAATTCCGTAATGTCCCCGATGAGTCCCAGGCCGCCCACGGAATTTCCGAAGGCCATGGAGTAGCCGAAGAGCGCCCAGAGCACTGCCACCAGGCTCGCGCCGCCAAAGCACATCATCATCATGTTGAGAATGCGACGAGACCCCACCATGCCCCCGTAAAACAGGGCCAGGGCGGGGATCATCATACAGACCAGCGCAGAGCTGGCCAGAATCCAAGCGACATTTCCCGAATCCATGGGAAACCCCTTTCGTGATGCGAAGAGAGAACGGAAATTGCCGGTCAGAGCCGCTCCGGAGAAGGGACGCGGAATCAGTACCACGTTCATCGGAGGGCAGCTATTGCCGTCTGGTTCCAACTGTATGGCGGCAGTTCCGCGGTGGGTTTCCGGCTGGTTAAATCGACGTTTCACTCACGGACACGCCAGTTTCACACGTCCCTCCAGCGAACTTTGGCGATAGGGAATCGCCGGGACGTACGCCGGATTTGCGGGAAGGTCAGCGTGGCAGGACCAGACTGCGCAGTTACTTGGCGGAGATGGCCAAAAACTTGATGGGCAGGTCCAGCAGCTCCAGCGGTCCGTGCGGGCCCTCGCCGTCCAGCAGGAGGGAGTCCCCGGCTTCCATGGTGTACTCGTAGGCGCCGTGCCCGTAAACCATCTTCCCCGCCAGCATGTAGATGAACTCCGTGCCCGGGTGCTGGAACAGCGGAAAAACATCGGAGGCATCGGTGAGCGTGACCAGGGTTGGCTCCAGGGCATCGGTCCGGCCCTTAAGCGTGCCCAGAACGCGGTACTCGTGGCCGTGCTGCGTGCCGCTGCGGACGGTCAGGCTGCCCTGGCCGTTCTTGGTGAATGTGGCATCACGGTCCGTGTCCGCACCGCGGAACAGCGCGGTCACGGGTATCTTCAGGCCATCGGCGAGCCGCTGCAGCGTGGTCAGGGAGCACGAGGTGGTTGCCGTTTCGATCCTGGAGATCATCGCTTTGGACAGGCCCGTCCGGGCAGCGAGCTCCGCCGAGGACAAGCCGTTGGCCGTGCGGTAGTGCCGGACCTGCGTGGCGATGACCTGCTCCAGTTTTCCTGGGACGGCCGCGGTGGGCGCGGCTTCGGTTTCCTCCGCGGCGTGATTGGTCATAGGAGCCATCATAAGTGGCACCGCCATAGCCAAAACACAGCACACTGCCTAGTGTTTTTTACAGGGCATGGGGTGAAGGGAACTTTCGATGCGTACCGTGACCTACAGCGCCGCGTGCAGCCTGGACGGGTACATCGCCGGCAGCGACGGCTCCTTCGACTGGCTCTATTTCAGCCCTGACGTGGAAGAACTCATGGGCCAATTCTGGTCCACCGTGGATGCCGTCCTGATGGGCCGGAAGACGTGGGAGTTCTCGGCGGGGCAGGATTTCAGCGCCGAGGAGTCCTCAGGCGACGGGACCGCCGCGGACCTCAGCGGAATTCCTCCGGTGACCACGTACCTCTTCTCCCGCACGCTGCCCGAGGCGCCGGACGGGGTCGAGCTTGTTACCTCCGACGGCGGCGGGTTCGTGAACCGGCTGAAGCAGCAGCCAGGAAAGGGAATCTTCCTGATGGGCGGCGGTGAGCTCGCGACGTCGCTCTTCGAAGCCGGCGCCATCGATGTGGTCAGCCTCAACGTTCATCCTGTCCTGCTGGGCTCCGGCGTCCCGTTCTTCAGGCCCCAATCACGCCGTATAGCCCTCGAGCTGACCGAGTCACGCGCCATCGACGGCGGCTGCGTGCTGATGACGTACCGCGTCCGGAACTAAGGCAGCCACTCAGGCGAACGGAAATAAAGCCGCGCCTATCCTATGGCGCGGGCCTCGCCCATGAGCCCAGCCAGCGAGTCCGCGAGCGCTACGGCGCCTGCCTCGGCGTCCCAGTCCTCAACCAGCTCATCGGGAGAATGCGAAACGCCCGTGGGGTTGCGGATGAACAGCATCGCCGTGGGGATCTGCGAACTCAGGACCCCGGCGTCGTGCCCTGCCCCCGTGTCCAGCACGGGCGCGTTGGGAAGGAACCCCCGAAGCTGGTCCCGCAGCCCGGCATCGAAGCGCACCGTCGGGCTGAGGGACTCCATGCTGAGGCTGGAGGTGCAGCCCTCCTCGGCCGCCATGACCTGGGCGTTGAGCCCGATCGCTTCCACCAGCGCCGCGGTGACGGAGTCGTCCGGGTGCCGCACGTCGATCCACAGGTCCACCCGGGAGGCGATGACGTTGGTTCCGCCGGGGACGGGCTGGATCCGCCCCACGGTGGCCCGTGCATCACGGTACTTCCGGGCGGTGTCGCGGATGCCCACCATGACCTTGGCGGCGGCGATCATGGGGTCCTTCCGGTCCTTCATGAGGGTGGTGCCCGCGTGGTTGCCCTCACCGGTGAGCGTCAGTTTCCACCGGCCGTGGCCCAGGATCGATGACCCGATGGCCACCGGCTGGTTGAGGTCCACCAGGCCCCTCCCCTGTTCAACGTGCAGCTCCACAAACACGCCCAGCTGCTGCAGCGCCATGTAGTCGGCTCCAATAAGCCGCGGATCCTGGCCGCTGGCGGCGGCTACGTCCGCGTACGTGTTCCCGTCGGGATCCTTGAGCCGGCGGGCCTTGTCCGGATCGAGTTCGCCGGTCAGCAGCCGCGACCCCAGGCAGGCCACGCCAAACCGCGACCCTTCCTCCTCGGGGAACACGGCGATGGCCAGGGGTCGGCGCGGACGGAGGCCGCGGGCCTTGAGGAGGTCGACGGCGACCAGGGCCGAGGCGACCCCCAACGGACCGTCATACTCACCGCCGCCCGGGACCGAATCGAGGTGGCTGCCGGTGACCACGGCGTTCCGCCGCGTACCTGTCGCGGTATCCCACCACGCCCAGATGATGCCGTTCTGGTCCGTGTGGACATCCAGCCCGCGGCGCCCGGCCTCCGCAATGAACCAGCTCCGCAGCTCCGTCTCGGCAGTGGAGAACACCGGCCGCGAGTAGCCTCCCCGCGTCCTGTCGCGGCCGACGTCGGCAATGTCCCTGAGCAGGCCGCTCACCGTGGCGGCGGGCGGCTCAGCCGATGGCAGCTGCGGTGCTGAAGGATGCGCCGCGGCCGGCTGCGGTGGTTCCGTCTGGGTCGGCCGGACGGTGGAAGGGCTGGTGGCAGTCACGGGGTTCCGTTTCTCGAGATGGATGGAGTAGTTGGTTCGCGGTCAGCGGCCGCTGACTGCCGCCGTCGCGGTCCTGAAACGCAGCGGAATGTTGGCCGCTCCGGTAGCCAGGTCCGCCGCCCACCGGCCGGTCAGCGGCGCGAACTTTGCGCCGTGCCCCGAGCAGGGCGAGAGAATGGTGAGGTTGTGCACCCGGTCGATGATGAAGTCCTCGTTGGGCGTGTTGGTGAACAGGCAGGTGGTCTCGGCGTACGGATCGGGGTCCAGGCCGGGCAGGAAGCGCCGGACGTAGTCCACCACCCGGCTCCGGTTGACGGGGTCCACTTCCCCGGTCTGCGCTGCGGCGCTGGGAAGGAAGCGGCCGCCGTTGTACTCGGCCACCTTCTGCCCGGCAAAACCGGCGTCCCTCCCACCGGGCAGGCCATAGACCTGGATGTCGGCCCGTTTGTGGATGAACGTCGGCCAGGATGCGCCGGGAACAACGCCGGCGCCGCCGTCGCCTTCCTTGTAGCGGAAGTGGAACGCCTGCTCCTGCCGCACCGTGATTTCGGGGAGGCCGGCCAGGAAGCCCTGCGGAAGGGACAACTCCCCCAGCAGCCCGGGCAGCCAGCCGCCCGCGCCGATGACCACATTGCCGGCGTCGAACGTTTCCCCCGCAGCCGAGCGAAGCCGGTAGCCGGCGGCGGGCCTGTCCAGCCGTTGCAGGGACCATCCCGTCAGGAGCCGGGCGCCGTGTCCGACCGCCTGCTCCACCATGGCGTTGACGGCCGTTTCGGCGTCGATCACTCCTGCGTCCGGGTGCCAGAGCACTTCCGTGTCGAAGGCGATCTGCGGCCATCGCGCCGAGGCCTCGGCCGCACTGAGCAGCTCGTGCTCAATCCCCGCCCCGGCCAGCACGGCGGCCAGCAGCCGCGGATTTCGTTCGGAGCCGAAGTCCGCCGCACCCGCCGGGGTGATTAGCTGCAAGCCGCTGTTCAACGCAAGGATGTCCCACAGCCCCTTGGACTCCTGCACCGCGTGCGTGTAGAAGGGGTCCGGGTAAGCGTAGCGGAAGATCCGGGCGGACCCGTGCGAGCTGGCGTCGTGGCTGGCCGGGACGTTGCGTTCCAGGATGGTGACCTGGTGGCCGCGGGCCGCGAGCTGCCACGCCGTGGCGGCACCGGCCAGGCCGGCGCCCACCACCACGTAGTCGGAGGAATCGGTCATCGTGGGCTCCTGTTCCGGTGCTTACTTGGCGCCGGGGATCCAGCTGGTGCCGGCCAGGGGAACGCGGGCCATGGCCGAGGCTTCGATGGTCAGCGCCACAAGGTCCTCGGGTTCCAGGTTGTGCAGGTGCGACTTGCCGCAGGCCCGGGCGATGGTCTGGGCTTCCATGGTGAGGACGCGCAGGTAGTTGGCGAGCCGCTTGCCGGCGGCCACCGGGTCCAGCCGGGAGGAGAGTTCCGGGTCCTGGGTGGTGATGCCGGCGGGGTCGCGGCCGTCCTGGAAATCGTCGTAGAACCCGGCGGCGGAACCCAGCGCTGCGTATTCTGCGGCATAGCGGGGATCGTTGTCGCCCAGGGCGATCAGGGCAGCGGTGCCGATGGCCACGGCGTCCGCTCCGAGGGCCATGGCCTTGGCGACGTCGGCGCCGGTGCGGATGCCCCCAGAGACGATGAGCTGGACTTTGCGGTGGACGCCGAGTTCCTGGAGTGCCTGGACGGCCTGCGGTATGGCGGCGAGGGTGGGGATGCCGACGTTTTCGATGAAGACCTGCTGGGTCGCGGCGGTGCCGCCCTGCATGCCGTCCACCACCACCACGTCGGCGCCGGACTTCACCGCGAGGGCCGTGTCGTAGTACGGCCGGGAGGCGCCGATCTTGACGTAGATGGGGGTCTTCCAGTCGGTGATTTCGCGCAGTTCGCCGATCTTGATTTCCAGGTCGTCCGGGCCGGTCCAGTCCGGGTGCCGGCTGGCGGAGCGCTGGTCGATCCCGACGGGCAGGGTGCGCATTCCGGCGACGCGTTCGGTAATTTTCTGGCCCAGCAGCATGCCGCCGCCGCCCGGCTTGGCGCCCTGGCCGAGCACGATCTCGATCGCGTCGGCCTTGCGCAGGTCGTCCGGGTTCATGCCGTACCGGGAGGGGAGGTACTGGTACACGAGGTGCTTGGACTGGCCGCGCTCCTCGGGCGTCATGCCGCCGTCGCCCGTGGTGGTGGAGGTCCCCACCTCGGACGCGCCACGGCCCAGCGCCTCCTTGGCGTTGGCAGAGAGTGCGCCGAAGCTCATGCCGGCGATGGTCACCGGGGTCTGCAGGTGCAGCGGATTGCTTGCGTGCCGGTCGCCGAGGACGACGTCGGTATCGCACTTTTCGCGGTAGCCCTCCAGCGGGTAGCGGGACATGGAGGCGCCGAGGAACAGCAGGTCGTCAAAGTGCGGGAGCTGGCGTTTGGCGCCCCAGCCGCGGATGTCGTACACGCCCGTGGAGGCGGCGCGCTGGATGTCGGCGATGGTGGCCCGGTCGAAGGTTGCCGATTCGCGCAGGCCGAGCGCAGCGATGTCCTGGGGGCGGTCCAGGGTGTGGATGGGTTCGGAGGTGATGGTCATGGGAGGCTCCTAGTACGACGTCGAGTTGTCGACGTGGAAGTGGTAGAGGTTCCGGGCTGAGCCGTAGCGCTTGAAGTCGGCGGGGTTGTCGGTGCGGCCGGCTGCTGCCAGCAGCTCGGCGAGTTCGGCCAGGTGTTCGGCCTTCAGGGGCTTTTCGATGCAGTCAGCGCCGAGTGAGGCCACGGTGCCTTTGACGTAGAGCCGGGCCTCGTAGATGGAGTCGCCCAGGGCCTCGCCGGCGTCGCCGCAGACCACCAGGCGGCCGGCCTGCGCCATGAACGCGGACATGTGGCCGATGTTGCCGCCCACCACGATGTCCACGCCCTTCATCGAGATGCCGCAGCGTGCGCCGGCGTTCCCGTCGATGACCACCAGGCCGCCGTGGCCGGTGGCGGCCGCGGACTGGGACGCGTCACCCTTTACGTGCACGCGGCCGGACATGATGTTCTCGGCGAGTCCGACGCCGGCATTGCCGTTAATGGTCACGTCGCCTTTTTGGTGCATCCCGGCGGCGTAGTAGCCGGCGTGGCCTTCGACGGTCACCGTGACGTCCGCGGTGATGCCGACGGCGAGGCTGTGCTTGCCGCCGGGGCTGGTGACGGTCCAGGACTGGCCATCGACTGCATCGTGGAGGGCCTGGTTGAGGTCCCTGACCGGAGCGTCGGCGAGGTCAACGCTGAAGGTGTCCAGGCTGACGGTTGGCAGGGTTGTTTCCGTGCTTTCGGGGGCTGTCAGAGTGACCATGTGTAGACCTTTCCGGGTTCCGGTTCAAAGATGCGGGCGTTTTCAATCCCGGGCAGGGCTGCCAGGGCGCGGTATTCGGAGGCCATGGCCACGTAGTCGGCGGTTTCGGCGATGATGGCCGGCTTGCAGGCGATCGGGTCCCGGACCACGGCCATGCTGTCCGCGGTGGTGACCACCAGGGTGTAGAAGCCGTCGAAGACCTTGCCGAGGTTCACCAGGGCCTCCTCGAGGGTGTCGCCCTGCTGCAGTCGGGAGGCGACGTAGCGGGCACCCACCTCGGTGTCGTTGTCGGAGTCGAACACCACGCCGTCGCGCAGCAGGCCCCGCCGGATGGTGGCGTGGTTGGAGAACGATCCGTTGTGCACCAGGCACAGGTCATCCGCCACGGAGAAGGGGTGCGAACCGCCCGCTGTCACCGCGGACTCGGTGGCCATCCGGGTGTGGGACAGGCCCTGGCTGCCGCCCATGGCCTCCAGCCCGTGTTCGGCCGCGATCTCCATGGGATGGCCAACGCTCTTCATCACCGCCACGTGCCCGCCGCGGCCGATGATGGTGGCGGCGGGGAGGGTTTCGCTGACAACCTTCACCAGCAGGTCGGTCCCGACGGCGGCACTCACCAAGGTGGTGTCCCCCACCACCCGGACTGTGGCGGCGGCGTCGGACGGGAGCATGCCGGCGATGGCGAGCTGGATCTCCGCGACGGGCAGGCCCTGGTCCTTGCCGAGCAGGCTCAGGGTGGAGGTCCCTTCCGAGACCAGGCCGGGCGTGTTGTAGACGGCCAGGCCGGCGGAGTCCGGGCCGCGGTCCACGATCTGGCACATCATGGAGGACAGGAGGCTGCCCATCCGGGGGTGCAGCAGGGGGTTGCGCAGCTGCAGCGCGGCAATTCCACACATGGTGTGTCCTTTACTTGCTAGGGGGTTCTCAGTTCGAAGACGGGCTAGATGGACGTCAAATACGTGCGGATTTCCCAGTCGCTGACCTGGTTGTGCCAGCTCAGGAACTCCTCTTCCTTGGCGTCCGCGTAGTACCTGCCGATCTCGGCGTCGCCGCTGAGGCTGGCCAGGATCACCGGATCCCGGCGCAGGGCCTCAACGGCATGCAGCAGCGTGGCCGGCAGCAGGTGGGCATCGGGCTTGGACTCGCCGGGGCCGGACGGCAGACCGGGATCGGCGGCCTTTTCCACGCCGTCCAGCCCGGCCGCGATCGCCGTGGCAATGGCCAGGTAAGGGTTCGCCGAGCCGTCGCCGGAGCGGAGTTCGATCCGTTTGTTGTCCGGGACGCGGATCATGTGCGTGCGGTCATTCCCGCCGAAGGACGCCTTCCGCGGCGACCAGGTGGCGCCGGAGGAGCTGGTGGTGGCACCCGAGCGCTTGTACGAATTCACCGTCGGGGCGAGGAAGGCCTGCAGCGCAGGCGCGTGCTCCAGGATTCCGGCGATGAACGAATAAGCGAGCCCGGACAGCCCAAGGCCGCGGCCGCCGTCGTCCGCTCCTCCCTCATCCCCACTGTCATCCCCCGGGAACAGTGCCTCTGCGCCGGACCACAGCGAGAGGTGGAAGTGCAGGCCCGTGCCCGTCCGGTCGGTGAAGGGCTTGGGCATGAACGTGGCGGTCATGCCGCGCTGCTCGGCCAGGATGTTGAGGATGTAGCGGAGGGTGACCACCCTGTCCGCGGTGGTAAGCGCGTCGGCGTAGTTGAAGTTCTGCTCAAACTGCCCGGCCGCGTCCTCGTGGTCGTTGGCGTAGTTGCCCCAGCCCAGGCCGTTCATCGCCTCGGAGATGGAGGTCAGGTGGTCGTACATCCGGGTGACGCCGCGGGCGTCGTAGCAGGGGCGGGGCGAATCGTCGCGCGCGTCGGCGGTGCTCAGCGTCCCGTCGTCGTTCCTGTTGACCAGGAAGTACTCAACCTCGGCACCGATCTTGGCCTGCATGCCCTGGTCCGCGAGGCGGGCCAGGGTGTTCTTCAAGATGACCCGAGGCGCGTAGGGCCAGGGCTGGCCGTTGACGTGCGGGTCGCAGTGGATGATGGCCAGTCCCTCCTTGATGAAGGGGACCGGGGTGAAGGAGGCCAGGTCGGGGACCGCGATGAGGTCCGCGTCCTGCGGCTTCTGGCCGATCAGGCCCGCGGCGTAGCCGGCGAAGCCCATGGCCCCGGCCTCCAGCTCGTCGGCGGCCTCAACGGGGACCAGCTTGGCGCAGGGCTTGCCGGTCATGTCCACAAACGTGGCAAGGAGGAAGCGGACATCGTGGGCACGGGCGATGTCGGCCAGGGAAATTCTGTCGGTAAGGGGCGAAGCGGATACAGCAGGGGTTGCGACACTCGTCATCGAAACATTCCTGTCCGGTTGGTGTTAGCTACTAGTAAACCTTGTTGAACCAGAGTAGCCAAACCGCCGTTACGGGCGTCGTGCGGGAATGTTAAATGCGCGTTACGCAGGGTGGGGGGCGGACCTGAGGCGGGCCACGAGAGTCGCGGCGAGCAGCGCCGTCGCGATCTCCAGGGCGATGACCAGCAAAAGTCCGCCGGCGCCGGTTGCGTCCGCAATGTTCGGGCCTGCAACGCTCGACGGCGGCGCACCGGCATGTGCGTGGGCGCCGGAACCTGCGCCGAGCAGCAGCACGCCATGAAGGGCAGCCATGGACACGGCGCAGGCCATGACCCTGCGCAGGGCTGCCACCCGGTGGTGCCGCCAGATGTGCAGGGCGCACGGCAGGCAGAGCGCTGCGAGTACCAGCATGAGGACACTTAACAGCGCACCGTGCTGGTTTTGGACGGCAAGCCACACATGCACGGCACTGGAACATGCCACCACCGCGGCGCATAACTGGGGATGCAGGACGGGCCCGCCAATGCGGGCCCGTCGAGTCAGGGTCATGGGATTTTCCTAGCTGTGGCAGCTGCCGGAGCCGGCATCGCCATGGCAGCCGCCGGCTTCATCTGATCCGCTGGCGCTGGCGGGCACGTCGAGGACCGGGCTGCGGTCGAAGAAGCCCTCCGGGCGCAGCTTGAAGCCAACGGTGTCCACGGGCATGATCGGCCAGTCCTCCACGCGAGGGAAGTGCGTCAGGCCGAAGGTGTGCCAGAGCACGATGTCCTCGCCGTCGATCTCCCGGTCCTGCGCAACGTAGGCAGGCAGCCCCGCGCCGCCCGGGTGCTGGTTCACGAAGTCGCCCGTGGGGTAGCGCTCGTCGTCGGCGTAGCGGGTGACCCAGACGTCCTTGGTGGCAAACGCGGCGCGGCGTGCGATGGAGGAATCCGGATCGGCCAGCAGCGTGGGCTGGTTCTGCGAGTGGAGCTTGTAGCCCACGGGCTCGCCGAGGCGGTTGCGGGACCCGGGGTTGGAGATGATCCAGGTCCGGCCGGCCCTGGCGTCGGCCTCGCGGACGGCTTCGGATTCCCGGGTGAGCACCGTGCGTTTCCGGGAGAAGGCGTTGCCCCGTTCATTTCCCTCGCCCATGGGCTGGCGGACAACGTCCTCTTCCTCGACGCGGTTGGTGAAGCCGTCGATGGCCATGTCCAGGCGGGCGCTGAAGAGGTGCTGGTGGAAGGGTGCGCCGAGGCCGGGCGCGAGCTGGGAGATATTGTCCGAGCCACCCTCCGGGAAGGCGCTGGTGAAGACGACACCGGTGGCTTTGGCTTCGAATTCGATGGTGCCGTCGAGGTAGAGGTACCAGTAGAAGCCGTAGTCGTAGTTGCCGATGGTGGTGAAGAAGGAGATCACCAGGCGGCGGTTGCGGCGGGTGTAGTTGATGCCGGTCCAGAGGTCGGAGTGCTTGGAGAGGATGCCCCAGTCCTCCTCATGCATGCAGATGCCGTTGCGGATCTCGCGCGGGTTGCCGAAGGCGTCGCTGATGACAGGGCTGAGGTAAGTGATGTCGCCGAGGCAGTCGCAGCCCAGCTCCAGGGAGTTGGCGTACTGGCCCACCAGGTATTCGCCGGTGTCGAAGTAGTTCTGCCAGGACCGGATGGGCGACGGATCACCGTACGGGACCACCATTTCGGCGATGGATGCCCGGTTGATGATGGGCCTCAGCCGGCCACCGTCCTGGAACGCGAGGTTGTGCAGGACCACGCCTTCGCGGACGTCGAAGCCGACGTCGAGGCTCCATTTCTCCCACTCCACGTGGTTTCCGCCGCTGACAGTGAAACTGGGACCTTCCGGCTGGGTGATGCTGATGGGCTTCTGCGTAGTGCGGAGTGGCCCGGTCAGTTCAGGGTCCGTGTAGTTGCCGTGCTCGGCGGGGATCGGCATGGCGCCGAGGTCCAGGACCCGGGTGACTTCCTTGCTGACCACATCCACGTAGGCCACGAGCCCGTCCACGGGGTGCGCCCAGGCGCTGTCCTCCGGAAAGTCCTGCACAAACGCCAGGCCGCGGAGGATGCGGCGGCCCTTTTCCTCGGGGTATTCGAAGACACCGGCCGAGAGCGGGGCAACACGGACTTTGCTGGCGTCCAGGCCGCGCTCCGCCAGCGCCTTGAGCCAGCGTTCATCCGTAGCCAGCAGCGACTCCACCACCTCAAATTCCTCCTCGAGCACGGGAAGCTCACCCGTGGCGGCAGTGTCCAGTTCGACGGCGGACACCACTTCCTGGCGGGTCACGGAAACCACCACATCCGTGGGTGAACCGCCCGCAATGTCGTGGAGGAAAATGCGGAACCTGCGGTCCTCGGCGGGAATCACGACGGCGGAATTCCCGCCGGCGGCGGCAGCACCGCCGTCGGACTTCCCGGCGGCAGAATGCCCGACGGCGGTGCTGCCGCGGGCGGGGTCAAGCAGGCCCAGGTAGGCGATGCGCTTTTCAGCCCCGAGATGTCCTGCGGCGCGGAGAATGGCCTGGACCTCAGTGATTTCGTCGCCTGACGCCAGGCGGAACGGGGTATCTGTCTCAGCTGATGCAAGCGTCATGGGTGACCTTTGTCCGGGACCGTTGCCGGTCGGAATTTTTATTTTCTATAGTTGTAGAGAATAAGCGTCCGTAAGATGGCTCACAAGAGTTTGAGCGAAAATATTTCCCGGGGAGTGGCCGCGGTGCCGAAAATAGTTGACCATGACGAGCGGCGCCTGGAACTGGTGGATGCCACCTGGCGAATCATCGCCCGGCTGGGCATCGAGGGTGCCACGATGCGCGAGATCGCACTGGAGGCAGGCTTCGCCAACGGGGCCCTCAAGCCCTACTTCCCCACCAAGGACACCCTGCTGGAGTTCGCATTCGGGCACGTCTTCAACCGGACCAACCAGCGCGTCGCCAAAGTCACCGAAGGCAAAACCGGACTGCCGGCACTGCGCGCCTTCTGCCTGGAGGTGCTCCCCCTGGACGAAGAACGGGTCAACGAAGCGCGGATCGTCATCCCGTTCTGGCAGAAGGCCATCAACGATCCGCAGAAGGCCGAGATCCACCGGCAGTCCATGGAAGAGTGGCTTGCCTCCATCCGGCAATACCTCGCTGAGGCCCGGAAGGCCGGCGACGTCAGCGCCGCCGTCGACGACGCCACCCTGGCCGGCCAGCTCCTGAACATGCTGCTGGGCGCGCAGATCGGAGCAGCGCTGGCCGCTGGCCCTGACGCCGATCCCGGCCTGGCCGACCAGCTCGAGGGTTACCTCACCCTGCTGGCCCGCGGAGAACCCCAGCCATGACCATCCCTGCTGGGATCGACACCCCGGACATCATGATCGACGTCGACATCCTCGATTGGAACATCGCCCGGATGGCAGCAGCCGTCAGGGAGAAGGGCCTCGCCCTCCGTCCCCACGCCAAGACCCACAAGATCCCCGAGATCGCCGCCCGCCAGATGGCCGCCGGGGCAGCCGGGCTGACGGTGGCAACCATCGGCGAGGCCGAAGTGTTCGCCGATGCAGGCATCAACGACATCTTCATCGCCTACCCCCTCTGGATGTCACCACAAAAAGCCGAGCGGCTCCGGCGCCTGGCGTCAACGGCGACAATCGCCGTGGGTGTGGACTCCGCAGCGGGGGCAACCAAGCTCGGGTCATGCCTCGGGGAGGCGGCCGGGAGCGTCAGCGTCCTGGTCGAAATCGACAGCGGGCACCACCGCAGCGGCGTGGGCCCCGACGCTGCGGCGGCTGTTGCCGAAGCCGCCTCGCGCGCCGGGCTGAAGATTGCGGGGGTCTTCACCTTCCCGGGCCACAGCTACGCGCCGGGGATGCCGGCAGCGGCCGCCGCGCAGGAGCAGCAGGCGCTGCTGGAAGCCGCGAAATCGCTTGCGGCGGCAGGATTCGAGGCCGCCCGGCGCAGCGGAGGCTCCACCCCCACGGCGCTCCTGACTGAGCGGTCCGCGGCCACGGAAGTGCGTCCCGGCGTGTACGTCTTCGGCGACGCCCAGCAGCTGGAGCTGGGCCGGTGCGCGGCGGAGGATATCGCGCTGACGGTTGCTGCCACCGTGGTGAGCCACCACCAGACCCTCCCGGACGCTCCGGCCCGTTTCATCATCGACGCCGGCAGCAAGATCCTGGGCAGCGACCGGCCCGCCTGGGCAAGCGGTTTCGGCCGGCTGATCGACCACCCGGACGCCCGGATCACCGCACTCTCGGAGCACCACGCCACGGTTGAGTGGCCCGACAGCCGAACCCTGCCGCCCATCGGTGACCGGCTGCGCGTGATCCCCAACCACGTCTGCCTGGCCATCAACCTGGTGGACGACGTCGCGGTGACCAGCAACGGCGCTCTCGTGGACCGCTGGGCCGTGGCAGCCCGGGGCAAAAACAAGTAACCGCTCCACGACGGACGGCAGCCCGCAACCTAAAGTCTTTTTTCGCCAGCTGTTGAAAAAAGATGGCATCCGGCGCTAACCTGAGTGCACTGTGTTCCAGGACACAGCTACCGGGGAACCCACGTTATGCGGCCATCCGTCGTCAGGACCATCCATGCCAGCTGCAGTCCAGCCCGCCAGCCAGAACCTCAAATCCAGCGTTGCGCTGACGTTTGACCACTGGAAACACCTCGTGGCGGAGTCCTTCGTGCCGCTCGCCGCCCGGACCGGGGACGTTGACGGCTTCCGCGGGCAGCTGCGGTCGCGGGTGCTGGACCGGATGTCCGTCGTCGAAGTCACCGCCACCTCCCACGAGGTCCACCGCACCCCGGCCCTGATCGCCCAGGCCAGCGAACGCTACTTCAAACTCAACCTCCAGCTGGAGGGCACCGGGCTCCTGATCCAGGACAACCGCGAAGCCCTGCTGAGGCCCGGCGACCTGGCCATCTACGACACCAACCGCCCCTACACCCTCGCGTTCGAGGAAGAGGCGCGGATGATGGTGGTGATGTTTCCCTGCGACGCCCTCTCGCTGCCGACGGACTACGTGGGCCAGCTCGCGGCAGTGCGGATGGCCGGCAGCACGGGCCTGAGCGGGATCGTGGGCCAGTTCATCCGGCAGCTTTCCGAAAACCTTGACGTGCTTAGCGGCCCCAGCGGTTCACGTCTGGCTGCGAACGCGCTGGACCTGGTATCCACCCTGCTGCACGCGGAAATGGACATCGCCCCGGACCGGATGAAGCCGCAGGCCCTCCTGGCCGTGTCGGTGCGCGAATACATCGAAGCCAACCTCTCCGACCCCCAGCTGTCACCGGCCAGCATTGCCGCGGCACACTTCATCTCGACGCGGCACCTGCACAATGTCTTCCACGAGTCCGGCACCACCGTTGCAACATGGATCCGGTCCCAGCGGCTGGACGGCGCACGCCGCGAGCTGCGGGATCCGCTGCATGCCGGCAAACCGGTAGGCGCTGTCGCCGCCCGCTGGGGGTTCCTGGACGCAGCGCACTTCAGCCGCACCTTCCGCGACGCCTTCGGCGTCTCCCCCAGCGACTGGCGCCGCGGCGCCTGAACAGAATTCCTGAAGGTCGCACCGAACAGCAGGAGGCCCGGCGCGGATTGATTCCGCGCCGGGCCTCTGCGCTCCTCCGTCCCTGCCGGAGGCCGCGCTTTAGTTGGCAGCGTGCCCCAGGGCGGCAGCCCCGTGGCGGCGCTCCACCTGACGCTCCACCAGCACTCCGGCCGCGAACACCACCGGGACCGCCACCAGCAGCGCCACTGCGGTCTCGGCACTGCCGCCGATCAGCGACGTGAAGTTGCTGACCACCAGGTACAGGACCCAGGCCAGCAGCACGGACGCGAGCGCCGGCGCCAGGAGGGTCTGCCAGAGCTGCCCGGTGACCCGTTCGCGGCGGAAGAAGCCGACGACGGCGATGGAGCAGAGCATGTACAGCACCAGGAGTGCCGCGACGGCCAGCCCGCTGAACCACGAGAACAGGGTCAGGACGGGGTCCAGCGCCAGCACGGCAAAGGGTGCCACCAGTGCGACGGCGGTGGCGGTCTGGATCCAGGCGGCCGCGGCGGGCGCACGGTGCCGGTTGGTCCGGGCAACGATTGCGGGCAGGGAACCGCGGAGTGCCAGCGAATGGAGGTAGCGGTTGATGCCGTTGTGGAAAGCGATGATGCCGGCGAGCAGGGAGGTGACGAGCAGGATGCCGGTGGTGATTCCTGCCCAGGGCCCAAACAGCTCCACCATGGGCGTGAGCACGAAGGCGGTGGAGTCCCCGGATTCCAGGGCGGCGCCGGCTGCGCCAATGACTTGGGACGGGCCGTAGTAGCTGACCAGCATCCACGAAATGAAGGAGAAAAACACCGAAATGACGCCGACGGACAGATAGGTTGCCCGGGCCACCGTACTGTGGGCGTCCTTGGCCTCGGCGGAGTAGATCGCCGTGGATTCGAAGCCGAACATGGAGGCCACCGCGAACATGATGGCAACACCGGGGGCACCTGTGGCGATGGCCTCCGGCGAAAACGACGCCGCGAAGCTCAGGCCTTCGGGGCCGCCGCCGCGGAACAGGACGGTGAAGCCGAACATCAGCAGGACGGCTACTTCCAGCCCCACCAGCAAGGCAAGCACCCGGGCGCCGAGTTCGATGTTCAGGGAACCCAGCACCTGGACGCCGGCCATGGTGACCAGGGCCAGGAGCCACCACGGAATACCGACGCCGATGGAGGCCAACAGGCCGGAGAAGGCTGCACCGTACAGCCCGTACATGGCGGCCTGCACGGTGCTGTAGGCCAGCAGCGCCAGCCAGGCCGCGCCTGCGCCGACCTTTCGCCCGAAGGCGGCGGTGACGTAGGCGTAGAAGGCGCCGTTCGCCTGGATTTTGCGGCTCATCGCGACGAAGCCCACCGCGAAGATCACAATCACAATGCCGACAATCAGGTAAGCGCCCGGGGCACCGGCGCCGTTGCCGAGTGCGGCCGCGAGGGGCGAAGCGCCGACGATCCCGGTGAGGGGCGCCTGGGCGGAGAGGACAAAGAACAGGATGCCCATGACGCCGATGCTGCCGGCACGGAGGGCGGTTGAGTGCTCCGTACGCGGAGCGGCTTCAGTGGTCCGGGACTCGGAATTCGAAATACTCATTGGATCCTTCTTAACGGTCATGAGCGTTGGGGGGAAGAGGTACTGCGCGAGGGCATGCACCGATGAATCCAGCATGGCAGCGGACCCGGCCTGCGCCTTGTCCTATAGCGATCAGTTGTTGTGCGTGAGTGCAGTGACGTGCCACCCGTGGCGGCCCCGGCGCAACTGTTCGCCTCAGGTCAACCGCCGTTCGCGGATACACAAGACGGCCCGGAAGCAGCGGGGCAGACTCAAGGCATAGCCTCAGGCCACGCCGGCCGGTGCGCATTGCCTACTCGAAGTGGAGTAACCCATGGAAACCTACGACGCCCTGCTGGCCTCGATCACCCCGGACTCCGGCGAGACCCGGACCATCCTTGACCCCGCCACCGGCACCCCTGTCGGCGAAGCCCCGGTCCACACCGTCGAGGACCTTGAAACCGCCATCGAAACTGCCGCTGCAGCGCAGCCGGCCTGGGCCGCACTGGGCCACGACGCCCGGTCCGCCGCGCTCCTCAAGGCGGCCGACGCCGTCGAACGCTCCGCCGAGGAACTCGCCCGGCTGCTCTCCCGCGAGCAGGGAAAACCCCTGAACGGCCCCAACGCACGGTTCGAGGTGGGCGCCTGCGCCGCCTGGCTGCGGGCCACCGCCGCCACGCCCCTGGAACCTGAGACGGTGGTGGACGACGGCGAAACGTACGCCGAGCTGCACTACCGGCCCATCGGCGTCGTCGGTGCCATCGGCCCCTGGAACTGGCCGATGATGATCACCGTCTGGCAGATCGCCCCGGCCCTCCGGATGGGCAACGCCGTCGTCGTCAAACCCTCCGAATACACCCCGCTGTCCGTCCTGGCCCTGGTCAAGGTCATCAACGAGGAACTCCCCGAAGGCCTGCTGACCGTCGTTTCCGGCGGCCGTGACGTGGGCGCACGCCTCGCCGGACACCCCGCCATCGGAAAGGTCATGTTCACCGGCTCCACAACCACCGGAAAAGCCATCATCAGGTCCTCCGCGGACACCATCAAGCGGCTCACCCTGGAGCTCGGCGGCAACGACGCCGGCATCGTCCTGCCCGACGCCGATCCTGCCGCGATCGCCGAGGGCCTGTTCTGGGGCGCCTTCATCAACAATGGCCAGACCTGCGCCGCCCTGAAGCGCCTCTATGTCCACGACGACATCTACGACGCCGTCTGCGAAGAACTCACCAAAGTCGCCGCCGCGATGCCGATGGGCGTGGGCCTGGACGAAAACAACGTCCTGGGCCCGCTGCAGAACAGGGCGCAGTACGACATTGTGGCCGGCCTGGTTGAAGAAGCCCGCGATTCCGGCGCCCGGATCCTGCTCGGCGGCGACCCTGACACGGACCAGCCCGGCCACTTCTACCCCGCCACCCTGGTGGCCGACATCGACAACAACAACCCGCTGGTCACCGAGGAACAGTTCGGCCCCGCCCTGCCGATCATCCGCTACAGCACCGTGGACGAGGCCATCGCCAAAGCCAACGCGCTCGACGTCGGCCTCGGCGCCTCCGTCTGGTCCCCCAACGTCACCGAAGCCCGCAAGGTCGCCGCCCGCCTCGAAGCCGGCACCGTTTGGATCAACAAACACGGCGCCGTGGACCCCCGCGTCCCCTTCGGCGGCGCCAAGCAGTCCGGCTACGGCCTGGAATTCGGCGTCGAAGGCCTCAAAGCCCTCGGCGTCCCGCAGGCCATCAACGGCTAGTTCTCCTCCCGGCAAGGCAACAATCCTCGCCTGTTCCCCGCGCATGGAAGACTTGCGCGGGGAACGTAGCGCCACGAGTGAGGACAGCGGCTTTGGACGGAGTCTTAAAGGGATTCTTTGTGGTGGGCGTGGTCCTGCTCATCGGCTACCTCCTGGCGAGGACCAACGCCCTCGGCCCGCACGGGACCAAAGTGCTCTCCACGCTCACCTTCATGGTGGGGCTGCCCAGCCTGATGTTCTCCATCATCGCGACCCGCCACATCTCCGAAGTCCTCAGCCAGACAGGGCTGATCGCGCTGATCACCGCGGTATCCGTCATGGCCCTGTTCGCCATCACCGGGGCAATCTGCCGGTGGGGCGTCCGGCGGACCACCATCGGAGCGCTGGCCACGGGAATCGTTAATTCCACCAACCTCGGTGTTCCGTTGTCCCTCTACGTTCTCGGCAGCGCCACCTTCGTCACCCCGATCATGCTGTTCCAGCTGGCCATCCTGACCCCGGTGGCCCTGACCATTCTGGATCTTACGGACCCTGCGGGGAAAAAGACGTCCGTGTGGCGCATCCTCGCCACCCCCTTCCGCAACCCCGTAACGGTGGCGGCGATTCTTGGGATCATCGTCAGCGCCACCGGGATTCAAGTGCCCGCATTGGCATTGGATCCCCTGGCCCTCGTGGCCCAGCTGACCGTGCCGCTGATGCTGATCATTTTTGGCATGTCACTCCACGGCCTCTCGCCGCGTCAGGGAACCGGCGACCGTGCCCCCACGCTGCTGGCAGTCATCCTGAAATCGGGAGTCCAGCCTGCCCTTGCCTGGATCCTGGCGGTGTTTGTGTTCCACCTCGATACCTTCAGCACGTTCGTTGTCACCGCCTGCGCAATCCTTCCCACCGGGCAGAACGTGGTCCTGTACGCGGTCCGTTACGGCGTGGGCCAAAACCTCGCGCAATCAACGGCCGTCATCACGTCGGCGCTGGCCGTCCCGCTGCTCCTGGGGGCGGCCTGGCTTCTGGGCTGAATCCCGACGACGGCGGGCCGGGACACACAGTGTCCCGGCCCGCCGTGGGGGTCGCGTGAGTCCAGCCGCCGCTGCGGCTTAGCCCTGCTGGAGCGCCGGCTCCTGCATCCAGGGCCGGGTGGGGGTCTGGCCGAGCTGGTCGTTGAACTCCTGCGCTTCGCGGTAGTACTCCAGCATGGACAGCCGGGACGCAGCCGCGGGGTCCAGGAGGATCACCGCGCGGCGGTGAAGCTGCAGGACCGACGCCGGGCAGTTGGCGCTGACCGGCCCCTCCACCATTGCCTGGACGGCGCCGGCTTTGTTCTCCCCCATGGCTACCAGCACAGCCAGCTTCGCCTCGCGGATGGTCCCCAGCCCCTGGGTCAGGCACAGCCGGGGGACGTCGCCGTCCGGGAAAAACCGGGCGTTGTCCGTGCGTGTCGCCCCCGCCAGCGTCTTCACCCGGGTCCGCGAGGCAAGTGACGACGTCGGCTCGTTGAACCCGATGTGCCCGTTGGCCCCGATGCCCAGGATCTGGATGTCCACTCCACCGGCCGCCGCGATCGCGGCGTCGTAGCGCTCTGCTTCGGCAACAAGGTCGGCGGCGTCCCCCTGCGGGGTAAAGAGCCGCTCCAGCGGCAGGTCCACGTGGTCCACGAACTCGCGGCGGATGGTGGAGTAGTACGACTGCTCATGGTCCTTCGGCAGCCCGGCGTACTCGTCCAGGGTGAAGCCGGTGACCTGGCTGAAGCTGAGCTGCTCCTCGCGGTGCCGCCGGATGAGCTCCTGGTAGGTGGAACTCGGGGACCCTCCGGTGGCCAGGCCCAGGACCGCCGGACCCTGCCGGACCCTCGCCTCGATGATGTCCGCCGCCCGGGCTCCTACATGGTCGACGGACTCACACAGAACTATCTGCACGGTCATTCCTTTCCTGAGTTTGTGGTGTGCCGGCACGGTAGGCCTGCACGAGTTCAAGTTCTTCGGTGGCCACCAGGACGTCGGCCCGGTAGCCCGCGGCGATGGCGCCGACCCGGGCGGCGCCCCGGTCAAGGCCCATCAGCCGGGCCGGGGTGGACGAAGCCGCGGCAACAGCATCGGCGAGCGGGATCCCCCATTCGACGCAGCGGCGCACGTTTTCCAGCAGGAAGCTCGTGGCTCCCGCGATCGCGCCGGGCTCCTCCGCATCCCCGGCGTGGGCACCACGCGCCGGTGCCAGCCGGGCCACCCGGGCGTGGACCAGCACGTCCAGGCTGCCGAGGGTGTAGTGCCCGTCGGACATACCCGCCGCCGCCATCGCATCGGTAATGAGGGCAATCGAGCGGGGTCCCACGAGGTTGAACACCATCCGGACGATTTCGGGGTCCAGGTGCACGCCGTCGGCAATCAGTTCCAGCACCATGTGCCCGGGCGACTGTTCGGCGGCCTGCAGCATCACCGCGACCGGCCCGGCAGCCCGGTGGCCTAGCGCCGGCATCCGGTTGAACAGGTGCGTTGCCGACCACGGGCCCGGGTCCCCCTCAGGACCACCTTCAGCGGCGAGGACGTCGCGGGTCTGCGCCGCGGTGGCGTTGGTGTGGCCCAGCGAAGGCACCACGCCGTAGTCCCGGCACAGCTGCACCAGCTCCGCGAAATGAGGGGTCTCCGGGGCCAGTGTCAGTGACCGTACCGTCCCGCGCCCTGCCTCCAGCCACTGCTTCAGGAGCGCCGGATCGCCGTCGATAATCGCGGCAGGGTCCTGCGCACCGCACATGCTTTTGGTAATGAACGGCCCCTCCAGGTGCAGGCCCGCCAGCGTGCCGTCCGCCACCAGGTCCCGCAGCACCGCGATCTGCTCCAGCAGCACGTCCGACGGCGCCGACACGAGCGAGGCGAGGACCGACGTCGTGCCTTCCGCGGCGTGATGGCCGGCGGCACGGCGGGCCCCCTCGGCGTCCGCGGAGAAGGTGTCCCCTCCGGCGCCGTGGCAGTGCACGTCCACCAGCCCGGGCAGGATCAGCGGCACCCGACGGATGTCGGCGTCGAAACCTGCCGGCAGGTCCGACGTCGGGCCGCACCACTGGATGGTCCCGCCGGCCATCACCACGGTGCCGTCGTCGATCACCGGGTCACCGGGGACGCCGGTGACGAGGCGGCCCCGCAGCCCCACCACGCCGCCGCCGCTTGGGTTTGCCAGGTCCACCGGACGCTCAGCTTGCATCGGCTTTGGCCATGGAGCCGTTCTCGTCGGTTTCATCCTCGCGGCCCATGGTGCGCAGGTTCCAGCGGCGGATCACAAAGCGGAACACCACGTAGTAGATGGCGGCGTAGACCAGCCCGATGGGGATCAGCCACAGCGGGTTCTGCGCGATGCCGAAGTTCAGGACGTAGTCGATGGCCCCGGCGGAGAACCCGAACCCGTGGTGGATGCCCAGGAAGTTGACCAGCATCATGGACGTTCCGGTCAGGAACGCGTGGACGACGTACAGCGGCCAGGCGACGAACATAAAGGAGAACTCGAGCGGTTCGGTGATGCCCGTGAGGAACGCGGTGAGGCCGGTGGAGAGCATCACGCCGCCCACGATCTTCCGCTGTGACGGCTTGGCTTCCTGCCAGATGGCCAGGGCGGCGGCGGGCAGGGCGAACATCATGATGGGGAAGAAGCCGGTCATAAAGACGCCGGCGGAAGGGTCACCGGCAAAGAACCGGTTCAGGTCGCCGTGGGCGCCGTTGTAGTCGCCAAGGATGAACCACACGACGGAGTTCAGGATGTGGTGCAGCCCCAGCGGGATCAGCAGCCGGTTGAGCGTGCCGTAAACGCCGCTGCCCACCACGGTGTTGTCCGCCACGGCGTTGCCCACGGCGGTCAGGCCGGTGTTGAAGTACGGGTAGATCAGGGCCAGGAGCACGCCGATCACGATCGCTGCGAAGGACGTCAGGATGGGCACCAGCCGGCGGCCGGCGAAGAAGCCCAGCCAGTCCGGCAGGGTGGTGCGGTGGAAGCGCTGCCAGAGCAACGCCGTCGTCAGGCCCATCACGATGCCGGCCAGCACGCCGTAGTTGATGACGGGAGCCTTGCCGCCCTCCGCGGCGGCGCCCAGCACCAGCGGCGCCATCACCTTGAAGACGTTGGTCAGGACCAGGTAACCGACGACGGCGGCGAGGGCAGTGGAGCCGTCGCCCTTCTTGGCGAAACCGAAGGAAATGCCGACGGCGAAGAGCAGCGGCAGGTTCTCGAACAGGGCACCGCCGGCGGCGCCGATGACCTGGGCGACGGTGGTCAGGGATTCGAACCTGCCCAGCAGGTCGTCCTGGCCCAGGCGGAGCAGGAGGGCGGCCGCGGGGAGGGCAGCGATGGGCAGCATGAGGCTGCGGCCGAAGCGCTGCATGTTCTGCAGTGCCTTGCCGCTGCCCTTGGCCTTGCCCGGCGCCGCGGCGGCCGCTGTGGGATTTTCCGTGGTCATGATGTTCCTCGTCTCGAAGAGGGTGGTGCTTGTGCGGGGATGCTTGTTTCAGTAGAGTCTAGGTAACTGGTTATAACCAGTGACAACCATCACTGTGAAGGGCGCCGGCCTCAGTTGTCAACCTCAAGCCGAAAATTGGCTTCCGGAACCGCCGTCCTTCACCGCTTACCAACACCGGGAGTGGACATGTCCAAAGCAGAAATCATCCTCGCCGCCCTTGGCGGCGCCGGAAACGTCGAAGAGATCGAAGGGTGCATCACGCGCCTGCGCACCGAAGTGGTGGACGCATCCCGCGTGGACGAGGCCGCCCTCAAGGCAGCCGGCGCCCACGGCGTCATGATGTCCGGCACGGTGGTCCAGGTTGTTGTGGGCCCGGAAGCCGAGAGCCTCGCCGAAGACATCCAGGACCTGATGTGAGCACGGCTGAAGTGCGCAGTCCTGACGTGAGCACCCCCGGGGCGGGCACCGAAATGCCGGCCCTGGCCATCGGCGTCGCCTCGCCGCTGCCCGGCCGGCTCATCCCGCTGGGCGAAGTACCGGACCCGGTGTTCGCCAAAGGACTGGTGGGCGGCGGCGCCGCAGTGATCCCCGACGACGACGCCGGTGTGGTCACCGCCGTCGCGCCGCTGGACGGCAAGGTGGTCAAGGTGATGCCGCACGCCTACATCGTCCAGCACGCGTCCGGGCCCGCCGTCCTGGTGCACGTCGGCATCGACACCGTGGGCCTGAAAGGCGAGGGCTTCACGGTCATCGCGCAGAAGGGCGACCAGGTCCGCGCCGGCGATCCCATGATCACCGTGGACGTCACCCTGGTCCGCTCGAGGAACCTCAGCATGTGCAGCCCCGTGGTGGTCCTGGACACCGCGGCGGACGCCATCGAAGCCCCGGCCGCCGGCGGGCGCGTGGAAGCAGGCGCGCACCTGTTCGATCTTCCCGGAAAATAGGACACATGGATACAGCAGGGGAACTGAAACACGTCTGGGTCCGAAGGCAACTCCAGGACCTGGTGTCCAGCACGTTGCGGCCCGGCGATGCCCTGCTGGGTGAGCGCCAGCTGGAGGAACAGTTCGGGGTCTCGCGGATCACGGTCCGCCGGGCCATCTCGGACCTGGTCCAGGACGGCGCCCTGGTCCGGATTAAGGGCAAGGGCACCTTCGTTTCGCACGGGCTGGTCCGGTCCACCCTGCATTTGGCCTCGTTCAACGAGGACATGCGGCAGGCCGGTTTTGAGCCCAGCACCCGGGTCATCAACGTGTCCAAGGCTCCGCCACCGGCGGCGGCCGCCGAGCACCTGGGACTGGCTCCGGACGAGCCCGCCTACCTGGTCCGGCGGCTCCGCCTGGCGAACGGCGCCCCGGTCAGCGTGGACGAGTCCTGGCTGCCGCCGCGCCTGCTGCCGGACCTGCTCTCCTCGGACCTGACAGGCTCCCTCTACCGGGCCTTGGGAAGCGCCGGGTATCCGGTCCAGCAGGCGGAGCAGACGGTCGAGGCCGCTGCGGCGTCGGAGGATACGGCCGCGCTGCTGGACATCGAACCGGGCGCCCCCGTCCTGCTCTTCAAGCGCCGGTCCTTCACCGGGACCGAGGAGCCGGGAACACCCATCGAGTACGCGGTCTCAACGTACCGTTCGGACCGGTACCAGGTATCAATGCGCCTGGCGCTGGGCTGATTGGCCTGATCCCACTGGTTCCGCGACGGCAGCTGCTGCCGCTGGTAGGTTGGCTCCATGCGTGAAACCGTCGATGTGGATGAAGCTGCCAGGCAGCATGTTCTGAGCGTTTTGGGGGCCGACGACGGCATCGCGCGCGCGGATCCTGACTGGCCCGAATTTGTTCGAAGGCTGGACGTTCATTTCCCTGATCTGTGCGGATTGTTCCGTTCCCTGTACGGGTCGCGGGCGGACTGGCAGGACCAGCTGGGTGCCCTGGTCCTGCAGTGTGCCCGCTCCTGGCAGGAACGTCCGGCCGGCCTCAAGGCGCTGGACGCCGAACGTGAGGGCGACAGCAGCTGGTTCCAGTCCAACCGGATGCTCGGCGGTGTCTGCTACGTGGACAGGTACGCCGCCAGCCTCGACGGCGTCCGCGATCGGATCCCGTACTTCAAGGAGCTGGGCTTGACCTACCTGCACCTGATGCCGCTGTTCCTGGCACCCGAACCGTTCTCCGACGGCGGGTACGCCGTCTCCAGCTACCGGGAAGTCAACCCGAAGCTGGGCACCATGGAACAGCTGCGGGCCTTGGCGTCCGAGCTCCGCGAAAACGGCATCTCCCTGGTGGTGGACTTCATCTTCAACCACACCTCCAACGAGCACCACTGGGCCCGCCGGGCAGCTGACGGCGACCCGGAATACAGCGACTACTTCTGGATTTATCCGGACCGGACCATGCCCGACGCCTTCGAGCAGACCGTCCGCGAAATTTTTCCCGACGACCACCCCGGAACATTTGTCCCCCTGCCGGACGGGCGGTGGGTGTGGGCCACGTTCCACACCTACCAATGGGACCTCAACTACGCCAATCCGGCCGTGTTCCGCGCCATGGCCGGCGAAATGCTGTTCCTGGCCAACCAGGGCGTGGACATCCTCCGCATGGACGCCGTCGCCTTCATCTGGAAGCAGCTGGGCACACCGTGCGAGAACCTCCCCGAGGCCCATTTCCTCCTGCGTGCCTTCAACGCCGTGTGCCGGCTCGCGGCCCCGTCGCTGCTGTTCAAGTCCGAGGCGATCGTGCACCCCGACGAGGTGGCGCTCTACATCGATCCGGCCGAGTGCCAGCTCTCGTACAACCCGCTGCAGATGGCGCTGATCTGGGAATCGCTGGCCACCCGCAACGTCTCGCTGTTGTCCCAGGCGCTCGAGAGGCGGCACAACATTCCTGCCGGCACGTCCTGGGTGAACTACGTCCGCAGCCATGACGACATCGGCTGGACGTTCGCGGACGAGGACGCAGCAGAGCTGGGGATCAACGGCTTTGACCACCGCCGGTTCCTCAACGCGTTCTACGTCAACCGGCATCCCGGCAGCTTCGCCCAGGGCGTCCCGTTCCAGGACAACCCCCGAACAGGTGACTGCCGCATCTCCGGGACAACGGCCTCCCTCTGCGGACTGGAGGACGATCCGGACCACGCGGTAGGCAGGATCCTGCTTGCCCACTCGGTGGCGTTCAGCACCGGGGGCATTCCGCTCCTGTACCTCGGCGACGAGGTGGGGCAGCTCAACGACTACCAGTACGCCATGGAGGACGGCCACGAGTCGGACAGCCGCTGGGTGCACCGGCCGCACTATCCGGCGGAGCAGTACGCCCGCCGGCACGATCCAGCCACCCCCGAAGGTGCCATCTTTGCAGGCCTCCGGCGCCTGATCTCCGTGCGCGCCGAGACGCCCGAACTGGCCGGGACACGCCTCATAGATTTCCAGACCAACACCCCGGGAGTCCTGGGCTACCAGCGCCCCGGCTACGGACGCACAGTCCTCGTCCTCGCCAACTTCAGCGACGGACCCCAGCAGCTTCCCCCGGTGACGTTCTCCGGGTTCTCCGCTGCCGCCGTCGAACTTCTCACGGACGCAGCGCTCAGCCTCGCGGACGGAATCACGCTGGCCCCGCACGACTACGTCTGGCTCCGCGTCACCCCCAAGTAAGTAGCGCTAACTGTCGTTGTGAGGCCTCATAACGACAGTTAGCGCTCCCCAGTTGGGAGGGTGGGCGAGGGGCGTGACACCATACGGATCATGGCCCAGAAGATTGCGTACCAGGGTGAGCCCGGCGCCAACTCCAATATTGCGTGCAAGCAGATGTTCCCCGAGCTGGAAAGCGTTCCGTGCGCCAGCTTCGAGGACGTCTTCGAAGTGGTGTCCAGCGGCGAGGCCGACCTGGCCATGATCCCGATCGAAAACTCGATTGCCGGCCGGGTGGCGGATATCCACACCCTCCTGCCGCACTCCGGACTGCAGATCGTGGGTGAATATTTCCTGCCCATCCATTTCGACCTGATGGGGATCCCGGGCAGCACCATCGAGGCCGCCACCGAGGTCCACAGCCACATCCACGCCCTGGGCCAGTGCCGCCGCCTCATCCGCGACGCCGGGCTGCGTCCCGTCATCGCCGGTGACACCGCCGGTTCGGCCCGCGAAGTGCGGGAGTGGAACGACCCCACGAAACTGTCCCTCGCTCCCCCGCTCGCGGCGGACCTGTACGGGCTGGAGGTGCTCGCCTCCCGCGTGGAGGACGACCCGTCCAACACCACCCGGTTTGTGATCCTGGCCCGCGAAAAGGAACTGCCGGCCCGGGAAACACTCCCCGGACCGGCCGTTACCAGCTTTGTGTTCCGCGTCCGGAACGTCCCGTCAGCGCTCTACAAGGCGCTGGGCGGCTTCGCCACCAACGCCGTGAACATGACCCGGCTGGAAAGCTACATGGTGGGCAACGAATTCGCCGCCACCATGTTCATGGCCGACGTCGAAGGCCACCCCGAGGACCTGCCGCTCAAGCTGGCCCTTGAGGAGCTGGGCTTCTTCACCACCGAGGTGCGGATCCTTGGCGTGTACGCGGCTGCGGAGTACCGGGCGGCTCAGGCCGCCGCAGCCGTCTGACGCCGCTTTAGCAGCGGCGCAAAGAACGCGCCGAGCTCCGCCGTCGCCGTCAAGGGCAGGACGTTGGCCACGTACTGGTCCGGACGGACCACCACCACAACGCCGCCGCGGTCCAGGCCGCGCTGTTCGAAGATGTCGGCTTTCGGGTCGGTGCCAAACACCTTCTCAAGGTAGGTGAGCCGGAACGGGCCCACCGTTGGCTTGAACACCGCCGGGACGGCGTTGATGTCGATGTCCGTGTG
Source organism: Arthrobacter sp. BE255 (assembly GCF_031457335.1). Lineage (NCBI taxonomy): Bacteria > Bacillati > Actinomycetota > Actinomycetes > Micrococcales > Micrococcaceae > Arthrobacter > Arthrobacter sp. BE255. The sequence goes on along the minus strand of NZ_JAVDWK010000005.1, from coordinate 79,085 downwards.
GGCCTGCTGGTAGATCACCTTCACGTCGAACCAGGCGTCACGGTCGGCGCCCGACGGCGTAGCCGCCAGCGGCGAGTCGGGCGAGTTCGCGATCCACTCGGCGAAGTCCGCGGTTGCCGATGCGGCGCCCGCCTCTTTTGTGCCGGGTGAGGCCGTGTCTGCGAAGACGTAGATGCGCCACCGGCCGTCCGCTGTTGCGTGGTGCCCGAGGTGCATCGGGTTGGTATCGCAGACCCGAACGACGGGTGCGGACTTGAAGCGCTTGCCGACCGGGAAGCCGGTGGCGAGGTCCTGGTGCGTCGGCTCGGCGACCACCATGGAGGGCGCGTACTGGGTCATGAACCCGGCGGGGAACTCGGCGGTGCTGACGTAGAAGTTCTCCAGTTCCGTGGGGTCTTCGAATTCTTCAGGCTTTTTGGCCATCAGGGTGGACCACTCTTTATCGAAGTCGATGAGGTTCTTTGCCACCACCTGGCGCTCGGCCGAGTACGTGGCCAGCAGGCTTTCCGGGCTGCGTCCCTCGAGGACGTGCCCGAGTTTCCAGCCAAGATTAAAGCCGTCCTGCATGGAGACGTTCATGCCCTGGCCGGCCTTGGCACTGTGCGTGTGGCAGGCGTCGCCCGTGATGAACACGCGCGGCGTGCGGGTGCCGCGCTCGTCCGGGAGGACGTCGTCGAACCTGTCCGTGAGGCGGTGGCCTACCTCGTAGACGCTGTGCCACGCGACGTTTCGGACGTCCAGTGTGTACGGGTGCAGGATCGCGTTCGCCTTGGCGATGATCTGCTCGATGGTGGTGTTGCGGACGGCGCCATGGCTGTCCGGGTCAACCTCGCCGAGATCCACGTACATGCGGAAGAGGTGGCCGCCTTCGCGCGGGATCAGCAGGATGCTGCCGCTCTCGGCCTGGATGGCGCACTTGGTGCGGATGTCCGGAAAGTCCGTGACCGCGAGGACATCCATGACGCCCCAGGCGTGGTTGGCCTGGTCGCCGGCCAGATGGCAGCCGATCGACTCGCGGACCTTGCTGCGTGCACCGTCTGCGCCCACCACGTACTTGGCATGGACAACGCGCTCCTGGCCCTCGTTCGGGCCGGCGGTGTGGAGGAGCGTCACGGTGACGGGGTAATCGCCCTCGCCGGTGACCTCGAGGCTGCGGAACTCGTAGCCGTAGTCGGGGGCCATGCGGGTTGGGGAATTCGCCATGAACTCGGCGAAGTAGTCCAGCACGCGGGCCTGGTTGACGATCAGGTGCGGGAACTCGCTGATGCCGGTTTCGTCGTCGACGGCGCGGGCGGCACGGACGATGCGGGAGTGGTCCGCGGGGTCGGGCTTCCAGAACGCCATCTCGGTGATCCTGTACGCCTCTGCGATGATGCGCTCGGCAAAGCCGAAGGCCTGGAAGGTCTCGACGCTGCGGGCCTGGATGCCGTCGGCCTGGCCGATGGCGAGCCTGCCGCCGCGGCGCTCCACGATGCGGGTGGTGACGCCGGGGAACTGGGAGAGCTGCGCAGCGGCGAGCATGCCTGCAGGCCCGGAACCGACAATGAGCACGTCGATTTCGTCGGGAAGCTCAGCGGGCCGGTCGATGCCGACGCCGGCGGCCGACTGGACCCGAGGGTCACCGGAAACGTAGCCGTGGTGGTGGAACTGCACGGGATGTCCTCACTTCGTTGTGTGGCTGGATGTCGCCAAATCAGTGTTCGATAATAGAATTATACGTTCGATAATTGAAAACTTGTTCTGTGATCCAGAACTCTACGCCAGGTTTGAGGCGCGCGACAAGTGGCAGTTCTTCGGCCCGGAAAGGGGTTGACGGATCACGGGGGCAGGGTTCATAGTGATTCGTATACGATTTCGTACTCGATGAGGAGTAACTCTTGGAACAGGTCACCGACCACATCCTGGCCGCGGCCCGCAAGGTCATCGCGGTGCATATCAACTACCCCAGCCGGGCCGCCCAGCGCGGCCGCACGCCGGAACAGCCCTCGTATTTCCTGAAGCCGGCATCCTCGCTGGCCATCGGCTCAGCGGAAGCCCCGTCCGTTGTGGAGCGCCCGGCCGGCTGCGAACTCCTCGGCTACGAAGGCGAAATCGCCCTGATCATCGGCAAACCCGCCCGCCGCGTCGGCCTCGAGGACGCCTGGAGCCACGTTGAATGGGTCACCGCCAGCAACGACCTCGGCGTCTACGACCTCCGCTACGCGGACAAGGGCTCCAACCTCCGGTCCAAGGGTGGCGACGGCTTCACCCCCGTGGGCCCGGGACTGATCGCGGCAGACACCGTGGACCCCGCCGGGCTCCGCGTCCGCACCTGGCACAACGGCGAACTGGTCCAGGACGACACCACCGAGGACCTGCTCTTCCCGTTTGCCCGGCTCGTCGCCGACCTGTCCCAGCTCCTCACCCTCGAAGAAGGGGACATCATCCTGACCGGAACCCCGGCCGGCGCCTCCGTGGCCAAGCCGGGCGACGTCGTCGAGGTTGAAGTCAGCGCTGGCGAGGCCACCACCGGCCGCCTGGCCACCAGGGTGGAGGAAGGCACGACGGCGTTCGCGGACTTTGGTGCCCGGCCCAAGACCGATGACGTGCAGCGGGAGGAGGCGTACGGTTCGCGGGAAGCGGCGGGCCTTTCACCTGACGAAAGCGCCGCCGTCGGGCCTGTGCTGACTGCTGAGCTGAAAGCCAAACTCGAGGGCGTCTGCACCGCCACCCTCTCCTCCCAGCTGCGCAAGCGCGGCCTTAACAACGTCAGCATCGACGGCCTCACGTCCACTCGGCCGGAGAAGCGGATCGTGGGCCTGGCCCGGACCCTGCGTTACGTGCCGAACCGCGAGGACCTCTTCAAAACCCACGGTGGCGGCTTCAACGCCCAGAAACGCGCGATCGATTCAGTGAACGAGGGCGAAATCCTGGTGATGGAGGCCCGCGGGGAAAAGGGCACCGGCACCATCGGCGACATCCTGGCCCTCCGCGCCCAGGTCCGGGGAGCGGCCGCGATCATCACCGACGGCGGCGTCCGCGACTTCTCCGCCGTCGCGGCCATGGACATGCCCACGTACTACGCCAACCCGCACCCCGCCGTCCTGGGCCGCCGCCACATCCCGTGGGACACCGACATCACCATCGCCTGCGGCGGCACCACCGTCCAGCCCGGGGACATCATCGTCGCCGATTCCGACGGCATCCTGGTGATCCCGCCGGCGCTGGCCGAGGAGCTCGCCGACGACTCGATCGTCCAGGAGCGCGAGGAAACCTTCATCGCCGAAATGGTGGAGCAGGGCCACAGCGTGGACGGGCTGTACCCCATGAACAAGGAATGGCAGGCACGCTTCCAGGAGTGGCAGAGCCGGCAAGGAGCCAAAGGTGACTGAGACCGCCGTCGAAAGTAAGTCCCAGCAGGCGTATGCCGCCGTCAAAGCCAGGATCGTGGAGGGCACCTACACCCCCGGATACCGGCTGGTCCTGGCCGGCCTGGCCAAGGACCTCGGCTTCAGCGTGGTCCCGGTCCGCGAAGCCATCCGCCGGCTTGAAGCCGAGGGCCTGGTGAAGTTCGAACGGAACGTCGGCGCCACGGTGTCCGGGATCGACCCCACCGAATACCTCTACACGATGCAGACCCTGAGCATCGTGGAGGGGGCCGCCACCGCCCTGTCCGCTCCGCTGATCGGGGCAGCGGACATCGCCCGGGCACGCGCTGTGAATGAGGACATGCGCGAATGCCTCCAGCACTTTGACCCGATCCGCTTCACCCGGCTCAACCAGGACTTCCACAGCATCCTGTTCGAGCACTGCCCCAACCCGCACATCCTGGACCTCGTCCACCGGGGCTGGAACAGGCTCGCATCGCTGCGGTCCTCCACCTTCCGCTTTGTTCCCGGCCGCGCCCACGACTCGGTGGATGAACACGAGGCGCTGCTGAAGCTCATTGAAACCGGCGCCGACGCCGACACCATCGAAAAAGCAGCCAGGCTCCACCGCTCGGCAACCCTGGACGCCTACCTCGCCCAGGCCAACCCCCTCCCGCAAAGCAACGCGGGGTCACTCAACGCCCGATAAACGGCCCCCATTGGGCCAGAAGTGACCCCGCGTTGCACTTTCAGTAAGGAAACAACAATGACGTTCACTGCAGCTGACACCGCCACGCATTATGTGCCGCAGGACCTGCCCACCCACATCCAGCACTACATCAACGGCCGGTTCGTTGACTCCGTGGGCGGGAAGACCTTCGATGTCCTGGATCCGGTCTCCAACACCAACTACGCCACCGCCGCGGCCGGCCAGAAAGAAGACATCGACCTCGCCGTCGCCGCCGCCCGCGAAGCCTTCACCAACGGCCCGTGGCCGAAAATGAAGCCACGCGACCGCGCCCGCATCCTGAACAAGATCGCCGACGCCGTCGAAGCCCAGGAAGAGCGCCTGGCTGAACTGGAAACGTTCGACACCGGCCTGCCGATCACCCAGGCCAAGGGCCAGGCCCTGCGCGCGGCCGAGAACTTCCGCTTCTTCGCGGACCTGATCGTCGCCCAGTTCGACGACGCCATGAAGGTCCCCGGCGCCCAGATCAACTACGTCAACCGCAAGCCAATCGGCGTCGCGGGCCTCATCACGCCGTGGAACACCCCGTTCATGCTCGAGTCCTGGAAGCTCGCCCCGGCACTTGCGACCGGCAACACCGTGGTCCTCAAACCGGCCGAGTTCACGCCGCTCTCGGCCTCCCTGTGGGCGCAGATCTTCAAGGACGCGGGCCTGCCTGACGGCGTGTTCAACCTGGTCAACGGCCTGGGCGAGGAAGCAGGCGACGCACTGGTCAAGCACCCGGACGTCCCGCTGATCTCCTTCACCGGCGAAACCACCACCGGCCAGACGATCTTCCGCAACGCCGCGGCCAACCTCAAGGGCCTGTCGATGGAGCTCGGCGGGAAGTCGCCGTGCGTGGTGTTTGCCGACGCCGACCTGGACGCCGCGATCGACTCCGCCCTGTTCGGGGTCTTCTCCCTCAACGGCGAACGCTGCACCGCCGGCTCCCGCATCCTGGTGGAACGCGCCATCTACGACGAATTCTGCGAAAAGTACGCCGCCCGGGCCAAGAACATCGTGGTCGGGGACCCGCATGACCCCAAGACCCAGGTGGGCGCCCTGGTCCACCCGGAGCACTACGAAAAGGTGGCCTCCTACGTGGAAATCGGCAAATCCGAAGGCCGGCTCCTCGCCGGCGGCGGACGGCCTGAGCACCTCCCGGAAGGCAACTACATCGCACCCACCGTATTCGCCGACGTCGCCCCTGACGCCCGGATCTTCCAGGAGGAAATCTTCGGCCCCGTCGTCGCCATCACCCCTTTCGAGAACGACGACGAGGCCCTCGCCCTGGCGAACAACACCAAATACGGACTGGCCGCCTACATCTGGACCCAGAACCTGACCCGCGCGCACAACTTCTCGCAAAACGTCGAAGCCGGCATGGTGTGGCTCAACAGCCACAACGTCCGCGACCTGCGCACCCCGTTCGGCGGGGTCAAAGCCTCGGGCCTCGGCCACGAGGGCGGCTACCGCTCCATCGACTTCTACACAGACCAGCAGGCCGTCCACATCAGCCTCGGTTCCGTCCACACCCCCAAATTCGGCGCCTAAGCCAACCAGAACCCCTTTCAAAGAAGAGAGAATCCGATGACAAACTTCGTCCCCACCCCCACCGTCCCGGCACCTGACATCGTCCGCTGCGCCTACATGGAAATCGTGGTCACCGACCTCGCCAAGTCCCGCGCTTTCTACGTGGACCTCCTGGGCCTGCACGTCACCGAGGAAGACGAGAACAACATCTACCTGCGCTCCCTCGAAGAGTTCATCCACCACAACCTGGTGCTCCGCAAGGGTCCCATCGCCGCCGTCGCCGCCTTCGCCTACCGGGTGAAGTCCCCCGCCGAAGTTGACGCCGCCGAAGCCTACTACCGCGAGTTGGGCTGCCGGGTTGAACGCCGGAAGGAAGGCTTCACCAAGGGCATCGGCGACTCCGTCCGGGTCGAGGACCCGCTGGGCTTCCCGTACGAGTTCTTCTACGACGTGGAGCACGTGGAGCGCCTCACCCAGCGCTACGACCTCTACTCCGCCGGCGAACTGGTCCGTCTGGACCACTTCAACCAGGTCACCCCCGACGTCCCGCGCGGCCGCAAGTACCTGGAGGACCTCGGCTTCCGCGTCTCCGAGGACATCCAGGATTCCGACGGCGTCACGTACGCCGCGTGGATGCACCGCAAGCAGACCGTCCACGACACCGCCCTCACCGGCGGCAACGGCCCGCGCATGCACCACGTCGCGTTCGCCACGCACGAGAAGCACAACATCATCCAGATCTGCGACAAGATGGGCGCCCTGCGCATCAGCGACCGGATCGAACGCGGCCCCGGCCGGCACGGCGTCTCCAACGCCTTCTACCTCTACATCCTGGACCCGGACGGCCACCGCATCGAGATCTACACCCAGGACTACTACACCGGCGACCCCGACAACCCCGTCATCACCTGGGACGTCCACGACAACCAGCGCCGCGACTGGTGGGGCAACCCCGTGGTCCCGTCCTGGTACACCGAAGCCTCCCTGGTCCTGGACCTGGACGGCAACCCGCAGCCCGTCGTCGTCCGCGAAGAGAAGAGCGAAATGGCAGTCACCGTAGGCGCCGACGGCTTCTCCTACACCCGCAAGGAAGGTGCTGACGGCGCGGTCGAGGGCTTCAAACTCGGGGCGCAGGTCTAGCCATGCTGGACGTGAAGACGATCGAGGCCATCGCCGACGAGCTGGTCGAGGCCGGGCGTTCCCGGACTCCGGTGCCGCGGCTCACCACCCGCTACCCGGAGATGACGGTGGAGGATTCCTACGCCGTGCAAAGGCTCTGGCGTGCCCGGAACGAGGAGGCCGGCCGGACGCTCGTGGGGCGGAAGATCGGCCTCACGTCCAGGGCCATGCAGGCCGCCACCGGCATCACTGAACCGGACTACGGTGCCATCTTTGATGACATGGTCCTCGAAACCGGCTGTTCGGTGCAATGGGACAAATACACCCACCCCCGGGTGGAGGTGGAACTCGCGTTTGTCCTCAAGGACGCGCTCAAGGGCCCGGGCTGCACCATCTTCGACGTCCTGAACGCCACAGACTACGTGGTTCCGGCCCTCGAAATCCTGGACTCCAGGATTGAAATGGAGGGCCGGACCATCGTGGACACCATCGCGGACAACGCCGCCATGGGCGCCATGGTGATCGGCGGCAACCCGGTCAAACCCGACGCCGTGGACCTCCGCTGGGTCTCCGCCATCCTGTACAAAAACCAGACAGTGGAGGAAACCGGCGTCGCCGCGGGAGTCCTGGACCATCCCGCCAACGGCGTGCACTGGCTGGCCAACAAGATCGCCGCCCACGGCGACGGCATGAAAGCCGGCGACATCATCCTCGCCGGCTCCTTCACCCGCCCAATGTGGGTGTACAAAGGCGATACAGTCCACGCCGACTACGGACCATTGGGGAGCATCACATGCCGCTTCGAGTAGAACCGGACGCCACCTTCCGCGACGCCCTCCGCGATCAAAACGGCAAAGCAGGCCGCCCCCTGGCCGGGATGTGGGTGTGCTCCGGCAGCCCGCTCATCGCCGAACTCTGCGCCGGAGCCGGCCTGGACTGGCTCCTGGTGGACGCCGAGCACAGCCCCAACGGGCTCGAATCCATCCTCGCCCAGCTGCAGGCCATCCACGGCTACCCGGTGCAGGTGATGGTCCGGCCGCCGGTCAACGACACCGTGGTGATCAAGCAGTACCTTGACCTCGGGGTGCAGAACCTGCTCATCCCCATGGTCAATTCGGTTGCCGACGCCCAGGCCGCCGTCGCCGCCACCCGCTACCCCCCGCACGGCGTCCGCGGCGTCGGGTCCGCCTTAGCCCGGGCCGCCCGGTGGAACCGGATCCCGGACTACCTCGCCCGGGCGTCCGAGACCGTCAGCGTGACCGTCCAGATCGAATCCGCCGCGGCCGTCGATGCCGTGGAGGACATCCTCGCCGTGGAGGGCGTGGACGCCATCTTCCTCGGCCCGTCCGACCTCGCCGCCTCCATGGGCGTGCTGGGGCAGCAGGAACACCCCGAAGTGCGCGCCGCCGTCGAACACTGCCTCGCAGCCGCCAAAGCCGCCGGGACGCCGGCCGGGGTCAACGCCTTCAACCCCGCCACGGCCCGCAGCTACATGGCCTCCGGCGCCTCGTTTGTCCTGGTGGGCGCCGACGTCGCCATCCTCGCCCGCGGCTCCGAAGCCCTCGCGGCGGAGTTCATCGTGCCCTCCGGCGACGCCCCCGCCAGCTACTGACCCGCCACCGACTAAAGGACTCCCCCGATGACACTTTCTGCGATCTCCCCTGCCATTTCGCCGGAGCGGGAAGCCGCCCTCCTCGCGTCTGTCCCCACTGGCCTGCTGATCGGCGGCCAATGGGTGGAGGCCTCCGACGGCGGCACGTTTGACGTGCATGATCCCGCCACCGGGGAGGTTCTCGCCACGCTCGCCTCCGCCACCAGCGACGACGCGGTCGCCGCCCTCGACGCCGCAGACGCAGCCCAGGCCTCCTGGGCACGCACCGCACCCCGCGTGCGGGCCGAGATCCTGCGCCGCGCCTTCGACCTGGTGACCGAACGGGCCGAAGACTTCGCGCTGCTGATGACCCTGGAAATGGGCAAGCCCCTGGCCGAAGCCCGCGGCGAGGTCACCTACGGCGCCGAATTCCTGCGCTGGTTCTCCGAGGAGACTGTCCGGGATTACGGCCGCTACCTCACCACCCCCGAGGGCAAAAACAAGATCCTGGTCCAGCACAAACCGGTCGGGCCCTGCCTGCTGATCACGCCCTGGAATTTCCCGCTGGCGATGGCCACCCGGAAGGTCGCACCGGCCGTCGCAGCCGGCTGCACCATGGTCCTCAAGCCCGCCAAGCTCACGCCCCTGACCGCCCAGTACTTCGCGCAGACCATGCTCGACGCCGGCCTGCCCGCCGGAGTGCTCAACGTGGTCTCCTCGTCCAGCGCCTCCGGGATCTCCGGGCCGCTGCTCGCCGACCCTCGGCTGCGGAAGGTCTCCTTCACCGGCTCCACCCCGGTGGGTAAACGCCTCATGGCAGACGCCGCGCAGAACGTGCTGCGCACCTCCATGGAACTCGGCGGGAACGCCCCGTTCATCGTCTTCGAGGACGCCGACCTCGACAAGGCCGTCGAAGGCGCCATGGCCGCGAAAATGCGGAACATGGGCGAAGCCTGCACCGCCGCCAACCGCTTCCTCGTCCAGGAATCCGTCGCCGCAGAATTCACCGCCAAGTTCGCCGCCGCCATGGGCGCCCTGGCCACCGGCCGCGGCACCGAACCCGGCACCCGGGTCGGCCCGCTCATCGATGCCGGAGCCCGCGACGACGTGCACGCGCTGGTCAGTGCCGCCGTCGACGCCGGAGCAACCGCCGTCACCGGAGGCACACCCGTGGACGGCCCCGGCTACTTCTACCCGCCCACCGTCCTGGCCAACGTCCCGAACGATGCCGCCATCCTTGGCCAGGAGATCTTCGGCCCCGTCGCCCCCATCACCACGTTCAGCACCGAGGAGAACGCCATCCGGCTGGCCAACGCCAGCGAATACGGCCTGGCGTCCTACCTGTACAGCCGGGACTTCAACCGGCTGCTGCGGGTGGCCGAACAGATCGAATTCGGCATGGTCGGCTTCAACGCCGGCGTCATCTCCAACGCCGCAGCACCCTTCGGCGGTGTCAAACAATCCGGCCTCGGCCGCGAAGGCGGCTCCGAAGGCATCGCCGAATACACCACCACCCAGTACATCGGCATCGCGGACCCGTACAACAGCTAGCCCATCGCCGGGGCCGCCGCCGTCCGGGAGCTGAACTGGCGGCGGGCCCAGCGGGCGAGCTTCTTGCCCTTGCCCTTCCACCAGTTGTCCTCGTCGGTGTCGTGGTGGAGCCGGAAAATGATCGCCACCATCACGAACATGGACATCACCACGTCCATCCAGGACCAGGTGACAGCGCCGACCAGGACGCTCAACCCCGTGGACACAATCGACGGGATGGCCAGTGTCCGGAAGACGGTGGAAGCCACATACCGGCGGTGCGACCTCGGTACGGACAGAACGCGGACCATGTCGAAACAGACGCAGACCACCACCACCACCTGACCGATAGCCAGCAGGATCTGCCCCGGTACTGAACCGGCGAACATGATGAATGATGAACCAAACACTCGAATGCACCCCCAAAGGCTTGAAACCTGCGCTGTGAGACTCAGCTGCAGGTTCCATTCAAGCCAGTGGCGCCCAGCCAGTCACGAGTAGTGTGTACTCGAATTGCTGCCGGGGTTCGACAAACTACTCGCCCAAAGCGCGGGGCCGCCAGACCACCACGGCCTGCGACCGCGCCCGGGGGCGCTGTCCGCGGGCAAGGCTCACCACGTCGCCGGCAGCGCCGGCAGCAAAGATCCGCGAGTCCAGGGGATCACGACGGCGGCCCAATTCCTCGGTCAGTTCGGTCACCCTGCGCTGCAGCGCGGCAACCTGGTTCTCGAGTTCGAGGATCCGCTTGATCCCCTCGAGCGAGACGCCTTCGTGCGACAGCCGCTGGACTTCGCGCAGCATGTTGACGTCCCGCTGGGAGTAGCGGCGGGACTTGCCGGGGGCCCGGCTCGGCGAAACGATGCCCAGCCGGTCGTACTGCCGGAGGGTCTGCGGGTGCATGTCCGCCAGTTCGGCCGCCACCGAGATCACAAAGATCGGCTGGTCAGCGCTGATGTCCACGGTCTGCTCCGTTGCTTAGAGCCGGGCCTTGGCGGCCAGGCCTTCGCGGACATCGGCGTCGGCCGTTGCCTCGGCAAAGGCCTTCACGGCAGCTTCCGCTTCCTTGTTCAGGTTCTTCGGAACCGCGACGTCGATGGTCACCAGGAGATCGCCGGTGACCTTGGAGGTCTTCACACCGTGACCTTTGACCCGGAGTGTGCGCCCGGACGGCGTGCCGGCAGGTACGCGGACCTTGACCGTCTCGCCGTCGATGGTGGGCACCTGGATGTCGGCGCCCAAAGCAGCTTCGGGGAAGGTGACCGGTACGTGGATGCGGAGGTTGTCGCCGTCGCGCGTGTAAAAGTCATGGGCCTTGACCGTGACGGCCACCATGAGGTCGCCGTTGCCTGCCGGTCCGGGCTGGCCCTTCCCGCGGACGCGCACCTTCTGGCCGTCCTTGATGCCGGCGGGAACTCGGACGTCGATGACGTCGCCGCTGGGTTCGCGCAGGCCGATAGTGGTGCCGCGGATGGACCCGGCGAAGGAAATGCTAGTGGTTGCCGTGCGGTCCGCGCCCTTGGCCGGCGGGCGCTGGAAGCCCGGCTGGCCGCCGAACCCTCCGCCGCCGCCGAACAGGTCAGCGAACTCAGGCGGAATGCCGCCGGACGTGCTGAACCCGCCTGCGTGCCGCCCCGCGTTTCCGGTGAAGAGGCCACCGAACATGTCCTCGAAGCCGCCATTCCCGCCGCCGGCACCGCCGGGGGCGAAGCGCGCCCCGCCGCCCATGGCCCGGATGGCATCGTACTGCTGGCGTTCGTCCGGATCGGAAAGCACGGAGTAGGCCTCGGAGATGTCCTTGAACTTCTTCTCCGACGCAGCGTCCCCCGAGTTGGTGTCCGGGTGGTGCTGGCGGGCAAGTTTCCGGTACGCCTTCTTAATGTCGGCGTCGGAAGCGTCCTTGGCGATACCAAGGATCGCGTAAAAGTCCTTGTCCACCCAATCCTGGCTAGCCAATGGCGTTTCCTTTCAAGTCTCTAACTAACGGCTCTCCGCGGTACAGGGGCCCCCGCCCCTACGCTGGGTGGCTGAGGATCTGCGATCCCCAGCCACCCAGCTCCGGCAGGCCCGATGCCACTCCCGGGGCCCCTGTACCGCTGCGAGCTTTGTGGTTACCTCACCTTAGGCGAGATGACCGCTGGCGCGGAGGCCGGATATGGGGCGGCGGTGTGGAGGGCACCGCGAAGCGGGCACCGCCCCATATCCGGCGTAGCGCCTGGTGACCCCGAACTAAGCCGGGACCGCCACAATTACTTGGGCTGCGCGGAGGACGCGTTCGCCTGACTTGTAGCCTGAGCGGAGCACCTGGCTGACGGTGTCAACTTCGATGTCCTCGCCGGGCTGTTGGATGAGGGCCTCGTGGATCGTGGGATCGAACTCCACGCCGGTCTCATCGATGCGGACCAGTCCGTACGTCTTCAGCGCGTTTTCCAGCTTGGTGGCGATCGCGGCGAACGGGCCGTCGGTCAGGTCACCGTGCTGGCGGGCAGCGTCGACGTCGTCCAGTACCGGAAGCAGCGAGTTCAGGACGCCGATGACGGCCATCTCCCCTGCCACGGCACGGTCACGTTCAACGCGCTTGCGGTAGTTGACGTATTCAGCCTGGAGGCGGAGCAGGTCGTTCTTCAGCTCGGCAGCCTCGGCATGTCCTGCGCCCTGGGCCACGGATTCCTCGGCCGGCACCTCGATGCCGTTGAGGATTTCCTCGGCCTGGGCCAGTGCGTCACCGTCGGTGTCGGCCGGCTCGGCGGCCGGTGTATCAGCCTTGGCAGCCGATTCGCCTTCCGGGTGCCGTGCCTGCCCGGTCACCGGGTCAACCTTGCGGTTGTCCCGGATGACCGGCTCCTGGTGGCCGCTGCCGTTGCGGCCCCCGTCGCGCTCGTGGTCAGATGAAGAGTTGTGCTCTTCCTCGTTACCGTGGTGCGGCATGGCTACTTCTTCGCTTCGTCTTCGTCGATGATCTCGGCGTCGACGATGTCCTCGTCGGCAGCCTTGTCACCGGCAGGCGCTGCGCCTTCGGCACCTGCAGCACCGGTGGCGCCGTCCGGTGAACCGGCCTGGGCGTAGATGGCTTCGCCGAGCTTGGACTGGGAAGCCTGCAGCTTCTCGTACGCGGTCTTCACGGCTGCGTCGTCGGTGCCTTCGAGGGCCTTCTTGAGAGCGTCGACGTCGGCCTGGACCTCGGTCTTGACCTCTTCAGGCAGCTTGTCGGCGTTGTCGGCGATCAGCTTGTCCACGGAGTAGGCGAGCTGCTCGGCCGTGTTGCGGGTGTCGGTTGCCTCGCGGCGTGCCTTGTCCTCGGCTGCGTGCTCCTCGGCGTCCTTGACCATGCGGTCGATGTCTTCCTTGGAGAGGCTGGAGCCGCCCGTGATGGTCATGGACTGTTCCTTGCCGGTGCCCTTGTCCTTCGCGGAGACGTGGACGATGCCGTTGGCGTCGATGTCGAACGTGACCTCAACCTGCGGGACGCCGCGCGGAGCCGGGGCGATGCCGGTCAGCTCGAACGTGCCCAGCGGCTTGTTGTCGCGGGTGAACTCGCGCTCGCCCTGGAAGACCTGGATGGCCACGGACGGCTGGTTGTCGTCGGCGGTGGTGAACGTCTCGGACCGCTTGGTGGGGATGGCGGTGTTGCGCTCGATCAGGTGCGTCATGACGCCACCCTTGGTTTCGATGCCGAGGGACAGCGGGGTGACGTCGATCAGGAGGACGTCCTTGCGCTCACCCTTCAGCACGCCGGCCTGGAGGGCTGCGCCAACGGCCACAACCTCATCCGGGTTGACGCCCTTATTCGGCTCCTTGCCGCCGGCGAGTTCCTTGACCAGGTCGTAGACGGCGGGCATGCGGGTGGAGCCACCGACGAGCACGATGTGGTTGATGTCGGAGAGCTTGATGCCCGCTTCCTTGATGACATCGTGGAACGGCTTCTTGGTGCGTTCGAGCAGGTCCTTGGTGAGGTCCTGGAACTTGGCGCGGGTCAGCTGCTCGTCCAGGTGCACCGGGCCGTCGGGGGTGACGGACAGGTACTGGAGGGAGACGTTGGTGCTGGTGGAGGAGGAGAGTTCCTTCTTGGCCTGCTCTGCAGCTTCGCGGAGGCGCTGGAGGGCGATCTTGTCCTTGGAGAGGTCGATGCCCTTGACCTTGAGCTGGTTCAGCAGGTAGTCCACAACGCGCTGGTCCCAGTCGTCGCCACCCAGGCGGTTGTCGCCAGCGGTGGAGCGGACCTGGATGGTGGAGAAGTTGTCTTCATCCTTGCCAACTTCGAGCAGGGAGACGTCGAACGTACCGCCGCCGAGGTCGAAGACGAGGATGAGTTCGTCTTCCTTGCCCTTGTCCAGGCCGTAGGCGAGTGCTGCGGCGGTGGGCTCGTTGACGATGCGCAGGACGTTCAGGCCCGCGATCTCGCCGGCTTCCTTGGTGGCCTGGCGTTCGGCGTCGTTGAAGTACGCGGGAACGGTGACCACTGCGTCGGTGACCTTTTCACCCAGGTAGGCCTCGGCGTCGTTCTTCAGCTTCATGAGGATACGGGCGGAGATTTCCTGCGGGGTGTACTTCTTGTCGTCAATGGCGACGTTCCAGTCAGTGCCCATGTGGCGCTTGACGGAGGCGATGGTGCGGTCAATGTTGTTGACGGCCTGGCGCTTGGCGATCTCGCCGACCAGGACTTCGCCGGACTTGGAGAATGCAACGACCGACGGCGTGGTGCGGCCACCCTCGGCGTTGGCAATAACGGTGGGCTCGCCACCTTCGAGAACGGAGACGACGGAGTTGGTGGTTCCGAGGTCGATACCTACTGCACGTGACATGTGTTGCTTCCTTCTTTCCTTGGAAACTTGCTGGCGCCCACTCATTGAGCGTTCTGCACTCAACTTTACCCGGGGCGGGAAAGATGTCAATCCAAAGTTGAGTCAAGTCCGCTCAACTTTGGATTTTCGGCCGCGCCGAAACCTCAGGGCTCCGCGGATTCCCGGGGGTTTCGCCTGGTCAGCCAGGGCGTCCGGGCGCGTTTCGCTGTGCGTGAACGGGCGTTGGGACCGGCTGGAAGCCGGGGTGGGAGCCGCCTTACGAGTTCCGGTCCTCGTCCACTTCAACCTCGCGGGCAGTTCCGGACGCGCCCGCGTCGCCGTAATCGCCGTCGGGGTATTCCCCGTCCGCGGGCTGATCAGCGGCAGCCTCCACACTGCCCGCGTCGCCGTAGTCGCCTTCGGTGTACTGCCCGCCCTCGCCTTCCAGACCGGGGGCTGAGCTGTCCCTGCGCGGCTGCCCGTCGGCTGGGGATTCACGGTGTTCGGTCATGGCGGCATCTCTCCCTTGAGGTTCCGCGTCCGTTCGGGCGCATTTGGAGTCTACTCAGCGCGCTGCCGGCAAAACAGGGGCAGCTGCCCGCGCCGTCGGCGTCACGGCGGGCATGCTTTTACGGCTGCAACGAGGTCTCCGGCGCGTAAATCCGGGGACACACGCAGCGGCCCCGTCCCAATGGGTGCTCAGCGTGACGCCTGTCAGCCTTTGAGCCCCACCAGCCCCGCGAGGACGTCGAGGTGGTGCTCAAAGAGTTCGTCGGGTGCGCTGAACGTGTCCGCTCCGTACTGCCCAAAGACCTCGAAGCTGACCGCGCCAAAGAGGGACGTCCACGCCAGGGCACCGTTCGCCAGCAGCGGGTCCGGCATGGCGAGCCCGAGCCCGTCGCGGATGGCTTCCAGGTCCACGGACAGGGCGGAAGGTACGACGGCGGAACGCGCCGAAGCCGTCAGCCCACCAGCGCGGAAGGCGGCGTCGAGAATCCCGACCAGGCTGTAGATCACGCGTGTGCCGGGCGCCGTGGTGCGCCCCGCGGGCGCCTGGTAGCCAGGCACCGGACTTCCGAACAGCAGCCCGTAGCGGGCCGGCTCACGCAGCGCCCATTGCCGGACCGCCCTGCCGAGCGCCCTGAACCGCCCGGCGTGGTCCCCCGGAGGCAGCGCGTTCACTGCCATATCGACGGCGTCGCCGAGTTCGTCGTACGCGTCCACTACCAGGAGCGTGAGGAGTTCGTCGCGGTTGGCTACGTAGCGGTAGACAGCCGAGGAGACCACACCCAGGTCCCTGGCGACGGCCCGGAGGGACAACGCCGCCGCGCCGTGCGTGGCCAGGTGGTCCCTGCCGAGCCGGATGATGTCGGCGACGGTCTGGGCCCGGGCCCGTTCGCGCGGCGTCCGGCGGGCGGTTTCCGCTTCGGCGGCAGCGTCACTCATGGCTCCAGCATCGCATAAAGCAGAGCACTGTCAACAATTGAGAGCACCGCTCTTGACATGTCGCCGACCCGGGCGCACGCTTAACGGAGAGCAGTGCTCTCTAGCGCAAATCCTTGAGGAGAATCATGAACGATGTCTACGTTGTTACCGGAGCCGGCCCCGTGGGCTGGACGGTCGCAGAGCAGCTCGCGGAGCAGGGAAAGAAGGTCCGGATCCTCACCAGGTCCGGCAATGGCCCCGAGCACCCCCTGGTAGAGCGCGTGAAGGCGGACGCACAGGACGCTGCCCAGCTGCGGGATGCCTTCTCGGGCGCCGCCGCCGTCTTTCACTGCATCCACGGATCTTCCTACACTGCGGACGCATGGCAGGCCGAGCTGCCCGCGGCCGAGCAAAAGGTGCTGGCCGCGGCTGGCGAGGCGGGCGCCGTCGTCGTTTTTCCCGAAAGCCTCTACTCGTACAGCGAGCCCGGGCGCCCCATGACCGAGGCTGGACCGCGCACGGCGCAGGGAGGCAAGCGGGGCGTGCGGACCACGCTGCTGGAGGCCAGGGACGCCTCACCGACGGACACCGTCAGCCTGGTGGCGGGCGACTTTTTCGGACCTCGGGTCAGGACCTCCCACGCCGGCGAGCGCGTGGTCCCCGCGGTGCTGGCCGGCAAGAAAGTGTGGGTCATCGGGAGCGCCGACCAGCCGCATTCGTTTACCTATGTACCGGACCTCGCCGCGGCGATGATCCATGCCGCACAGACGCCGTCGCTGTGGAACAGGGTGTGGCACGCCCCCACGGGTCCGGCAGTCACGCAGCGGCAGCTGGCCACAGCCTTCACCGAGGCCGGCGGAGTGGCCGCCCCGAAACTGGCAGGCATACCGGGCTGGGCGCTCCGTGCCATCGGCGTGTTCTCGAAAGACTTCCGCGAACTGGCCGAAATGCTCTACCAGTTCGCTGAGCCTTTCGTGATGGACTCGGCCGCGAGCCAAGCAGCCCTCGGCCTGCGCCCCACACCCCTTCCGGAGGCGGCTGCAGCCACGGTGGCCTGGTGGCGCACGCAGGGCTAGCGGCGGCCGGCGCCCTCCGGCTCAGACTCCAAGGCGCCGGCGTCCTGCACGACGGCCGCGTCCAACTCCGGGCGCCCCAGCTTCGACGGCCACCAGATGCGCGGGCCGATGTCGTACGCCAGCGCCGGAACCAGCAGCGAGCGCACCACCACCGTGTCCAGCAGCACGCCGAAGGCCACAATGAACGCCAGCTGCACCAGGAACATGATCGGAATGACCCCGAGTGCAGCGAACGTCGCCGCAAGCACCACGCCGGCCGAGGTGATGACGCCGCCGGTCACGCCGAGGCCGCGGAGGATGCCCGGCCGGGTCCCGTGCTTGAGGGATTCCTCGCGCACCCGGCTCATCAGGAAGATGTTGTAGTCCACGCCCAGGGCCACCAGGAAGACGAACCCAAAGAGCGGAACGGTGGCGTCGGCACCCGGGAATCCGAAGACGTTGTTGAATACCAGGGCTGAGACGCCCATGGCCGCTGCGTACGACAGGACCACCGAGAGCACCAGCAGGACCGGCGCCACCACGGAGCGAAGCAGCAGCATCAGGATGAACAGGATGACCACCAGCACGATGGGGATGATGATCACCAGGTCGCGCTGGGCCGTGGTGTTGGTGTCCAGGGCCGTGGCCGTCACGCCGCCCACCAGCGCTCCGGCGTCGACCGTTGTTACGTCCTCACGCAGGACTTTCACGGCATCCTCCGCCTCTATGGAATCGGCGGCGAAGTTGAGCGTGGCATTAATCAGCACCTTGCCTTCGCGGACGTCCGGTGCGCTGGGGCTTCCGGGGGCGCCGGTGATGGGCACACTGCCTGCGGCCAGGAGGTAGGCGTCCCCGACGCCGTCGGCCGCCTTGACCTTGGCCAGCACCTCGTCAGCCCTGCTTTGGTCCGCAACCACGACGGCGGGGCTGCCGCTGCCGGCGTCGAAGTGGCGCGCCAGCGCGTCCTGGCCGTCCACCGCGTTGGACGCGGCGAGGATGACGTCGGTCTGCGGCACACCGTTGGCCTTCAGCTGCAGCACGCCGGCCGAAGCCACCAGCAGCAGGAGGACCGATGCGACCCAGACGGTCCGCGGGCGGCGCGACACCAGTGAGCCCGTGGCCCGCCAGATGCCCTTCTGCCCTTCGAGGCCGGTGACCAGCTCGGGCCCGCGCTCTCCCGCCGGAACGAGCTTGGGGCGGAACGGCCAGAACGCGGCCCGGCCCAGGAGCGCCATCAGGGCAGGCAGCAGGGTCAGGGCGGCGAAGAGCGAGCAGAGGATGCCGGCTGCAGCCACCGGGCCGAGGGCCTTATTGGAATTGAGGTCGGAGAAGAGCAGGCACAACAGGGCGATGATGACAGTGGCGCCCGAGGCCAGGATTGGTTCGAACGAGGCCTTCCACGCCGTCAGGACGGCGGCTGTCCGGTTGGTGGTGTGGGTCAGCGCCTCGCGGAACCGTGCCACGTAGAGCAGGGCGTAATCCGTGGCCGCGCCGATCACCAGGATGGACAGGATGCCCTGGCTTTGGCCGTTGAGCTGGATCCAGCCGAGCTTGGCCATGCCAAACACCAGCAGGATGGCCGCGCACAGTGCGAAGACCGAGGTCAGCAGGACGGCGATGGGCAGGAGCAGTGACCGGTAGACGATCAGGAGGATGACAAACACTGCGCCCAGGGCCACCAGCAGCAGGATGCCGTCGATGCCCGCGAAGGCGCTGACCAAGTCAGCCGTCAGTCCGGCGGGTCCCGTCACGAAGGTCCGCATGCCTTCGGGCGCGGCCTCCGCGAGGAAGGTCCGCAGTTCCTGGACTGACTCCTTGGTTTCCCCGGACTGCCCGATCGGGGCGATGAACTGCACGGCTTTGCCGTCTTCGGAGGGGATGGGGCCGATCACGGCGCTGCCCAGTTCCAGCCCCTCAAGGCCGGTCTTAAGGGATGCCAGCTCACCAAGTTCGGCCGGACTGATGGCGGCTCCGCTCTCGATCACGATGACTGCCGGGATCTCGTCTGAATCGCGGAACTTCGCCTGCCAGTCCTGCGCGGCGGTGGCCTCGGCGCCGGCGGGAAGGAAGGAGGCCTGGTCGTTGGAGGAGACCTCATCGAGCCGGCCGAAGGTTGGCCCGCCCACCCCGGCGATGGCCAGCCACGTGAGCACCAGCAGTACGGGAATGAGCCAGCGCAGCCAGAACGGCACCCTCGCGCTGTGTTGGGGACTGGATTTCATGATTCCTTCTGGGCTCGGGAACGGAAGCGGTACAATTGATTCCATCATAGAGTATCTCCATGATGGAGATAAGTAGTCCGGGCGTAGTTTTCACCGGCCGGCTCCGCTCACCGGCTGCGCTGCAGTAATATCCGTCAGGGCACCAGGCAATCGAGCGGAGGAGGCGGACATGACAGAGGAAGCGTTCGTCCGTCCTGCCAACTCCGCGCCGCAGTCCCTGGTCCGCCTGCTCCAGGACTTCACCCTCGAGGCCAACCGCTACGTGGATACCGCGGGCGGCCGGAACGACATGCACCGGACGGACCTCAACGCCCTGGCCGTCATCATGCGCCACACGGCCAAGGGCACGGTGGTCACGCCCGGCATCCTGCGCAAGGAACTCCACCTCAGCTCCCCGGCCACCACCGCCCTGATCGACCGGCTGGACCAGTCCGGGCATGTGGTCCGCGAGCGGCTTGGCTCGGACCGCCGGCAGGTCCAGCTCCGCATGACGCCCAAGGCGTTCCAGGACGGCGGCGCCATGTTCATGCCGCTGTCGCGACACATGGGCACGGCCATGGCCGCGTTCTCCCCCGATGAACTGGAGCTCGTGACCCGTTTTATGACCGCAATGGTGGAGGCCACCATCGCAGCCCGACAGGAAGCGTCCGACGGCGGCCCCGCCTCGCCTGCACCGCCAGCCTAGGCTGGAACGCGCGACGGCGGTTCCTCCCATTCGAGGCACCTCGGCGGTAGCGTTTGGTTATGAGTGCGCAGCAGCCCGGAGACGATGTGTACACCCACGGCCACCACGAGTCGGTGGTCCGCGCCCATGCCTCCCGGACCGCGGAGAATTCGGCGGCCTTCGTTCTCCCGCACCTCACGCCCGGAACCTCCGTGCTCGACGTCGGCTGCGGGCCCGGGAGCATCACCTGCGATTTCGCGGGGCTCGTGGCGCCGGGGAAGGTCACCGGCCTGGACCGGTCGCCGGACATCATCGCCCAGGCCTCGGCGCTCGCCGCCGAACGCGGTGTGGATAATGCTCAGTTCCTGGCCGGGAACATCTACGACCTCGATTTCGAGGACGAAACCTTCGACGTCGTCCACGCCCACCAGGTGCTGCAGCACCTCACCGACCCGGTGGAGGCGCTCCGCGAGATGCGGCGGGTGGCCAAGCCGGGCGGGATTGTGGCAGTGCGGGACGCCGACTTCCACGGCATGAGCTGGTACCCCGCCTTCCCGGAACTGGACGAGTGGATGGAGCTCTACCAGCGGATAGCCCGACGCAACGGGGCAGAGCCCGACGCCGGACGCCGGCTGGTTTCGTGGGCGCAGTCCGCCGGTTTCACCGACGTCGCCCCCACCAGCAGCAACTGGCTCTACGCCACGGGACAGCAGCGCCGCTGGCAGGCCCGCGTATGGGGAGAGCGCGTGCTGCATTCCGCCTTCGCCGAGCAGGCTTTGGAGTACGGCTTCGCCAATGCCGCGGACCTCGCGCGGATCTCCGCGGGCTGGCACCGCTGGGGATCCACGGACGACGGCTGGTTCCTGATCCCGAACGGTGAGGTCATCGCGCGGGCCTGAGCTGACCGGCTACTGTTCCCGCTGCTTGATCTGTCCGAACTTTTTCCACATAGAGAGTTTCGGCCGCTGCGCCCAACGCGGAGCGCGAATAGCGTCGGGCCATGAACTATTACGGCGAGAACGAATATTGGGCTGAGCCTTACACGGCAGAGGTTGACCAACTAGACTTGGTCAACATGGGGCAGTACAACGTCCAGGAAGCGAAAACCCGGCTCTCCGAACTCCTGAACCTCGTTGAACGCGGCGAGGACGTGGTCATCGCGAAGGCTGGCCGGCCAGTAGCCCGACTGGTGAAAATCGAGCCGCCTCACAAACGCGAGTTGGGATTCCTTGGCCCCCTCCATATCCCTGACGAGTTCTACGATCCTTGGACTGACGAGGAGATGGGGACCGTGGAGTGACACGCCTGCTGCTGGACACCCATGTCTTCATCTGGGCAATCTCCGAACCAAAACGCCTCTCCACCAAGGCCAGGAATGCGATCGTCAAGCTGGAAAACCAGGTCTACGTATCACCCGTCACGGCCTACGAGCTCTCGTACAAACACCGCCAAGGCAAGATCCCTTCAGGTGCAGCCATAGTGACCAGCTTCGCGCGGCAGGTGGCCCACCTGCTCGCGGCAGAACTCCCCGTCTCCGCCCCGCATGCGCTGGCCGCCGGACAGCTCGACTGGGACCACAGGGACCCCTTCGATCGGATCCTCGCGGCCCAGGCCATGGTGGAAGGGCTCACCCTGGTGACGGCCGATGAGGATCTCCAGGCGTTTGAACCCGTGACCACCCTGTGGTGAAACGGCACTAAACTTGGCAGGTGCAATTCTCCCTTTGGCTCGCCCTCGCGGGTGCCGGCGTCCTGGTCAGCTTCACACCGGGAGCCGGTGCGATCAACACCATGAGCAACTCCCTGACGTCGGGGTTCCGCCGCTCCATCTGGGGGATCCTGGGCCAGCAGGCAGCCCTGGTCATCCACGTGATGATCGTGGCCCTCGGGGTGGGCGTCCTGGTGGCAAGCTCCCCGGTCGCGTTCAACGTGATCCGCTACGCCGGCGCGGCCTACCTGGTGTACCTGGGCATCCGCCAGTTCCTGGCCAAGCCGCAACCCGACCAGGAAACAGCCGAGGCCCTTCGGAACGAGCCCGCCTGGTCCATGTTCCGGCGCGGCCTCTGGGTGAACCTGCTCAACCCCAAGGCCATCGTCTTTTTCCTCGCTTTTATGCCGCAGTTCATCCGGCCCGAACAGCCACTGCTGTCGCAGTATGTTGTGCTGACGGCGACGGTGGTCGCGATCGACATCCTGGTCATGTGGTTCTTTTTCGCCACTGCAGCCAAGTCGTTCCAGCGGTTCACGCACAACGCCCGCGGGCAGCAGATCCTCAACCGGATTTTCGGTGTCCTGTTCGTGGCGGTCGGCATTCTCCTCGCCCTGATCCACTGACACAGGACCGCTCCAACGGCCCAAGATGAACAGCTGCAACCGGAATGTGACGGGTTCTGCAATTCTCTTTACGAATTCGTGAAACATCCCGAAAACCGGCTAGCCAAGAGCGTCGGTATAAAGCATGCTTAGCACCATGAACTCATCGTCGAGCCCATACCGGATCATTGCCGTCTGCACCGGAAACATCTGCCGGTCACCCATGGCCGAGCTGATGCTCGCCGCGGCACTTGAAGCGGAAGGGCTCGACGCCGCCGTGACGGTGGACTCCGCCGGGACCACGGGCTACGAGGCCGGGCGTCCCATCGACCCGCGCGCGGCCCGCCGGCTGACGGCCACGAAACTCGCCTCCGACCGGCACATCGCCCGCGAATGGCAGGCTGACTGGTTCCGTGAGCGGGACCTGATCCTGGCCCTGGACGTCGACCACTACGCGTGGCTGCGCGAATGCGCTCCGGACCAGGAAGCCATGGACAAGGTCCGCATGTTGCGCAGCTTCGACCCGGCAGTGGCACGCAAGGACCTGCTGGACCAGGGCATCGAGGACCCCTGGTACGGCGGCCAGTCTGACTTCGATGCAGTCTGGCACCAGATCCGTTCTGCCCTGCCGGGGATCATTGAGCACGTCCGGTCCGTCGTCGGGAACCAGGGCTGGAACCGGCAGCACGAGCATCAGCAGGTACGCTCTATTTCATGAGCCCCGCACCTGTGATCATCGCCATCGACGGGCGATCCGGCGCAGGGAAAACCACTCTTGCCATCGAACTTGCCGCCCGGCTGCGGAACCACCACAAGGTGGCGCTGTTCCACCTTGAGGACATCTACCCCGGCTGGAACGGCCTCGCCGCCGGCATCGAGCGGTACATCTCCACCGTCCTGACGCCCCTGAGCCACGGCGAACGTGCCACCTGGACCAGCTGGGACTGGGAAAAACACTACGACGGCGACACCCGGGTCACGCTGCCCGCCGAGATCGTGATCATCGAGGGAGTGGGCGCGGCAGCCGCCGGGGCCCGGCCCCTGCTCAGCGCCGTGATCTGGGCCGACTCGCCGGACGACGTCCGGCGGACGCGGGCGCTGGACCGTGACGGCGGAACCTATGAGCCGTTCTGGGACCAGTGGGCCGCCCAGGAGGACGCGTGGCTGGACGGCGATGACGTCCCGGGCATGGCGGACATCCGCGTTCTGAACCAGGCGGACGGCGAGGCCCCCGCCGATGTCCTGCAGCTTCTGACCTACCTGCCTTCGCTGGCACCGGCCCTGGTCCCTGAGCTGTCCGCCCGCCGTGGCCTCCGGCTCCGTGCGGAACGGCTGGACTGCCGTCCGGACGCATCCGCACTCTTCGCCGGGCTGTACGGCGGCTCGGCCAACGCCGTCTGGCTGGACTCCTCCAATGCCTCCCCGACCCCGCCGGTTGGGCAGTCCCCCGCCGCCGAGCGCAGCCGCTTCAGCATCCTGGCGGACGACGGCGGCGTGTTCGGCCAGACGGTCACCCACCGGTCAGGCGAAAGCCAGATCGCCGCCGGCTGCGCCACCGCCCGGGTGCCGGGTCCTTTCTTCCGCTGGCTGGACACCGTCTGGGGACGCCGGGCGGTCCGCACCCCGGAAGCTTATCCCTGCGACTTCGCCCTTGGCTGGCTGGGATGCCTGGGCTACGAGCTCAAGCGCGAAACCGGCGGCTCGGATGTCGCCGCAGCAACCCCGGATGCCGCCCTGATCTTCGCTGGCCGGGCCGTGGTCCTGGACCACGCCGAGGGCACCGCCTGGCTGCTCGCCCTGGAGGCACCGGACACCGACGGGTGGCTGGAAACGGCACGGAGCACCGTGCTGGCCGCAACTGCGGAAGCAACGCCGGCAGCAGCCCAGCAGTTTGGCGGGACGATCGCGCAGGCCGGCGGCAGCACCGCCGTCGTACGTCCGCCGCTGTTCAGCAGCCGGGACAACGAGCCGGACTACAAGCACAAGATCGTGGCCGCCCAGCACGAAATCGGCGACGGAAACTCCTACGAGGTCTGCCTCACCACCATGCTTTCGGCGCGCGTGCCCGCGGCTGAGGCGGCGCCGTGGAGCACGTACCTGGCCCTGCGCCGGAGGAATCCGGCGCCGTTCGCCAGCTACCTGCGGTTCGGCGACCTGGCGGTGGCCAGCACGTCGCCGGAACGCTTCCTCAAGATCGCGTCCGACGGCGGCATGCGCGCCGAACCGATCAAGGGCACCCGCCGCCGGGCCTCGGATCCTGCCCTCGACGCCCAGCTCCGCCGCGACCTGGAAACCTCGCTCAAGGACCGGGCGGAGAACATCATGATCGTGGACCTGCTGCGCAATGACCTCAGCCACTTCGCGGAACCCGGATCCGTCACGGTCAGCAGGCTATGTGCGATCGAAAGCTACGCCACAGTGCACCAGATGGTCAGCACCATCGACGCCAGGCTGCTGCCCGGCTCGCCGCGGGCCGAGGCCGTGGCGGCGTGCTTCCCTGCAGGATCCATGACCGGCGCCCCCAAGATCAGCACCATGGCCATCCTGGACCGGCTGGAGCAGGGACCGCGCGGCCTCTACTCCGGGGCGATCGGCTACTTCTCGCTCAACGGCGCCACGGACCTGGCCGTGGCTATCCGGACCCTGGTGATCGACACCGGCGCGGGCGAGGGGAACGGCGAGGGGCCCATGGCGGAACTGACGCTCGGCATCGGCGGCGCCATCACCTCGGACTCCGTTCCGGACGAGGAATACGACGAAATCCGGGTCAAGGCCTTCGGCGTGCTGTCCACGCTGGGCGCGGAGTTCCCCGATGGCTAGGGCCTACTGGACCGTCGCGGTCAGTCTGGCGACGTTGTCGATGTAGCGGGCAGCGAGGGGCCTGTTCAGCCAGTCCTCGAGCTTGAGCTCGTGGGAAATGTCCCGGTACGTGTTCTCAACCGCACGCATGTCATTGACAATGTCCGCGCCCAGGAGCATGACGGACACCTCCATATTCAGCGAGAAGGAGCGCATGTCCATGTTGCTTGAGCCCAGGACGGCCACTTCGTCGTCAATGGTGAAGTGCTTGGCATGGAGCACAAACGGGGCCCGGTAGAGGTAGATCTTCACCCCGGCCTCCAGCAGCGCCTCGTAGTAGGACTGCTGTGCGTGGTGCACCAGGAACTGGTCCCCCTTCTCGGAGACAAACAGTTCCACGTCCACGCCGCGCTGGGCGGCCGTGGTGATGGCATAAAGCAGCGAATCGTCCGGCACAAAGTAGGGGCTGCAGATGGAGATGCGGTGCTGGGCGGAGTAGATCAGGGTGGTGAAGAGCCGCAGGTTGTTTTCCGTGATGAACCCTGGGCCGCTCGGAACCACCTGGGCGGTGACCGTTCCAGGGGACGGATTGGCAGGCAGCTGCAGCTGGTGTTCCAGGGACTCATCGGTCTCGCTGAGCCAGTCCGTGGCGAAAACAACGTTGAGCGTGGTGACGATGGGACCGTGCAGGCAGGCCATCAGCTCCACCCATTCGCGGCCGGCTTTGCGGTGCTTGGGGTTGTTATAGGAGGGTTCGATCAGGTTCTGCGATCCGGTGAAGGCGATTTCGCCGTCGATCACCATGATCTTGCGGTGGTTGCGCAGGTCCGGCCGGCGCCACTGGCCGTGGATGGGAAGCAGCGGCAGCATTCGTTTCCATTGGAGCTTGCCGGAGCGCAGCCGTTTGAGGAAGTCGCGGTAGCCCTTGATCCGCAGCGTGCCGATGTGGTCGAACAGCACCCTGACCTCCACGCCCCGCTCGGCCGCCTCCTCCAGCGCGGTGAGCAGGTCATCGGTGATGTGGTCCGCACTCATGATGTAGAACTCGGCGTTGATGAACGTTTTCGCTTTGCGTACGGCCTGGGTCATGGCAAGGATCGAGTCCGGATAGCCGGGGATGAGTTCCACCGAATTGCCGTCCACCATGGGGAGCGAGCCCAGCCTGCGGTTCAGCTCACCGGCGGACCTCACCCACTCCGGTCCCGGGTATTCACTTTCGACGTCGGCGAGCGCCGAAATGCCGGAACGCACCCTGGAGTTCACGATCTCCTGCTGCTGGCGGCGGCGGCTGGAAAGCTTGAAGTTGCCAAAGAGCAGGAACAGGACCAGGCCCACGAACGGGACAAAGAAGATGACCAGCAGCCAGGCCATGGCGGTGGTGGGGCGCCGGTTGCCGGGGATGATGCCGAGCGCTGCCACCCGGATCACGAGGTCGGCGGCGGCCAGCAGCAGGGTCACCCAGCCCGGAACCGTGCCTGCGAGCGAAAACGGCCACAACACTTAGAAACCCCCGGACTGTGAGCACCCTCCGGACGGTTTCCGGCCTGGGCGTTGACCACAGCTTAGCCGCGGACCGCCGGACTAAGCTGGAGCCATGACTTCTCCTGCTTCCGTGGTGCTCGTTTTCCTGGATCCCGCATTCCCGGCCGGCCGCCTCGCTGATGCCTCGCAGCCCCAGCTGATGGTCACCGACCAGGGGGCCACCCGTGGTGACGGCGTGTTCGAGACCATGCTGGCAGTGGGCGGAAATGTACGGAAGCTCCAGGCGCACCTGGACCGGCTGGAGGGTTCCGCGGAGGCGCTGGACCTGGTGATTCCGAACCAGGACCAGTGGAGGGCAGCCATCGGGACGGGCGTGGCGGACCACCGGACGCAGCATCCGGCGCCGGCCCCCGGGGAGGACGAGCTGGTGGTCAAGCTCGTGGTCACCCGCGGGGTGGAGGGCGCCGCTTCCCCCACCTGCTGGGTCCAGGTCTCTCCCGTCGGCGCAGCTGCCCGCCGCCAGCGCGAGACCGGCATCGACGTGATCCTCCTGGACCGTGGCTACGACAGTGACGTGGCCGAGCGCGCCCCGTGGCTGCTGATGGGCGCCAAGACCCTGTCCTACGCTGTCAACATGGCCGCGCTGCGGCACGCTCACAAACAGGGCGCCGACGACGTCATCTTCACGTCCTCCGACGGCCGGGTCCTGGAAGGGCCAACGTCCACCGTGCTGCTGGCGCACCTGGAAACGTCCGACGGCGGCGACGCCGCAGGCAGCCGCACCGTCAAGCGGCTCATCACGCCGCAGCTGGACAGCGGCATCCTCCCGGGGACGTCCCAGGGGGCGCTCTTCACCGCTGCCAAGGCAGCGGGCTGGGAGCTCGGCTACGGGCCCCTGGAGCCGCAGGACCTCCTGGACGCCGACGCCGTCTGGCTCATTTCCAGCATCCGGCTGCTCGCGCCCGTGAACCACATCGACGGCAAGGAAATCGGCACGCCTGCCATCCAGAAGCAGCTGACCGCCGAACTGAACGAGCTGTTCGCCGGGATCAAGTAGGCCTGCTTTCCGGGCTACTGCGTTCCGCGGCGCGCTTTCCGGGGCGCCTTGCTGTCCCGAGGGAGGCCCTGTCAGTACCTGTACCAGCAGACCCTTCCGCGCAGATACAGTAGGGGGTTTGCTGGATAAGCAGCGATACCGCTCCCACATCTTCCACCCAACCAACTGATCCCCTACCCAACTTACGGAGAACCATGCTTACCGCCAATGCCTACGCCGCCCCGTCCGCAACGGGTGACCTCATCCCCACCACCATCGAACGCCGCGACGTCGGCGCGCATGACGTCCTGATCGAGATCAAGTTCGCCGGCATCTGCCATTCGGACATCCACACCGTCCGCGGCGACTGGGGACCCCAGCAGTACCCGCTCGCCCCCGGCCACGAAATCGCCGGCATCGTCACCGAGGTCGGTTCGGCCGTCACCAGGCACGCCGTCGGCGACCGCGTGGGCGTCGGCTGCATGGTCAACTCCTGCCGCGAATGCGTCAACTGCAAAAAGGGCGAGGAGCAGTACTGCCTCAACGGCATGACCGGCACGTACGGCGCCGTGGACCGCGACGGCACCATCACCCAGGGCGGATACTCCACCCACGTGGTGGTGACCGAAGACTTCGTGGTCACCATCCCCGAAGGCATCGAACTCGACGTCGCCGCTCCCCTGCTGTGCGCGGGCATCACCACATACTCCCCGCTGCGGCACTGGGGTGCGGGTCCCGGGAAGAAGGTCGCCGTCGTCGGACTTGGCGGCCTGGGCCACATGGCCGTCAAGCTCGCCCACGCCATGGGGGCCGAGGTCACCGTGCTCTCACAGTCCCTGAAAAAGCAGGAGGACGGGCTGAAGCTGGGCGCGGACCACTTCTACGCCACCAGCGACGAGACCACGTTCCCGGACCTGGCCGGCTCCTTCGACCTGATCATCAACACGGTCAGCGCAGCGATTGACATCAGCGCGTACCTGCAGCTGCTGACCCTCGACGGCGCGCTGGTGAACGTGGGTGCGCCTGCCGAACCGCTCCCTGTCAACGTGTTCTCGCTGATCATGGGGCGCCGGTCCTTCGCGGGCTCCGCGATCGGCGGAATCCGCGAGACCCAGGAAATGCTCGACTTCTGCGCCGAGCACAACCTGGGCGCCGAGATCGAGGTCATCCCGGCAAGCAAGATCAACGACGCCTACGAGCGTGTCCTGGCGTCCGACGTGCGCTACCGGTTCGTCATCGACGCCTCCACGCTGTAACCAGGAGCGTGACCGGGGAACCTGCGGAGGTTACGCGGGTTCCCCGGCCCGGTAGTCGAAGCGCTCCAGGACGGCGCTGCCATTCAGCGCGGACAGTCCAATGACGCGGCCGGTGAACCCTCCGGCCACTTCGGTGGACAGATAGCGGCCATCCAGCGTGGCCAGGACGGTCAGCTGCCCATCCTGTTGGAAGCCCAGCGAGACCTCGTCCGGGCCGCAATTCTTCCCGGGCAGCCCGGCGTCGGGTGCTGCACTGCTGACGATCACAAGCTGCACCTGGCCCCCAGCCGGCGCCCCGCCGTCGACGTGCCCGCAGGCGGCCGAACCCAGCTCCTGCTGCAGCGGCCCGATCCGCGCAACGGCGCGGACGGTGCGCCCGTCCGTTTCCACCGCGTACCAGTGCGAGGCATCGATCCGCAGCTCCAACCTGGCCGCGGCGCCGTCCCGGGGACGGACCGACGCACATCCGGTCCACGCCTCGTCCCTGACGCGCGTGGCCAACAGTGGCGCAACGTCCCCATTGCCGCTTCCGCTGATCAGCAGGCCTTCCGCATCCGGTGAAGTGAACGACGCCGGGTCCTCCCCGGGCGCGATCCAGCGCAGGTGCAGCTTCGCCGAGCGGAAGTCGTCGGTGAACGCAGTGTCCCCGCGGGGCACCTGGTAGTGGTCCTCCTCGAACGCCGGCCAGCCCTGGTCCCACCGGATACCCGCCAGGAAAGTCTCCCTGCCCAGCACGTGGTAGCCGGGGACGGAGCCGCGGGGGCGCACGCCCAGGTAGACCGCGGCCCATTCTCCCGACGCAGTCTGCACCAAATCAGCGTGGCCGGTGTTCTGGGCTACGGCAGCGGTGCTCCGGTGGCTGAAAATGGGGTTCTGCGGGTGCGGCTCAAAAGGCCCCTCCGGCGTCACGCTCCGGCTCACCGACACCGCGTGGCCGCGCTCGGTACCGCCTTCCGCCAGCAGCAGGTACCACCACTCCCCGACGCGGTACAGGTGCGGCCCCTCGGGGAAGGCGAGCCCGGTCCCCTGCCACACCTTCCGGGGCGGTTCGAGCAGCGTGCCGGCCTGCGGGTCCAGCCGGGCCTGGACAATGCCGGACCCGTTGTCGGCGGGACCGAAACCCATCCAGGTCAGGTAGCAGTTTCCGTCGGCGTCCCAGGCAAGGTCCGGGTCGATGCCGAGTGTTCCGGGAATCTGCACGGGGTCGCTCCACGGTCCGGCCGGATTGTCTGCCGTCAATAGCAGGTGGCCGCCGCCGAACTCGCTCATGTTGGTGGTCACGAACCAGAAGGCGCCGTTGTGGTACCGGAGCGTGGAGCCGAAGATACCGCCGGAGGGCCGCCTGTCGCCGGCTGCGAACTGGGAGCGCCGGGTCAGGATGTTTCCCACCTGCTCCCACGTGACCAGGTCGCGGCTGTGGAACACCGGAGCCCCGGGAAAGTACTCAAAGCTGGAGGTGGCCAGGTAGTAGTCGTCACCGGCGCGGCAGATGGTCGGGTCCGGAAAGAATCCGGGGATGACGGGTGCGATGGAGCCGGGGAAGGACGCGGGAAAGCCGGAACCGGGAGGCCCGGCCATGCGGTTTTCGCCAACTACGTCATTTGTCATGCGGTGTCCGCCCTGGATCGGGGCCTGTGGTGAGCCAGCAGGCCGGGAGATACCACCGTAGGGACCACCGCATCTCCTGGGGAACCGGGCTTTTCATTGACTGGAAGGCGTGGCCATGGTGCCAGGCGTTCGGTCCACTGCCCTGTTGGCACGGCGTGCAGAGCCGTAAGGTGTGGTTCATGACCTCCACTGAAGTGCCTGACGACAAACTGACGTTCGACGAGTGCTGGGACCTGCTGGCTGACGAAACGCTGGGGCGGATCGCCGTCATCGTTGACGACCATCCGGAGATCTTCCCCGTGAATTTTGTGCTGGACCGACGGAGCCTTGTGTTCCGCACTTCGGGAGTCACCAAGCTGTGGGCGGCCCTGACGGAGAAACCGGCAGCGCTGGAAACTGACGGCTATGATCCGCACACCGAAACAGCCTGGAGCGTGGTGGTCCGCGGCGACATTGACGTGATCGAGGACCCGGACGAAAAAGCCGCTGTGGACGCCCTCAACCTGGAGCCGTGGCACCCGGGCGCCAAAAACCACTACGTCCGGCTCACCCCGAAGGCCCTGACCGGGCGCCGTTTCAAAGTCAACAAGCCGGACGTTTGGAACACAAGGCTGTCCGACCGCCGTCGCGCTTCCTTCGAGTAGCACGGCCGCGCGTCACAGCTTGGTCGGTCCCGCCAGGCTTCGGCGGTACCGCAAAGCTTCGGCGGTACCGCAAGCTCAGGGTGTTGCGGCGACCGCCCGGTTCAGGTGCGCCTCCAGCCCGGACAGCAGGATGGTGATTCCCTGGTCGAGTTCCGCCTCGCCGTCGTAATCAGCCAATACCGGCGCCAGCGCCCGGAGCCGGGGGAAGTCCTTGGCAGGCAGCCGGTGCAGCCCAAGCCGCAGCAGGGCTTCGTTTTCCTCCGGGTCCACGATGAACTCCTGGAGCTCGTTGAGGATGTGACCGTACAGGAAGCCGTAGTAGGCCCGGTACACGTGCAGGGCATCCGTGGGGGCGAAGCCGGCGTCAATGAGCAACGCCAGGATCTGTTCCAGGGGCCGCACTGTACCCAGCGGCCGCATGCCCAGTGGTGTGGACAACGGCCTGGTCACCAGCAAGGGAATAACGTTGGGGTGGCGGAGCGCCAGGAGCCGCAGGTCGTGGGCGATGCGGCGGAGCTGCGCCTTCCAGTCGGGATCTGCCGGGAAAATGGCCAGCTCGTTGAGGACCATTTCCGACACCCCGTCCAGCAGTGCGGCACGGTTCTCGGCGTAGCGGTAGAGGCTCATCGGGTCACGTTCCAGCACCTGCCCCAGCCGGCGCATGGTGAGCGCGTCGAGGCCTTCGTCATCCACGAGTTCCAGTGCTGCGGACAGCACCAGCTCCCTGCTGAGCCGTGGTTTTTGGCTGGCCATTTCTTATCTCCGAATTCTTCGGGCGGACGCGGCATTCCGTCCTATGTGGTCGGGCCCCCGCCTGGTGACGGAAAATCAAGACGCTTGCCTTATCCGTAGTCTACGCGTAAAGTCTACATCGTAGAGCAAATGTTTGACACGGGTTTCAGACAAGGGACCGTGTTGCCGGCCAGACAAGCCAGCCAAGCAACCCTCTCAGCCCTGCCCGGACGCTCATCCAGGCACGAAAAACCCCTGAACGCCCGAGTGCACGGCGTTGAGGCCTGCGCTGCTGTAGCCGAACGGCGGCACCGAATGCACCCAGCGAAAGAGAAGCCAACCATGGCACATTCGCAGTTCGACACATTCCTCCACGAAGCCACCACCTGCGACCGCGATTCCGATTTCGCGCTCGCCCGCGATCCCCTGTACGGCCTTTACACGAGCTGGTGCTTCATCAACCAGCGGGCGCCCCGCGCCGAGACCACCTTTTGGGCTGCCATGGCCCGCCGGCTCGACCCCGACCACAATGGCCTGCGCATGAAGGGCCCGGCAGCAACCGACTACATCCTGACCAGCTACCCCGGCCTGGTCTAAGCCGGATGGAGAAACCAGCCTGCACCTATCTGCCCCGCGACTCGCTGCAGCCGCGGGGAGGACGTCCATGGTGCTCTGACTGCGACACCGATTCGTACCTTGCGGTGGACTCAGTGGTGGTCCTGGATGCGCGCAGGAATACATTGGCTGCGGCCGTCAGCTGTTCGCAGTGCCGGGGCTCCCGCGTCCTGGCAACCACCTCGGAACTCATCGCCGCCGTGCTGGCAAGGGCGCCACACCTGGCTGCTTCATGAACACGCGCACCACGGTGGCAGCGGCCGCCTGACAACATCCATCCCGCCGGCATCCCGCGGTCCCGAGTAAGCGGGCGCAGGCAACCGGCTGGCTGAAGCACATGAAGGGCCGGGATATCCCGGCCCTTCTGCGTTCCTTCCCCGGGTTGCCGCCGCGGGCTATTTCCCGGAGGCGGCGGGATACGCCGCGTCAACCTCCACTTCGACCAGCCAGCCGTTCACCGGCAGGTTTTCGATCTCCAGCGCAAACCGCGATGGCCTGGCCGGATTCACCACAAACGGATCGGCCGGCGCAGCCGAGCCCAGCGGGACCTGGACCGGAGCGCCGTCGGCAAGGCTGGTGTTGGCGAAGTACTGCCGGTACGCGCGGTTCCAGCCGTCAAAGTCGGCCTTCTCAGCACCCGCAGCATTCTGGAGGAAGACGCGCATGGTGATGACGTCGTCGTAATCCAGCCCCGCCTGCGCGAGGTTCTCGCCAATGCGGCGTAAGGCGTTGATGCCCTGCGCCTCCGTCAGGGTCACGCCGGCGGGCAACACCCCGCCCGGGAACACGGAGGTATCGATGTACCGCTGCTCGCTGCCTGCCGGCGCTGCCGTGTTCAAGGCCGCGGGACCGAGGCCGCTTGTCTTGTAGATGGCCGTATTCGCCCCGATGGCCACCCCCGAAGCGATCATCGGGTTGTCCTGGCCGGCGGGGAGGTTGGACACCGTGGTTCCAGGCTTGGGCGAGGTGAGGTCCTGGAAGACTGCCGGCCCGGCAAAAGCGGCGGTGGCAGTGAGGCAAAGACCGGCAACGCCGGCGGCGATCAGGGAAGTGCGGCGGATCATCGGCTTCTTTCCGGGAGTCGGGGAATTGCTGGCGTGGGCTTGCTGCAGCGGGCTCAACCGGCCACCGCCGCTGCCACCCGGGTGTGCAGCGCGGTGACTGCCGCACGGGCGGAGGTCATGGCCCCGTGCTGCCAGGCAATGGCGTGGCTCAGGTGGTCACCGGCGAAGTAGATGTTGCCGGCGGGTTCCAGCAGCTTGGCGTATTTGGCGTCAGTCTGCGATGGCCAGCCCACCCACGCCCCTTCAGAGAACGCGGTGCTTTTCCAGTCAACGGAGAACGACGCCGCAACGTCCTTCCGGTACACGTCACCATGGATCCGCGCGCCCTGGTCGAGGGCACGGCTGAGCCGCTTTTCGGGCGGCAGTGCCTGATAGATGCGGGCACTGGCGCCGGTGTTGTAGTAGCCAACCATGGTGCCGCGCTGGCCGTGGAAACCCGTGGAGGGGTACCACATGTTGCCCAGGTCGATGTTGGTGTTGGTGATGCCGCCGTAGATGCGGTGGTCCTCTTCCCACCACCGGCGCGAGTACTCGATGCCGATCTTGCCTGCGTCGCTGGGGGTGGCGAACTTCAGCGCGTCGATAACGTCGGCAGGCAGGTTGCCCGGGATCTTCGCGGCCAGGTGCGGCGGCAGCGTGCAGACTGCGAAATCGGCCTGCAGGGTCTTGGTCTGGCCGCCCGGATTGGTGTAGTCCACGGAAACGCCCGCGGCAGTGTTGTTCAGCGACTGGACCTTGGCGCCGTAGACAATCTTGTCCTTCCCGATGGCCGCTTCGAAGGCATAAGGGATCCGGTCCATACCTCCCACCGGCTGGAACATCATCATGGCCTGGTCCCAGCCAAATTCGAACGAGAAGTAGTTGCCCACGCCACTGGCGAACACGTCAGACAGGGCGTCGGGCGCCAAAGGTGTTCCCGCCTCGAGGCCCGCGCCCGGCGCAACGGAGTAGCCCTTCCGGCCGGTGCCAGAGTATTTGAAGCTGGCAGCGGCGTCACCCGGGACCTTGGCACCGATGGCGCCGAAGTTGCCCAGGAAGGAGATGAGGTTTTCCTTGTCCGCGGGGCTCAGGTAGCTGTCCAGGGAGCCCTGGTCGGTGGCCTTCGCCAGGAGTTCGGAGACATACCCGTAGACGTCCGCCTTGGCCGCACGGTGCCGGACCGGAGTGTTTGACAGTTTGGTGCTGCCTTCGCGGAACAGGTAGCCGTCCGCGTTCTGGTTGGTGAAGGGCTCGATGGCGACGCCGAGCTCCTTGCAGTAGTCCAGGGTGATGTGGTGCTGCGGAATCCGGCCCGGCCCGGCATTCATGTACTGGTCCTTGGAGAACGTGGCGCGCTGCGTGATCCCGTTGAGGTCGGTCTCCTCCGTGCCGCCGCGGACTGTCCAGTTGCGCCCGCCCGGCCTCATCCGGGCTTCCAGGATGGTCACTTTGTAGCCCGCCTTGCCCAGCTCATAGGCGGTGGTAAGCCCGGCGATGCCGCCACCCAGAACCACCACCGACTTCCCCGCCCCGTTCAGGTCACCGGCCCGCGGTGAGGCGAACGCCGGGGTCGCTGAATCGGGCGCAAGGCCCATGGCCTCCATGGTCTGGTACATAACACCGGCGCCACCCACCATGCCCACGTAGCGGAGGAAATTCCTGCGAGTCGCACTTGCCATATTGTTTTCCCTTTTCTGTCGGACGTTACGAAAGGGAGCGTATTGATTGAATGTTTCGTCAAATGGCGTGACAATTTCGTGGCTGTAGCGTTCACATTTCGGTAAAGTAAACGATCTTTACTCAGGGTAAACGCGACGCGGGCATCCCGTTCCCTGCCGCCGGCGCCCGTGACATGCTGGAGGAAACGGCAACCGGACGTGCCATCACGGGGTTCGGACGCAACCGCCACCACCGAAAGGCAGCATCATGGGCAACGACGCCACGGCAGACACTTCCCCGGCCGGCGGGGACCGCACCGCCGTCATCCTCGGCGGAGCCCGCACGCCGTTCGGCCGGTTCCGCGGCAGCCTGGCTTCCCTGACCAGCAGTGAACTGGGCGCCCACGCCATCCGCCATGCGCTGGAGCGCAGCGGTGTGGCGCCGGACCAGGTGCAGGCCGTGATCGTGGGGCAGGTCATCCAGGCAGGAGCCGGCCAGGGACCGGCACGGCAAGCCAGCCTCGCTGCCGGCATCGGCTGGGATGTCCCCACCGTCACCATCAACAAGCTCTGCCTCTCCGGGCTGACCGCCGTGATTGACGCGGCCCGGATGATCCGCGCCGGCGAAGCGGACTTCATCGTGGCCGCCGGCCAGGAATCCATGACCAACGCCCCGCACCTGCTGCCGCGGCTGCGTTCCGGCGTGGCCATCGGCGATGCACCCCTGCTGGATTCGCTGAACCATGACGGGCTGCAGGATCCCGTGTCCGGTGTCCTGATGGGCGCCGCCACGGATGCGGGCAACGCGGAGCGGGGCATCAGCCGGGCGGAACAGGACCAGGTTGCCGCCCGGTCACACCAGCGGGCCGAGGCGGCGCGCGACGCCGGGCTGCTGGCTGAGGAGATCGCTCCCCTTGAGATTCCCCAGCGCCGCGGCCCGGCACTCACTGTCGATTCAGATCAGGGGATCCGGCCGGGGACGACGCCGGAGGCCCTGGCGGCGCTCAAGCCCGCCTTCTCAACCGCGGACTCAGCCACCATCACCGCAGGTTCCGCATCTCCCCTCTCCGACGGTGCTGCCGCCGTCGTGGTGGCCAGCAAGGCAGCCGCCCAACGGGCAGGGCTCAGCTGGATTGCCGAGATCTGCAGCCACGGCCAGACGGCCGGGCCGGACGGCTCGCTGCACTCCCAGCCGTCCCGCGCCATCGAAAAAGCCCTCGGTGCGGAAGGGATCTCCGTCGAGGATCTGGACCTCGTGGAAATCAATGAGGCGTTCGCCTCGGTGATTATCCAGTCCGCCCAGGACCTCGGCATTTCGGCCGAGAAGATCAATGCCGAGGGCGGGGCCATCGCACTGGGCCACCCGGTGGGGGCCTCCGGCGCGCGGCTGGTGCTGCACCAGGCCCTGGCGCTTCAACGGCGCGGCGGAGGCACCGGCGTCGTCGCGCTGTGCGGAGGCGGTGGCCAGGGCGAAGCCCTGATCCTCAGGGCCTGACGGCTGCCCTTGGTGGCATGCCGGGCTGAAATCGCGCGGCTCAGGTGGGGATGATCCCGAACAGGACCCGTTTTTTCACCATCAGCCACAGGAGCCCCAGGACCACGGCATAAGCTGCGGTGTTGATGAGGATGTCTCCCTGCCGGAGCAGCGGAATGTTGGCGATGACGGCGATCAGCACCACATGCAGGATAAAGACGTACAGGGTGGCCTGCCCCAGGGGGATGAGGAACCAGCCCAGGGCCCGCTCCACCGGTTTCCAGTAAGCGGTGAGGAAGGCGTAGGCGGCCACGACCAGCACCAGGACATTGAGCAGGCGCCCCGGGTCGAGGTACGTGCGTCCGAAGAAGGCGTCGTACATGGTCCGGTAGACGGTGTCCGGGATGACGGCCAGGCGCAGGTCAAAGCTATTCGCAAGGTAAGGGTTGCACCAGGACAGGAAGGTAAACGCCACGGCCAGCACCGTGCAGGCTGCCACCACCCAGGCGTGCGCAGACAGCCACGCGGTGATCCGGTGGCGGTGGAAGCCTGCCACCAGGCCGATGACAAAAAGCACCTGCCACACCAGCAGCGGGAACGAGTCCTCGAATTGGGAGGGCAGCAGCCGGAAACGGGTGGCCGCACCCACGGCGTAGAGGCCGAGTGTGGCCGCCAGCACCCACACGGCCTTGCCCCGGTTGAGCGCTGCGAGGATCAGCGGGCTGGCCAGCAGCAGGACGACGTAGAGGCCCATAACGTTGAACTGCCACGGACCGAACTGCAGCAGCACGATGGCCGGAAGGAGCTGGGCCGGCACCGGAAATTGAAGAAGCGTTTCCATCCCGGCATACAGGTCATAGGTCCTGCCTACCGCGTTGTGCCCTGCGCCTCCGGTCCCCTGGTCCACATATGTAGTCAGGGCATCAGTCTGGAAAAACGGCAGCAGCGACATCACGAAGACGCCTACCAGCACTGCCAGGGCAGTCAGATAGAGCTTGCCCGCCCGCCGGGACGTCAGGTCCACGACTTTGCCGAAATCATCCTTGACCCGGGGGCCGTAGACCATGCCCACCACCAGGCCGGAGAACAGGACAAACAGCTCCGCCCCGGAGACAAAACCCACGGCTTCCTGGGTGAGCAGCTGGAACAGGGAGGTCATGCCGAGATGGTTGACCACCACAAACACGATGGCGAGCCCCCGAAGGAAGTCAATGCGGGAGTCGCGTTTGGTCGGTACGCCGTATCCCCAGGAGGCCACCGCGCCCACCCGCCGCGGGAGTTGCCACAGTACCGCCAGGAGGATGGCCATCGCGGCGGCCACAGTCCACGCAGCGGCTCCGGTCAGGGAGTTGGCCCTGGTGGCCTGCTGGCCCCCGCTGGTGGCCGTCACCGGCCCGGTGGTCAGCCCGGACTGCGCCAGTGCCGCGCTGGCGGCCTCAGCTGTCCCGGCGTCGCCGGTCAGTCGCCAGTCGATGCTGGCCACACCTGTGTCGCGGGTGCTGGTCCGTTCGTCCCAGACGACGGCGGCGATCCGGTCAAACCGTGCGGACGTGCCTGTTTCGAGGACCTGGTCCCACCAGGCCGTCTTGATGGCCCGGTTCGCGGCGCCACCAGCGGCCGGGCTGTAGAAGGCCGAGGTCTGCAGGACCATGGGCTTGTTCCGGCCAGCGACATAGGAGGCGTAGAAATCCTCGCTGCCGGACTGCGTGAGCATCGTGGCCAGCTCACCGGCCACGGGAAGCGTATTGACCGCCGATTTGCCGCCCGTGTCATCGTGATAGGCGGTCAGCCCCACCCATTCCACGGCGTCGTCGCCGGGGTAGTAGGGCGCATAGGCGGCATCTGAGCCGTTCCAGGTCCCGTCACCGTTCGTGTCCAGGGCTGCGAAGCCCTCGGATCCCGGAGCCGGCGCATTCCGGTGGCGTTCGAACGGATAGTCCCGCCCGAGGTACGGCTGCCACACCATGACCGTGCCGGCGTCGTCAGCGGCTTTGAACCCAGCGGCGACGTTCCGGAACGCCGCCTTGTAGGCGGGCGGCTGCTGCCCCCATTCCACCCAGCTTGAGTTCATGTCCGGCGCGAACCGGATCAGGAGCTGGCCCTGGAAGCCGGCGGCCAGAGCCTTGACCTTGTTGGCGAACGCCGCGGCGGCCGCGGCGTCCACCTGTTCCAGCGGCACAGTGGGGCGCACTGTGAGCATGGCGTGTGAGCCCAGCCCTGATGCCTGCCCCAGGAATTCCCTGATGTCCTGTTCCTCGCCGGACCTGCTGGGGAGCGAAATGTCGTGTCCCAGCAGCGCAGGTGAGGCGCCCAGCCGTTCAGCGAAGCCCTGCCCGGAGTCCTCGCCCCATTCCAGGACGGCACCCAGCAAGGGCTTGCCCTTGTCGGGAACAGGTTCGGCGGCAACGGCGGAGCCTGCCGGGATCACGGTGGACAGCAGGAGCAGGGCAGTCAGGAGCGCTGCCGGCAGAAGGCGCGCTGCAGCCGCGCGTTTCGTCAAAGGCTGGGATGCATTGGCTAGTGGCATGCTGGTGTTGACCCCCAAGGACGGCTGCGCTTTAGTGATGGTGCCCTGCACCCGTGCCAAACTCTATCGGTCTCCGCGTTCCGTCCGGGATACCCGTCATGACATTCGCGCTGGTCAGCCTGGCTTTAGGGCGCCGCACCATCCAGGACCACCAGCGGCACCGATCGCTCGGCACACGAGACCAGCACAAGGGTCCGGTCCCCGGCCCCTGCCCGGTTGTTGACGCCGGTGTCGTCACACCAGTCCAGGTTGTACGGATACGCCATCACGGCGGCCTCTCCGGGAGCCGTCGCAGGCGGGACGGTGAACACAAAGGTGAAGCCGCCGTCGTCGGTCATCGGAGCGAGCGCCTCCAGCACCACCGCCCGTGCCGCATCCCGGACCGTCACCTGGACTTGCGCGTCCCGGCCGTAACGGGCACCGCAGGTGGTGTCCGGCGCGCGGACCGTGACCTCGGCACCAGGCCTAACCTCCGACGGCGTCACGGTGTACGCGGGCGGCATGCACGGCGGCGGCGCGAAGACGTCCCGGCAGCCGCCCAGGCCCAGGGCCACGGCGGCCCCAGCGAGGATCGCCGCTGCCGTCCGCAGACCCGCGAATGCGGCCGGTTCCCGCCGTGATTTCCCCATGGATTGATTGTCCCGTCCGGTTGCCGGCGGTGGGAAGCACGTGTTGGTTACGGAACATGACGACGGCGGCGGTGCGGCCGGACGGCCCAAGTGTTACGTTTTTGGGGAGTAATGAGAACCGGCGCCAAGCCCTGACTGGCCGGTCGGCAACCCTCCCTTTCGCGGCGGGGTGCCTCAGGTGAATACTCGGCATATCGACCGATTCGAGCTGCAAGCGTGAGAGAAGGAGATCCGTCGTGTCTGACGCACCTGCCCCTGAAGAAAAACTGTCGTACCGGCTCATTACAGGGCCGGACGACCGTAATTTCTGCGAGCGG
Source organism: Arthrobacter sp. BE255 (assembly GCF_031457335.1). NCBI lineage: Bacteria > Bacillati > Actinomycetota > Actinomycetes > Micrococcales > Micrococcaceae > Arthrobacter > Arthrobacter sp. BE255. The sequence continues at coordinate 38,962 of NZ_JAVDWK010000005.1, read as the reverse complement.
ATTTCCACCGCTCTTGCCGAGGGCTACGTGCTGCATGGCAGCCCCGCCGCCACCTCCAACGGCGGCCAGGTGATTGTCGCCCAGGCACTCATCCTCCCCGCCGCCATCGCGAGTGCGGACGCCGCCGTCGCCACGGCAGTGGAAGACCTCGAGTTCGACGGCGAGGGCCACGCGTGAGCTACGCCGGAGACCTGACCCCGCAGGAAGCCTGGGCCAAGCTGGAGCAGGGCGCCATCCTGGTGGATGTCCGCACCGAGGGTGAGTGGGCGCACATCGGCATCCCGGACACCAAGGCCACCGAAAACGATCCCCTGTTCATCCAGTGGACGTTCCCCGGCGGCATTCCCAACCCGGATTTCATCACGGACCTCACGCAGCAGGCGCCGGAGGACAACGGCACCGAACTGCTGTTCATCTGCCGCTCCGGCCAGCGTTCCATCGCGGCCGCCAATGCTGCGACACAGGCCGGCTTCACCTCCTACAACGTCCTGGAGGGCTTCGAAGGCGAGCCGGACCGCTACGGCGAGCGCACCGTCAACGGCTGGAAGAACCGCGGCCTGCCAACCAACCTGGGAAAGAACTAAGTGACTTTTAACGAAGATGCCGCCGGCTGGAGCCCTGACACCCAGGCAGTCCGCGGCGGGCTGGACCGCACCAACTTCCAGGAGACCACCGAGCCGGTGTTCCTGAACTCCGGATTCGTCTACGAATCCGCTGCCGCCGCCGAGCGCGCCTTCACCGGCGAGGACGAACGCTTCGTCTACTCCCGGTACGGCAACCCCTCAGTCGCCACGTTCCAGGAACGCCTCCGCCTGCTTGAGGGAACCGAGGCGTGCTTCGCCACGGCGTCCGGCATGTCCGCCGTGTTCACCGCACTCGGCGCCCTGCTCGCCGCCGGCGACCGCGTGGTTGCCGCCCGTTCGCTGTTCGGCTCCTGCTTTGTGATCCTCAACGAAATCCTGCCGCGCTGGGGCGTGGAGACGGTGTTCGTCGACGGGACCGACCTGGAGCAGTGGCGCGCCGCCCTGTCAGAGCCCACCACCGCGGTGTTCTTCGAGTCGCCGTCCAACCCGATGCAGGAAATCGTGGACATCGCCGCTGTCAGCGAACTCGCGCACGCCGCCGGCGCCACCGTCGTCGTCGACAATGTCTTTGCCACCCCCCTGCTGCAGCGCTGCGGCCAGCTCGGCGCGGACGTGATTGTCTACTCCGGCACCAAGCACATCGACGGCCAGGGCCGGGTCATGGGCGGGGCCATCCTGGGGACCAAGGAATTCATCGACGGCCCGGTCAAGCAGCTGATGCGCCACACCGGCCCTTCGCTGTCCGCCTTCAACGCCTGGGTCCTCACCAAGGGCCTGGAAACCATGGCGCTGCGCGTCAACCACTCCTCCGCCACCGCACTGCGGCTGGCCGAATGGCTCGAACAGCAGCCGGCCGTCAGCTGGGTCAAGTACCCGCTGCTGAAATCCCACCCGCAGTACGAGCTCGCCGCCAAACAGATGAAGGCCGGCGGCACCGTCCTCACGCTGGAGCTTGCGACGACGCCCGGGCGCTCCGGCAAGGACGCCGCCTTTGCGCTGCTGGATGCGCTGCGCATCATCGACATCTCCAACAACCTGGGCGACGCCAAGTCCCTCATCACCCACCCGGCCACCACCACGCACCGCGCCATGGGTCCCGAAGGCCGCGCCGCCATCGGGCTCAGCGACGGCGTGGTGCGGCTGTCCGTGGGCCTGGAGGACGCGGACGACCTCATCGGTGACCTGGAACAGGCGCTCAAGCAGATCTGATTTGGCGCGAACGTACAGTTGAGGCCCCGTTTCCAGCGCTTTTGGGGCCTTAACTGCACGTTCGCGCCGGAGTTAGGCGGTGACCGGATGACTGCACGCCTGGACTTGGTCCGGCTGCTCTCCAACATCCCGCTGCCTGAACAGAACCTCGCGGGAATCGCCGCCGGAGTGATTCTGCAGCGGATTGCACCGCGCCCCCTCGTGCCGGCCTCCGGCCCGCCGTCGATTCTTCTGCGCCTGGCCGGAGGGGCATCCCTGGCCAGCGGAGTGGCGCTCATCCTGTGGGCCTGGCACGCCGCCCGAAGCACCCGCCTGGCCACTCCCGATGGCCTAGTGACTTCGGGCCCCTATGGCCTCTCCCGGAACCCCATGTACATGCGTTGGGCCTTGGTTCACCTGGGCGTGGGGCTGCTGCGGAATGACGCCTGGACGACGGCTGCCCTTCCGGTCGCGTCCGCCGCGGTGCACCGTGAAGTACTCCGGGAGGAGGCTCTGCTGGAGGCAACCTTCCCGGCGGAGTTCAGCCGGTACCGTCAGTCGGTGCACCGGTATGGGCCGCACCTTCGTGCTCGATTTCCAGCCGCACTGCCACTTCGTCCCCGGCGCTGATGCGGGCCGCGGTCCTGACGGCCTTCTTGACGGGCAGCAGGTAGGAGCCGCTCTTGCTGTCCGGGAAGACCGACGTCTGCCATGTGTGGCCGGAGATTTCGGCTGTGACTTTGATCGAGCCGAAGCCCTTCCGGAACACTGCCGCTTCCTCGCGGAGATCGTCGGCCACGTCCGCCGGAAGGGTCAGGAAGTGCCAGCCCGCTTCTTCGGGGTAGAGCCACAATTCGGCACGGAACGAGTACGACGACGTCACGGCCTGAGTATGGCATGGCGCCTTTCCCGACGCATCCTTCGACCGTGGCCCGGTCAGGCACGGCAGGTCAGGCGCGGCATGTCAGGCTCCAGGCTGGCGGAGCTGACGGGACGCCGTCTGCCGGACTGCGGCGGTGAGTTCGTTGAGCGCCGGGGAGTCGATCTTCCACCGTTGCCAGAACAGCGAGACATCCACAGGATCGGACGGTGCCAGTCCCACCAGCGCCCCGGTCCGGATGTCGGGCAGGCACTGCTGCTCCGGCAACAGTCCCCACCCCAGTCCCAGGCGGATGGCCTGGGCGAACTCGGCCGACGACGGGACGTAGTGCCGCGGTGCGGTCAGCTCCGCCCCGGTCAGCTGGCGGAAGAATCCGCCCTGCAGGTCATCCTTGCGGTCAAAATTCATGACGGGGGCAAGGCTTCCGGCCGTGAGGTCCGGCCCGTCCGGCCACCAGCGGCGGACGTAGCCGGGGCTGGCCACGGCGTAGTACCTCAGGGCACCCAGCGGTTCCACGCTGCAGCCCTGGACAGGCTCAGGGGTTGCGGTCACGGCGGCCATCACCGTTCCGGTACGCAGGAGCTGCGTGGAATGCTGTTCATCCTCCATTCGAAGATCAAAGTACGCGCCGGCGTCCGGGGGAAGGCTTGCCAGCGCCGGCAGGAACCACGTGGACAGCGAGTCGGCGTTCACCACCAGGGGAATGGGAGCAGTTGGCCCGTCCCCGCCGTCGCCGAGCTCGCGCAGGGCATCCCACTCCAGCTGCCGGACCTGCCGCGCGAACCGCAGGACCGCTTCCCCGGCAGTGGTGGGACGGACAGGGTTGGTTCGCTGGAGCAGGATCTGTCCGGCTGCATCCTCCATTGCCTTCAGCCTCTGGGACACAGCCGACGGCGTGACAATCAGGCTCCGGGCCGCCGCCTCGAAGGTGCCCGCATCCACGACGGCGGCGAAGGTCCGCAGCTGCTCCAGCTGAAATGTCTTCATTAGCTTTCCTTAATAGTCCTTAGAATATTTAGCTGGAGTAATCTTACGGCCGCCCGTACGTTGGACGATATGGATCTGACTGAACTTGTGGCCCCCACTGTGCTCGGCTTCGGCACGGGACTGGCGCTCATCGTGGCCATCGGCAGCCAGAACGCCTTTGTGCTGCGCCAGGGCATCCGCGGAGAGCATGTGGCCGCCGTCGTACTGGTCTGCAACGTCTCCGATGCGCTGCTGATCGCCGCCGGCATCGCCGGAATCGGGGCACTGATTGACGCGAACCAAGTGGTGGTGGAGGTGGCCCACTACGCCGGCGCGGCGTTTCTGGTGGGTTATGGCGCCATGGCGGCCCGGCGGGCGATCCGCCCGGGCGCGCTGAGGGCCTCGGGACATCAGAAAGCCCTCCGGGCCGGGGCAGCGGTTTCCACGGTGCTTGCCCTGACCTGGCTCAACCCACACGTCTATCTGGACACCGTCCTGCTGCTCGGTTCGGTGGCCAACCAGCAGGCGCCGGACCTGCGGTGGTGGTTCGGGGCCGGGGCCATGGCCGCCAGCATCACGTGGTTCAGCGCGCTCGGATTCGGCGCACGGATCCTGCGTCCGTTCTTCGCACGGCCATCGTCGTGGCGCCTCCTCGACGGCCTGATCGCCGTCGTGATGCTGGCACTGGGACTGCGGCTGGCGGCGGGTGCCTGAAGCCTGGAACGTGGCGGTCTCCTGCCCGTTGACCGCCGCGGCGCTGCGGCGTAACTTCATGCTCACCACCGCGATGGTGCTGGGCCACCGCATCCGCCAGACCGGGAGCCAGCCATGCAGGGAAAACAGGCAATGCAGGGGAACAGGCCGTATCGGAAGGCCGGAGCGCTAATCGTTGCGGCGGGTACCTGCTGGGGTGTGGGGATTTCCTTTGTGGGGATGGTCCACGCCACCAAGGACCCGGCCACCAGGCTGGCGATGCTCCAGCGCAGCCGCGGACCCTGGATCGTTGGCCAGTTCCTGGCGGCGGCAGGCACTGCGGCCGTACCGGTCGGATTCGTCCGCTTCGCGCAGGCCCTCAGGCCCGGCCCCGCAAAAACCATGGCCAGTGGCGCAGCAGCAGCCCTGGTTGCAGGCGCACCGCTGTTCGTCGTATCCCTCGCGAACCGTGCGGCGGACCTGGAGAGGTTCGCCTACAGGCGGGGCGCCAACTGGCCGTTCCTGACCTATTCGGTACTGCATGTCGGCGCCCTTGCTGCCCTTGGGGCCGGCCTCCTGCTGCTGCCGCTGAAGCCGTGGACCGGTATCACCGCGGTCACAGGCGCCACCGCTTTCGGCGCCATCCTGGCAGGGGCGAAGGACATCCCGCCGTTCGTCTTCTACCTTGTGGAGGGTGCAGTAGGTGCCCAGCTGATGCGCTACGAAGAACCGGCGGCGCCGGACGAAGAGGGCCGGGAAACTTAGGACTGGCGCACCCTCAGCAGTTCGGGGGCCTCATCAACCTCAGGCAGCCCGGAGGTTCCGCGCATCGTGACGCCCACGGCGTGGGAGACAACGGCCGCCAGCCCGCCGTCGTCGGGCGCTGATTTTTCCATGGCCGTGTCCCGGACCCGGCGCTGCTCCGCCGAGCCGGTGCCCCGGGCGATAATGTCCTCAACGCCTTGCCGGGCCAGGGCCAGTTCGTCCTGTTCGGCGAGGACCGGAGCCAGGTAATCCACCAGGGAACGTGCCACATCCACGGCCGGCGCGGGCCGGAAGGTGCCGAAATCCAAGAGTTCGCCGCTCAGGCCGCTGCTGCTCGCCTGCCATGCAGCCATCCGGAGCAGGACCGTCGGCACCGGGGCAGGCTCTACGCCGTCGCGCCATTCCCGGCTGGCCGATTCGACCAATGCCCGCACCAGGACGGCGATCAGGGCGGCGTCCTCCGCTCGCAGGCAGACATCGGCCACCCGGACCTCCACGGTAGGGTGGTTCCGGGACAGCCGGGCGTCAAAGTAGAGCATGCCTTCGTCGAGCATTACGCCGCTGTCCAGCAGGCGCGTCACCACCCGCCGGTAAGCGGAATAGGTGCCGTAAATGCCGGACGGGCCCGACGTGGGCCAGCGGTTCCAGGCCTGCGTGCGGTAACTTTCGAATCCCGTGGGCATGCCGTTCCAGAACGGCGAATTGGCGCTCAGGGCGGTGAGGACGGCCAGCTTGTCGCGGATCCGGTCCAGCACCGCCACACCCTCATCCTTCGACTCGATGAAGGTGTGGACGTGGAAACCGCACGTCAGTTGCTCCTGCGCCGTCAGGCCAAACCGCTCCAGCATCCGCGCGTAGCGGGGATCCGGGGTGGTGTGGGTCGTGGAACCGAGCGGAGATGTGGCCAGGGCGGCCACCCTGGCGCCGTTCTTGAGCGCCGCCTGGTCAGCGAGCAGCCGCCCCGCCCGGATCTGCGGCAGCAGCTCGGAGTACTCAAGGCACGGACGGGTCTGCGTCTCGATCTGCTCAAGCTTCAGCTCGGCACTCAAGCCCATCTCGTCGTCGTCGTAAACGGTCTTGTCTTTGGTCACCAGCGCGTGCGGATCTTCCGGGGCGTCATCGGCGGCCAGCCGCCGGCCGGACAGCAGGGCATCCGCCAGGGCAAGGGGCGCCCCGGTTTCCGGATCAACGATCAGGAGCTCTTCCTCGACGCCGAATGTTCGCATGCTTATATTGTGCTTCAACGCCCGCCGGGTTGGCCGGGTTACTGCCGATCATGACGAAGCGCGAACCGGCAGATAACACCCTCAAATCCGTGGGGAGGGGTCATTATCTGTACGTTCGCGCCGGGCGGCGGGGCCGCAAGTGTACGTTCGCGCTAGTCCTGGAAGTACTCGATCTTCGCGCCGATGGTGTTCAGCCGCTCGGCCAGGTCCTCGTAGCCGCGCTCGATCACGTAGATGTTCCGCAGCTCCGACACACCGCGGGCCGCGAGCATGGCCAGCAGCAGGCAGGCGGCGGGGCGGAGGGCCGGCGGGCAGCCCACCTCGGCCGCGCGCCACTTGGTGGGGCCCTTGACGTAGATCCGGTGCGGGTCCAGCAGCTGCACCTGGGCGCCCAGCCTGTTCAGCTCGGTCAGGTAGATGGCCCGGTTCTCGTAGACCCAGTCGTGGATCATGGTCTGGCCCTCGGCGTTGGCCGCGATCACTGCAAAGAACGGCAGGTTGTCGATGTTCAGGCCGGGGAACGGCATCGGGTGGATCTTGTCCTCCGGCGCCCTCAGCTCGGACGGCTTGGTGGTCACATCCACCAGCCGGGTGCGGCCGTTGCGCGCCATGTACTCCCCGGACACCTCCAGCTGCTGACCCATCTGCTCCAGCGTCGCCAGCTCAATTTCCATGAACTCGATGGGGACCCGGCGGATGGTCACCTCCGAGTTCGTGACAATTCCGGCCGTGATCAGGCTCATCGCCTCGATCGGGTCCTCGGACGGGAAATACTCAATGTCGACGTCGATGAGCGGCAGGCCGGTGATCTTCAGCGTGGTGGTGCCCACGCCGTCGATCTTCACACCCAGCATCTCCAAGTAGAAGCAGAGGTCCTGGACCATGTAGTTGGGGCTCGCGTTGCGGATGATCGTTGTGCCGCGTCGGTGCGCAGCGGCCATGATGGCGTTCTCGGTGACGGTATCGCCGCGTTCGGTCAGGACGAAGGAGCGGTCGAGGTCGTCCGCCAGCGGCGCCTGCACGGCGTAGAAACCGGCGGTCGCCTCCACTGAGAGTCCGAACTGGCGCAGTGCCTGCATGTGCGGCTCCACCGTGCGGGTACCCAGGTCGCAGCCGCCCGCATACGGGAGCCGGTATCCTGCGGACTCGTCCAGGAGCGGGCCCAGGAGCATGATGACGCTGCGCGTGCGTCGGGCGGCCTCCACATCCATGGCATCCAGGTCCAGGACCGCCGGCCGGCGGAGCTGGAGGTCGGTGTCATTGAGCCAGGTGCATTCGACGCCGATGCTGGTCAGCACCTCCACGATCCGGTTGACCTCCTCGATCCGTGCCAGCCGGCGCAGGACCGTGGTGCCGCGGTTGATCAGGCTGGCGCAAAGCAGCGCGACGCCGGCGTTCTTGCTGCTGTTCACATCCACCGCCCCGGACAGCGTGCGACCACCCTCGACCCGCAGATGGGTCATCTGGGAGGTGCCCACCTTGACGATGCTGTGCCCGAAAATCGTTTCCAGCCGCTGGATCATTTTCAGGCTCAGGTTCTGCTTCCCCTGTTCCATCCGTGCGACGGCGCTCTGGCTGGTTCCGAGCTCGGCGGCCAACTGCCCCTGGGTCCAGCCCTTCTGGCTGCGGGCGTCCCGGAGTGTGGCGGCAACATGTTCGGCAGTTTCCTGAGTCATACCAAAAAAATATCACGGATGAGCTAATTTTCTGGCATATTGGCACTGCAACGCATCGAATCTCACACAATACCCACTTCATGCGATAGCACCATGCGCCTGACCGGTTCCCTTGACCCGCGCCAAGTACGCGGAGGACACTGAAAAGAGCGGCCCTCCGGGCTGCCAGGAAGGTCACCCATGCACAGGGCCGCGACGCGAACGGGGCTCGCAGCGGCCTGCGCGCTGTGGTTGATGGTCCTTGCGCTGGTGTTCGGACCCGCGGCCGCCGCGGCCCCGCCGCCCGAAGACGGCGCCCCTCTGCTGCTGGGTAACGACGTGTCCTGGCCGCAGTGCAACAAAGCCCTTCCCAAAGGTGCGGCATTCGGGATTGTGGGCGTCAACAACGGCCTGGCCAACACCACCAACCCGTGTTTGAAAGAGCAGCTGGCGTGGGCCGGGACCACTGCCGGGCTCACCGGCCAGCCGCAGGTCGCGTTGTACGTCAATACCGCCAACCCGGGGACGGCAGGCTCATGGTGGCCCACCAACAATAAATATCCGGCCGGGACTGCTGTGTACAACCCCTACGGGCAGTGCACGGCAGGCGATGTGGGTGCCGCGTGCTCCTACATGTACGGCTACGCCAAGGCCTACGACGACGCCAACATCCGCGGAGTACGCAACCCTGACGGCTACCTCTGGTGGCTGGACGTGGAAACCGGCAACTCCTGGTCCTCCAGCGACAAGACCGCCAACCGTGCGGTCCTTGAAGGCATGACCGAGTTCTTCCACAGCATCCGGGCCGACGTCGGCATCTACTCCACCGGTTACCAGTGGGGACAGATCGTGGGCACTGTCAGCAGCACAAGCAACCTGTACACGCTGCCCAGCTGGCTGGCAGGCGCCCGCACCGCAACGGGGGCCAAGGCCAACTGCTCCAATGCCCCGCTCACCGCCGGCGGCAAGGTCACGCTCACCCAGGTCGTGTCCAGGGGATTCGACTACGACTACTCCTGCATCTAGGCGCCTGAAGCCCCCGAGTCACCCGGAGCCACGCGGGCGCCTCACTTGCCGATGGCAGCCTTGCTCTCGCTGATCCACTGTTCGGCGGCCTTCTCCGGCGTCAGCCGCTTGAAGAGCACCTCGGTGTTGATCCGGGCGGTGATCTCCGCGACCGCCGTCGAGCCGGTGGGGCCAATGAAGGTGGGCGCGAATTTCAGCTTCCCGATCTCGTCCACGTAGGCCGCTTCCGCCTTGCCCTGCGGCGTCAGGAGATCCTGGATGGCCGCCCGCATCTCCGGGTTGCTGGGCACGCCGCGGTCGCTCTGGACCACCTTGGCGGCTTCTTCGTTGTTGACCAGGAAGTTGACCAGCTTCGCCGCGGCTTCGGCGTGCTTGCTCCGGGCGGAAATCGTGTAGAACTGCGAGGACTGCAGCCAGATTCCGGGCGTGGGCGACTCGCCCGGCAGCTTCAGGAGCTGGAGTTCGGCGCCGGATGCCTTGCTGAGTGCTGTCAGCGAGTTGCTCCACGTCAGCATCATGGCGGCCTTGCCCATGCCCATGAGGGTCTGTTCAGTGCTGACGTTGAGCTTTTCCACGGTTTCCGAGGCGCTCGGCGCCGCACGCGTTGCACTCAGGTTCAGGGAGTAGTCGAAGTAGTCGCGGACAGTGTCCTGCTCCAGCCCCAGCTGGCCGTCCCTGGTGTAGAGGGATTCGCCGCGCTGGCGTGCGAAGGCGTCCAGGGAGTCGTGGGTCAGGACGGTCGCGGTGCCGTAGGTGCCCTGGGGGCTCTTGGCAGTCACGTCCGCGGCGACCCGGGCAAAGTCTTCCCAGGTCCAGGTGCTGTCATCCGGCACGGGAACCCCGGCGGCCTGGAAGACTGCCGGGTTCGCCACGATGGAGAGCGCGTTGGCGCCGGTGGAGACGCCGTATTGCTTGCCGTCCACCTGTCCGTTCTGCAGGGCACCTTCATCGAAGCCGGACAGGTCCAGCGGCCCGTCAACCTTGGAGAGGTCCAGCAGTGCCCCGCGGTTGGCGTATTCGGCCGGGTAGGCGCCGCCCATGGTGATGACGTCCGGCGCGTCATTGGCCGCCACCTGGGTGGCGAGCTTGTCGAAGTAGCCGCCGATGTCCCCGTACTCGGGCTTGACCTTGATGGTGGGGTTTTCAGCTTCGAAGGCCTTGATGGCTTTGTTGGTCAGTTCGGCCCGGGTGGCGTTGCCCCACCACGAGAACCGGATTTCGACGGGGCCGGACTCCGCCTGGTTCGAGGAACCGCTGGAGCAGGCCGTGAGGCCAAGGAGTGCCACAGCTGTCAGGACAGCCAGGGATTTGCGGGCTCTGCGGATGTTGTTACGCGCCATTGGGTACACGACCTTCTGCTTAGAAACCGATTTCCCGAAACTATCAAGATGTTTCAGGAAGATCAATGGTTGCTGTGCAGAGGTTCCGCAGCAGGGGTTCCTGCGCACGGACGCCTGGCCGCAGGACTAGCCGCCGACGAAACTCCAGGTCCCGGCCCACACCGCTGCGGCGACCGCGGCGGCGGCCATCAGCGCCCCGCCGGCCAGGACCAACACATCGAGCCGGCTGTAGGTGGATTCTCGCGCCCAGGTCCGGTCCCCGCCGCCGAAGCCGCGCGCCTCCATAGTGACCGCGAGCCGCGACGCCCGGCGGATGGCTTGGACCAGGAGCCCGAAGCTCTGGCCCAGCGTGGCCTTGAGCCGCTGCAGCGGGTTGCCGCGCGAACCCACGCCGCGGGCGCGCCGGGCCATGCCGATGGTCTGCCATTCCTCGGCCATCAGGCCCACCAGCCGCATGGCCGCGAGCGTGCCAAGCACAAACCGGTGCGACAGCCGGGCTTTCTGGGCCAGGGCGTCGGCGAGGTCCGTGGGGTCGGTGCAGCTCATGAGCAGGACGGCCGGCAGCGCGATCGCCAGGCCGCGAAGCATAAAGCCCAGACCCAGCTCGAGCGAGCCTTCACTCATGGACCAGATGCCGACGTCGAGCAGTGTCCTTCCGCTGTCCGGCGCCAGGATGGAGGTGCTCCAGCCACCCACGGCAGCGGCGAGGATCAGCGGCCAGCCGCGCTGCCACAGCAGCGTCAGCGTCAGCCCGGCCAGCGGGAACAGCAGCAGCTCACAGACGAGGGCCACGGAGGCGGACACCCAGTCGATGGAGAGCGCCAGCACCACGGTCATAAAAACGACGGCGGCGAACTTGCTCAGCGGATTGGCCCGGGTCAGCAGGGCCCGGTTTCCCGCAAGGGTCAGTTCCTGCCTCATGGGGCCACCGCCTCGGTGGTGCCGAGCCGGAGCTCGGCGCCGCCCAGGACTGCACTGAATTCGGCGTCGTGCGTCACGGACACCACGGCGGTGCCGGCGTCAAGCAGTTCGGAGAGGAAGGAGGCCAGCTCGGCCCAAGTGTTGGCGTCCTGGCCGAAGGTCGGCTCGTCCAGGACCAGAACCTGCGGATGCGCGGCGAGCACGGTGGCCACGGACAGCCGCCGCTTCTCACCGCCGGAGAGTGTGTACGGGTTGGCGTCCACGAGCTCGGTCAGCCGCAGCCGCTCCAGGAGTTCATCCACGCGTTCCTCGCCGTGGCCCACATGGCGCGGCCCGAACATCAGCTCGTCCAGGACGTTGCCGGTGACAAACTGGTGCTCCGGTTCCTGGAAGACGGTTCCAATGCGGGCAATCAGCTGCTCGGCCTTCCACTTGTAAGGGTCGATGCCGGCCCCCCGGCTCAGATCCACGGTGGCCGAAACATTGCCCCCGACCGGAGCCAGCAGCCCGGCGAGGGTCAGCGCAAACGTGGACTTGCCGGTGCCGTTGGGCCCGGTGATGGTGAGGGCCTGCCCTGCCCGGACCTGCGCCGAAATGTCCTGCTGGACAGGCACCGGCGGGATGGTTTTGAAGCGCCGGCGGCGGGGCCGTTCACGCGAAACGGCCAGGTCCTCGGCGGCCAGGAGGAGATCGCCGGTGCCGCCGGAAACCCGGCTGCGGGTGGCGGGGACAAAGCCCGGCACCCACACACCCGCGGCGATCAGCATGTTGCGCGCCTCGGCGAGGACCTGGTCCGGCGGCCCGTCGAGCAGCACCGCGGGATCGGCCGCGGAGCCGGGCTGCAGCACCACGATCCTGTCCACCAGGTCCTTCCAGACGGACACCCGGTGCTCCACCACAACCAGCGTGGCTCCGGTCTTGTCCAGGCAGCGGCCCACGGCGTCGCGGACTTCCAGCACGCCCGCGGGGTCCAGGTTGGCGGTGGGCTCGTCCAGCAGGATCAGGCCCGGCCTCATGGCCAGGATGCCGGCCAGCGCCAGGCGCTGCTTCTGCCCGCCGGAGAGGGCCGACGTCGGGTGGTCCAGCGGCAGGTGGGAGAGTCCGACGTCGTCAAGCGCCTCGTGCACGCGCGTCCAGATTTCGTCGCGGGGCACGGCGAGGTTCTCGGCGCCGAAGGCGACGTCGTCGCCCACCCGGGAGAGAACCACCTGCGTTTCGGGGTCCTGCTGCATCAGCCCGGCGCGGCCGCGCCGTTCACGCGGGGACGCGCCGTCGATCAGCAGTGAACCGGACTCGTCGGAATCGCCGGCCTCGCCGTCGTCGTTAATGTCCCCCAGCACCCCGGCGAGGGCATGCAGCAGCGTGGACTTGCCGGCGCCTGAAGGGCCAAGCAGGAGCACCCGCTCCCCGGGCCGGATGTCCAGGTCCAGGGCGCGGACCGCGGGCCGGGACCGGCCGGCGTGTCGCCAGCCCCAGCCGCGGGCGGTGACGGCGGCGGGCCGCACCGCGGCGGATGCGGCGCCGTCGTGAGCTGCGGGCATCAGGAGAAGACAGGCTCCGTCGCTGCCTTGCGGGACGCGAAGGAGCTTAGTACGCCGGTCCTGGCCAGGCCGCGGGTGGCGATCCAGGACAGGGCGCCGGCGATGACCGCACCGGAGATGGCCGTGAACACGATGTACGCGAGCTTGTCACCGCCGGCGTAGGCGATGTTCCAGCCCCAGGGGGCGAAGGAGTCGTTCAGGCCGCAGAAGAGTCCGGCAGCGGCGCCTGCCAGCAGCGATACGGGCAGGTTGAACTTCTTGTAAACGAAGACCGCGAAGATGATTTCGGCGCCGAGGCCCTGGACGAAGCCGGAGAACAGCACGGAGGCGCCGTATGGCGAGCCCATGATCAGTTCACCCATGGCGGCCACCGTTTCGCAGAAGAGGGCGGCGCCCGGCTTGCGGATGACAAGCATGCCCAGCACGGCCGGGATCATCCAGCCGCCGGCGATCAGGCCGGTCAGCGGCGGGTAGACGGCGTTCATGGGCGGCGAAACAGCGGCGGCACCCTGGGACCAGGCCCAGAAGATCACGCCGCCGGCGATGGCGATGAGGGCGGCCACCACGATGTCCACGATGCGCCAGGTGTTGCCGGTCTTTTTGATTGCTGCAGTACTCATGTGATCCTCCTGGGGAACAGGAGGGGAAAGTGTCCCGGCGACCGGCTGGATGCCGGCTGCCGCACACTTCGAGAACTCGACTCCCTTGCGCCGGTACTAGCCGGATCAGGTTCGAGGGTCTGCGGCTGTCCCGCACTCTCAGCGCCCACCTGCGGTTCCCTGGCAATGCCAGTGATGCCCGACGGCGGCGCTCCCCTGTCGTTGAATAATCTGCCCTGATGGGCGTGGTCCAGTTTACACCGCAGGGGCGGTAGATTGTGGGCCATGACTGCCAATAACCCGACTGTGACTGCCTTCAATCCCGATTCGACCGTGCCCCAGCCGGCGGGCCTGCTCGAGGCCCTGATCGGCCGGATCGAAGCCGAGATCAGCGAGCTGCAGTTCCCGCATTTCAGCAAGGACGACTCCCTCAACCTGGGGCTTCTCCTGGTGGAGTTGGGAAAGACGCGCCGGCTTCCCATCGCGATCGACATAACCAAGGGCGACCAGGTGCTCTTCCATGTGGCACTGGACGGCGCAACCCCGGACAACGAGCACTGGATCCGGGCCAAGCAGCGGACCGCGGCCAGGTATGAGGTGCCGTCGCTGCTGGTGGGCCTCCGCGGCCGGCTGCACGGCGGCCGGATTGAGGACCACGGCTGGTTCGACGAAACCACCTACGCCCCGCACGGCGGTTCGTTCCCGGTGTATGTGGCCGGCGTGGGTGCGGTGGCCACCGTCACCGTTTCGGGACTGCCGCAGCAGCAGGACCACGACCTCGTGGTGGAGGCCCTGCGCGAAATCCTGGGTTCCATGCGCGCCGAGTGAGCCTGGCCGGCAGCCGGCCGTCCTGAACCTGGCGGTTGACACCTGCTCCGGATGCCACAAAGATTGAATCGCTCCGGAAAGCGTTTTCTCGCCGAGGAAACAGCCGTGGAAGCAGCAGCCGGAGCCGACAGCCTCAGGAGGGCGTGCCCATGCGCAGCCAGCACACCATCGACCGTGAAGCCCTGGTCCGCCGCCACAACGTGGAACAGCGGAACCTTGACCCCCGCAGCCCTGTGTCCGTGGGCAACGGCGAGTTCTGCTTCACGGTGGACCTCACAGGGCTGCAAACCTTCCCGGCCGAGTACCCCGTGGGCGCGCGCAGCGAACTTCCGCCCGGGACGCTGCTCGGCACGCAGTCCCAGTGGGGCTGGCACTCCCTTCCCGCGGCAGAGCACTACGGCCTGGCCGGTTCCACGGTCCTCTACGATTCCCCCCGCGGCCCGGTCCCCTACGTGGATATGGTGGGCGACATCGTGGACGGGCAGGAAACCGGGTCCTCCCGTGCTGAAACCTGGCTCCGGGCCAACCCGCACCGCCTGGACCTGGGCCGGATCGGGTTTGCGTGGGCGGACCCGGACCCGATGGCAGGCGGGGCGCGGCCGCTCGTGCCGGCAGACGTCGTCGACCCCGCCCAGACCCTGGATCTCTGGACCGGGACAGTCACCAGCACCTTCAGCCTCCGGGGCCACTCGGTCAAGGTCACCACCGCCTGCCATCCGGACCGGGACCAGGTGGGCCTGGTCGTGGAGTCCCCGGCCCTTCAAGAAGGCCTCGTGGTCACCGTCGCTTTTCCTTACGGTTCCGACGCCTGGCACGACGCAGCGGACTGGAACCGGCCCGATGCCCACACCACCAGGCTGGCGGGACCCGCCGGCACCGGGACCGGCCAACAGCTGTGGACCGTGGACCGCGGCCTGGATGGATCGGGGTACCAGGTCACGGTGTCCGGCCAGTGCCTCCGCCTTGACCAGCCGGGCCCGCACGAACTGATGCTAAGACCGGCAGGCGGACAGGACGTCCTGGACCTGGCGGTCCAGTTCACCAGCACGGGCCAGGGCGACTGCGTCCTGCGCGGCACCGGCGGGCTGCCCGGGCCGGACTCCGGAACCGCCGTCGTCGAGGCCTCCCGCGCCCACTGGCCGAAATTCTGGCAGTCCGGCGGCGCCGTCGAGCTGAACGGCACACCGGACCCCCGCGCGACGGAACTCGAACGCAGGATCGTCCTCTCCCAGTACCTCACCGCGATCAACTGCGCCGGCTCGCTGCCACCACAGGAAACAGGGCTGGTCTGCAATTCCTGGCGCGGCCGTTTCCACCTGGAAATGCACTGGTGGCACGCCGCGCATTTCGCGCACTGGAACCGGACGGAACTGCTGCTTCCCAGCCTCCGCTGGTACGGGACCATCCTGGAACCGGCCCGGCAGACGGCCAAGGCGCAGGGGTTCGACGGCGTCCGCTGGCCCAAGCAGGTAGGCCCGGACGGGCGCGAGAGCCCCAGTCCGATCGGCACCTTCCTGATCTGGCAGCAGCCGCACCCCATCCACCTGGCCGAGCTTGCCTACCGGGCCGGGCCGTCCCGGGAACTGCTGGAGGAATTCGCGGAGATCGTCTTCGAAACGGCCACGTTCATGGCCAGCTTCGCGCACCCCACCGCCCGCGGCTTCGAGCTTGGGCCTCCACTGATCCCGGCGCAGGAAAGTTATGAGTCCGTCCGCGGCACCGTCACCAACCCCACCTTCGAACTGGCGTACTGGCAGTGGGCCCTCCGCACCGCCAACGCCTGGCGCGAACGCCTGGGCCTGGATCCGCGGGAGGACTGGAAGGCCGTTGCGGACGGCATGGTCCGGCCGCGGACCGTCAACGGCGTCTACGCGGCGATCGACGTCGAGCCCTTCACCATCCGCACGGACCACCCCTCCATGCTGTGTGCGCTGGGGGTGCTGCCGCAGACAGACCTCATCGACCCGGAGACCATGCGCGCCACACTCGCCGACGTCCTCGCCGACTGGGACTGGGACAGCACCTGGGGCTGGGACTACCCGGTGATGGCCATGACCGCAGCCCGGCTCGACGACCCGGAGACCGCCATCGACGCCCTCCTGCAAGGCGCCGGGAAGAACACTGCGCTGCCCAACGGACACAACCGGCAGACGGATTCCCTCCCCCTCTACCTGCCCGGAAACGGCGGGCTGCTGGCCGCCGTCGCCCTGATGGCGGCGGGCTGGGACGGCGGGCCGGACCGGCACGCCCCGGGTTTCCCGGCCGGCTGGACGGTGGCCTGGGAAGGCCTGGTGCCGGCGCCCTAGGCGGCAAGCCACGGGGTGACCGTGGCGTGGCCCCCGGGCGGCCCTGGCGCTGTCGGCCGGGCCAGCCGATGCCGCTAGGCTAGGGGAAGTCCTGAATTCGAGACGCAAGGAGGCACCGGAATGAACTTATTCATCAAGCTGCTGGGCACGGGCATCAGCCTGCTGGCCGGATTCGCCGGCACCAAGGCCGTAGACGCGATCTGGGAAAAGACCACCGGCAACAAGCCGCCGAAGGGCGGAAAGGACGATGTTCCCACAACGCTGCGCTCGGCACTGACGTTCGCGCTGATCTCCGCTTCGGTGAGTGCCGTCATCCAGGTCCTCGCCAACCGCGGCACCCAGCGTGCCATCACCCGGTTCGCGAAGAGCCAGGACATCGTCTAGGCCGCAAGCAGAAGCCGGGCTGCAGTCAGTCCGGCCGGCCGCCGTCGGAAGCATCCTCCCGGGACGCTTTGGCGGCGGCTTTCTGTACCACGGCCTCCAGCTCATCGGAGCTGAGCAGCTCCCGGTGCAGGTGCTTGGTGCGGTACCCGGCCCGGCCCACCATGTGCGCGGACACGGGCACGGTGAGCAGCTGGAAGATCCAGGCGACCAGCAGCACCGGCCAGACCCACCACGTCCGCATCTGCAGGCCGATGGACGCCAGCAGCAGGAACAGTCCCAGGACCTGCGGCTTGGTGGCGGCGTGCATCCTGCTCAGGAGGTCCGGGAAGCGCAGCAGGCCCCCGGCCGCGGCCAGGGACATCAGGGCCCCCACGACCATAAAGACGGCGGATACGGCGTCAATGACGGTGTCCACGACGGTTGGCTCAGGACTCATGGGGCTGCTCCCGCCGGTCGGCCACAAAGCGCGCCACGGTCACCGACCCGATAAAGCCGATGATGGACAGCGCCACCAGCAGCATGAGGTTGTTCAGGTGCCTGTTGACGGCCATGTCGATGCACAGCGCTGCACCCAGGATGGCCAGCAGGACGTCCGAGGCCAGGACCCGGTCCAGCAGAGACGGACCGCGCGCGATCCTGATGATGGCTCCCCCGGCGGCGAGCGAAAGAATGACTGCCGTGACAGCCAGGACAATCTGCATCATGCCGCGGCCTCCTGCCTGATTGCGTCCAGTTCCTGCCGGGTGCCCATGATGCGGATCAGACCGGCCTCGATGTCCCTGACTTCCCGGCGGAGCTTTTCCACGTCGTCGGGCGTGCTGACATTGAGCCCGTGGAGGTAGAGGGTGGATGTTGAGCGGTCCACCTCCACCACCAGCGACCCGGGGATCAGGGAGATGACGTGCCCGGTGGCAGTCACCATCAGGTCCTCGTGGCTCCGCAACGGAACGGCGACGACGGCGTTGGTCACCGCGGGTCCGCGGACCACCGCCAGGTACATGACCTGGAAGCTCGCCGCCACCACCTTGACCAGGAATCCCAGCGCGAAGGGCACGGCGTGGCGGATGTTGAACCGGCCGCTCAGGTCCACGGGCGGAAGGTAGAACATCCGGGCCACCGCTACAGCCAGGATGGCGCCGAACAGGAGGTTGCCCGGGCTGAAGTCCTGCCACAGGGCGCCCCAGACGATGACCAGCCAGACCAGGAGGGGCAGCTCCTGGCGAAGGGAGATGCGCCGGCGGCTCATTTGCCTCCTCCGGACGTCAGGATCAGGGGCACGGCGGTTTCTTCGCCGAGGACTGCCTGGATGTAGGAGGACCGGTCCAGCATGTCCCGGGCGGCCTGGTCCGAGACTTTGAACAGCGGCCCGGCGAAGACCGTCAGCGATACGCCCAGCAGGACCAGGCCGAGGGTGGAGCCCACCATGGTCCGCGGCAGCAGCGTGACGTTGTTGCGGCCGCCGCGGCGGCCGGTGTCGGAAGTCTCGCGCGGGGCGAGCAGCACGGGGTCGGGGTGTTCGGCGTCGGACGGCTTGCGCCAGAACGCCCGGTTCCAGACCCTGGCGACGGCCAGCAGGGTGAGCAGGCTCGTTAGGACGCCGCCGATCACCAGCGCGTAGGCCAATGGTGTGCCGAGCTCAATCCCGGCCTGCATGAGGCCCACTTTCCCGAGGAACCCGGAGAACGGCGGGATCCCCGCCAGGTTCATGGCCGGGATGAAGAACAGCAGCGCCAGCAGGGGCGAGAGTTTGGCCAGGCCGGCCAGCCGGTCCACGGACGAACTGCCGCCGCGGCGTTCGATGAGCCCGGTGACCAGGAAGAGGCTGGTCTGGATGGTGATGTGGTGGGCCACGTAGAACACGGCCGCGCCCAGTCCGGCCACCGAGGACATGGCCAGGCCGAACACCATGTAGCCGATGTGGCTGACAAGGGTGAAGGAGAGGAGACGTTTGATGTCGTTCTGGGCCAGGGCGCCGAGGATTCCCACCACCATGGTGAGCAGTGCCGCCACCATCAAGGGCGTGTTGAGGGAGTCGCCGGGGAACAGGAGCGTCTCGGTGCGGACCATGGCGTAGACGCCCACTTTGGTGAGCAGGCCGGCGAACACCGCTGTGACCGGCGCGGGTGCCGTGGGGTAGGAGTCGGGGAGCCAGAAGGACAGCGGGAACACGGCGGCCTTGATGCCGAACGCCACCAGCAGCATGACGTGCAGGAGGGTCTTGGTGCCCGGGTCAAGGTCCGCGAGCTTGAGCGCGAGGTCTGCCATGTTCACCGTTCCGGTGGCGCCGTAGACCATGGCGATGGAGATGAGGAACAGCACCGAGGAGACGACGGAGACCACCACGTACGTGACGCCGGCGCGGATGCGGGGGCCGGTGCCGCCCAGCGTCATCAGGACGTAGCTTGCCGTCAGCAGGATCTCGAACCCCACGTACAGGTTGAAGAGGTCCCCGGAGAGGAAGGCATTGGACACGCCCGCCACCAGGATCAGGTACGTCGGGTGGAAGATCGACACCGGGGCGTCCCGGTCGCCGTCGGCCATGCCCTGCCCGGTGGCGTACACCAGCACGGCGAGGCTGACCGCGGAGGAGACCACCAGCATCAGGGAGGAGAACTGGTCCACCACCATCACGATTCCCCAGGGCGGCAGCCAGCCGCCGATGTTCACCGCGGCGGTTCCGCCCTCCCAGACGGACGCCAGGAGCAGGCATTCGAGCGCCAGGGTGAGGGAGAGCAGCGCAATGCTGACCGTGCGCTGGGCCCGCGAGTGCCGGATCAGCACAAAGGTCAGGGCCGCGCCCAGGATGGGAAGTACGACGGCGAGCGGGGCAAAGCTTGCGATGTTCACTTCACACCTCCTTCTGGGCCTGGGGTGACGTTCTGTGAGCCGGGCTGCTCTTCCGCGGCGGCGTCGACGGCGGCGATCTTCGTGTCGCCGGCCTGGACGGTTTCCTCGCCGCTTCCGGCCGGGGTGTGCTCAGGCGCGGTGCCGTGGTCGGACACGGAGCGCCCGTCGCTGCCGAGCATGGTCAGCGGAAACTCGGAGGTCTCCATGGGTATTTCGGCGTCGTCCTCGGCGTCGAAGCTGGGCGTCTCGGCGACGCGGCGGTCTTCGACGTCGTCCTGGATCTCATCCTGTCGGGCCAAAACCCAGGTCCGGTAGATGATGCCGAGCATAAAGGCCGTCACCGCGAACGAGATGACGATCGAGGTAAGGATCAGCGCCTGCGGGAGGGGATCGTTGTAGTCCTGGGCGGGGGTGTCCTTGGCGTAGAACGGCGCCAGCCCTGCGTACCCGCCCGTGGCGAGGATCAGCAGGTTGGTGGCGTTGGCGAGGAGCATCAGGCCCAGCAGCACCCGCGTGAGGCTGCGTTCCAGGATCAGGTAGATGCCGCATGCGTAGAGTGCCCCCATCACGGCCAGGAGGGTCAGGTTGACGCTCATGCTTGGCCCTTTGCTGTGGTTTCGGCAGGGACACCCTGGGGTTCCTGTTCCTCGGCAGGCGCCGTGGCCTGCGCTTCGAAGTTCTCGTCGATCTCGGCGCCCAGGCTGCGGAGGACGTCCAGTACCAGGCCCACCACCACGATGTAGACGCCGATGTCGAAGATGGTGGACGTGACGAACTTGATGTCGCCGAAGACCGGCAGCCACAGTTCGATGATGGCCGTCTGGAAGACCTGGCCGCCCAGCAGGAGCGGCACCACCCCGGAGGCCGCCGCCGTCGCGAGTCCGATGCCCAGGAGGGTTCCGGCGCTGATGGGGGTGGCCTCCCGCAGTTCAAAGCGGCCGCCCGCGAGGTAGCGGATGGTCAACGCCAGGCCGGCGGTGAGCCCGCCGGCAAAACCGCCGCCGGGCAGGTTGTGCCCCGCCAGCAGCAGGTACAGGGAGAAGATGATCATCGAGTGGAAGATCAGCCTGGTGACCACTTCGAAAATGATGGAACGCCGTTCCGGGGCCAGGGTCCGGCCGGCCACAATCCAGGCATCGCGGGTCGACGCGGCGAACTTCCGGCTGATGGCCAGGGCGGCGGCGTCACGGGAACCCGGGTCGACGCCGGTGTGCCGGCCCACGGTGCCCTCGGCAACCTCGGAGGACACCTGGATCCGGTCGCCGCGTCCACGGACGAAGATCAGGCTGGCAACGCCGGTGGCGGCCAGCGCCAGGACCGAAATTTCACCAAACGTGTCCCAGACGCGGATATCCACGAGGGTCACATTGACGATGTTCAGGCCGCCGCCGCCCTCGTAGGCGAGGCGCGGGAACTCAAGGGAGACGGGCGTGGCAATCCGGGAACCCATGGCATAAATGGCGGCGAAGATCATGGTGACGCCGAAGCCCAGCCCGATGATGACGCGCACCACCCGGTACTTGCCGCCGGTGCGGTCCCGGAGCTCGGCGGGCAGGCTGCGCATGGCGAGGACAAAAGCCACCAGGATGATGGTTTCCACCAGCATCTGGGTCAGCGCCAGGTCCGGCGCTCCCTGCAGGGCAAACATCAGGGCGATGCCGTAGCCCGTGACGGACACCATCAGCACGGCGAGGAACCGCTTGTTGGCCTTGACCGCGGCGAGGGCGCCGATCACGATGCCCGCGGCCGCCACCAGCTGCAGCGGCGAATTGGGGTCGATGAAATACAGGTTGTCCGGGAGCGGCTTGTTGAACACCAGCATGGTGGAGAGCGGAAGGACGCAGGCCACGGAGAGGATGACTGCCAGGTAGAAGTACAGCGAACCTCGCTGCGTGCGGCCGGTGATCCAGACAGCGGTGTCATCCAGCGCCCCGATGGTGTGCTGGTAGGCCCGGTCCGCGTCGATCCAGCCCGGCACACGGTCCTGCGCCCGCGCCACGAGGGTGCGGCCGAAGTACATCGCCAGGCCCAGGGCAAAGGTCAGCGCCGTCAGGCCCAGGGCCGGGGTGAAACCGTGCCACAGCGCGAGGTGGCCGGCCTGCGCGGCCGGTGTTCCGGCGTCGGGCGCGGTGGAGGCGAACAGTGCGGCGTACGGCTGGATCCATTCATCCACGGGTGCCGGCCACAGCCCGTACACGATGGTGAGGAGGCTGAGCAGGGCGGGAGCGGCGAGGAACGACGGCCGGACCACCTTGAACGGGGTCCGGTCGACTCCCGGTTTGGAGGCGAAGGCGCCCCACATAAAGCGGGCGCTGTAGGCGAACGTCAGGATGGAGCCCAGGACGATGCCCGCGAGCACCAGCATGCCCCACGGGCCGCTCTGCGCGTGGTGCACAAAGGCCTCGAGCACCGATTCCTTGGCCACGAAACCTGCCAGCAGCGGGACGCCGGCCATGGAGGCGGCGCCGATGCCGGCGACGATTCCCAGGGCGCGGGACGACGTGAACACTCCGGACAGCTTCCGGACGTCACGGGTCCCGGACTGGTGGTCGATGATGCCCACCACCAGGAACAGCGTTGCCTTGAACAGGCCGTGCGCCAGGAGCATCGCGAGTCCGGCGAGCGCGGCGTCCGGCGTACCCAGGCCCACCGCCATGCTGAGGAAGCCCAGCTGGCTGACGGTGCCGTAGGCGAGGATCAGCTTGATGTCGGTCTGGCGCAGCGCCCGGTACCCGCCCACCAGCATGGTGGCCAGTCCGAGCCCCAGCACAACGGGCTGCCAGTACGCGGTCTCAGCGAAGCCCGGCGCCAGCCGTGCCACCAGATAGATGCCGGCCTTCACCATCGCTGCGGCGTGCAGGTAGGCGCTGACCGGGGTGGGTGCCGCCATCGCCCCGGGGAGCCAGAAGTGGAAGGGGACCAGCGCGGATTTGGTGATGGCACCCACCAGGATGAGGACGACGGCGGCGGCCACCGTTGCGCCGGCGGGTCCGGCTGCCAGCTCGGGAGCCTGTGCCAGGATCGCCGAGATCCGGTACGTCCCGGCGCTGTAGCCGAGCATGATGAGGCCCACCAGCATGGCCAGTCCGCCCGCAGTGGTGACCATCAGTGCCTGCAGCGCGGAGCGGCGGGCCGCGAGGCGGGTGCGGGCGAAGCCAATCAGCAGATAGGACAGGATGGTGGTGAGTTCCCAGAAGATGAACAGCAGGAGAAGGTCGTCCGCCACCACCAGGCCGAACATGGCCCCGGCGAACGCCAGGAGCTGGGCGCCGAAGCCGCCGAGGTCCTGGTCCTTTTTCTTGAAATAGCGCGCACAGTAGACCAGCACGAGGGCGCCGACACCCAGCACCAGGAGCGACATCACCCAGGCAAGGGCATCCAGCCGGAACGCAAACTCCAGCTTGAGCCCCGGAATCCAGGGGAAAACCTCGCTGACAAAGCCGGACTCCGAATAGACCGCCCCGTGCTGCAGGACCAGCCAGAGGAATGAAAGCGCGGGGACGGCAGCCAGTGCGTAGAACGCATTCCGCCCCCAGGCCCTGAACAGAAACGGCGCCACAGCAGCCACCGTAAAGTGCACGGCAAGAACTGTGATCACTGGTATCTCCGCAACGTCAGGGATTCGATTGTCAAAAGTAAGAGCAGGCGGTCATTCGTAAGATTTCAGTGGCCACAGTTTATCAAGATGCAACAGGCACTCCTGCCGCGCCCTGCGGGGACGGCCCGGGTTCGGCGGGTGTCCGGGGTATGCTCCGCCGGTTGTTCGCCACGGGCGGATACCATTCAGCCTATGAACACCGCCAGCGCTCCCGAGGCCATGCAGCCTTCATCGGAACTCGAAGCCGGAAGCCACTCAACCAGCAAGGGCCGCGTCCTGGCGTGGGCCTCCTGGGACTGGGGATCGGCCGCTTTTAATGCGGTGATGACCACGTTCGTATTCACTGTGTACCTGACATCCAACGCCTTCGGCGGCGAGGACCAGGCCTCCGCTGTCCTGGGCGGTGCACTGGCCGTAGCCGGCTTGGCCATCGCCCTGCTGGCCCCCGTGACCGGGCAACGGTCGGATGCGGGCGGGCGGCGCAAGTTGTGGCTGGGAGTCAACACGGCCGCCGTCGCCGTCCTGACTGCCCTGTGCTTCTTTGTGTTCCCGCGGCCGGAGTTCCTGCTGCTGGGCGTGTCGCTGATAGCGCTGGGCAACGTGTTCTTCGAGTTTGCCGGCGTCAACTACAACGCCATGCTCGCGCAGATCTCCACGCCGGCGAACATCGGCAAAGTCAGCGGCTTCGGCTGGGCCATGGGGTACCTCGGCGGCATCGTGGCGCTCCTGGTGGTCCTGCAGCTGTTCGTCCAGCCGAGCTTCGACTGGTTCGGCGCGTCCAAAGAGGACAGCCTCAACATCCGCCTGGTGGCCGTGTTCTCCGCCCTGTGGTTCTTCATCTTCGCGCTGCCGGTCCTGTTCGCGGTGCCGGAACTCCCGCGGCCCCGGCGGGCCAGGTCCCTGGGCTTCCTCGCCTCGTACGGCCTGCTGATCCGCCGGATCAAGGCTATCTACGCCACCAGTCCGCACACCATCTATTTCCTGCTGGCGAGCGCGGTCTTCCGGGACGGGCTGGCCGCCGTGTTTACCTTCGGCGGGATTATCGCGGCCGGCACGTTCGGGTTTGAGCTGTCGCAGGTCATCTTCTTCGCGATCTTCGGCAACGTGGTGGCGGCCGTGGGTGCCGTGATCGGCGGCTTCCTGGACGACCGGGTGGGGCCCAAGGCCGTGATCATCGGTTCACTGGTGGGCCTGCTGATCGCAGGGACGGCCATCCTGGCCCTGGGCAACGGGGACTACGTCTTCTTTGGCACGCATTGGGCCGGCAGCACCACATTCTGGGTCTTCGGGCTGTTTCTGTGCCTGTTCGTGGGCCCGGCCCAGTCCTCATCGCGGGCCTACCTGGCGCGGCTCGCTCCGGACGGCGAATCCGGTGAGCTCTTTGGCCTGTACGCCACCACTGGCCGCGCGGTCAGCTTCCTGGCGCCGTCGCTGTTCACCCTCTGCATCGCGTTGGCCACCCCCCTCGTGGCACAGGGCGAGGCGCAGCGCTGGGGCATCCTGGGCATCATGGTGGTGCTGCTCGCCGGCCTGCTGGTCCTCCTGCCGGTCAAGTCGCCGGACAAGGCCGCCATCGCCGTCGTCCCCGCCGCCTAGCCGAACCGCCATCCAACCAGCGCGAACGTACACTTGGGGCCCCGCGTCCGCGCACGTCCCCGCCCGCAAACGGCGCGAACGTACACTTGAGGCCCCGCGTCCGCGTCTTGTGCGGCGGACGCCCCAAACGGCCGCGCGCGGATTAGGCTGGAGCTATGAACGTGGATGAGACGGACCTCCCCGGCCTCGGCCGGCGGAAGGATTTTATGACCGCTTCAGGGCGCCGCATCGGCGTCGTGGAGCTGCGGGAAGGCCAGACGGAGCTGATCGTCTCCACCTGGGATGATCCCGACACGTGCCAGGCCTCCATTCCCCTGACCGGGGACGAAGCCGCCACCCTGGGCAACCTCCTGGGCGGCCAGCACCTGGCCATGAAGCTGACGGAAGAGCACAAGGAGATCCCCGGCATCGTGACCCGGCAGTTCTCCATCGCTCCGGATTCCCCGTTCCAGAACCAGCCGATGGGCAAGGCGTGCATCCGCACCCGCTGTGGTGTCTCCATCGTGGCGATCATGCGTGAAGGCGAGGTGCTCCCGTCGCCGGGTCCCGACGTCGTACTCCACTCCGGTGATCTGCTCATTGCCGTCGGTACGCAAGAAGGCCTCGACAACGCGGCCGATATCCTCCGCAACGGATAGCCGACATGGACCCGCTGGCCCTGACCCTCATTGAACTGGGGGCCGTTGTGTTCTGCCTTGGCCTGCTGGCCAGGCTGGCCGGACGGATCGGAATGTCCCCCATCCCGCTATATCTTGTGGGCGGTCTCGCCTTCGGCGCGGGCGGGGTGGTCAAGCTTGAAGGCATGCAGGAATTCGCCCACCTCTCGGGTGAGATCGGCGTCATCCTGCTGCTGCTTATGCTCGGATTGGAATATACGGCTGCCGAGCTCTTCACCGGTCTGCGCAGGTCCTGGCAGGCCGGTGTTCTTGACCTCGTGCTGAACTTCCTGCCGGGTGCGGCACTGGCGCTGCTGCTGGGCTGGGGCACGGTGGGCGCGATGGTGATGGGCGGCGTCACGTACATCTCGTCCTCCGGCATCGCTGCCAAGGTCATCACTGATTTGGGCCGGATCGGTAACCGTGAAACGCCGGTGGTGCTGTCAATCCTGGTGTTCGAAGACCTGGCCATGGCCGTCTACCTGCCCATCCTGACCGCCACCCTCGCCGGCGTCAGCTTCCTCGGCGGGCTGACCACTGTGGGCATTTCCCTGGCTGTGGTCACCCTGGTCCTGATGGTGGCGCTGCGGCACGGCCACCGTGTGTCCCAGGCCGTCCACAGCGAGAACTCCGAAGTGTTCCTGCTGAACCTGCTGGGCGCGGCGTTGCTGGTAGCCGGCGTGGCTTCGGCCATGCAGGTCTCGGCGGCGGTGGGGGCGTTCATGCTCGGCATCGCCATTTCGGGCGCCACGGCCCACAACGCCACCCGCATCCTTGAGCCGCTGCGCGACCTGTTCGCAGCCATCTTCTTTGTGGCTTTCGGCCTGAACACCGATCCGACGTCCATTCCGCCGGTCCTGGGCTGGGCCCTGGTCCTGGCCGTCATCACCGCCGCCACCAAGATGGTTACCGGCATCTGGGCGGCCAAGCGGGCCGGAATCGCCCGTCCCGGACGTTTCCGCGCAGGTGCGGCGCTGATAGCCCGCGGCGAATTCTCCATCGTCATCGCCGGCCTGGCCGTTGCCTCTGGCGTGGTCCCGGACGAGCTCGCCGCGCTGGCCACCGCCTACGTGCTGCTCATGGCCATCATGGGACCGCTCGCCGCCCGGTACGTCGAACCGGCCCTGAAGGCTTTCAGCCGCCCGGCCCGGGTGCCCGCGCAGGCGTAGGCTGCAGCGCGCCCGCCCGGCAACACACGCCTGCCCTGCACCCCGCCACCTCACCTCTCGGCGGGACTAAATCTCTGTGCGGTGGAAGTTCAGGTGGCTGCGGCTGGCCGTGGGGCCGCGCTGGCCCTGGTAGCGGTTGCCGTATTCGCCGGAGCCGTACGGATGTTCGGCGGCGGAGGTCAGCCGGAAGAAGCACAGCTGGCCGATCTTCATGCCCGGCCACAGCTTGATGGGCAGCGTGGCCATGTTGGACAGCTCCAGGGTCACGTGGCCGGAGAATCCGGGATCGATGAACCCGGCGGTGGAGTGGGTCAGCAGGCCCAGCCGGCCCAGGGACGACTTTCCTTCGAGGCGCGCAGCGATGTCATCGGGCAGGGTGACGGTCTCGTAGGTGGAACCGAGCACGAACTCGCCAGGGTGCAGGATGAACGGTTCCCCGGTCTCTACTTCCACCAGGCGGGTCAGCTCGGGCTGCTCTTCCGCGGGGTCGATGTGCGCGTATTTGTGGTTGTCGAACAGCCGGAAGAAGCGGTCGATCCGTACGTCCACCGAGGACGGCTGGACCATCGCGGAATCGTACGGTTCAAGGACAATCCGTTGGGAGTCTATTTCGGCACGAATATCGCGGTCAGAGATCAGCACGCCTCCCAAAATACCGCATCCATTGTTACCGCCGTGCGCCGGGTCTAATGTTGCCTCAGAATGACAGCCGCCGGATGGTCTCCCGGTTGGTCCGAATGAGCTGGGGATAGTCTTGAGAAAATTTGCATCGCCTGCGATTGTTGCCCTGTTCTGCGTCGTGGCGCTGGCGTCCCCGGGCGCCGGCAACCTGGCGGATTCCGTCCCAGAGCCTCCCGGCCAGGCGGCAGGCGCCGCGGGCCCCCGGGCTGTGGCACTGGGTCCGGCGTCGTGGGCGGACGACGGCGGAGCGCGCCTGCCGGACAGCGGCACCGGTGCGGGGCTCGCCCCAGCCGTGGAACCGGGCATACGCCCGGCCTCCCCCGCAGGCGAAGCGGGCACGGCCGCCACGGCCGAGACGCTGACCGCTCCGGCGACGGCGGGAACCACGGCTGCGGCCGCACCCGCAGAGCCCGTAGCGCCCGAGCCCGCTTCCATACCGCCGCTGTGGGCTCCGGACGCCGAACTGGCCCAGCCCTCGCCCCCGGCCTCACCCTACAGCGAGGCGGCAACAGCAGTTCCGGATCCGGAGGCTCTTGTGCCGGACAGCAACACGGCAGCCATCCTGACGGTGTTCACCCGGATCAATGAATACCGGGCATCCAAAGGCCTGGCCGCGGTGAAGTATCACGCCACCGTGGCGGGCATGGCCCAGGAATGGTCCAACAACATCGCCACGCGGGAGGTCATCGAACACCGCGCGAGCTTCTGGACCGATCCGCGTGCGCTCAACCCCAACAACGGCGCCGGGGAGGTCATCGCGGTCCGCTGGGACAGGGATGCGGCGCAACTGGTGGAGTGGTGGAAGAGCTCACCGGGCCACAACGCCATGCTCCTCGATCCGCGCTTCAACGTGATGGGTGCCGGCATCACGTACACCGACGGCAACTGGCAGACCACCCCCAACCGCTACACCCTCTGGGGCGTCGTCAACTTCTTCGGCTACACCACGCTGCCGGCGGGAACCACTACGTCCCCGGGCGGGAGCCCGGAACTGCCTCCGCCGACGCCAAGCGCCTGTGATGCCTCCGTCAAGCACATGCCACCCACCCTGGATCTCACCAACGCAGCCATCACTGGCCCGGCCGACCTTGTCAGCATCAACGCGTCCGGCCAACTGATCAACCGTCCCTCCACCGGCAACAGGACCTTCGGGAGCGCAAGACAGATCGGATCCGGATTCGGTACCGCCAAGGAAGTCTTCATCACTGACTGGCAACGGGACGGCGCCTACGATCTCCTGACGCAGTGGGCAGACGGCAGGCTCACACTGCATCCCGGAATCGAAGGCGGCGGCTTCGGCGCTGCCTTCACCCTTGGACAGAGTGGCTGGGCCGGCATGACGCTCGCCGTCGGAGGCTGGTGCGCCAACAACCGGCTGCCCCAGATCGTGGCCATGGACAGCGCCGGATACGTCTACCTGTACCCGAACAAGGGCTTGGCCGACCTGTCAGCACGCACCCTGATGGCCAGCGGCGTCACCGCCGGCAGGCTGGCCATGGTGGATTACGATGCTGACGGATTCCAGGACCTCCTGGCCCTCCAGGGCACCGGCGCCGTCCTGCTCTACCGCGGCGCCGGGACCCCCGCCCCGCGGGCAGAAGCCCGGGCCACCGTGGCCACGGGCTGGCAGGATGTCACAGCAATCCGGCCGCTGAAGGATGTCACGGGCCTGAACTCCACCGGCGTCGCCCTGCGCCGGGCCAATGATGTGGTGCAGTACTGGGACCTGACCGCCGGAAGCCTCGCGTCGCCGTCGAACATTGCGGGAAGCTGGTCCGGCCAGCGCCTCGCACAGTAGGGCAGGCGAAGCGGGCCCCACGGCGGTCCACGACTCAGGAGGACAATAAAGCCCGACGGCGGCACGTACCTTAAGTGGCCGGCTGGAGTTCCAGGACGTTCTTGAGCCGCTCCAGCTGGGCCACTTCGGCCTTCATGGTCCGCTGGGCCACCGTGTTCAGCAGGCCTTTGATCCCCTTCGGCTGGAACTCGAGGGCGAACCTGACCCTGGTTCCGTCGGGCTCCGTGCTGAGGTAATACCCGCCCGCCGGCCTGGCCGGCCCGGCGATGACCTGGAACTGTATTTCTGCTCCCGGCCGGGCCTGTGTGATTTCGAAGTCCCCGGCAACAGGCCGCCCGGACCGGCCTGCCAGCGTCTGCCGGTACACGGCGCCCTTGGTTCCGGCGGCTCCGGCGGCCAGGCCGATGCTCCGGATCCCGTCCCGCCATTGCGGAAGATTCAGCCCGTCAACCAGGAAGGTGTAAACAGCCATCGCGTCACGACGGATGAGTACCTCGTGCTCTGCGAATGCCATGGGAATCCTTTGTTTGACGTCTACCTCCGAGATAGCCCGTCTCCCCCCATGACACCGCGGCTATCCGGTTCAGAGTAGTCAGTCGTTTCGCCCCGCACCTAGCTACGGACGGGTACGTTATTGAAGAGTTACTGGATGACGCTGGCCGCCGCCGCAGACACGATGCAAGCCCTATGGCGCTGGTGACGGCGGGGCGGCACAACTGCGCTAAGCTAAGTTCTGCCCCGCCCAAATCGGGGCACTGCGGCTGTAGCTCAATGGTAGAGCGCTAGCTTCCCAAGCTTGATACGCGGGTTCGATTCCCGTCAGCCGCTCCACTTCCCCGCAGCACCCGGATACCGCGCACGACGCCGGCTCTAACCTTTCTTCCCCAGCCTCACCTGGCGCTCCAGCGCCTTCTTAAGCGCCGCCAGCCGGGCCGCCTCCTGTTTCCGGCAGGCGCCCTCCTTTGCCCCGGAAAACATCCGCCCGAGCCCCTTCGGAACGTAATGCGCCGTGACTGTCATGCGCGTGCTGTCCGCCACCGGATACACCACGTAGGAGCACGTGATGGTTTCGGTACGGCCCTCCAGGTGCTCCGTCCAGGACCGGTCCGGCACCAGATCGCTAAAACGCGGCACCAGGTCCTCCTGGCCCGGCACCGCGGAACGCGCCTGCGCGTCGACGCAGAACGCGTAGACTTCCGGCCGTCCGCAGGGGATCAGGATGGTGCTGTGGATCTCGATGGTTCCCATGGTGCTGTTCCCGTGACTCCGCAAAGGCCTGCCCGGCGCAGTGCCCAGAGCGTCATTTTCACACCGGGAACCTGCCCGCACAATCACCGCCGCGCCCAACGGTGCCCGCCGGCTCCGTCCCGCCGCGGCCCACGGCCCGTTAGGTGCTGCGGTGTATCGTCAGAAGTCAGGAACCTCTTCGGTTCCGCTACAGGAGCAAACATGGCTGACAAGTCCCCGCGTCAAGCAGCATCCAAAAAAGCCGGCAAGTCCATCAAGGAAAAGCGCGCCGACAAGCGGGCAGCCGCAGCGCCGGCAAGCTCCCTGGACATCACGTCCAGCAAGGCCGCCAAAAAGAAGTGAGTGGCAGACAGACCCAGCTGAGCCTGGGAGTCCTGGCGTCCACACGGAAACCGGACGAGCGCCGCCTTCCCATCCATCCCCTGCACTTCGAGCGCATCGCCCCGGAAGTGCGCGAACGCATCATCCTGGAGCAGGGCTACGGCGAGCGCTTCGGCATCTCGGATGACCACCTCTCCACCCTTGTGGGGAAAATGGCCACCAAGGAAGCGCTGCTGGCGGAGGCCGACGTCGTACTCCTGCCCAAACCGCAGCCGGAAGACCTCGCCGAACTGCGCGACGGCCAGGTCCTCTGGGGCTGGCCGCACTGTGTCCAGGACCGCGCCATCACGCAGCTGGCCATCGACAAAAAGCTCACGCTGATTGCGTTCGAGGCCATGAACCACTGGGCCAGCGACGGCGGTTTTGGCCTGCACGTGTTCCACAAGAACAACGAGCTCGCCGGGTACTGCTCGGTCCTGCACGCCCTCTCGCTGACCGGCTCAACAGGCGACTACGGGCGGCGCCTCAGCGCCGTCGTGATCGGCTTCGGCGCCACCGCCCGCGGCGCGGTGACCGCGCTGAACGCCCACGGCATCCACGATGTCCAGGTGCTGACCAACCGCGGTGTCGCCGCGGTGGGCGCCCCGATCCACTCGGTCAACATCGTGCAGTTTGATCACGACGCCGAAGCCCCCTTCCTGAGCCAGGTCATCACCGAGCGGGGCCGGGTTCCGCTGGCACCGTTCCTGGCCGAAAGCGACATCGTGGTCAACTGCACGCTGCAGGATCCGAACAATCCGCTCACCTACCTGCGGACCGAGGACCTGGCGGCGTTCAGCCCCGGAAGCCTGATCGTTGACGTGTCCTGCGACGAGGGCATGGGCTTCAGCTGGGCGCGGTCCACCACGTTCGCCGAGCCGATGTTCACCATTGGCGACCACATCAACTACTACGCGGTGGACCACAGCCCGTCCTACCTCTGGAATTCCTCCAGCTGGGAGATCAGCCAGGCCGTGCTGCCATTCCTGGAGACGGTCATCGGCGGCCCGGAAGAGTGGGACGCGAACGAAACCATCTCCCGGGCCATCGAAATCCGCGACGGAGTGGTCCTGAACAAGGATGTACTGGAGTTCCAGCAGCGCCAGGCGGAGTACCCGCACCTGGCCGTTTAGGCAGTTCACGAATCCCGGGCCTGTTCGCGGATCCTGGCCTTGTATGGTCAGCTCCGCGGACAAGCCCGGGATTTCCGCTTTAACTAGGCTGCCGCCGGCCGGTTAACGATCCGCACCGGGTGGCGGCGGTCCTTCAGGTCCACCCTGAGCTTCAGCGCACCCTTGCGGGCAAGGACGACGCCGACTGTCAGGGCCGCGAGCGCCGGAACCCCGCCGGAGACGAGCAGCGCAACGTGCGGGTCCAGGTGTTCGGCGATCCAGCCGAGCATGGGGCCGCCGATGGCCTGGCCGCCGATCAGCACCATGATGTACAGGCTCATGACGCGGCCGCGGATGCCCATGTTGGAGTTGATCTGGACCAGCTGGTTCGATCCGGTGAGGAACATCAGGCACCAGAAGCCGGACAGGACCATCACCACGCTGAACCACAGCATGGACGGCGCCAGTGCGGCCAGGCACAGCATCAGGCCGTACATTCCGGCGCAGAACACCACCGAGCGGAGCCGCAGCTGCCGGCGCCGGGTCGACGCGACGGCACCGCAGAGTGCGCCCAGCGCCACCAGGGCGTTCAGCAGGCCGTAGCCGCCTGCGCCGACGTCGAACACGTGGTCCGCGAAGGCTGCCAGCAGCACCGGCAGGCTCATGGCGAAGACCGCGATGAATCCGGCCATCAGCCATGGCCAGTAGATGGTCGGCTTGCTCAGGGCGTACTGCAGCCCCTCCCGCAGCATGCCCTTTTTCTTGGGGGCCGGGGTGCTGACGAACAGCTGGTCCTTCCGCAGGAGCAGCAGCATGGCCACCGTGGAGCAGCAGGCCAGCGCATTCGCGGCGAAGGCCCAGCCGGCGCCAACCGCGGTGAGCATCAGGCCGGCGAGCGCGGGGCCGATCAGCCCGCCCAGCTGGAAGGTGGTGGAGTTAACGCTGATGGCGTTCCGGAGATACTTCGGTCCCACCAGCTCATTGACGAACACCTGCCGGGCGGGCTGGTCCAGCACGGTGACCAGGCCCAGCACCAGGGCGATCACGTAGACGTGCCAGACCTGCACCGCGCCGCTGAGGGCCAGGACGGCGAGCGCCGCAGCGAGGACCCCGGCCATGCACTGGCAGAGAATAAGGATCTTCCGCTTGGCGAACCGGTCCGCCATCATGCCGCCCCACGGGCCCAGGAGGAGCGAGGGCATGAACTGCAGCGCCACGGTGATGCCCACAGCGGTCACCGAGCCGGACAGTTCCAGGACCATCCAGTCCTGGGCAATCCGCTGCATCCAGACGGCGATCACCGCCACAAAATGGCCGATGGCGAAGATACGGAAGTTGGGGACCTTCAGGGAGATGAACGTGTGCTTCCAGGGCAGCCGTTCGCTGACGACGGCGATGGGCTGGGTTTCGGAACTGGCGGAGTCGATGACGGGCTGGCTGACGGTTGCCGACGATGGCGGTGGGGGTGCCACAGGGGTGTCCTCAAGTAAACGGGCGGGATGGGATGCCCTTAACGCTAGGCTGACCGGGCATGATTATGTAGGGTTATTGTGTCTATAACTCGCATTGCGGAACGTAATAGTCCCGTCCCGGGCCGGCTTCAGGCGGCCCACACCAGCCAGCCAAAAGGAGCCTTCCGTGTTCGAACCCGCCCAGCTCCGCTCGTTCCTGGCCGTGGCGGAAACGCTCAGTTTCACCAAGGCGGCCGAACGGCTGGGGCTCGCGCAGCCCACCGTCAGCCAGCACGTGCGGAAACTGGAAGCGGCCGCCAAGCGCGTCCTGGTCACGAGGGACACCCGCGACGTCCGGCTG
Source organism: Arthrobacter sp. BE255 (assembly GCF_031457335.1). Taxonomy (NCBI): domain Bacteria; kingdom Bacillati; phylum Actinomycetota; class Actinomycetes; order Micrococcales; family Micrococcaceae; genus Arthrobacter; species Arthrobacter sp. BE255. The sequence goes on along the minus strand of NZ_JAVDWK010000005.1, from coordinate 5,183 downwards.
ACAGACAACGGGGATGCCATGGCCGGGTTCGCCCGCACCATCCTCTCCGCCCACGATGCCGCCTCGCGCTACTTCTCCGGCTCCGCCATGCGCGGCCGGCTGCGTTTTGGCACCGCGGACGACCTCGCCATCACGGGCCTACCCCGGATCCTGCGCGAGTTCCGCCAGATCTACCCCCAGATCAACCTCGAACTCACCGTCGGCCAGAGCGACCAACTGTACAAAAGGCTCAACGCCGGCCAGCTGGACCTGGTTTTCGTGAAGTGGGTGGCCGGAGCCAAGGACGGCACGGTGGTCCAGCATGATTCCTTCTCCTGGGTGGGACTGGAGCAGACGTCGCTGGAGCCCGGAAATCCGGTGCCACTGATCGCCTACCCATCCCCCAGCCTCAGCCGGAAACTGGCCATCGACGCCCTGGAATCCCACGGCCGGACCTGGCGGATCACGTGCACCACCCGGCAGATCAGCGGCGTGCTGGCCGCGGTCAGGGCCGGCATCGGCGTCGCGGTGATGCCGTCGTCGCTGGTCCCGGAAGACCTGAAAATCATCACCCGGCGCTTCGACCTCCCGCCGGTGGGCGACGTTGATTTCACCCTGATCCGCAACCCGCTGGCCAATGCCGAAGTCATCGATGCCCTGACCCAGGCCATCGTCGGAAGGACCCTGAAAAAGTCGGCCTAGGGCGTCCCGGCGCCTCCGCCATCCGGAGCGTCGGGGCTGTGCCTTCGCCAAAACCATTGATGCCGAAGCCCGCATCGCCTATGCTGGATTCCCATGGGTCAAGCAGAGGCCGGTTTTGACACAACGAGCGCGCGCCTGCAACCCATGGGCCGGTCGCGCTCGGGATAGGCAGCCAATGAAGACAGCCAGTAACTCCCATCTCCACTCAGCACCTCCACGTCCGCACACCGCACGGCCACAGGTCTCACACCATTCCCATTTTGGGGCAGGAATGCCCACAGCCGAGTCCGAGTACGTCGGCAAGCCCACCTGTGACAACTGCGGCACGGACGAATTCATCTATCTGGAGTCGTACATTCCTCCGGTTTACCGGCGTGACGGGGCGGTCAGGACACTGGGCGAAGTCGCCTACACCTGCACCCGTTGCGAACAGTTCTCCGCCCACAGCGTTCCCGCGTCGTGGACTCCCCCAGGCTGGTACCTGGGCTAACTTCCGAGGTCTTAGGGCTCGCACTACACGCAGCCGACCCCCTACTACAGCGAAAGGCCCGGCGGCCACCCTCAAGGTGGCTGCCGGGCCTTTCGTCTGTCCGGGAGTTCGGGTGCCCTGGATCCGGGGCGTCCTAGATCAGTGCATCGGAGAGGTGGTTCGGGGTGCCGAAGCGGTGGGCGGTGATGCTGATGGCCTGCTCGTGCAGGAACGGCAGCAGCTCCACGCGTCCGGCCTCGGTGACCGGGTGGGCGTAGATCGCCAGGTCCGGGCGGCCGCCGGTGGCCTCCGCCAGGGCGGTGGCGTCGCCGCCGATCAGGCGGATCCGCGCACCGGAGAGCTTGCCCGCAGCGGCGAGGCGTGCCGCCGAAGCCAGCCAGCCGGCGTCGGACTCCACCGCGACGGTGATGTCCAGGCCGGTGAGCACGGAGCGCAGCCGGGCGGGAAGTTCGACGGCGGTGGACACCGTCAGTGCCGAGCCCGCCAGGACGCCGGCGCCCACGGTCCGCGCCAGGTGGGCCAGCAGGGCGCCTTCGGAGAGACGTACAGTGACCGGCAGCGCACGGTAGCGGAAGATGTTCCGCTCAGCGCTCAGGCCGGAAACGTCCTTGGCTGTGCCGAATTCGTCGGCCCAGGCCTGGGCGTCGGAGCCCAGCGCCCGCTGCAGGGACTCCAGTTCGGCCGGCTGCAGGGAGCCTGCGGCCGCGTCGAGGACTCGGCGGACGACGGCGTTGGTGACGGTGGCCGTGGCCGTGGCTTCGGCACCGACCCAGTCGCCGAGGCCGGCCAGGTAGTTGGGTCCGCCGGCCTTGGTGCCCGCGCCCACGGCCGATTTCTTCCAGCCGCCGAACGGCTGGCGCTGCACAATGGCGCCGGTGATGCCGCGGTTGACGTACAGGTTGCCGGCCTGGATGGAGTCCAGCCAGATGCCAAGCTCGTCCGGGTTCAGGGAGTGCAGGCCGGCGGTGAGGCCGTACTCGATCTGGTTCTGGATGGCGATGGCTTCTTCAAGGGTCTCAGCCGTCATCACGCCCAGGACCGGTCCGAAGAATTCGGTGAGGTGGAAGTAGGATCCGCGGCGGACGCCGTGGCGCACCCCCGGGCTCCAGAGCCGGCCGGTCCCGTCCAGCTTGCGCGGTTCAACGGCCCAGCTTTCGCCTTCGCCGAGGGTGGTGAGCGCGTTCAGGAGCTTGCCGTTGGCGGGCTCGATGATGGGGCCCATCTGGCTGGTGGGGTCCTGCGGGTAGCCCACCTTCAGGGAGGTGACGGCGTCGACCAGCTGGTTGTGGAACCGCTTGGACTTGGCCACGGAGCCCACGAGGATCACCAGTGAGGCTGCGGAGCACTTCTGGCCGGCATGGCCGAAGGCGGAGTAGGCCACGTCCTTGGCGGCCAGGTCCAGGTCCGCGCTGGGGGTGACGATGATGGCGTTCTTGCCGCTGGTCTCTGCCAGGAGCGGCAGGTCCTTGCGGAAGGAACGGAACAGCTCGGCGGTTTCGTAGCCGCCGGTCAGGATCACACGGTCCACGGCGGGGTGGGAGATCAGCTGCTGGCCGAGCTCACGCTCGCCGAGCTGCACCATGGTCAGCACATCCTTCGGGACGCCTGCTTCCCACAGTGCCTCGATCATCACGGCACCGCTGCGGCGGGCCTGCTTTGCGGGCTTGATGACGACGGCGGAGCCGGCGGCGAGTGCCGCGAGGGTGGAGCCGGCCGGGATGGCGACCGGGAAGTTCCATGGCGGGGTCACGACGGTGAGCCTGGCAGGCACGAACGTGGCGCCGTCGACCTTTTCCAGCTTGCGGGCGGATTCGGCGTAGTAGTGGGCAAAGTCCACGGCTTCGCTGACCTCGGGGTCGCCCTGGTCGATGGTCTTGCCGGTTTCGCTGGCCATGACCTCCAGGAGGTCGGCGCGGCGGGCCTCCAGGACGTCGCCGGCGCGGTGCAGGATCTCCGCGCGCTCGTCGCCGGACAGTGCGCCCCACGCCTTGCCCTTTTCGACGGCGGTGGCGATGACCGTGTTGAGGGTGTCCGCGTCCGTGATGGTGGCGGCTTCGACGGCGGCGTTGCCCAGGGTGGAGGACGGGATACGGTCCAGGATCGCGCGGCCCCAGATGCGGTTGGCGGGCAGCGACGGGTCGGTGTCAGGGGTGTCCTTGAACGAATCGTGCGGCAGGGGCTGCGGCGGGAGGCTGCGGTTCTGCTGGCGGTTGGCCGGCGGCACGGCGTCGTCGAGCCTGTCCAGGGAGGCGAGGAAGCGCTGCTTCTCGCGTTCGAAGAGGACCTCGTTTTCGCTGAGCTCAAAGACGGCGGACATGAAGTTGTCCTGGCTGGCGCCTTCTTCGAGGCGGCGGATCAGGTAGGCGATGGCGACGTCGAACTCGGCCGGGTGCACCACCGGGGTGTAGAGCAGGAGCGAGCCGACGTCCTTCTTGACGGCTTCGGCCTGGCCCTGCGCCATGCCCAGCAGCATCTCGAATTCGATGCCTGATTCCACGCCGCGCTGCTTGGCCAGGAGCCAGGCGAAGGCGATGTCGAAGAGGTTGTGGCCGGCCACGCCGATGCGGATGTTGTTGATCCGGTCCGGGTGCAGGGAGTAGTTGATGACGCGCTTGTAGTTGGTGTCCGAATCCTGCTTGGTGCCCCAGGTGGCGAGCGGCCAGTCGTGCAGCGAGGATTCGACCTGTTCCATGGGCAGGTTGGCGCCCTTGACCACGCGGACCTTGATGGCGGCGCCGCCGTTGGCGCGGCGCTTCGCGGCCCAGTCCTGGAGCCGGATCATGGCGGAGAGGGCGTCCGGGAGGTAGGCCTGCAGCACGATGCCGGCCTCGAGGTTCTTGAACTCGGGCTTGTCCAGGATCCTGGTGAAGACCGCGATGGTCATGTCCAGGTCCTTGTATTCCTCCATGTCCAGGTTGATGAACTTGGCCTTGCTTCCCTTGGTTGCGAAGGATGCGGCGCGGGTGAAGAGCGGGGTGAGCTTCTCGACGACGTGCTCCACCGCCTCGTCGAAGGCCCACGGCGAGTGCGGGGCCACGGTGGAGGAGACCTTGATGGAGACGTAATCCACGTCCGGGCGGGCCAGCAGCGTGTGGGTTCCCTCGAGCCGGCGGGAGGCCTCGTGCTCGCCGAGGACTGCCTCGCCGAGGAGGTTGACGTTGAGCTTGACGCCGTCCTTGCGGATCTTGGCGATGGCCGGGCCCAGCTTGGCGTCGGTGGCGTCCACGATCAGGTGGCCCACCATTTCGCGGAGCACCTTGCGGGCGATCGGGATGACCACCTGCGGCAGGACCGGCGCCATGGCACCGCCGAGCTGGACAGCGCTGCGCATGTACCAGGGCAGGAACGCCGGGACCTTCGGCGCGAGGGCCGCGAGGTTGCGGGCGGCCACGTTCAGGTCCTCGGGGCGGACGACGCCGTCCACGAAGCCGACGGTGAAGTCCAGGCCGTTCGGATCCTTCAGCACGCCGGCGAGCTGCTCGGCCGAAGCGTCCACGGGAACCTTCGAAGCCTCCGTCAGCCAGCGGCGCACCAGCCCGATGGTTTCGGCCGCCAGGGCACGGGCCTGGGGCACGTCAACGTCAGCTGTGCGGGGCGCGGATCCGGCATTCACGCCTGGCTCCATAGCAATGTTGGTCATGGCTGCAACTCGTTCTTTCCGTGGGTTCTGAAGGGGTCTTATTCATCAGTATGAGCCTGCAGTCACATAAGATAAAGCGATGTTTCCTAAGCAATACCGGTTAGGAAACCCAACTCTTTTCTGAGCCGTCCGATCGGTCAGAAAATCCCCCGATCCTCTCTCACTTCCTGCACATTTTCGGCCGACCCTCTCTCACTTCCTGCAGCTTTTGGGCCAACCCTCTCTCACTTCCTGCAGCTTTTGGGCCAACCCTCTCTCACCTTCCCCCACAACAGATTGCGCTCGTCAAGTTTTTGAGACAGTTCTCGTTGTTGTTGGTTAGGCGGCCAGGGGTTCCTGAACGGTTGTTTGGTAAGCGGTGTGGGCAGTTAC